>JAVHWW010000042.1:0-23787 GCA_032159235.1 Acidobacteriota bacterium
CTCCTTTTCTGAGGGCTGCTGACAGCATATTGTCCCTGATGAAATTGCGGATACTGCGGATATGGCACGGCGTTACTAATTGGTGGCGGTGTGTATCCTGGCTGCGGAGAAGGTATCGTTGGAGGCAGAGCATCTCTGTTGGGAAAATTCTGAGGCAGCATAACCTCTGTCGGTGGAGAATCAGTGTTCCGCACATTAGGATTCTGCCGCGTAGCAAGAGGATCAAAGGGCGCGGAGAGAATTGAACCATCTATGAGACAGAAGGTGAACGTATCTTCAAACGTGCGGTTGCAGGCAGGGCAGCTTTTCATCCAACGTTCTCCTCAGAAATTTATCTTATCACCTACTACTTTTTCTTTCGTGAGTAAATATAAAACATGATGATGATAACGAGCAGGAAAATTATTTCCAGCAGCGCGAAGTAGGCTGGGTCGAAGCGTCCCGTTTCGTCGTGTGCGTCCTGATAAACGACGAACGTGGCGAGCGCAATCGCGGTTGTGAGCCAGATGGCCTGGCGTTTGGCATCCCACATAAGAGTAATTTTGAATTTTAAGTTTTGAATTTTGAATTGAAAGCGTTTGTCTTGTAATTCAAAACTCACAATTCAAAACTCACAATTTCCATTCTGATCTCTTCCGTCTCAACCCTGATTATGCCACACTTGCTCGAAACATGAGCGCGTGCACTCTCGTACTCTAAAACAGGAAAGTTCGGCTCATAGTTCATTACTTCAAAGAAGGTTTCCAGCGATGTATTGCCCGCAGTGCGGACAACAACAGGCTTCGACGGAGATGCGCTTCTGTTCGCGCTGTGGTTTTCCACTGGGCGGTGTCGTGGAGTTGTTGGCGCAGGGTGGTGTCCTCAGTTCCGGCGGTGATGAGTTGCATGAGCAGGCGATGTCGCCGCGTCGCAGAGGTGTGCGTCAGGGCGTGATGATGATGCTGGTCGGCGTGGTGATTGTGCCTATCCTGGCTATCCTGAGCGATTTCAATCACGGACGTATCCTGCCGGAACTCCTCGTGCCGCTTGCCGCAGTGATCTGTTTCGCGGGCGGACTGATGCGAATTCTTTACGCAACCATCTACGAGCAAAGCGCACGCAGCGCGAGACGAGATGCTCCCGCTTACGCACCTCCCATCACACCTGCGCAACTCAACGCGCACGTGCGGGCTTCTGCTTTACCTCCGCCGCAGAGCATTCCCGCTTCCGATTTCACATCGCGTCGTGTGAACACCCTAGAACTTGTCTCACCGCCGAGCGTGACTGAAAACACGACCAGACTACTCGATGAAGATCAAGCTACGCGCAATGAGTAAGAGTTAGAAAACCACAAAGGCACAAAGACACAGTCGAACGCGGAATGCGGAACACTGAATGATGAGATGAAAACAAGTAAAGACAACCGCTTTGCTTTTCAGTTCGGCGTTCCGTGTTCATCGTTCAGCGTTTTCTCTTCTCTCAGTGCCTTTGTGCCTTTGTGGTGAATTAACGCAGCTTGCTTAATCTCTCAGCAGCAGCAATTAGTGTCTCGTCTCGCTTGCAGAAACAGAAGCGAACCTGTTGCGCGCCGAGTTCCGGGCGGCTGTAGAAGGATGAGCCGGGCACGCAGGCGACGCCGACGTTGCGAATCAGATGGCGCGTGAACTCAACGTCCGTTTTGAAGCCGAACGCGCTGATGTCCGTCATAATGTAGTAAGCGCCGTCCGGTCGGAAGGTGCGAAAGCCTGCCGCTTCGAGCGCAGGCAAAAGCAGGTCGCGGCGCGCGACGTAATCCGATTGCAATTTGTCGTAATACTCTTTCGGCAAAGAGAGCGCATACGCGCCAGCAGTCTGCAATGGCGCTGCCGCTCCGACGGTCAGAAAATCGTGGACTTTGCGAATCGCATTTGTGATTTCAGGCGGCGCAATGCAGTAGCCGACGCGCCAGCCCGTGACGGAATAGGTCTTCGACATCGAGTTGACGATGACGGTTCTTTCACGCATCCCTTCAAGCTGCGCCATCGAGATGTGCGCGATCTCCGCGTCTTCGCGTGGATAGAGAATGTGCTCGTAGATTTCGTCTGTGAAGCAGAGCGCGTCGTGCTCTCTGCAAAGCGAGGCGATGAATTCCATTTCGTCGCGCGTGAAGACTTTGCCGGTTGGGTTGTTCGGGTTGCAGATGATGATGGCTTTCGTCTTCTCGTTGAAGGCGGCGCGTAGTTCTTCTCGGTCAAAACTCCAATCGGGCGCGCGAAGAGAAACGTAGCGCGGGCGCGCGTCGGAGAGAATCGCATCGGGGCCGTAGTTCTCGTAGAACGGCTCGAAGACGATGACCTCTTCGCCGGGATCAACCGTCGCCATCATCGCCGCGATCATACCTTCGGTCGAGCCGCAGGTGACAGTGATTTCTGTTTCGGGATCAATCGTCAAACCAAGATACCATTCAGTCTTACGTGCGATAGCCTGACGAAAATCGCGCGCCCCCCACGTAATCGCATATTGATTCACGTCGTCGGCGATGGCCTGCATCGCGTGCGACTTGATGTCTTCGGGAGCAGGGAAGTCCGGGAAGCCTTGCGAGAGATTGACGGCTCCGTGCTTCAAGGCTTCGCGTGTCATCTCGCGGATGACGGATTCTGTAAAACGGCTCGCTTTGTTGGAGACGTGACTGCGGCGTGACGGTGCTATTGATGTCATCTGTTTTATGCTTTCAATGAAATAGTATTGAGAATCTGTTTGCAAAGTCCCGCAGGGACGAGAGAACAGTAGCCCGGCACGTCAGTGCCGGGAACGAGATAATAGAAGCCTGTAGAGTCCCGTAGGGACGACATACCGTAATGCCGTCCCTACGGGACTCGATTCGTTCTCTCTCGCTTGCGGCCCGGCACTGATGTGCCGGGCTACTGTTATGGCGTCCCTCCGGGACTTCAAACAGATTCTAAAACCTTCGCACATTGTAGCCGAACACCGCGCCGCTTGTCTCAGTCCACCGCGCGCTTCTCAAACTGTTTGAGTCCGAGGTATGTGAAAAGCAGCGAGAAGCCGAGCAGCCCGCCGAAGATGAGCCAGAGCGACATGTGCGGTAGTTGCGGCGTGAGCGCGGCGCGAAAGCCTTCGCTGGCATAGACGAGCGGATTGATGAGCACGAAGTATTGAAACCAGGGAATGGTGTGGAGCGCTGCCCAGGGATAATACGCGCAGCCGAAGAAGATCATCGGCCCTAACAGGACTTGAAAGATGAGTCCGACCTGTTGCGGTTGAGCTATCGTGCCGATGACCATGCCGAAGGACGAGAAGAGCAAACTTGTCAGGAACGAAACCGCGAGGAGCAGCAGTAGATTGTAAAGTTCCAGATGGAGACTCACGCCCATCACCAGCCACGCGAGCGGCAGCACAATTAGTCCGGCGATGACTGATTGAATAATGCCCACCAGTATTTTCTCAATCGCTATTCCGCTGATACTGATCGGCGCGAGCAGGCGATCCTCAATCTCTTTCGTCCAGCCGAACTCGATGACGAGCGGCAGCGCAACCGACTGCATTCCTGAAAGCGTCATGCTCAAAGCGAGAATGCCGGGCAGCAGGAGATTAGTGTAGCCCGGCGCGACGATGCCCTGTCGCGGCATGACGTAGCCGAAGATGAAAGTGAACAGGAGCGGCTGCAACCCGACGCGCAGAAAGAAAGATTTAATCTCGCGCCGTGCCACGCGCATGTCGCGGTGCAGGAGCGCCGCCATCGTTGCCATGTTTGTTATCTCCTCAGATGGAGTTTCACACACAATTCGTTATTAGCTCTCTTTCGCGCGCAGGGATTTGGAGAGAGAATACTTCGCTCCGCCCGGCGGGAAGTCCGGCAGCGTGCAGAAGACAACGTAACCACGCTTCTCATAAAACGGTAAAGCCTGAAAACTAAGAGTCTCAAGGAAGGCGTTCGCGCACCCACGCCGCACTGCCTCTTCTTCCGCAGCCGCGAGCAAGTCGCTGCCGTATCCACGACCACGCAACTCTTCTGACACCCATAGCGCATGGACGTTCAGCCAGTCCAAGTAAGTAGCACCGACCATTCCACCGACGACTGCCTCATCACCATCGCGCACGGTGATGACTAAATACTGAGGAGCATCCCCGCCTGTATGAAGCTTATTAAACGAGAGGAGTCCTTGCATAATTGCATTCATGTCGTTGGCTTTCGGCTCTGCTTCAAGAGTAATGTGATAAGTCGAATCCATAATTCCCGCCTTGCCTTTATGTTTCGGACTAAGTATTTCGCTTGCTGCTGTGAATTTTAATGTCTGCCGGGTACAGATTCATTATCGCAATTTCTCAAACATTGTGTTCCCTGCCAGGAATTAATCAGCTTCTGAGACTGCGCCCGGTCAGATGTAAGAAAAGATTTTCAAGGCTCGGCTCGGAGACGTGCGCGTCCGTGACGTTGACGGCGTGATCGCTGGCCGCGCGCATGGCATTGGCGAGTAAGCCTTCGGCTTTGTCTGCGTAGAGACGAATCAAGCCGTCCGTTCGATTGACTTCGGCGACGCCGGGCAGAGTGCGTAGTGAGTTGACGAGAGCTTGAGCGGCATCGTCTGCGGCGTGGACTGTTAGCTCGATCAGATAGCCGCCCGGAACGCTGCGCTTGAGATTGGCGGGCGAGTCGAGCGCGAGGAACTTGCCTTTGTCCATGATGGCGACGCGCTGGCACAGTTGATCTGCCTCTTCCATGTAGTGCGTGGTGAGGAAGATGGTTTGTCCCTTTGCGTTCAACTCTTGAAGTAAATCCCACATCGCGCGGCGCGACTGCGGATCGAGTCCTGTCGTCGGCTCGTCAAGAAAGAGAATCGCGGGGTCGTGCATCAACGCCCGCGCAATCTTCAAACGCTGCGCCATGCCGCCGGAATATTTGTCTGGCTTCTCGTCTGCGCGCTCGCTCAACTCGAAGCGCGTGAGTAGTTCTTCGGCGTGTTGCTCGCGCTGTTGTTTCGGGATGCCGAAGTATTCGGCGTGGAAGAGTAGATTCTCGCGCCCGGTCAGACTGCGATCCAGATTGTTGGCTTGCGGAACGACGCCGATGCGATGTTTGACGGCGACCGGATCGCGCGCCACGTCAATGCCGTCAACCAAAGCGACGCCGCCGGTGGGGCGCACGCGCGTCGTGAGAATGCCGATGGTCGTCGTCTTGCCCGCGCCGTTGGGTCCGAGCAGGCCGAAGAACTCGCCGCGCGCTACGTCCAGATTGATTCCGTCAACAGCCTTCACTTCGACGGCCTGACGATTGCGCTTCAGTTGATAAGTCTTGCGCAGGTCTTGAATGGAAATAACAGTTTCCATTGAGCGTCACCTATGAGCTTTTAAGAAAGAGTTTGAAAAGTCCCGTTAGGGACGATAGAACAGTAGCCCAGCACGTCAGTGCTGGGAAAAGAGTAGTAGTCTCTGCGGAGTTCCGTCAGGAACGACATATGGTGATGCCGTTCCTGACGGAACTCCATTCGTTCTCACGCAGATTCCCGGCACTGACGTGCCGGGCTACTATTATCTCGTCCCTGCGGGACTTGCAAACAACTTCTAAGTTTGTGCGCCGTTCGTTTCCGTCTCAGTGCCTTCGTGCGTTGCTTCTCTTGCAGGTTGGCGTCGTCGTGTCCATTCGGCGATGCTCTCGCGGATGAACTCACCCAAGTCTTCAATGTCGTGACCGGCCTCGCGCCAGAAGTTTCGGCAGTCGCGCTTGGACTCTTTGCCGCGAGCAAACCAGCGCGGGTCGAAGGCAAAGCCATAAGCTCCGCGAAATCCGCCAGCCGCTCCGAGTTCGTCTTCATAGTAGGCTGCGAGTTGACGACACGCGATGGCCGTGACAGTCAGAGAACTATCCGCAGGCAAAGGCTCGAAGACCGCGCCGACCGTTTCGTCCAACTCTTTCAGACGCGCGAGCACGCGATTGTATTTATTAGCGCAGAAGGCAGCAGCATCCTTGTCTTCTCCTGTCCAGTGCGCCTGCGAAGCCATGCGCCCCGTTCGGCGCAGCACGTTGATAAGTTTCAATAACTCTTGATCTCTTTCCATGTTTCACCTCTCGTTCGGAAAATCTCAATCTGTTCGCGCAGCAACTCTTTGCCGCGATGCACGCGCCACTTCACGGTCGAGAGCGTCACGCCCAGAAACGCAGCGATGCGCTTGAGCGGCATCTCGTCCTGAAAACGCAGGCGCAGGACGAGCGCGTAATCCGCCGGAATATTTTCGAGCGCGTGTTTGACCTCTTCATCAACGCCGCTTTCGTCAACGGCTGGCCCGGCGAGCGCGCCGATCTGTTCGAGCAGCAGTTCGTCAAACTCGATGCGGCCTTGCTTGTGCGCGCTCTCGCGTTTGTTGAAACGGAGCGCCCGATGGCGCGTGATGGCCGAGAGCCACGCCGCAAACTTCGTCGGGTCTTCAATCGAAGGCAGCGCCTTGAAAGCCAGGAGCAGCGCATCCTGCGCGACATCTTCAGCGTCCTCGCGTCCGACGATTGCTTGCGCCGTGCGGACAACCGCCGCGCGATAACGCAAGGCCAGTTCATCGAAGGCTTCAAAATCTCCGAAGACCGCTTCGATGACAAGCAATTCGTCCGGTGTCTCAATGCTTGTCCTGCTCATGCTGCTTGCGCGCGGCGTGTCACAATCGTTTCGCCCCTTCATTGATATAGAGACATTGTACGAAGAAAAGGATAGTTGCAGATGAAGAAAAAAGTAGCGGGTCAATTTGAATAGCCGAAAGGAAAAGTTACAAATCACTTATTCGATTGGGCACAACGTTTTCATAGACCTTGTAAATGAGCGGAGAATCCAAGACACGCTTTTTGACAAATGCTTTTTGTTCTGCGGTAGCATCCGGTTGAAAGTTAATCGCTTCACCAACAAACCCACTGATAGTGACTCTAACACCAGTCATTATTCCAGGAAGGTCTGAAAAACCGGAATTACCATTTGGTATTCCAGTAACTGTTCTTCCAAAATCAAAAATTTGATCGTCAGTTGTTCCTCTTTTAAAAAAGTAAACAAGGTCGGCATGAACGTCAGGACTCATCACAATTATCCGGTCATCCTGCTGTGTCTGACAACTGCTGAGTTGAAATCCAACAGACATAAAACAAATCATTCCAATCAAAATCAGTCTTTTTAACATCATATATGTCGTCCCATGCTTCTTTAATTTCAAATTGAGACACTATTCAAGGGAAATTAGAGTTCGTTCCGCGAACAACGTGTGATATTCTCATTTCAGGCGCAGGAGCGGCAACCGCCACTCCCTTGAGCGCATCTCTTTTTCTGCGTCCGGTTTGCGATTGGAGCGCAGACGGTCTTGCAGATAGAGGCCACACCTTTTAAGCTGTACACCTCGCGCTGAGGGCAAGGCCAATCAAATGGACGCCCCTGTTCCGGCTTTTTCGCTGGATTTAATCGCAAAAGAGACTTGAACATGAGGTCATCGTAGTCAAGATGAAGAAAAGCGTGATGAAGAAGTTCTTAGCAGTTTCACTCGGTCTCTTATTCCACCTCAGCATTTTAACGGCGCTGACAGGCGTGGCACAGCAACCACAGAATCCACAGCAGACCACGCCGCCGAAGCCCGCTTTGAAAAGCGTCAGAGGTCTTGAGAACGCCGCCGCACTGGAAAAGTTCTTCAGCAAACTCTCGACCATCAAGCGACGCATCGAGCCTGTGCGTATCATGCACTTCGGCGACTCGCACACAGCCGCAGACATTCTGACCGCCGAAATCCGTCACGATTTCCAACGCGACTTCGGCGACGGCGGCGCGGGCTATATGGTGCCGCACAATCCCATGTCAACTCCGCGTCACGGCGTTCTGAGCGGCGCAACTTCCGGCTGGGAGATTGACGGCATCGGTGGCCGCGTCGAGCCGAACGGAATCTACGGTCTCGCCGGAATCAGTCTCGCCACCACCAAAGCGGACGAGCGCGCGTGGCTCGAAACCAACTGCAATCACTTTGAAGTTTACTACCTGCGTCAGCCCGGCGGCGGCACGATTGATATAACACTTGATGGGCAGAGCGTGCTCGAACAGCCTCTTTCACTCGCGTCCGATGCTCCCTTGCCTGACTACTACACGTTCGACACGCCCGCAGATCGTCTGCATCGCATCGAAGTTCGCACAACTCAGGCAGGCAAGACGCGCATTCTCGGCATCGTCACCGAGCACATCGCGCCCGGCGTCAGCTACGACGTGCTCGGCATCAACGGCGCACGCGCCAAGCGTTTAGTCAGTTGGAACGACACGGCATTCGTTGACAACATCGTGCAGCGCAAGCCAGACCTGATTATCGTCGCCTACGGCACGAACGAAGTGACCGACGACGATTGGACGATTGATTCTTACCAGCGCATGTTCGCAGCCATCCTCCAACGCTTCCGACGTGCCGCGCCACAGGCTTCGATTCTCGTCTATGGCCCGCCGGATCGCGGTGACGTTGCGCTCGCCGGCACGAAGATGCCCGCGATGATCGAAGCGCAAAGACGCGCGGCCTTTCAGGTCGGAGCGGCCTTCTGGAGTTCATACGGCGCGATGGGCGGCGCAAACTCAATGGAGACTTGGGTCGCGCAAGGGCTTGGACAGGGCGACCACGTTCACCTGACCAAAGAAGGCTACGCGCGGATGGGCACGATGTTCTACGAGGACATCTCCGACGCCTACAAAAAATACCTGACGCGCACGCCGCGCACCACGACGCCACCGCGCAGAGGCAGACAAGAATAGGAGCGACGCGGGGACGCGGAGACGCGGAGACGCGGCGAGAAAAAGAATTACTGACGAAACCTCTCTTTCCTTTTCGCCGCGTCTCCGCGTCCCCGCGTCTCGCCTTCCTTGCATTCCGCCTAAGTCCTTCTGTATATTCACGCCGGTGCTGAAATCGTGCGTTTCGGTTGGCCCCCCGACTCTCAGACAAAGCGACGCGCGCGAGAAGCTCCTTTCGGGGCGCTCAACATCCAAGGTTTCAAAGCGATTTTGTTTTCCCGCAAAGATCACTCGACACGCTTTGCGAATTATGAATTATGAGTTTTGAGTTATGAGTTAAAGAAAAACTTAGAACTCAAAACTCATCATTCAAAACTTGTCGAGCCTGCGATTGATGTGGATAGCCACAGCGATGTTAAGCGGTGAGACCTGAACCTCGTCCTGCGGATGTCTCGGTTTCCACGACGTTGATGCACGGGTTAATAGCATTTCAATCTTTAGCGATAATCGAGGGGTCTGCGCCACACCTTGAACGGTTGGCGTGCGCCCTTCGAGTGCGATTTTGAAGGCAAGAGCAGGACGCCGCACACGTCCGCCTTTATTGATGGAGCGATAAATGTTTTATAGCGGTAAGTACGCGATCTTCTTAGCTGTCGTCTTCTTCGCCTACTGGCTCTTTCTCTCATGGCGATTTATTCCGGCGATTGTTCGTGTCGTTTTCATCTGCGGCGTCAGCTACTATTTCTACGCGCTGCTGAACTGGAAATTCCTCGCGCTCATTTTTCTGATTTCGACGATTGACTTCCTGACGGCGCGCGCTATCGGTGCGAACACAGACACGCGCCGTCGCAAGATGCTTTTGGGAGTCAGCATCATTGCAGACATCGGCACGCTCGCCGTCTTCAAGTATTTCAACTTCTTCTCTGAGCCGCTCTCGAACCTTTTCGGAAAATTCGGGTGGCAAGTTCCGCCCACCGTGTTGCACTTAGTCTGGCCTGTCGGTCTCTCGTTCCTGGCATTTCGCTCGCTGAGCTACGTGATTGACACCTATCGCAACACGAAAGAGAAACCCGCGCGACCAGCGACGAATTATTTTGAGTACCTGGCCTTCGTCTCATTCTTCCCGACCGTCGAGATCGGGCCGCTCACGCGCGCGCATCAACTCATCCCGCAGTTCCGGCAGCAGCCGACGCTCAAGAGCGAAGACGGCACACACGCAATCTTCCAAATCATGCTCGGCGCAATCAAGTTTGCGACCGCCACCTTTCTCTGGAATAGCTTCGTCGAAGGCGCTTTCACGCAGCCGGAGCTTTACTCTTCGACGGAGATACTCGCGGCCATCTACGGCTACGCGCTCTACATCTACTTCAACTTCTCCGGCTACATAGACATCGGCATCGGATCGGCGCGGCTTCTGGGTTTCACGCTGCCGGTCAACTTCAACTCGCCTTATCGCGCGCGCAATGTCCCGGACTTCTGGCGACGCTGGCACATCACGCTCTCCGAGTGGCTGAGAGATTACGTCTTCTCCAGCTTGCCCGGCTCGCCCAGAAAAACTTTCAATCTCTACTGGAAAGCCATCGTCACGATGCTCATCGGCGGCATCTGGCACGGCGCGGGCTGGACTTTTGTGATCTGGGGCGCGATGCACGGGCTGGGCGTAGCGGTCAATCAATGGTGGGAGCAGCGACGTAGGAAGAAGAAGCGCAAGCCGCGCCAGCAATGGTGGATCAAAGCCATCTGCGTTTTCGTCACGTTCCACTTTATCTGTTTGACGTGGGTCTTCTTCGGCGCGAGCAGCATCGGTCAGGCAAAGAACATCCTCGCTCGTTTCGGCGCGTTGCAGTTTTCCATCCCGCATCTGACCGCGCCGGTGTTGAGCATTCCGATAGGCTCTTTCAATCTCCCTGTCTCCGTCTTGATCGTTCTCATCATCGGTTATCTAGCGCACTGGTTTCCGAAAGATGCGCTTGACAGGGTTCGCAGTGGTTGGACGTGGCTGCCATCGCCTGCACAGGCTTTATTGATCTTGGGCATCGTCTTCGGCCTCTACTACGCTTCGAGCGCGGGCGGTGCGCTTGTTTACGGAAATTTCTGACGAAGAGTTCGACTGAAAAGGTTTTAGGGAAGTTATGGATATAGTCTGTAAAGTTTGTGGAGCAGCGACGCGAGGCGATGCGAAGTTTTGCAGCAAGTGCGGTGTGCCGCTCTCGCTCATCGCGCACGCCGGATCGAAGATCGTTGACTCGCAGAGTGAAATGACAGTCATCGCTGGCGCACGCAATAATGATGTCGTACGCAACGACGATGATGAAGTGCCGACGGTTGATGCGCCCGCTCGCACACAACCTGCTGTTGCTTCGCCTGTGGTCAACCCGGCTGTGTTTAATTCGCCTGCGGTCAAACCGCGCGTAAATAACCCACCTGCAATCACGCTGCCAGCGGTTGAGATGCCTGTCGCCAAAAGTCAACGCGCGCGCCACATCCTCTTGAGCAAGCCCGCGCAGACGATTCTCTTCGTCTTCATCTTCGCGTCGCTGCCGCTCTTCATTCCAAAACTGAGCGCGATGTTGAGCAGTAAAGATCAGGCGTACCACGAGATGCTGCCAGACCCGCACGAACTCGTCTCCTTCAAGAGTAGCGGCTCATCGGATACGAGCATTCCCGGCAGTGGCGGCTCTGCGACGACCGCCGAGACGACAGCGTCTTCAACCGGAACTGATACGCCCGTCATCGTCGGCTCCGAGCATCCGATTGAAGACCCTGCGGGCGCGCTCAACTCCTTCTACGCCGCGCTCGCCCGCACCGATGCCAAACAAACTGGCGCAGTCACGCGCGTCACGCATTACGGCGATTCGCCGATTACGAATGACGGCATCACGAGCACCGTGCGTCGCCTGCTGCAAGAACAGTTCGGCGATGCGGGGCACGGCTTCATCCTGATGGATCGTCCGTGGGCCTGGTACGGCCATCAGGCCATCACGTTCACGTCGGGCGGCGGCTGGGATGATAATCCGATGGGGCCTGGCAGCAGCACGGGCGATTTCGGTCTCGGCGGCGTCTCGTTCACAGCGAACGGGCCGGGCAAGTATGCGCGCTTCGCGCCTGCGAGCACGGGCGACACAGGGAAAAATTTCTCGCGCATGGATGTCTATTTCCTGCGCCAGCCGAATGGCGGACAGTTCAGCGTCAGCGTCAACAATGAAAACTCGCAGACCGTTTCAACGAGCGGCGATGCCGATACTTCTGGCTTCTACGAGATTAAAGCTCGCGCGCCCGGCGAGAATACGTTTGAAGTGAAGACGACGAGCGGCAACGTGCGGCTCTTCGGCGCGGTGATTGAGAACGACGGGCCGGGCGTCGTCTATGACAGTCTCGGCGTCAACGGCGCTTATGCGGGCTTGCTCGTCGCGGCGATGAACGAAAGCCACTGGGTCGAGCAACTAGGCCATCGCAATCCGAATCTGGTCATCATCAACTACGGCACGAACGAGAGCGAGTACGCTTCGGCCAACCAGATGCAGAAGTATGAAAAAGATTTACACGAAGTCATCCGGCGCGTGCGCGAGGCGCTGCCCAACGTCGCCATCCTCGTTCTCTCGCCGATGGACAGAGGCAAACGCGCGCCCGGCGGCAAAGTCATCACGAATCCGGCGATCCCGCTGATCGTCGAGATGCAACGCCGCGTGGCGATGGACGAAAGGGTCGCCTTCTTCAACACGTATCAGGCGATGGGCGGCGAAGGCACGATGGCTAAATGGTCTTCGGGCACAGGCAAGAATCACTTGGTCGGTGGAGACTTGACACACCCGACAGCCGAAGGCTCAGAGATCGTCGGGCGTCTCATCTACGAGGCCATCAACGACGGCTACACGAAATACAAAGCCCGCGCCGGTAATCAACTCGTCGCCAAAGGAAAATGAAATTGAGTCTAGCGAGTCTAGCAAGTCTGTCGAGTCCGTTTGACTTGCAAGACTCGACAGACTCGCTAGACTCGCTAGACTTGGTAGACTTAAACATAAGGATGGAAACAATATGGCATTGCCGCAAGGTGTGTTGGATTTTCTGAACGAGAACGCGCAGAACAATGGAGCGGGTCAACCGCAAATTGGCGACGACCTCTTTAAGATGGGGGCGCTCGATAGCTTCGCGCTCGTGGATTTCATCGGCGTGCTTGAGAGCGAGACGGGCATCTCCGTACCGGACGCCGACGTGAAGCCCGCCAACTTTCAGACACTCGAAGCGATTGAGAGCTACGTCGCCTCGCGCAAAGGTTAAGCTCTGTGAAAGCCTATATCACGGGCACGGGTATGTTCGCGCCCGAACAATCAATCGGTAACGAAGAGATCGCCGCACGTCTCGGCCTCGAAGCCGAACAGATTTTCAAATCCTCCGGTATTCGTCGCCGTCGCTGGGCTGCCGAAGGCACGACGACCAGTTCACTTGCATCAAACGCGCTCAATCTCGCGCTCGCAGACGCGAAGTTGAAGACGGAAGACGTTGATTATCTACTCTTCGGCACGATGACGCCCGACCGCTTCATTCCCGGCAGCGCGCCCGCCGTGCAAAAAGCTCTGGGCTTGCGCGAGATTCCATGCCTCGACATTCGCGCAGCCTGCTGCAACGCGCTCTACGCTCTGCAACTCGCTGGCGCGCTCGTCACATCCGGCGCGGCTCGTCACGTCGCCATCTGTCTGGCAGAGATTCAATCGGCCTTCCTAGACCTCTCGCCCGAAGCGGGCACGACCTCCATGCTCTTCGGCGACGGAGCATCTGCGCTCATCGTCTCTAACGAAAAGACAGACGGCGCGCTCGAAATCATTGACGTGCATCTCGCCACCGACGGCAGTTATATTGACGACTTGGGCATTCGCTGTCCCGGCACAGAGTTCGGGACGACGCGCGCGCATGAAACAAACGAACACGCGGCTGACTACGCCGCACGCATGGTCGGCCAGTCCGTCATCCTGCAAGCCTCGCGCAAGATCGTCGCGGCCTGTCAGACAGTCTTACAGCGCAACAACCTCGCGGCCACCGACGTGCGCTGGATGGTGCCACATCAGGCTAACGCCAACCTGCTCGCGCAGGTCGCGCGCGGTCTCAAGTTCCCGACCGACCAAGGCGGCGTCATCTCCGTCCTCGAAGATTACGGCAACACCTCTTCGGCCTCGATGGGCATCGCGCTCGATACCTTGCGCCGCTCAGGACGCATTCAGCCGGGCGAGTATCTTTTGCTTCCAGCCTTCGGCGCAGGCTTCACGTGGGGCGCGGGCCTCTGCTGCATGTTGTAAAAAAATCGCTGCGGGATAATAATCAGGGCCGCGTTAGAACAGTATCCTTCCTCGCTTACGATCAGGAGCAGCAATCTGATGAGCAAGCCAACATTTCTGCATAAAATTTATCAAATCTTCTTGATCGTTTTTGCGGCGCATTTAGGACAGAGCGGTGCTACAGGGCAGGCAATTAGGCGGGCCGGAAGCCCAGTTAGGCGGGTTGAAAGCACAGCGACGGCGACAAACAATAATCCACAGTTGGTAGTCCAACTGGGACATTCAGGCCGCATCAACGCCGCAGCTTTTTCGCCGGACGGTCGCCTTGTTGTGTCGGGCGGCGATGATCCGATTGCGATTATGTGGGAAGCGGCGACCGGCAGAGTGATCCGTCGCCTCGTCGGGCACAAGAGTCCTGTGACGGCGGTAGCCTTCTCGCCGGATGGCCGTCTCATTTTAACGGGCAGCGGAGATTCCGATGAGACGGGTGAGACAAAAGAGAAGCCCGACAACACTGCGCGCTTGTGGGATGCGGCGACGGGGAAAGAGTTGCGCCGTTTCGTCGGGCACACGGCTCGTATCGGCGTCGCTGAGTTTTCGCCGGATGGACAATCTGTATTGACTGCATCCGATGATGGGAGCGCGCGTTTGTGGAGTGCCGTGACCGGAAGAGTCATTCGACGTTTCGTCGAACGCGGAGCAAGTGCCGTGAAGGTCGCGCAGTTCTCACCGGATGGTCGCTTCGTCGTGACGGGCGGGGGCGATTACGACCATGAGGATTACACGATTCGTCTCTGGGACGCAGCGACGGGCGCGGTCGTGCAGCGCTTCGTTGGTTATCAGCATCCGGTCGGCGCGCTTGCTTTTTCGCCTGACGGCCAGTTGATTTTATCGAGCGGTGAAAAGCCCACCATCGTCGGCCATGAGCATGAGGTAGAGGATGTGCGCTTGTGGAATCTCAAGGCGGGAAAGATGGTGAAAAGATTTGCGGCCATCGGGCCAGCCACTTTCTCGCCGGACGGGAAGTTTATCCTGACCGGAGGCGGCGATGCTGCTAATGAGGGTTACGGAGGGGCGGCGTTGTGGGATGTCAACACCGGAAAGATAGTTCATCTGCTCGGTCTTAGTGAGGCTGACCTGAAAACCCGCTCGGATGCTGCGAAAGCTAGTGCTGGTTCTGCGAAAACGAATTCTGATTCTGCCGGTAAGACAAGCTCAGAGAGCGATCAGTCGGAAGGTTTCGGCGGCGTGCTTCAGGCAGTCGCTTTCTCACCGGATGGACAACAAGCTTTGGCTGTTTCCAATCCCCTCTCTTTAGGAGGAAGCGCCGGATTTACAAGTGGGATAACGGCGATGGTCATGTTCGATGTCGCGTCAGGAAAAGAGGTGCGTCGCTTTCAAAGTGAGGCTGAAGCCGTCTCGCATGTCGCGTTCTCCAGCGACAGTCGTCTCATCACGACCGGGAATGCGTTGTGGAGTTTCAGCACCGGACAGGAGGTTCGATTCAAGGGGACAACTGGCGAAGACATTCGCAAAATTTTCATCAGGTCGCTTTCCGCCGATGGTCGTTTTGCTTTGACAGCCAGCTCCAACGAGAGGGGTTTCTGGAATGGCAACTTCGGCGCGGGCGATGAAGATGAAGATGCCGCACAACCTCTGAATATACGCCTCTGGGATGTGGTCTCAGGGAAAGAACTCGCGCGTTTTCCGAAAGCTGCGGAAGCATGGCTCTCAGCGGACGGTCGTTTCGTCCTCACGATGGAAAATAAAGAGGAGCCGGAATCAAAAGCAAAGACGGATTCTGAAAAGAAAGACCCTCAGATCAATGTGGGTTCTGATGAACTGACGGCGCGGCTGTGGGAGGCAAGCGGCGGCAAGGAACTCTGGCACTTCGATTTTGTTGCGAAGGACTATTCAAACGCGGGTGGCAGTTACTACGGAAAAACACCATCGAACTCCGACTGGACGTTTTCTCCTGATGGTCGTTACGTGATGATTGAAGGCAATGAGACCACAGTGCTCCTGAATGCTGCTGACGGTGCAATCATCAAAGAATTTGACGATCTTAAGTCTCTTGATATTCCGTTGCTCGCCATCTCTCCCGATAATCGGTTCTTTGCAACCGGAACTAGGTGGAATGAAGAGACAAGAAGCCTGCATCTGTCGAACATGAGCACGGGCAGAGACGTGTGGAAACTGCGCGATCCTGCTGGCGCGAAGTTCATCACACACAGTCTGTCGTTCTCGCCGAATGGTCGCTTTCTACTGGCGGGCGGCGAACTATTGAGGCTGCTCGATGTCGCAGCCAGAAGAGAGGTCAGACAGTTTGAAGGCCAATCAGAATCCATTTATGCCTTCTCGCCCGATAGCCGCTTTCTGCTGACCGTAGATGCATCCGCCAATGTTGTGAATCTCTGGCGCATTCCAACGGGAGAAAAAGTGCAACAGTTCGTCGGGCATCTGGCTAATGTGACCTCCGTCGCTTTCTCGCCTGACGGACGATTCGTCTTAACGGGCAGCAGCGATTCGACGACGCGCGTGTGGGATGCTTCGACCGGACATGAGTTGTGCCGATTGGTCTCCTTCACAAGCGGCGCGTGGGCCGTCATCGCACCGGATGGGCGTTTTGATACCAATAACCTTGAAGAGATCAAGGGACTGCAATGGATTGTGCCCGATGCGCCGTTTACACCCCTGCCGCTCGAAATCTTCATCCGCGATTATTACGAGCCGCGCCTGCTGCCGCGTATCCTCGCGGGTGAGAAGTTCAAAGATGTTCCATCGCTTGCGAAGTTGAATCGCGCCCAACCGAAAGTGGAGATCAAAGAGATTTCAAAACCGGATGAGCAGGGCGGGGTGTCGGTGACGGTCGAGGTCGCCAGAGCGAAAAGCGAAACGCAACGCGATGTGCAGGGCAATCTTTTGGAGACGGGCGTGTATGATCTGCGGTTGTTCCGTGACGGGCAGTTAGTTGGCTATGAGCCGGATAAAGGCAGAGAGGTGCGATTAGAGAAGGACGGCACGCGCACCATCAAGTTTGAGAACATCAGGCTGCCGCGTAAGGCGGGCGTTAAGTCTGTAGAGTTCTCGGCGTATGCTTTCAATGTGGATCAGGTGAAGAGCGCGACGGCGCGAAAGAGCGTCGAGATTCCCGACGGCTTGCAGACTGTGAAGGGGCGCGCGTACATCATCACGGTTGGCGTCAACGCTTACGAGAACACGGCGTTCGATTTGAACTTTGCGGCCAATGATGCGCGGCGGCTTCAGGATGTGATGCACAGGAGCCTGATAGGTTCGGGCGAGTATGCAGAGAAGGATATTGTGCAGATTCCGCTCATCTCGGATTACAGGACGGATGGTGGGAAGAGCGTCGCTAGTCCGAACAATGCGACGAAGCGCGTCTTCAAAGCGGTGCTTGATCTTTTGTCGGGCAAGAAGGTTGATGACCCTGAGTTGCTAAAACAGATTCCCAATCCAGACCAGATTCAAGCGGCGCGGCCTGAAGACTTGGTACTCATCTCTTTTTCAAGTCATGGATACGCAGCTCCGAATGGCGATTTCTATTTCATCACTTCCGACACCGGGCCGGGAACGGGTAAGAAGCCGACGCCGGAACTGTTGAAGCACGCCGTCTCAAGCGAAGAGTTGAGTCTCTGGCTGAGAGACGTTGATGCCGGAGAGATGGTGATGATCGTTGATGCCTGTCAATCCACGGCGGCGGTCGCGGCGGCGGGCTTTAAGCCGGGGCCGATGGACAGTCGTGGCTTAGGTCAACTCTCTTACGACAAAGGCATGAAGATATTGACCGCAACGCAATCTGATAGTGTGGCGTTGGAGAGTCATCTCATCAAACAAGGGTTACTGACTTACGCGCTCGTTCACGACGGGATTGAAGCATGGCAGGCAGATTTTAAGCCGCAGGATAAGAGCATTACGCTCTCCGAATGGTTGGCTTATGGCGTTAATCGCGTGCCGGGATTGTATGAAGAGGTCAGACAGGGCAAAGTGCAAACCTTCGGGCGTGCGGTTTCGGAGAACGAAGCTCAACCGGCTATCATTCGCCAGGACGGAAACAATGGGACGGGAAGTAAGTCGCTCGACCTGGTAGAGATTCAGAGCATCAAGATTCAGCAGCCATCACTCTTCGACTTTACGAAAAAGCAGAAGGATGTCGTGCTGGTTAGAAAGTAAGAGCAATTATGAGTGACGGCGGCAGATGTCCGATGGGCAAGCATCCCTGGCTGGCGACAATGTTAGTTGTTGTTTTCTTCCTGTGCTTTATTGCGAAGATGCTTGGCTGGTTGCGTTAGCTTTGGGCGACGGGCAGCGTTGAAAGACAGAAGCCTTCGCCGTGAAGCCAGCAGGTCTCGCTCGCTTCGTGCGCGTCACGACGCAGAGATTGAACAGTCCCCCAGGTTCCTTTCGCCATCGTCTCACGCAGACGTTGATTCGACTCTGCATCCCTCGCGCCGATGCAGGGAAAGATCGCAACCGGCGAGATGAAGCGCGCAGCATACCCGCTCTCCAAACGATTCACTTTGAGCATGAAGCCCATTCCACCGGAGACTTCATCTCTGGCAACAGTGAGCGGGAGCAGCAGCCGTCCTCCGGGTTTCAGATTATCAAGCCACATCAGTTGCGGATGCGTTGCGCCGGCGTTGATGAAGATGGCATCAGCCGGGCCTGAATCGAACTCCCTGCCATCACTCTGCGCAACTTCGACGTGATTGAGACCGGCCAGATTCCGGCGCGCGCGCTCCGCCAGGTCTGGATCAATCTCAACACCAATCACATGGCCGCTCTCCCCAACCACTTCAGCAATGATCGCCGTGTAGTAGCCGACACCGCACCCGACGTGAAGGACGTGGTCTCCTGCCCGAAGTTCTAAAGCATCCAGCCACGAAGCAAGACCGCTCGGCTGCCCGTTATTCAACTTGCGCTCGGCGTCAATGGCGATCAGGACGTTGTGGTAGAGATGTCTTGGATTGTCATCCTCAGTTGTCCGATAGCTGCCTCCGCCTTTGAGGTTGGCGTTGGGCGTCATGGCCTGCCACGAGTCAGGGTTCGCAATCTGCCATGGCCCCGGCCCAAGAAAATGCTCGCGCGGAACATGAGCGAAGGCCGCGACGAGAGCCTCTGTCTGAATATTTGCGACGGCGCGAATCTCTTCCGCGTAGTATTGACGAATCTCATCCAGATTCATGCGCGTTTCCTTTCCGGCTTTTTACGCAAGCCTTCAAGACTTGATGTGATTGAGAAATGGTATCAGTTGCTCTGTGTAGAAAGGCTCTTGAGTTGACCAGAAGAGATAATCAACCTTGAGATACTCGGTCGCAAACTCCAGCAACTCCGGGATCGTCACTCGCTTGCCGGTCTGAGGATTCTGGTGCTCGTAGTTGCCGAATTGAACCGCGATTCCGGTTGGGATGCTGCCGTCGCTTTCTCTGATGAGAGGGTAACTATGTTTCATCTGTCCGGGCTTATAAGGCAAGAGGTCTGGGCCGCCCACTCCGACATGCAACTCCCTTGCTCGTTGATAAACAGTTCGGAGATACGACTTATCCGAACCGGGAAGCCATTCGCCCGGCATGAAGTTGGCGTACTGCATCGTGACCGATTTGGGGAACGCGCGTTTCAAGACTTCCATGTTCGTGATGACGGAATCTCGATAGCTCTCGAAGGTGAAGCCTTTCGGAAACAGTCGCCCGCTCTCGCCAAACGTCACAGAGGTCTCAGGCAGATTGATGCCCTCGACACGGCCATCGAATTCCTTGCCGAGCGCAAAGAGCAGTTTGTGAAATCTCTCCTGCACCGCAACGTCCCAACGCCGCGCCACCCAGCCTCCGGCAACCGCGTGCGCTTCATCGTCACCTTCGATATTGTATTGCTTGTCTGCCCCGCCGTTGTATTGATTCTCTTGCAGAAGGTAACGCGGAACATTGACGATAGAGTTGTCGAAAGAACTATCCTGAAGCTGAATGAAGAGTCTCTTGCCTTTTGAAGTCAGGAACGCCAGGTCTTGACGAATGGCGCTGAAGTCGTAAGCGTCCTTTTCCGGCTCAAGCTCTCGCCACGTATATTTTATTTGCGCTCCTTCAAATGCCTTCGTCTCAAGAAACGCCCTCTCGTGGATTCTCGCCCGCTCTCGATTGAAGAAGACGTAATGATGAACTCCTTTAGCAGCGATACTGCCGCAGCAAAGTAAAATGAAGAAAGAGAGCCAGAACAGTTTTCGAGTTTTATTCATGGCGAATCTTTTCTATTTGATTTAGCTGCGCGTGCTGGTTAGTCGCCGTCCCTGATGCGCGCACGATCACGATGGCCGGTCACGCTGCTTCGGCTTGAAGCACTTGAAGCGTTTTCGCCTGAATGGACTCTAACACAGCATCTCGTAGAAAGGTGGTCGCGTTGAGAATCTCTACGCCGATCAACTCGTTCTGGTCGTTTAGCTCAACCGTAATGTTGGGGCTGAGTTCGAGACTCCTGCTTTCCGGCCCCTCAGCAATCGTCAGATGTAGTATGTCTTCCTGCTCGAAGTATTGAATGCGGGTCTTATTCATGTCGTCAATCTCCCAGTCCTGAGCCGAAAGTGTATTTGCTGTCGGGTGATAGCATGGACAGTCACCGGAGTGATTATCTCATCGTCCACGTCGCAGGGAATAATAACCAACTGCTGTTCGTGCCGTCCAACGACGACCACTCGTCGCGTCTCGGTATCAAGATATCGTTCCGTTGAATGCCGGATAATATCTTCGAGCTTCGCCAGATCAAAGCCTCTGAGCGCTGCTCGGTACTTGAGATACTCTGTCCAGTTAATCGTTAGCACATCGCTTCAGTAAATAGTGGACTCAATATGTGAAATACAGTGAATTGTTAAGTCCATGTCCGGTACTTACGCTTTTGATTTGCATAAATAGCAGGCACATAGCGATTATGTAGTTCCGCGTATAGCTTCATCACCGGCCACATCTCTTCCATACATTTTTCAGGCATGTTGCTTGGTATAGCCCACTTATTACCTCTATGTAAGAACTGGTTTCGAGCGTTTACAACTTGAAGGTAGAATTTCACTGTTTCCTCATAATCTATCTTGGAGGTTTTGCTCAACTCCTTTATGACGAAGTTCCATTTCTCATTAACTAAACTTGGGAATACCTTTTCAACGCGCTCCCTTGAAAATAGATTGTCATTCAATATGCGTTCTCGAACACCATTAGAAACTTGCAAGGCATACATTACCTCTCGCAAAAAATGGTCAAGGAGGACTTCTCCAAAAGTGCAAAAATAAATGATGACAGCGAGTTGATGGATGTTATCCTTGGCTAGAATACGACCAGTCTTAGTTTGTCGTGGCTTCTGATGATAGCTCTCTTGCATTAGGTTGATTAAAGCATTTACAGGAAGACCAAAATAGCTTAATCCGCCTTCACCTTTAGTATTACAATGAGCGCAAGCGTGACCTACTATTCCGCGCCCGCTATCAGTATCAACAATACTGCATGTCTGACATACATAGAAATTATCTAGCAAAACACCAAGTGGCTGTTCAGTTATTTCTGAAATTCGCATTGTTATACGAGATATGTCATCAACTCAGGCTACGAACATGAAAGCGTATCAGTTCGGCTGCGCTGACTGCTCCTCCGCCTGTTTCCGCAGTTGATCTATGATTGAGCGGACGGCGGGCGCAAGATTTCCGTCGGGTGCGAGTTGCAGGTATTTCTCGTAAGCGGCGACGGCCTCTTTGTACTTCTCCATCTTCTCGTATGCCGCTCCGAGCAGTTGATAGATGACAGGCTCCGTGTCGGAAAGCTGCGCGAGGGCGGTGCGAAACTCTGCGGCGGCCTCTTCGTTTTTGCCTTCCTCTTCAAAGAGGAGCGCGAGGCCGGTGTGCGCTTCGGGTTGAAAGCCGTGCGCTTCGCGGATGGCGCGACGGAAGGATGCGACGGCATCATCCCAGAAGGCTGCGGAGCGATAGATGCGTCCTTCGACCGCCGAGGCTTCAGGATAGACCGGGCGACCGTCGCGCGCGTCCGCAATCTCCTGAAGCGCCTTCTTATAGTCGTTCAAATCGAGCAGCACGCGCGCGAGTCCGACGTGCGCCGCCGGAAACTCAGGGCGCAACTCAAGCGCGCGACGATAGAGATCGGCTGCCGCCTTGCGCGACTCTTCATCTTTCGCTTTCTCGCGGGCGTCTTCAGCTTTCTGAAAGTTAAGTTCGGCCTCGTCTGTCGTGCGTGTGAGACGAACTTCGATCTGTCCTCGCGGCAAGGAAGCGAGCGGCAGCGTTCTCTCCTTGAAGCCGCTTGCGCGCACACGCAAAGTGTGGCGACCCCGTGTGATCTTCTCAAGCGCGAGCTGTCCCGTATTGTCAGTGACGCCGCGTCTGATTTCATCAAGCCAGATGATCGCGTCTGGCTCACTGCGGATAGTGAGTGTTCCGGTTGAAGACGAAGGTGCGGCAGTCCTCTTTCGCGCTCTCTGTGCGAAGGCGTCCGGCGCGTTGAATGAAAGCGCGAGGAAGAGCGCCGCCAGCGTGACGACGAAAAGAGAGCGATTGAAAGCGACGGAAGGTTTCATCACAGTGTTGCTTTTATTCTCCTCGCTCATTCCCCGTGAAGCGTCGCTGAATCACAGTCTCATCCGCAGATTGAACGGCGGGCGCGCCCGCTTGCGTCGTCTCTGTTGAAGGATGAACGGGGTGCGTGCCGACGTTGGGGCGAAACTGCCCGTTGTCGTCGTAGAGCCTCTGGTATTGCAGCGTGTTACGCACGACGCCCTGCACGTAAGCGCGCGTCTCCTTGAAGGGAATCGCTTCGTCATACTCGTCAAGCTCAAGCGGCAGCGTGGCGCGCCATTGCGGGACGCGACCGGGGCCAGCATTGTAAGCGACGGCGACGTATTCGATGCGCCCGAACTTGTCGAACTGGTCGCGCATGTAGCCCGTGCCGAGTTGAATGTTGAGACGCGGCTCGAAGAGTGAATCAACAGTGATCGTGCGGTCTATCCCGTACTTCCTTGCCATCGCCTGTCCGGTCGGGACGAGCAGTTGCATCAGTCCGTAGGCTTTCGCGGGCGAGGTAGCGCGCGGATCGAAGACGGATTCCTGTCTGATGAGTCCGGCGACCTGATGTGGGTTGAGCCGTTTGTTCGTGGCTTCCTGCACGATGATGTCCCAGTAGTTGAGCGGGTAGAAAATATCCCACTCATCGCGCGTCAACTCTTCGGGCTTCATCTGCGAGTAATCAGGATAACTCTTCTTGAGCATGTTGAAGGCGAGCAGGTTCTGGCCGCGCGTGCGGTAGATACGTGCGATGGCGAGATTGACGCGCGGGCTGGTTGGCGCGGCTTGCGAGGCGACGTTCAATTCTTCGAGTGCGAAATCGTCAATCCCGATGTTGGTGAGTTGATCCGCTTTGGTGACGCGCTCGTTCTCGTTCTGTCCGGCGGTCTCTTCGGCGACGGTGACGGTTTTCAGGTTGCCGATGGCGCGGCTCATCATTTGGTCGGAAGAGAAGTTCGCTGACGGCGCATTGCTATTGTTCTTTATCGTATTGAGTCGCTGGCGCGCGAGGTCGCCGTACCAGCTTGCGGCGTAGCGCGTCTGCATCGCTTCGTAGAGCGCGCGTGCTTCGGCCAACTTTCCGGCGCGTTCGGAATCACGCGCAGCCCAATATCCGGCGCGGCCACGATTGTCCGTGTTCTTGTCGGCGTAGAGCGCGAGGTGTTCCATCAAGAGGCGCGACGATTCCTGATAGTTCTTCGCATCGTGCGCAGCCCAGGCGATCTCAAACTGTGCCTGCGCGACTTCGCCC
>JAVHWW010000044.1:0-129910 GCA_032159235.1 Acidobacteriota bacterium
TGGTCGGTGGTCAGTTCTCTTTTTAATCTGACCACCGACCACTGACCACTGACCACTCGTCTGCGTGCGAATCCGGCGAATCATCTCGGCTGAGACGAGGAACGTCGTCGCGTTGAGAATGAAGACGATGTTGTGTCCGATGAAGGTTGAGAGCAGGCCGCCGAGCGCGGAGCCGACGGCAATGGTGGCGGCTGTCGTGGAAGCCGAGAGTGAGTTGGCGGTTAATAGCTCGCTTGTGCCATGAACGAGATTGGGGATGGAGGCGCGCTTGGCGGCGTTGAAGAAAGATGAGACGGCGAAGAGAGACGCGCCGACGATGTAAACGACGGGCAGCGTGCTCATCCTCTCAGCCAGCAAAAAGCCGAGCGCGAGAACTGCGCGCGAGACATCTGCGACGATCATCACGCGCCTTCTGTTCACGCGATCAACGACCACACCCGCCAATGGCCCGAAGAGAAAGAGCGGCAGATGACGCGCGATGGCGTAGAAAGCGACGGCCTGTCCTTCGCGGCCTACGCCCGCAAGCTGAATCGTCAGAGCGAGGACGGCGATGTTGTTGAACCAGTCGCCGATTTCAGAGATGACCTGTCCAGTCCAGAGACGACGAAAGTCAGCGTTGGCGGCGAGTAGTTGACGATAGGTCAACGCACGGCCTCCGGCGTGTGGCTGGTCTGTGTGCTGTTGGTTTGTGTGTTGCCGTTGCGGGCGCGCTCCTCTTTGAGACGGCGATACCGCGCGAGGATGGAAGAGACGTAAGCGCGCGTCGAAGGGATGTCTATGCGTTGGATAAACTGCTCAACGGTCAGAGGCGGCTCGCCCTGTTCCGTCTGATTCCACTTGTCAACACGGCTTTTCCCGGCGTTGTATCCGGCGACCATGCGCGCTTCCCAGCCCGGCGTGTCGCGGTACTCCTCGTAGAATTTTTCGAGATACCAGCAACCGACCTGAATGTTGCGTTCAGGATCGCGGAGCGCGCTTTCGGGATGCTGCATCTGGCGAACAAACTCATTCATTCCGGTCTGCGCAGCCCACTCCTGTCCGACCGTCGGAGTCACCTGCATCAATCCGATCTCGCCATCGTTGCCGATCTTCCAGGGACGAAAATATGTCTCTTCATAAATCACGCTCCAGACTAGATCGGGATCAAGATGATAGATCGCCGCTTGCTGCGCAATCAGAGCGTCGTAACGATGAATCCAATATTGATTGAAGAAATAAACTCCGACCGCGCCAAGTGGAATGATGATGAGGAGGATGATGATGAGACGTTTCATAAAAGTCAGTGGTCAGTGGTCAGTGGTCAGTGGTCAGTTGCTTAACTTTCTGACCACTGACCACTGACCACTGACCACTATTAATTTTTTCTCTTCAACGCGGACCAGAAATTGGCTGTTACGTAGGCGCGGTCAATGCCTTCGTAACGCGAGCGCCGGGCGCGTTCATCAAGCACGTGGCCTTGCAGCCAGACTTCAGCCGCGAGCATCGCGCCGATAGAGAGCGTGCCGCGCAACGCGCGATGATTGACGAGCACTTCGAGTTTCAATCGTTCAAGATCGAGATAGACCCAGTAGAGTTCGCTGCCGGAGAGAGGATTGCGGAGCGGCTTGAAAGCGATGACGCGCCCCGTCAAGCACCAATCATTCTCATGCGCGGCGCGCGTGGGCGCAGACTTTTCGAGTGGCTGCCAGTCGGCGCTCGCCGATTTTTTGCAGACGCGCGCTCGATACGCTAACCCGCACAAACCAACATGCAACTCCGGCGCGCGAAATCCTGTGGGGCCGACCTCCGTCAAATTCTGCAACTCGAAGAGGACTTCCGTCTCCGTCCCGTCGCAGTAGCCATGCACGACCGCTTCGCCCTCTTCATCATATTCCGTCAGCGCCCAGGGACTGATGCGCTGCGTGTAGCGCGCTCTGAAGCCGGGACGACAATCCGCGTAAAAGATGTCGCCCGTGCCGGATTCATAAAGCACCGTCCAGACTTCTAAACCTTCGCCGAGTTTCCAGCAGCGCCCATGCAGCACAGCGCCGCGCCTTGAGAGTTGCGTCGCCTCGCCCTGATCGCCCGCGCGCTCCGCGAGATAGTTGAATGCCTTCTCGCTCGGCACTTCAAGCCCGATGGTCTCAAACGTGACATCCATAACGATTCGGTGACAAGTGACAAGTGACAGGTCACAGGATAAGAGCTTTTCTCTTGTCACCTGTCACTTGTCACTTGTCACGGTTTCACATTATCCCCCTGCTCGTTTGCGCCGTCCACGTTTTTGTGTCTCTTCGACAGATTCAGCCTCGCGCGGTGCGCGACTCTTGAAGCCGCGCACGTTGCGCTCCGCTCCATGCGCGGGACGCACGCCGGAGCGCACCATCTCGGTAAACAAATCCACATCGTAATCCGCTTCACGCGACATCTCCTCGCGGATCGCGTGCAGCACTTCAAGAAATCTGGGCTTGCGATACATAAAAAAAGTGAATAGTGAATAGTGAATAGTGAATAACTGTTATTAACTTTTCACTTTTCACTCTTCACTATTCACTATCCTTTCCGTTGCTTCCGAAACTAAAAACTCCGGCGTGACGATCATCGGGACAAAGAATCCGGCAGCCGTGTTGAAGAGGCGCACGCGCGCCTGGCGGCGGACGTTTGCCAGATGACCGAAGTTCCACGTGACTAAATAATCTATCTTGTGAAATGAAGCAACGGCCACATGCAGGGCGTCGGCGATGTACTTGCGATGAAAGATGCCGCGCGCGATGTAGCCTTCGGCGAGAATGGCTGCTTCATCCGTCAACTCGACCTGCTCAAGCTGGCTGGCGAGTTTCAAGTAACCTGTGCGATGCGGTTCGGGCACACGCTCCAACTCGCGCGTGACCAGAGGCGAGACGACGGCGCGATACTCCGGCATCTCGTGCTCCCACCATCTGATCGTTAAGTCGCGGCGAAACGGCTCGCCGTTATCCAGATACGCGCCGACGACGGAGGTTTCAAGATAGAGGCTCTGCTTCATAATTGCCTGGCCTCGATAGTTTCTGCCTGCTGCTTCTCAATCGCCGATGCGGTGGCGGTCAGAGGCTCAAGATAGATGACGGATTTTCGGAAGTCGAAGGTGACGCGGAAGTGACGCAGGAAATTTCCGCCGATGATGCCGGACTGCACGAAGCCGGTGGTTTCGTTGACAGGCTCCAGATCAAGCACTGCCACGTCTAACTTTTCCCGCACCTGCGTGCCCAGGAGCAAGCGCGGCAAGATCAACGTCTGCACATCCTCGGCGATTCCGGCTGCGCCGTAAACTCGCATCCGTCCGGGTCGCTTGTAGCTGCTCAGTTCCTCAAGCTCCATCATTTTTTCTGAGATGACGGAAGTGCTCGCGCCAGTGTCTATAATGAAGTTGAGCGGCTTGTTGATTCCTTCGAGATGCACCTCGCCGCTCAGGAAACCGCTCGCCGTACTGCGGAACGGAATTTCGATGGCGGTCGGGCTGGGCACAGTAGAGTCAGCACTTGAATGCTGGCGAGTGAGCGACAAGGTGTGCGCTCCGTAATCAACTGTCAAGATGTACTTGGCAATGGCGGCGAGTCCGATGTAGCCGTCAACAGGAACTGCATCATTATAGAAGCGACGAATGTAAACAGGCACATTGTCAATGCGCGCATCTCCAATCTCTAAAGACTGAAGATAGCCGTAAACGATTTCAAACTTGCCGCCGATGGCGCGCGCCATGCCGCCGCGTGCCACTTCATGCAAACCCAATCGCTTCGCCGTCTCCTCCGAAATAACAGAGCTGCCGGAGCCTGTGTCGAGAACAAAACGCAGCGGCTCTTTGCGTCCGTTCACGCGGACATTGACGATGGGACGATCATTGGGCATCTCAAAAGGCACACTCGTCTGGCTCGCTCCGCTGGTCTCATAGAGGCCGCTCTGGGCACCGAGATAGCGCAGGAAATCAATCAGCCCATGAATCCGCGCGCGGCGATCTTCATCCGTGCGCGGCGCGACGATCAGGAAACGCTCGTAGGCATCGGCAGCCTCTTTGTAACGCTCGGAGCGCGCCGCCGCCTGCGCGAGACTGTAAACGAAATCAGGCTCGTTGGAATCGAGTGCGATAGCGCGGCGCAGCCCGGTGAGGCTGGCGCTTAGACGATTCTCGTAGAAATCAACCATCGCCAGACCCGCAATCGCCAGGGCTTCGTCGTCTTTCAGGCTCAACGCCGTGCGGAACTCTTCGACCGACAGGCGAAAGTCCCCGCTCGCCAGAATGACTGAGCCAAGCAGCGCGTGCGCACGAGGCGAGAGCGGGTCAACGGCGATCACACGCGCCGCATGATCGTAAGCATCCGTCAGATTCCTCAGCTTCAGCAGCGTGTAGCTCAAACCGAGCCGAGCCGCATTGTCGTGAGCATCTTTCGCTATCAACTCACGAAATAGTTGCGCGGCTAACTCGAACTCGCCTTCACGCAACGCACGCTCGGCGCGACTGCGCGTCTTATCCCCCGCCAAGGCAGTTGGCCTCGCTCCCATCGTCACCGTCGCACACACAGTAACCACGACCACAATTCCAACCACCGCCCGGCCCAATTTATTTCTCAGCTTACTTATTCTCATGGGGGAAACCTTCAAAAGCAGAATTCAGAAGCCAGGAGTCAGAATCCAGAATAATAAGGCGGAGACCGCTTTTACTGATTCTCTTTTCTTCTGAATTCTGAATTCTGGATTCTGACTCCTGCTTTACTTCAACACTTCTCCGGTCTTCATAGACCAGAGAACGAGATCAAGTTCGTCGAAGTCTATCACCACATCGTGCGCGAATTGCCGCAGTCGTTCTTCGGTCTCTAAATAACGCAAGCGAGTGGTTGGAGGCTCAGGCGATTTGATGACGCCGAGTTCCGCCAGACTTCGCAGGATGTGTTTGTCAAGAATCGCGTAGCCTCCGAAACCTACGTTGCGTAGAAAGTGGCTCGCCTCTTTGTAACCGAGTCCTTTGATGCGCCGCTCGCGCGCCAGCCAGTCGCGGCGTGCCAACGCATCGTCGAAACTCTCAAGCCGCTCGCGCAGTCGCATCCCGCAATCTTCGTGCAGATACTCGCGCGTCACGACGATGTAACCCGGTCGCGCCGCAGGGTAACGATGAACTCCCTGCAAGGCTTGAGTCAATGCCGCCTGGTCGCCCGTCAGCAACAGGTGTCTGACGGCTTCTACGGAACGCAGGCCCATCCGCGCCGAAGCTCCGGCGGTGAAGATGCAATAGACCAACTCTTCCCAGAGCCGCTCATCCGAGCCTGCCTCCCACACTGCGCGAAACTCCGTGAGACGTGCGCGAATCTCACGGGCACGCACTCGGCGCGTGGCGCGTATGTTTTCAATAGTGACGGTTTGCTTGTCGCGTCGCACGAGGTTTCAATGACCATTGAGGATTCTAGGAGTGTCCTCGCAGCATGTCAACGAAGTTGGGAAATGAATTTGATTGCTGGTTTCTCATCTTGCGCGCGCGCTTGCATCTCTTCCTGCGCGATGCTGCATCAAACGGAGGCGTCAACGTCTTTGACGAATATTTTTTGAGAACTGAAAGCGATGCAGTCATGCTATCATGTTTTGCCTTTTGGAGATCGTTGATGGAGAAAAGAATGAGCAATCAATCAGGCAGGAACAGAATCGCAGTCATCTTCTCTCTCCTCATTCTGTTGACACTCGCGCCAACGCGCGTGTTAGCTCAGTCAACAACACCATCATCTGAACAGCCGTCAACTCCGAGCTACACACGCCCGACCGTGCTGACACGTCCGGCTCCGCAGCCTGCGACGACGCAACCTTTTCCCGTCACAACGACGACAGCAACAACGACGCTGCCCGCAAAGCCGGACATCGCGCCGCCGAAGCCCGTCATCATCACGCAGGGACTGCTCGTCGAGACGCTCGATGGAAAGACGGTGATAGCGCAGGACGCGGATCAGGGCTACAATCCGGCCTCCGCCGTCAAACTCGGGACATCTCTCACTGCGCTAAAATCTCTGGGCGTTGACTATCGTTTCCCGACCGCCGTCTGGACGAACGGAACTCTCGACCAGACCACGGGCACACTCTCAGGTGATCTGATTTTTTCAGGACGCGATCCATCTTTTCACTACGAGCACGCCATCATGATTGCGCGGGAGTTGAACAAGCGCGGCATCCGCACCGTCACCGGCAATCTGATTGTCGCGCCCGGCTTCACCATGAACTTCGATGGCTCGACGCAGCGTGCCGGCAATCAACTCTATGATGCGCTCGATGCGACGCGCCGTCCTGCCGCAGCTTCGCGCGCGTGGATTGAGGAGCGTTCGATAGTCGGTGACAAAGAGAGCCTTCAGACAACTCCGAGCGTGGCCGTGATGGGAGCGGTGTACGTTGATTCAGTTCCGGCAGGAGCACACTCTCTGCTGGTTCATCATTCGAGCAAACTGATTGACATCCTCAAGGTGCTGCTCTGCTACTCAAACAATTTCATGGCCGAGCGCATCGGCGAGATACTCGGCGGCGCGAGCGGCGTCCAGAATTTTCTGACGCGAGAACTGAAGCTGAATCCCGGAGATGTCCGGCTGGCTTCGACAAGTGGGTTGGGCGTTAATCGCGTGACGCCGCGCGCGATGATGAAAATTTTTCGCGCGCTGCACGATGAGCTTGCGAGGTTCAATCTCTCGCCGTCAGACCTGATGCCGGTCGCGGGTGTTGATCCGGGCACACTCGAAAAGCGTTACACAGACATGCAGGAGCGCGGCAGCGTCATCGCCAAGACCGGCACGCTCGTCAGAACTGACGGCGGCGCAAGCGCGCTCGTCGGGCAGATGCGAACGCGCGACGGCGAGACTCTGCTCTTCGTCATCTTCAATCAACGCGGCAACGTCTTACGCTTCCGCGAGAGTCAGGACGCGCTCGTCGAGCAGATTCAGAACCTGCACGGCGGCCCTGCTCCCTTCAAATACAATCCCGTGACGCCCGCCATGCGACTCGCACGCACGCAGCTTGACTCACTACCCACGCGCAAAGACGAGTACGAGCCGGGGCCAAACTGAAGCGCATGGCCACCTTTGACAAAGTTTAGACAACCCAACTATTCTCCCTTAATCGCATTGAATAGCGGCGTATTCTGCTCACAGCCCCCATTAACAACTAATCCTCATTGACTTGAGGCAAGAACTTTCACTGTAGGAGGGGAAGATGAAAACTAAGAGTTTGACGACATTGGGCATCGCGCTTCTCAGCATAATCTTTATCGCTGGCGCGCAGGTCACAGCTTCCGCGCAGGGACGCGGCAGAGGCGGTGGTAATCCGGGCGGCGGCCCTCCGGGCGGCTCACCAGGAGTGGGCGGAGGAATCGGCACGGCGAGCGGAAGATCAGGAGGTCGCTCGGATAGTGGGCTGGGTAATGCTTCCGGCAAATCAGGTGGACGATCAGATGACGGACTGAACCGCGCGCGAGCTGGCGGCGATGCTCCGCGCACAGATAAAGACCTGAACAAGTTTCAAGGTATCGCCAATAAACTGAACACGACGCCTGAGGCGCTCCGCACTCAATATCAAGCGGCGCTCGCGGCTAATCCGAACTTGAAGTTCGGCCAGTTCGTGGCGGCTAATGTAATCGCCAGCAACTTGAACGCAAGGCATCCTAATATCACGACCGCAGCGATTCTTTCCGGCTTGCAAAGTGGAAAGAGCATCGGTCAGACGTTGCAGGATTTAGGTCTCAGCAATAACGAAGCTAAGGCTGCGGAGAAAGAGGCCAAGCGCGAAGCCAAACACAACGGACAATAGAAGCGCGCTTCTAAATCAAAGGCGCTCCGGCGGCCTGAGAGTCGCCGGAGCGCTTTACGCCCCACACACGCGCAGTCGTGCGGATCAACGCGCATGGGGACGATCCCTCGACAAGTTTATCTGGAGCGCGCTGGCGCTTCGATTGCCTGCGCGTTGAAGGCCACACCGCACGTGTCGTCCTCCAAAACTTCTGCTTCGACAATCCACACAAATCGCGCTCTGGCTGGATGAGCCACAGGGATTGGGCGCATAAACTCTGCGCGCCCGTCGCTTCCGACAGCAAATTGTGAGCCGCCCGCTAATCCACTCAATCGCTCCGTCCTCACACGCCCTCTACGCCATAGCTCGACTCGGCGCGCACGACTGCCGTAAACACGCGCTTTCACTCGTCAATAACTGACAATCCGTTTGTATGAGTGAGAAGAAACCTGCCGGTTCTGTAGCCCGCAAGCTCTTTGACGAAGTGGCAGCGCGTTGTGGAGCGCGCTTCCTATCCTGTCACTGAAAGTAACGCTTGTGCTCGTTCACACCGTCAGGACAGGAGAGATTCCGAGAGGTTTTCGAGTGAAAAGAAGATGGCATGGCTATTGCCCTGCTCCGGTGTGCACAGGTCTCCTGCGACTGTGCTCGGCCACAGGCGTTTGGATCAACTACAAGCAGTTTCGAGGACAGCAATGAACAAGCGAGCAACAAGCAATATGGAACACAGAGACCATCGCCAAAGTCGAGAGCGTGGCTTCACTGTGCTACAGCTACTCGTCGCGATTGCGGTCGCTGGCATCATTTCGGCATTCGCGCTGATCGGCATCGCTCGATCACGCGACAACATTCGCCTTCAGGGTTCGGTCCGCCAACTCTCCGGCTATATGGAGAAAGCGCGTCTTGATGCTATTCGTCGGCATACGACGACGAGCGTGACTTTCACGAACGCCACGACCTATAGCGTGACGATGGATTTTGACGGAGGCGGAACTCCGACGACGCGCAATTTTTCTTTTGAAGACGGAGTTGTGATTTTCAGTACGCCGTTGCCCTCCGTGACATTCAATTGGCGTGGCCGCACTTTGGCGTGCACTTTAACTTTTGCTATGAAAAACAATAGCGGCGAGCAATCATGGGTTGATGTTTCAGATGCCGGAGACGTAACGGTCAATAGCGATGTGGATGTCCTTCCGACAGTCTCTTACGCCAATGTGAATTCGACAACCGACATTTCGACCGGAACAGTTGTGTCTGGAAACACTGTCCATAACAACACTGCTGATTGTGGAGGTAGTTCGGGCACCGTCGCTCCGCCAATTACCGGCAATGGATCGGGCGGCTGTAGTATGACGGCCAATTTCTCAGCAATCTCAATTAAAAAGGGTGGCGGCAGCACCGGCACCGTGTCCCTGAGCGTCACAGGCTCCGGCACTTTCAACGTCACGGCATCAGGTCCGAGTAACTTACAGATTTCGCCAACATCGGTATCCCTCACGAGCGGCGGCTCGGCGACTTTTTCGATCACCTCTCTTAACAAGACGCGCGGCACGTTTGCCGTCAACTTCTCTTCGTCCTGCACCACTGTGACCGTAGCCGTGAAAGTGACGAACTAAGACTAAGGAGTGAGACGAAATGAATTTGTCGAATAGAAAAGAGCAGTCGAGTCGCTCGTTGAAGAGCAAAAGAAATGATGGTGAACGAGGTTTCACGCTGGTGGAGACAGCGATTGCGCTCGTGGTGATGATGGTGATAAGTCTCGCTGTGGGTTCGCTCTTCGTCTATGCCATTAAATTTAATACGGGCGGAAACGACAGGCTATTATCGCTTGCCATCGCTCAACAGCGCATGGAGCGGTTACGCAAAACTCCCTTCTCTGATCCGATCTTCAGTACGCCTTCAACAACCGAAACCGTCATCAGCGCCTCACGCTCTTATAATGTCGTCACGACTATTTGCAACACCTCTGGTTGCGGGGGCAGCAGCGCCTTAGAAGTGATTACCGTTCAGGTCACTCCAACGTACACAACCGAACAGTGGACGAACACTCCTGTGACAGTCACGTCGCTTCGTGCGACGCCGACCGTCGGGCCATACTTTCAATAAACGAACGGGCAGGCGATTCCGATATTTTAATGAATTGAGGTTCTATGCAGACACGAAATCCAAAGTTCTCGAACGCGGCAGGCTTTTCGCTCCCCGAGTTGATGATTGCGATGACGATCACGCTCGTCTTAATGGTCGTGGCGAGCACTCTGCTCGCCAGTTCATTAAATGTGCGTTCGCGTGAGAATCAGCGGACTGACGCCATTGCCGACGCGCAACGCGCGCTCAACAACATGACGCGCGAGATTGCCAACTCCGGTTTCGGTTTGAACGATAACGGAATTGTGGCAGCCGATTCCAGCATCAGTTCGATTCGTGTCCGCGCCAACCTCAATGCGACCGATCAGGAGACCACCAGCAACGCGGCGTCGGATCGAGATGAAGACATTAAATACATGCTCTATACCGACACCAGCAGCAGCTACATCGTGCGCCTTGATGTCAACACGACGGCACAAGAGATGATCCTCGCCAACCGCGTTGACGCGCTGACGATCCGCTACTACGCCGACAGAGTCTATTACGCCTCAGCGAGTTGCGATATTAGCAACGTCCAGGATGCGGCGGGCAATGCTGTGTCTGAGGTGGCTCAAAAAAGCAGCGCTAAATATGTCGTTATCTCCCTGTGCGTGACGCTCCCTGCCGTTTCGACGCCGGGCGCTCCGGGCTACCAACCCGCTTCGCGCATACAACTCACGTCCGATGCTACTTTGAACAACGCCGATCTGGTTAATTACTAAGATGTCCTGATGATTAAGTGAGGTGACTTCTGATGCCGATGATCTTAAAGATGAGCGAGCGAGCGCAACATCGCCCAAGCGAACGTGGAGTGGCGCTCGTTTCGACGCTGCTCATCTCCCTGTTGCTACTGTCTGCGGGCGGCGCGTTGATTTTGACGACCGCGATGACGGCGACAAACGCGATGGACTCGACTGCCGAGATGAAGGCTTACTATGCGGCGCAAGCGGGATTGCAGGCCACCCTCAATGTGTTTAGAGGAAACGTCGCGCCCAATCCATTGATTGATCCATCGTCTCCCAGTGCCGTAGCGAATAAGATAACCTTCCGCTCTGCCGTGACCGCTTCGACCTCTAATATCTCAGGCGATGCTAACGGGCCAAGACTGTCACGCTGGCTGACATACGATTCCACCTACACCGACCGCGTGGTGATGACTTCACCCTATTCGCCTCTCAACGGGCTGGCGTATAGCACCACAATCAGCGACCCCGACAATTCTGCAGTAGTTACGTTCTCCACTTCAGGCCTCTTTAACAATAGCTCGACGACTAAGCAGTTCGGATCGGGCAATGCCAAAGCGACCTTAACCTATACGCCTCAAGCATCCACGACTATCAACAGTAGCGGCAACAGCACACTGGGTTATTTTACGATCTCCAGCGTCGGCGGTCAGGGCTACACACTCACGAACGAACCTTTCAGCTTAACTATCACGCAGACGGCCCCGTGGCTCATCACGGCAACTATTAGCTGCACGCTATCGGGAACTTTCACCGGCGCGTCCACCGACAGAGTCGTGGTCTCATTTCCAACTCTGACAGATAATTTGGGAGGGGCAGTATATGCCCGAACCATTAACCCGGCACTGAGCAACGGTAGCGCGAATGCGATTGTGACGAGCGTCACCGCGCCTCAGCCAAATCGTCTGCTTGTGAAAGTCAACGGCTATGGCCCGCGCGCTGCCAAGAAACAGATGCAGATGCTGCTCAGCAGATTCACCTTCGATTACACGCCGGTCAGCACGATCACTCTGCGGAGCGCGGACGATAATACTGTTCTTAACTTCAATGCCGGGAACAGCGCGGCATATGGCTATAACGGTAATGACAATGCCGGAGGGTCAAACCTACCGGCGTTCGCCGTGACGAGCACTCCTGACTACACCTATCTAAACGGGCTGGGACTTCCGGCAGGACAAATAGTCGGAAACCCTGCTGGCTATCAACAAATTAGCATCTCAAGCCTCCCCATTTGGTTGCAGACGGCAGATGCCGCACGCGCGCTTATCAGTCAGATGAGGATTGAAGCCCAAAATGTCAACCGCTATTACACTACGGCCTCGCAGCCTCCTGGCTTTGGCACCACGTCTCAACCGCTCTTGACCTTTGTTGACGGCGATACCGATCTGCCTCCCGCGGGTGGTGCCGGGCTGCTGATTGTAACCGGCACTTTAACCCTCAATGGCAGTTCACAGTTTGATGGATTGATCCTCGTGCTCGGCACCGGACAACTAATCCGCACGGGCGGCGGCAACGGCAACAGTCTCGGTTCAGTTGCCATTGCCAGCTTCGGTGCTTCAGGAAACTTTCTGGCGCCGACCTTCAACAGCAACGGGAGCGGCACCTCATCAGTTCAATATGATTCCGACTGGGTGCGGAGAGCGCTCGCCTCGACAGGCCCGCGCGTGCTGGGCGTGAGTGAATACTAACCTCGTTTCTCAACCTCAGAACTGAGAGCGCGAAGGGAAGGGTTGAGTTCTACTTAGACATGGTCATCGTTTAGTGCGTAGTTTAAGATTGTCACCCTGAAGGCATTGTGCGGAGGCTGGAATGGGGTTACTCGATAAATTCAAAAAACGTGATGAAGGCGAGGCGATTCTCGCGCCGGAGTTTGACTCTTCTCGCCGCAACGAGGCGGCTGAGTATCACTATCACGTGGCTCTGGCGCTGGTCGAACAGGCTCTCTACGCGGAGGCTTTGACAGAATTCAAGCAAGCGGTTCGGCAAGGGCTGAACACTGCGGAGGTCTATTACAATCTAGGCCTGGCCTGCGCGCAACTGAATCGCTCGACCGAAGCGATCAAATATTACGAGCGCGCGATTGAAATCTCCCCGGACTTCGCCGAGGCCTATAACAATCTGGGGATGATTTACAGCCACTTGGGACGCAACGTCGAAGCCATCAAGGTTTACATTCGAGCCATCCGTCTCAAACCGGACTATGTCGAGGCGCATACCAATCTGGGTCTCGTCTATTACAACTGCGGGAGTTATGCCGAAGCAATCAAGTCCTGTCAGAAAGCTCTTCAGCTTGAACCGGAATATCCTTATGCTCACTACTCTCTCGGTCTGGTCTATATTGATCTGCGAGACAAAGAGCGGGCCATGGAAGAGCAGCGCATCCTCAAAGACCTGAATCCAGAGATGGCCTTCCAGTTGCTGGATGCCGTCCAGCGAGAATTTTTAACCTGACCGGATCACAGTCGGACACATTCTAAAGATGGCAAAGCTTGACGAACTTCTGAAGCTCATGAAGCAACAACATGCTTCAGACCTCCACCTCTCGAGTGGCTCCGCGCCCTACCTGCGCGTTCACGGCGAGATGGTGAAACTCAATTATCGTGAAGTATCGCATGAGGTCTGTCAGTCGCTCATCTTACAAATTCTCACAGAGAAGCAAAGGGAGCTTTTCGCTGAAAACATGGAACTGGATTTCAGCTATCCGCTCCCGGATGTCGGGCGCTTTCGTGTCAATGTCTTCATGCAGCGAAACGGCGTGGCCGCTGTCTTCCGCCTGATCCCTGAGCGTGTGCAAACGGTCGAAGAGTTAGGACTGCCCGAACAGTTGCTCGACCTCATCAATGTTTCAGAAGGTCTCATTCTGGTCACGGGGCCGACCGGCTCTGGCAAAAGCACGACGCTGGCCTCGCTAATTCACTCGATCAACCTTACCGAGCGGGCGCACATCATCACGATTGAAGACCCCATCGAGTTTGTTCATCACAGTTGTCAGGCACTCATCAGCCAGCGAGAGGTGTCGAGCCATACTAAATCCTTTCACGCCGCGCTCAGAGCCGCCTTACGAGAAGACCCCGACATCATCCTCGTCGGCGAGCTGCGCGATCTGGAAACAATCTCTCTCGCCGTCACAGCCGCCGAGACCGGGCATCTCGTTCTCGCCACGCTGCACACCAACAGCGCGATCAAGACAGTTGATCGCATCATAGACGTTTTTCCAGTAAGCCAGCAGGGTCAGATTCGCGTGATGTTGTCTGAGAGTTTAAGAGGGATCGTGGCACAGGCGCTGCTCCCGACTGCGGACGGCGAGGGCCGTGTGCCGATCACCGAAATTCTGGTGAATGTCCCGGCTGTCTCAAACCTGATCCGCGAAGGCAAGACCTATCAGATTCATTCTGTCATGCAAACAGGACGTTCCTTCGGGATGCTCACTTTCGATGCCGCCGTCAATGAATTGATCCGCAAAGGCGTCATCGCTAAAGATATTGGGATCAACTTTCTGGGGCGGCGCGGCGGCTGCGCAGCGAAATACGGGAGGGGATAAAATCAGGACGCTCGTCGTCATTGAATCCTCTAAAAATCCGCCATCTTCAGCACGGGCGCTTGCTTCAACTAGCAGCGCCCGCCCTTCTGAGAAGCTGTTTGACGATTCCCTTTGCGCTGCTCGCGCGGCTGAAAAGAAGTTCCAATCAGCTTCTTATATTTTCGCAAGCCGCTTGACACATCAAGAGCGACGATGAATGATGAAAATGCAGAATTCAGGAGTCAGAATCCAGAATCCAGAATAAATAAGGCGGAAACCGTTTTTGTTTTATTCTGGATTCTGGATTCTGGATTCTGACTCCTGCTTTTCGTTATGCCTGACATCCTGCTTGTCGAAGACAAAGAGAGTTTGCGGCGCGTGCTCCGCCTGACGTTGGAGCACGCCGGTTACACTGTCACCGAAAGCGCGGATGCTCGCGCGGCCACGCAGGAAATCTCGCGCGCCCCGCATCGCCTGGTGTTGACGGACTTGCGGATGCCTCACGGCTCCGGCCTCGACGTGCTACACGCGGCACGCGCAGCCGACCCGGATATTCCTGTGATCGTGATGACCGCTTACGGCTCGATTGACGAAGCCGTGCAGGCGATGAAGGACGGGGCGCACGATTTTCTGCAAAAGCCGGTTGACTCAAACCACCTGCTTCTCTTAGTCGAGCGCGCACTGGAGCAGGCGCGTCTGCGAACAGAAAATATTTTACTGCGCGAAGAGTGGTCGCGCCGTTACGGTTTCCCGCGCATCATCGGCGAATCGGAAGCCATCAAACGCACTGTCGCCGAAACTCAGCGCGTCTCGCAGACGGAAGCGAATGTTCTGCTGCTCGGCGAATCCGGCACGGGCAAAGAATTGTTTGCCCGCGCCGTTCATCATCTCAGCCCGCGCCGCGACAAACCCTTTGTCGCTATCAACTGCGCCGCGATTCCCGAAACCTTAATCGAGAACGAACTCTTCGGCCACGAACGCGGCGCGTTCACAGGCGCGGGCGAGCGGCGTCTGGGAAAGTTTGAACTCGCTTCAGGCGGCACAGTTTTTCTGGACGAAATTGGCGAACTGCCGCTCGCGGTTCAGGGAAAACTCCTGCGCGCTATCGAAGAGAAGATGGTTGACCGCATCGGCGGACGCGCGCCCATCCCTGTTGATGTCCGCATCGTTGCGGCGACCAATAAAGATTTACGCGCGGCGGTCGAAAACGGCGAGTTTCGCCGCGACCTCTTCTTTCGCCTCGCGGTCTTCCCCGTCGAGATTCCGCCTCTGCGCGAGCGCGACGATGACATCGTCCTGCTGGCTCGCCACTTCGCCGCGCAACTTGGCAAAGAGATGCGCGGGCGCGAAGCTATCTTGAGCGACGCGAGCATCAGCGCGCTTCGCACACACGCCTGGCCGGGCAACGTCCGCGAGCTTGAGAACGCGATTGAGCGCGCGTGCATCCTTGCAGATTCAAGTATGCTTGAGCCGAATGATTTAGGTTTGATAAAAAGCAACATCGCTCCGCCTGAAGCATTCAATGAGCTTGATCTGACAGGCACGCTCTCGGAAGTCGCAGACCGCGCCGCGCGCTTCGTCGAACGTCGCAAAATCACGGAAGCCCTGCGCTCAAACGACGGCAACAAAACTCGCGCGGCGGAAACTTTAGGCGTCAGTTATAAAACGCTCTTGACCAAGATTAAGGATTACGATCTCTAAACATTCGATGAAGTCAAACTCCGGGCAAGAGCAAGCTGAAGTTAAGCAACAACAAACGCATCAGGATGCCAGCGTTATCGCGGGCGAGACGGACGTTCCCGTCGGCACGATGACGGGCGAGTTTCCAGCCGAGCAGGAAACCTCACAGCGCGAGCGCGAATCGAGCACGGGCAAGCACGCTTTTCTGGTCGGCTCAGGAATTCTCCTCAGTCGCATCGTCGGACTTGTTCGACAGCGCGTCTTCGCACATTACTTCGGCACGAGCGACGCCGCAGACGTTTTCAACGCCGCCTTTCGCATTCCAAACTTCTTACAGAACATCTTTGGCGAAGGCGCGCTCTCCGCTTCCTTCATTCCCGTCTATGCCAACCTGCTGGCGCGCGGCGATAAAAAAGAGGCCACGCACGTTGCAGACGCCGTGCTCACGCTGCTTGCTCTCGTCACTTCGATCATCGTCCTCGTCGGCGTGCTCACCACACCTTACTTGATTAACTTGATTGCGCCCGGCTTTGAAGGCGAAAAACGCGAGTGGGCTATCCGGCTGGTCAAAATCCTTTTCCCCGGCGCTGGCCTGCTCGTCCTCTCCGCCTGGTGTCTGGGCGTGCTCAACAGCCATCGCCGTTTCTTTCTCTCATACACTGCGCCCGTCATCTGGAACATCGCGATCATCGCTGCACTTATTTTCTACGGCAATCGCGGCGTCAGCGACTATCCGCTTGCCGAGATGACCGCGTGGGGTTCGGTCGTCGGCAGCGCCTTACAGTTCGGCGTTCAACTCCCGACAGTGTTGCTACTCATTAAGCGATTGCGCCCCGTCGTCCGCATCACAGAAAACGTCCGCACGGTTGTTCGTAATTTTCTGCCCGTCTTCGTCAGTCGCGGTGTGGTTCAGATCAGTGCCTTCGTTGACGCGCTGCTGGCAAGTCTTCTCCCAACCGGCGCGGTCGCCGCGCTCACTTACGCGCAGAGCCTTTACACGCTGCCTGTCAGTCTCTTCGGCATGTCCGTCTCGGCGGCGGAACTGCCCGCCATGTCCAGCGCAACCGGCAGCAAGGAAGAGATCAAAGGAGTCTTGCGCCGACGCCTCGACGCCGGACTTCGACAGATAGCTTTCTTTATCGTGCCGTCGTCAATGGCCTTCCTCGCGTTGGGCGACGTGATCGCGGCGGTGCTCTATCAAACCGGAAAGTTTAATCATAACGATGCTCTTTATGTCTGGGGCATTCTCGCAGGCTCGACCGTCGGACTGCTGGCCTCCACGCTCGGACGGCTCTACTCCTCAACCTACTACGCGCTGCACGACACGCGGACGCCACTGCGCTATGCCATCGTGCGCGTGACGCTGACGGTTGTGCTTGGCTACTTGTTTGCGATACCGCTTCCGCGTCTGCTGGGCATCGAGCCGCGTTGGGGCGTCGCAGGATTGACTTCTTCGGCGGGCATCGCCGGATGGGTCGAGTTTTATTTGTTGCGGCGCACGCTCAACAAGCGAATTGGCCGCACGGGTCTGCCATTGCCGTTTGTGGCGAAGCTCTGGGCCAGTGCTGGAATAGCTGCTGGCGTCGGATGGGCACTCAAGTTTATCGTCGGCGTGCGTCATCCAATTATGACAGCCCTAGTCGTGTTAGGCTCGTATGGCTTGAGCTATTTCGCTCTGGCTTTCCTGTTCAGGTTGCCGGAGGCGAGCACCCTCATCGGGCGATTCACAAGGCTCATGAGACGGTAATGGCTGGGCATCCACGACCAAACAAATCCAACGAACTGGCTGCCCTTTTTTGAACAAAAACTATAGCTAAATTTCCGGTTATAGTGTATCTTTTCGGGAAACAGCTTCGTATTCCGATTTTTAGATAGGTGAAGGCAAAGAGCAAGGCTCTGAATCTGGAAGCAAGGCCTTCATAATTCGGCACTAATACTTCAGTTTGAGACGAAGCCAAGCGGTTGATTACACAACCAGACGTAAGCGGAGAAGGATCAATGATGAAAAACCGGTTCACCAACATCGCACTATGCTTGAGCGCGTTAATTTTTCTCGGTCTGACAGCGAGCAGCGCCTATGCGGATGGCATCACCTTTGCCGGAGACAATCACGACAAATTAGTTCCACCGCTTAGTGTTCTCAATCTTCAAGGCCATCCGAGCGAGTCGGGCGGCGTCAGTTTCAATGGAACTCAGGACGTTCAATTCGGAGATACCATCAGAGGGCCGCACAACAGTACGTTCACGCTCAGCCAGTTTGGAATCACGAACGCCAATCAACTGGTGATTACTCTCAATATCAACGAGCCGCAACCAAACGGCGGGACATTCGATCCCCTGACGCTGAAGTCCCTGGTTCTGACTGGCTACGATAGCAACGGTGCTGTTTCTTACACCGCCTCGCTCATTGGTGGGCCGCTGGATTTGACGCAGTTTCAACATGCGAAGGGTTCGACCGCAGATTTTGCGTTTATGCTGGACGCGGCAGCGGCAGCGAGACTAAACGCGGCGCTGGCTGCCAATCCGAATCTTCGCTTTGGACTTTCAGCCGCGTTCTTAAACACACAGGGCGGGCCTGAGGCTTTCGGGATCGCTAAGAGTAATGCACCGGTTCCCGAACCGGCCACGATGATTCTGCTCGGCACAGGTCTGGCGGGCATCGCTGCGAAAATGCGTAAACGCCGCAAGACCGCCAGCGAATAAAGTTTCACACGATAGCAATCCGATCCAGCCGGAGCAGGGTTTCATCCACTGCTCCGGCTTTTACTTTTTACCTGTCAGATGCCCCTTTTCGGGTCAATAATAAATATTTCAATCAAACCAGCTTTTTTCTGGAGAACTATTCCGATTAGATATTTACTCTGGTTACAGAACAAAACGGGATTGGCTAGCGGAGCGGCAGGCAGGCGGCGGGGACTCCGAAGGCAAAAGTGGAAGGCGACGAGCCTTCTTTTTCTTTTGCCTTTTTCTTTTGCCTTTCCACTTCTTCCTCTTTATCATCGTCGTCATGCGGAAAGTTATCACGTCAGCGTTGATGCGTGAGATTGATCGTCTGACGACCGCGCGGTTCAGCACGCCTTCACAGCTTTTAATGGAAGAGGCGGCGGCGGCGGCGGCTCAGGCTATTACTGCGCGCTTTCCAAATGGACTTCAAGGCAAACGCGCGTGGGTTCTCTGCGGGCGCGGCAACAACGGCGGCGACGGCGCGGCGCTCGCGCGTCAACTCTGGCTCTCCGGCGCGCGTGTTGATGTTGTGCTCTTCGGTCGCGTCGCGGAAACTAAAATGGACGCGCACGTCAATTTCGAGATTGCCCGTCAACTCTCAAGTTTTGCGGCAGGCACGCACACGCAGCCACCGCCCCTGGCTTTCGTCGAATGTGAGACTGTGACGAATTGGGAAGAACTTGCGAGCGCGCGGCACGGCTACGACATTATAGTTGACGCGCTCTTCGGGACAGGACTCACGCGCCCGCTCGAAGGCGTCGCTCTCAAAGTCGTAGAACATCTGTCGCTCTTGCGCCGCGCACGCGAGCGCGCCCAAACGGATCATCCCTTGATCGTCTCGCTGGACATCCCTTCCGGCATCAACGCTGACTCCGCCGCGCTCATCGGCGAAGCGGTGCAGGCCGATCTGACTGTCACCTTCACTGCGCCCAAACCGGCCAACGTCCTTCCGCCCGCCTCATATAACGGAGGACACCTCATCGTCGCCAACATCGGTTCGCCTCCCGCGCTGCTCGAAGCTGCGGAGTCGAATCTTTTTCTGACCGAAGCAGCGGACGCGCGCGAGTGGCTCGTGAAGACGCGCTATGTGCCGGACTCATACAAGAACACGCACGGCCACGCGCTCATCATCGCAGGCTCGCGCGGCATGACTGGCGCAGCCGCACTCTGTGGCAAGGCTGCGATGCGCGCCGGAGCGGGCTTGACGACTATCGCTACCGCAGCCTCAGCTCAACAAACTGTCGCCGCGCGCTCGCTGCCGGAGATCATGACGGCATCGCTGGCAGAAACAACTCAGGGCGCGATGAGCGATGAAGCAATCGCTCAAGCCTTGAAGATCGGCGAGCGCGCAAACGTCATCGCCATCGGTCCCGGCCTCTCAAATGAAGATGAGAGCACGCGCCGCTTCGTGCGTGAGATAGTTGAAAGACGAACGCTGCCCATTGTGATTGATGCGGATGCTTTGAATGCACTCGCGCCCTGGCCCAACGAACTGCGCGGCGCGCCAGACCGTCCGTTGATTCTGACACCGCATCCGGGCGAGATGCTGCGTCTGATGGGCGCAGACGAAAAGGAGGCTCTCGCGGATCGCGTCCACGCCGCGCGTGAGTTTGCGACGGCGCACGCGCTCGTTCTTGTTCTCAAGGGATCGCGCACGCTCGTCGCGTCTCCTGATGGTCGCGTCTTCATCAATCCGACAGGCAATGCGGGACTCGGCACGGCTGGCGCAGGTGATACGTTGACCGGCATCATCACAGGCTTTCTGGCGCAGGCTTACGGCACACTCAAAGACGATGCTGATGCTCTCGCCGCCACACTCGCCGCAGTTTACGTCGGCGGACTTGCCGGAGACCTCGCGGCACAAGAGCACGGAATGCGCTCGATGATTGCTTCCGACCTGAGCGAGCATCTGGGCGCGGCCATCTCTCGACTTGATCCGCAGGGAGAGCGGCCATGAGCACGCACGCGCCGACAATTATCCCGACAGGTCGCTGGACTTCTCGCAGCCCCGTTGAGACCTTCGAGTTAGGGGAGCGCGTCGGCTCATCTCTCACAGGCGGCGAGATCCTCCTCCTCGATGGCCCACTCGGCGCGGGCAAGACCGTCTTCACTAAAGGCCTTGCCGCCGCGCTCTCGATTGATACTGACGAAGTGACCAGCCCCTCCTTCACGCTCGTCAATCGCTACGATGAAGGCCGTCTGACGCTCTATCACATAGACCTCTATCGTCTGAGCGAAGGCGCATCTGCGGCGCACGCAGTTGACCTGGATGAGTTGCTGACGGATGAGCGCGCAGTCGTCATCATCGAGTGGGCTGAACGCATGGGACGTTATCCACTTCCCTCGCCTGTCTATAGAATCTCAATCACCGGCGATGGAGATGAGCCGCGTGAGATAGTAATCAGTAATCAGTAATCAGTTTTCAGTTTTCAGTTTTCAGTTTTCAGTAAAGCGGTGGGGTGTCGTTCGATTGCTCTGCTTGACTGAGCGAATCTAAAGCTGAATACTGATAACTGATTACTGATTACCAATTACTTTTCAGGAGAAAACACTTATGCAATATCCCGAAATCATGATCCGCCCGATGAGAGAAGAGCTAACGCGGCTCGGCGTCGAAGAGTTGAAGACGGCGGAGGAAGTTGACAAAGCTCTTGGCGAGTCGAAAGGCACGCTGATGGTGGTCGTCAATTCCATCTGTGGCTGCGCGGCTGGTAAGGCGCGTCCCGGCGTGGCGCTGGCGCTTGAGCACAATCCGCGCCCGGACAAAATCACGACCGTCTTTGCCGGAGGCGATATTGAAGCGACCGAGAGAGCACGCAGTTACTTCACAGGCTATCAACCATCTTCGCCATCTATCGCTCTCCTGAAAGACGGCAAACTCGTGTACATGCTGGAACGCTATCAGATCGAAGGCAAATTCCCGCAGCAAATCGCGCAGGAACTCACCAAAGCATTTGACGAGCACTGCGCGCACCAGAGCGTCATGTGAGGTAGCCCATTGTCTCGGTTTGCGATCAGAGGCTGCCGAAGAGCGAGGGATTTAGGCGGAAGGATGAAAGCGTAACGGCGACTATGTTCTTCTTCATCCTTCCGCCATCTCATTCACGGGCGGCGAATCAGGTTCAGCGTTCGGTGTCTCTCGTGAAAGTTTGTGGATTACCTGATTAGAAAAGCGAAACTCGACGACCGGGCGGCAATCGGACAACTCATAGCGGAATCCGCACGCAGCCTGAGTCGAGAAGATTATTCCGACCGACAAATTGAAGCGGCGATTTCAACTGTCTTCGGCGTTGACACCAATCTCATTCTTGATGGGACGTACTACGTCGCGGATAGCTGCGGCATCTTACTTGGCTGCGGCGGTTGGAGTAAGCGGAAGACGCTTTTTGGCGGCGACCAATATGCCGTTCGTGATTCGAGCGAGCTTGATCCAAAGTTAGAACCCGCCCGGATTCGAGCGTTTTTCGTTCACCCGGATCATGCGAGAAAAGGAATCGGGCGGGCGATTCTTGCGACGTGTGAGAGCGAAGCTAGAGCCAACGGCTTTCGCTCACTTGAGCTGATGGCAACGCTGCCCGGACTTAACCTGTACAGAGCCTGCGGCTACGAAGCAGATGAGCGCGTCGAGTACGAGATTGAAGACGGGGTGCAGATAGAATTTATTCCAATGAGTAAAGTCATCCGAAAATTGGGTCACACCGCAGGGCGACCAAAGCCGTACAATGGACAATCTATTTATCGCAAGCGTGATAAGCAATAACCATCAACGAAAGAACTGAATGATACTCAGACGACAAGCCTTTGACTAATTTCGCACTCCGGCGTCTTGAATTTTTTATTGCATCTTGCATGTCAGGGCTTGACTTTTAATTGCATTTTAAGGCATTAGATTAGTGTATTTGTTTAGCTAGGATTTCCACAATCGCCTCGCGTTAGTGTTGAAAGCATTTTCCAATTTGAAAATGGAGGAATACGCATGAGCACCATGCCGAACATGCTGGCTTATACCATCCAGAGCAGCCTTTACCAAGGCAGCGCCAACGTCCCATATCTCATTATCGGGGCAGGCAACAATGCGACCAGATTAAGTCCACAGAATCCCCAAGATGACAGTTATTGGATAGTCATCATGGATGCGAAGAATCCACGTAACAAAGTCAAAGAGTGGATTGTCCCTGGGCAGAACAATTCGACAGTTCCCTCAGGCATCGACACCTACATGAACGACCCTGATTATCTTTTCGCCATCGCGACGCAATACCTCAGCACCTTGCACGTGCCTCAAGGCGACTTCTACGATTACCTCGTCAAATACGGGGCTGGTCGGCAACTGCAACGGCTGGAGCAAATCAACTCGGTACTCAGTTGCGGCACTTATAGCCGCATGAGCTACATTCTGACCGGGCAATGCGGCCCGCGTGGCGGCAACAATTATCCGCTCCTGAGTTATGAGGTAGGCTCTGCTTCCAATATGCAGGCGCTGTTACTGATGTCGCTGATGCCGATGCCAAACGGAGGGCCGCCTTACTCGATCTGCGACAGCTATAGCTTCGTCACTCGCTAGTGCTTCAAGCAGGGCAAGGCAACTCCGGGCGTAATCACAGTCGGCCAGATTCTGCTCCAAAGCAATCTAAACTCTGAATCGCTCTCGCGCGGATTTTGCGAGCGTCGCCGCCGCACGCGAGAGCGATTGCTATGCGAAAGTCACGACCCCGGACATCAATCCATCAGCAGTGCTCCCTATCATCAGTATGAATCTATCGTCAGGAAATGGAGCACTTGTTTAGGGAGGCGCTCCATGGCTGAGGCGTGGAAGTTCCGCAACAGCACGCTGGATAAAGCGATTTTCAACGGCGTCGTCCTCTTCAATGAATATCAACTGCCCGCGAGCTTCGCGCCTGAGGACATCGTCATAGATGTCGGGGCGCACATCGGGTCGTTTACTTACGCCGCAGCGACGAGAGGTTGCGAAAATATCTACAGCATCGAACCCGACGTCACGAATTTCGAGATCGCGGCGGAAAACTTGAGAGAATATCTTGAGCAAGGTTACGTTCAACTTGTCAGAGGCGCGGCGTGGCGCTCCGATCCGAATGATGATGAGCTGCACTTCGATGGCTACCACAACTTTCCAGAATCGTACAAAGGCATGGAGGGAATTATCAATACGGGGAACGGCTCGGTCATCTGGGGAGTCGGCGAGCCTGTGTTGAAGATCGCGTTCGATGAGATCGTGGATTTGGTGACGAACAACGGAGAGAAGCGAGTCCGCTTGCTGAAACTGGATTGCGAGGGGGCTGAGTGGCCCATTTTACTGACCTCCCGCAGACTTCACTTGATTGACGAAATCTGCGGCGAGTTTCACGAGCTTGGCGGCGAGTTTCTGGAAATCAGCGAAGACCGTTTATTGAAAGAACCTGTCTTCCGCACTGATCGCCTCGCAAAGTTTACCGTCGAAGAGTTAGTCGCTTACCTGAGCGATGCGGGTTTCACAGTCACCTATCGCAGACACCGGCGACCGACGGGCGCGCTTGAAGGATTGGGATTGTTCTTCGCAACAAGAGAGCGCGCGCAAGTTGTCCCTGCTTGAACCGTCGAGCAAAATGTGATGCGCTCGGAGCGGTATGAGATGAAGAAGAGAGCAGACGTATGAGCCATTCCCGCTCCGGCATCAAACTCATTGCCATCGGCTTCAACACCTACGGCACAGGCTTGACGCGCGTCATGCACAGCATCATGCGGCGACTCGCAGACCGTTTTGAGATTCATTATCTAGGCATCGGCTACTCCGGCGAAATCATTCATGATCGCGGTCTCACAATCTATCCGACCAATCCAAAAGGTGGCGATGTCTTCGCGGCGTTTCAGGCGAAGCGACTGGTTGAGGAGATTGCACCCGACCTGATCTTCATCCTCCACGACATCTGGTTATTCGACCATTATCTACGCATCCTCGGCCCCTTTCGTGATCGCCTGAAGATCATCGCCTACATTCCACTCGACGGGAAAATCAAGAACGAAGAGGATGCCGCAGCGCTCGAACAGGCCGACCGGGTTGTAGTTTATACGGAGTTTGCTCGAAAAGAATTTGAGGATGCTTTTCACAGGCTGCGTGAGAGACGTGGCACGGGCGAGTTTCCAAAGGTTGATGTCATCCCGCATGGAGTTGAGACAGAGAGCTTCCATCCCTTCCCCGAACTGCTGCAAACATCATTCGACTCAATAGGCCGCGCGAGCGCCAAGAGAAAATTATTCGGTGAGTTTGAGGACTTGGAACAGTCGTTCATCGTGCTCAATGCCAGCCGTCCCGACAAGCGAAAGCGAGTTGACTTAACCATCGAAGGGTTTGCCAAATTTGCCGCCGATAAGCCCGCCAATGTCAGGCTCTGTCTGCATCATGCCATCATGGGCGAGCCGGAGAAAGAGCAGATCGAATCATTGGTGCGTCAATACGGAATCGAAGATCGTTGCCATTTGAATCCGCTGGCGGGCGGTGTGGTGAGTGACCGCGAACTAAACCTGCTGTATAACGCCTGTGATGTTGGCATCAATACTTCGATGGGTGAAGGTTGGGGAATGGTCAGTCTCGAGCACGGCGCGACCGGCGCGGCTCAGATTGTTCCTGACCACAGCGCCTGCGCGGAGCTTTGGAGGGGACGTGCCGAGTTGATCCCAACGGCGAAGCGGTATATCCCGGAATTCTCTGTGCTGGAGTTTGGTGAAGTCTCTGCCGACGGCGTGGCGCAAGCTCTCAATAATCTCTATTCAAGCCCTCGCTACCGACAGCAATTGTCTCAAGCTGCGCTGGCAGTCGCGCAGAATCCACAACACTCGTGGGACGTTATCACGCAGCAGTTCGATGATCTCTTCGTGAAGGAGAGTAGTGGATCAGGACGAATGCGTTAGTTATTGATCGCTCTTCTCCCGGCGCTGCTCTCTTCTTTAGAAATCCAACTCGAACTTACCGCGCACGGATAGTCCCTGACTATTGTAGAATTGGCCGAAGTGCGTGCTGCCCAGATTGTTCTGCACGTCGCGCGGATTGAAATGTCTAGTGATATTGAAGACGGCGACGCCGACGCGCATCTTGTGGTTCTCGAATCCCGGGACGCGAAAGCCTTTGGTGATTTGCGCGTCGAGCGAGAGGAAGGTCGGAAAGCGTCCGGCCTCGTTGCGCGCCCCGACGAAATCCAGTTGCTCGTTGACGATTGAGTATGGAAACCCTGAGCGAATCTCCAGCGCCGGCGAGATGTTGATGTCATGCGGCAGGCTCTTCTGTCCGTAGATCAGAAAACGGTGCGGCGCGTCGAACGAGAGAGGCCCGTATTGGTTCGGACGAATGACGAAGGCCGGGAGGTCAGTGAGAAAGTTGTCCGCCGTGTTGAGATCGCCGCGCGCGCTCGACCAGACATACGAAGCGTTCCAGTTGCCCAGGCGAGGGCTGCTATAAACGGCGAGCATTTGCAACTCTCGATATTGAGAACGTCCGCGACTGCTGAGTCTGAACGTACCCCAATCAGGTGCCATCACGTGCGGCCTGACGATCAACTCATTCGTTGTCGAGCGCTGTAGATAGCTGATGCGCGCCACCAGATTCTTCGAGACGGCGCGCTCAAGCTGCACGCTCCATCTGACGCTGCGCGGATCGCGCAACCGGGTTGAGATTCTATTTCTGAAAAGGCGCGGGCCGTCGAGGGGCGTCAGACCGTTAGCGGCGAAGGTGGTGACGACTCGCTCCGGCAGTTGTGCGGAGAGCGCGGACGGCGCGAGTGCGACCGGAACGGGAGTTGAAACATTATCGTTGTCCGCATCTTCAAGGCTCCCGTCGTCGCCGCCGAAATAGCCTGCCGAGAGCGGAGTGCGGTCGTAGAAGAGACCGATGCCGCCGCGAATGATGGTGCGATCATTCCTGAACGGCAGGAAGAGAAACGAGAGACGCGGCGCAAGGTCTGCCTTCTTCGCCAGCCCGTCACGATCAAAACGAACTCCGACATCGAACGTCAAACTCTTGCTCACAACCCAGCGATCCTGCACGAAGGCAGCCATCTCAGCGACTTGCAGTGCGATGGTGCTCGGCCCGGCGAAGTCAATACGCTGGGCGAGTGTGCCATTGGCGCGGCGAATGAAGATTGTGTTATCGGTGAAGCGACCGGAAACGCTTGTGCGGTCGTATTCGCCGCCGATCTTGAAAGAGTGTTGGCCGAAGAGATTGAGCGCGCGCGCGTAGTAAGTCTCCTGCCACTGCCAGCGCCCTGTCTGGCGGCGCGAGTCCGCGAAGTAGTTGCCCGTATTGCCGTCCGGCGCAAGCGTTAAAGGCTGTGCGCCCTGCGCATAGACATCAACATCGAAACTCTTATAGCTGAGTGCCGATGAGAGAAACGACGCATCGTTGAAGATGGCCTGCTCTGAAATGGAGAAGAGTGAGCCGTGCTGTTTGATGTTGGGCGTCGTCTCCTGCGGGTTGAAGGTGTTCAGCCCGGCATAGTTCGACTTCTGCGGAAAGACGGAGGCGACGAATTTGATGCGGTTGTTCTTATTAACGGTCAGATCAAGTTGCGTGAACGAATTGAAAGCCTCCGAGGTCGAGTCGTCGTGTGGTTTGACGAGACTTGGGACGCGCACGCGCGTGAAGCGATACTCGAAAGATTGCAGGAAGAAGAGCCGGTCACGAATGATGGGGCCGCTGAAAGTCACGCGCGGTCGGAACGAATCTATCGGCCCGGCGAGAATGTAGCGAAAGGCCGGGAAGAAACGCGCGGCTCTAAACTTAAATTTATTGTCGCCGCCTTTGGTTTCGAGATTGGTCGCGCCGCCCGTCAGCCGTCCGAACTCAGCCGAGTAAGGATTCTCTTCAATCTGGACGCTGGCTGCCGCCTCGATTGGAATGTCGAAGGCCAGTTTGCCCGTGACCGGATCGGTCACGTCCGCGCCGTTGACTGTATAGGCGCTCTGCCCTGCGCTCGCGCCCTTGATGTGATCCTCACCGTTCGCGCCACGCACGACGCCCGGCGTCAGCGGCAGCGCGCTCTGATAGTTCTCCGCGCGCAACGGAACATTTTTCAATGTTCGCTCACGAACGGTATTCGAGGTCGTCGTCTCCGCCGTGCTGACTAACCCTTCTTCATCGCGCACGGTGACGGATTCGGAAACGGTCGCGGTCAGTTCGATTTCGACGTTGAGGTTCGCGCCGTCAGCGAGTTGAATCTCGCGCGTCACGGTCGGCAGCCCCGTCGCTTCAACCGTCAGGATATAGGTCGCGGCGGGCAAGCCTGTGAAGACGAAATCACCCGCCTCGTTCGTCGTGGTCTTAATGGGATTATTGGGCAGATCGCGGTTGAAGAGCGTCAGCCTCGCGCCAGGGATCGGAGACATGGCCGTATTGGCGGCGGCGGTGGTTGCTCTGACTGTGCCCTTGATGCTGCCTGCGTCAACGTGCGCGGTGACAACCAACAGCTGTCCCAACGAGAACAGCAACACGACGGCGCAACAGGCCGCGAGAAATGATGTGCGTTTCATAGTAATCATCTGTAGGGGCTAAGGTCTTAGCGTCTCCCTTACGACTAAGACGGAGGGTTCGATTCGTTAACGGAGAGATCGTGACTTGTCACTGCCGTCCATGTTGCCAACAGAATCAAGCAACATGGGAAGAAATAATTCAACACTTCTTCGACCTGACCTGCTCAACAGATACACTTCGGTATCCGTTTCATCAAATTCAACTGCTGGCGTTAGCGTAGAAGGTAGGCAGTAATTTAGTGCGCGATGTAAATCATTGAGCCGACAAGCTCGGATTTTCAAATTAAGCCTTGAAGTATAGACCTATCTGCTGAAATAACCTCAAGCTCGCAAGCCCGGTCGTTTTAGATAAAGCTCACTGCTAACGAAGTAAAGGCTCTGTTCAGTTTAGACGTTGAATCTGGAGATATTTCCAGTTGATTGTAGAGACGCTATAAACCAATCGTCTCTTCTAACTTGGAAGAAAGGCCAGCGTACTCTTAAAGAGGAGAACTGTCAACGCTGCGGGAGAATGAAAAGGCGCAAGAGGATGTGACCGATTTTAATTGTTCACTGTCCGAGTGCGTTCAGTCACTCAACGAAGAGCGCAATACGATGGACAAAAGTAAGAGTCACGGCTCGCTCACCCGCCGGAGCCATCTTCTTCTGTAATCCCATATCAGAATACAGAGACCAGCCACCTCGCCGAGTAGAATCCAGGGATTCACGATTTGCGAGAGATGCCATGTCAATGAACCTGTCGAAACCGGAAAATGCCATCCCAGTAGCGGCCACAGAAAAGATTGTAAACCTCCCGGCCCCGGCCCAAGCTGCATCCATCCCAAACTCAATTGAATCTGATCGCCGATGACATCAATGAGGTCGTGCGTCGCAATCCCGAGAGCCAGCGCAGCTATCATCCGCGACCTTCTCAGAGCGGCAATCAAGGCGACGACGATTAACAGGAGCAGCGTATGCCCAAAGGTTCGACTCCCGGAAATAAAACTCTGTTTCGCGGCAGCGCTGCCGATGAATGCGACTTCGAGATAGTAGAGAGGCTTATCAATCAAATCGGGCAGCACTGTGCCCAGCAGGAGCGCGGCGCGGGGAATCTGTTTCCGCCAGGGATAAGCCATTTTACTGCCGATGCCGAGATGACCGAAGATGAACATAGTTAGCTCGCAGGAAGTTGCTCAAGAGCAGAGATTGTCATTTCATTCCTTACCGATGCTGATGGATGAGAGGATAAAGACGACGGCGCTCACTGTAAAGCAGGCCGTGCAGACGCTCTGCCTCCATAGTTTCCACGTTTTTGCTAGTTGCTCCCGGCCTTATGTTATCATCGTGCGCGATGTCGCCGGATTCCTCCATCACGCTCGACACTCCTGTCGTCTCGCTCTATCGCTTCGGCATTCCGCGCTGCGGTCAGCCGACGGCGCATAAACTCGCGTTGGCTCTGACTTCGCTCACAGGCATGACGGATGCGACAGAGGCGACCGTTGAAGACCTCTTGAACTATTTGCCGATGCGCTATGAGGATCGCTCGAACCTCGCGCGCATCGCTAATCTGCATGATGGCCTGGAAGCCTCGCTTGAGCTTTACGTCCGCGTCGCGGGCGGCTTTCAGGTCGGCAGGAATCGAGGCCCCAAGCAACCCAAACTTTTCATCTTCGAGATTACGGCATCTGACCCGGAGCGCACGGGCAAGCCCGTCGTCGTCTGGTGGTTTGTCTCTGGCCGCGCCGCGCAACGCATCATCGCTTATCATCGCCAGAAGTTCACACGCGGCGCGCGTTTCATCGCCTTCGGCCAGTGGGAATGGGACACGCGCCGCAACACTTTCTCGCTGCGTCTCAACAAACCCGACGAGCTTGAAATGTTGCCCGGCACGTGGACGCCGCCGGAGCGCGAGTTGATTCGATTGGCGGAAGAAGGGGGGAAAGCTGAAGGGGAAAAGGGGAAAGGCTTAAATGGTGAACAGGAAGGACGCGGGGACGCGGAGACGCGGGGACGCGGCGAAAGTGATGAAGCAGGTGAGGCGCTCGGTGATGATGGGATTGAAGAGGATGAAGAGAGCGATGCTGATCCGGTGCTGGCGGCGATTCATGTTGGGCGACGTGTGCCGGTCTATCGCAAGCTCGGAGAGTTTCGCGCGAAGCGTCTGCGCGAGATTATATTTGAGGTACTGAGTCGAATTGAAGACGAAGCCATCACGGAGACGCTGCCGGAAGATTTGCGCTCGCGCCAGCATCTCATTCCACGCGCAGATGCCCTGCGCCGCATCCACTTTCCAACCGAAGACGTGCCGCTCGCGGATTATGAGCGTGCGCGTAGTCCTGCGCACCTGCGTCTCATCTTCGAGGAGTTTTTCTGGGTGGCGATGGCTCTCGCTATCCAACGCGGCGAGAGAATCAAAGAACCCAAAGGCGCGGTGATAGAAATTACAGACCGCGTGCGCGAGCATCTCACTGAGATTCTTCCCTTCACTCTGACGAGCGCGCAGGAGCGTGTCACAAATCGTATCTTCGACGACATGCAATCCGACGCGCCGATGAATCGTCTGCTGCAAGGCGACGTGGGCAGTGGCAAAACCATCGTCGCGCTCTTGGCGATGCTCGCCGCGATGGAGAACAACTATCAAGCCGCGTTGATGGTGCCGACCGAAATCCTCGCGGAGCAGCACGCACGCAACATCAAACGTCTGCTCGCACGCACGCCTTATCGCGTCGAACTCCTCACCGGCTCTCTACGCGCCACCGAGAAACGTCGTCTGCACAAAGACCTCGCCGCAGGCGATATTCAGGCCGCCGTCGGCACGCACGCGCTCATTCAGGAATCAGTCAGCTTTCACAAGCTCGGCCTCGTCGTGATTGACGAGCAACACCGTTTCGGCGTCCTGCAACGCGCAGAGATTCGCTCGCGCGGCTTTAACCCGGACGTGCTCGTGATGACAGCCACGCCCATTCCGCGCTCGCTCGCCATGACCGCTTACGGCGACTTGGATGTCTCCGTCATTGACGAGCTTCCGCCCGGCAGAACGCCGATTAAGACTGTCGTCGTCGGCGAAGATCAACGCGCGGGCGTCTATAAAGGCGTCGAGCGCGAGGTGCGCGCAGGCCGTCAGGTCTATGTCGTCTATCCCTTGATCGAAGAATCGGAGAAGATGGACTTGAAGGACGCGACGCGCATGTATGAGCAACTGCGCGACCGCGTCTTTCCGCACTTCTCAATCGGTCTCCTGCATGGCAAGATGAAAACTGCGGAGAAAGAAGAAGTGATGCGCCGCTTCGTCGCCGGAGAGATTCAAATTTTAGTAGCGACGACGGTGATTGAAGTCGGCGTTGACGTGCCGAACGCATCTTTGATGTTGATCGAGCACGCCGAACGCTTCGGCCTCTCGCAACTCCATCAACTGCGCGGGCGCGTCGGTCGCGGCGCGGAACAGAGCTACTGCGTCCTGCTCGCTTCCGACAAGAAAACGAGCGTCGCGCGCGAGCGTCTGGGCATCATGGAAGAGACATCCGACGGCTTCCGCATCGCCGAAAAAGATTTGGAGATACGCGGCCCCGGCGAAGTGATGGGCACGCGCCAATCAGGTCTCCCGACATTTCGCGTCGGCAATCTGGTGCGCGACGTGCAGATACTCGAAGAAGCCCGCCGCGAAGCGGACTACTACCTGACCACGCGCCGCCTGACACGCGAGACATCAAAGTTGATTGAGCGCGTGCGCGCCGACGCCAGATTCGGATTGGCAACAGTGGGATGAAAGAGCAGCAGGCGGTGGGCAGTGGGCAGTAAGTACCATTTGATTGAGCAGATGGTTATCAATAAAGAATTAAACTCGTCAACGGTTAATTAACCGCCTACTGCCTACTGCTTTTTATGCCATGCGTATTTCGCGCCCGTCCAGTAAAGAAAGCCCTGTTCTCCAGCCAGCGTCTCTTTGATGATATCACCGCTTAACGATTGCTCGTTCTTATTTCCGGTCGCGCTCTGCAAATCTTTGAGCGGCGCTGCAACCATTGCACTGCCGACGGCATTGCTGAGTAAGTAAACCTGTTTAGCTTCGGGGTTGCGCCAACCCTCTTCTTTGTAGCCGTGAATGATCGTCAGCAGGAGAGCATTCGGCTTCACTTTCACCGACTCAGAGTTTGACGGAAGTTTCTGCACGCTTTTGTGTGGATCGGGCAACACGACCTGTCGCGGGTCTTCCAGAATCCAGTTGGCAAGTTCGCTATTGATCTCCTCAATCTTATCTTTCGCTGGTCTGACAACAACAGCGATGTCCTGTGAGCCGTCGCCGTTGAAGTCGCCGATGATGTAGCCGGGGGGATAGCTCATGTCTAGCTTGACCGCGTCCTTGTAAATGCGCGCCAGCGCCGCGCGCACTTCCTGAGGCTTTGGCGGCGGTGCAGTTGATTCGACCAACGCGGGCGGCGTGGAAGTTGGCTGCGCGTTCGCGTCAGAAGATGCTGTTGTCGCTTGAGATGGCGTTGATGTTGTTGTCTCGACTACATGCTGCTCGGACTTGCCAGCCTGCTCGGAACTTGTGCAGGCAGTTGAGAAGGCGTACATCGTGAAGATAAGAACGTAAAGAAGAAGGTTGATCCTTTTTCGGTTCAGCCGAAGTTCCAGCGTTGTCACCCGCATAGTCTTCATATCCTTTTGGATTCATCCGTTCAATTACAGAGAGGCCGGTCAGATATTGATATGACCGGCCTCTCTGTTTCAAGTCTCAGTCTGACTTGCGCGAGCGCACTATAACGAGTTGAGAAACGTAATGAGTTGGTTCTTCTGTGTCGTTGAGAGCGCGCGATAGTTGTTAATGACCGTGTTGGCTTCGCCTGCGTGGCGCAGGATGGCGTCGTTGCGCAGCAGCGACTCGCCATCATGCATCAGCCGGTCACGAGTGCGCAGTCCCCAGAGCGGGGCTGTGCGCAGTTTGTTGGCGGTTGATTGTCCACCGTTCTGAACGATGCCGTCGCCCGTCCCTACGTTGTGCAGCAAGAAGTCGCTAAAAGGATGGATGATCTTGTTGCCCAGCGCCGCCGGGACGGTGAAAGCACCGCCGTTGATGACCGTTCCGGCTGGAGCGGTCGTGATTGAAGTGACGTGGCAGATGTTGCAGCCGATCTGATTGAACAAGGACGAGCCTGTGATCGCATCAGAGGTTGCGGCGAGAGCCGCGTCGCGTGGTGGAGCCTTCGACGTTCTCATAAACTCGGCGAAGGCAAAGATGTCGTCATCCTTATCCTCTCCACAAATCACACTGGGATTACTCGTGCAAGGCGTATTGTCGGGAACGGTGTCGAACGCCGCCACCGAATTGCCCATCGAAGTGTTCTCAGTCAGGTTGAAACGGTTCGTGATGCCCTGCTCATTGAGATAAGCATCACTGGCAAAGGAGAGTAAGCTGGCCTGTTGATTTTTCCAGCCGAAGCGGCCTCCGCGTACATGGCCGGGGGCCTCTAAGACGGGCACTTGAATGAACTGGCCGGCGATCTGTCCGCCGCTTTGCGAGGGTTGATTGTTAGCGATATTGGCGAGCGTGTTGCTATCAATAGCCTCCACGAAGCCATCGCCGAGTGTGTTCAGTGATGTGCGGAAGGTTCGGGTCGTTTCTGTCCCGGGGACGCGCTCCTGAATCGAAGCATTGATCGCTCGATCATTAATCAGCGAGCCGCCGGGCGCATCAACGAAGTTGCCGGACGAATCGGTGTGTCCGGCTCTGAGTTCAGTCACCTGGCTGATCGCACCCGTCACGGGGTTCTGGTGACACTCAGCGCAGGACTGCGTATTGTAAACCGGGCCGAGACCCTTGGGTATATCGTCACGCTCCTCGAAAGTCGCCCGGTCAGTGTTCATCGTGGCTTGCGTAACGAACGTGTTGGTTTGATTATCGAAACCCGTGGGGGCTTCGGTGGCCGACTGGCTCTGGACTCTGCTGCTATTGAAGGCCATTGGAAAGAAGAAGGCCAAGGCAAAAAAGACCAGAACCACAAGTTTCAGTAGTTTCATTTCTATCCCTCCCTGCAAGTGGGGGAAGCCCACTCATCTCAAAGAAAAGTCTGGATGCTTTTCAGTGGTTGGTTGAAGTTAGTTGCCCAATCGAGCGGCCTTGCGCGTTACTCAGGTAGTAGTTCGATTGATGGGAATTCAAGCGAACTGAGGTAGAACAACAACAGCAGATATCAACCATCTCCTCAAAAAAAAATGGTTGCCTGAAATCCAGCACTCAAGTCCCATCAGCGAGTTGCGACTTCAACTCTCAAGCTGTTGGCTGCCAGCGAAAAACAGGTAAGTCTTGCAATTGAGCTTCAGTTGCTTTTCAATCCAACCTCTTCATCTAAAACTCAAAGGCTGGATGACTCTCTGGACAAGAGATCGCGTACTTGATTTAACTTGGTAAGCCCTTAAACCTTGGTATGCCTTTTAACCCGGTGGTTCTGCTTGATGTGGGTTGACGAGAAAAAAGCTGGGAGGCAGTGCCATCAACGAACATCGGAAGCGCTGGAAGAATATTTGCATCCCCTTAAAATGTCAATGATTTTTTGTTCGACTATCCGATTTTTTGTCAGAGCTATATTTTGCCCCCGAAACGGCGATGCCCAGGGGACTAACGATTTCCATGCGCCGAGCGTGACCTTGCGGGCAAAGTTGCCTTCACACAGCAATTTTAAGACAGGGCTTGAGACTTTTGGCCGCAGACTTTAGACTAACTTCCGTGCAGATACTTGCCGGTAAATATCGTCGCCATTACCTCCAAAGCGCGCGCTCCATCAAGGTGCGGCCAACTGCGCGCCGTTTGCGAGAAGCCACTTTCGATTTCCTCGCGCCGCGCATCGAAGACGCGCGGTTCCTTGATCTCTGCGCTGGCTCCGGTGCAGTCGGCATCGAAGCGCTCTCACGCGGCGCGGCGCACGTCACCTTTGTTGATCGCTCGGCGAAGATGCGCAACTTTATCGAGATGAATCTCGAATGCTGCGCCGTGCCGAAAACTCAGACGGAAGTAATCTTGAGTGATGCGATAGATTTCCTGCGAAGCGTCGTGATGAATAAGAGCGACGTGTGGGACATGGCTTTCTTTGATCCACCGTATGCGGCTGACTATACGCCCGTTCTCAAGTTCTTTGGAACCGGCGCGGCACTCAAACACAAGAGCGGCGTCCTCATCGTCGAGCATCACTGCGAAAACCATTTGCAAGATACCATTGGCGTCATGCGTCGCTGGCGCATCATTCGTCAAGGCGAATCGTGTTTGAGTTTCTACGAGGTGAAGTAGTCAGTGGTCGGTGGTCAGTGGTCAGTTGAAAACAACTGTTCTTAACTGACCACTGACCACTGACCACTGTTTATGCGCGTCATTGCGGGAAACTATCGCGGGCGAACTTTACGCAGCCCGCCTTCGATGCAGGTGCGACCCACGTCGGATCGCCTGCGTGAGACTCTCTTCAACATCCTCGCGCCGCGCATCGAAGGCACACGCTTCCTTGATCTCTGCGCTGGCTCCGGCGCGGTCGGCATCGAAGCGCTCTCACGCGGCGCGGCGCACGTCACCTTCGTTGATCGCTCACGGAAGATGTGCGGGTTGATTGAGTCTAATCTTGATTTGTGCGGCGTGCCGGAAGATGAGACGGAAGTCGTGATGTCGGAAGCAGCCGAATTCCTGCGCCGCGCCGCCACACGCGGCGAGCAGAAATGGGACATAGCATTCTTCGATCCGCCATACTCGACCGACTACATGCCTGTGCTCTCGGCCTTCGGAACGGGCGCGCTCCTCAATGAAGATGGTCTGCTCGTCGTTGAGCATCATCACAAAAACGAATTGAAAGATGCGGTCGGCGACATCAGGCGCTGGCGCATTCTGAAGCAAGGCGATTCGGCATTGAGCTTTTACGAGGGAGTCTAGCGCGTTAAAGAACCTGGGTTATTTCACGCACCAGACTTGCAAGGCTCGACAGCCCAGATAAATCTTGAAAGGAATTCTGATATAATGGAAATCCGTGTAATTTCAATCCCAAAGCTGAAATTGGATAAGATTCCTGAATTGGAACGTGCGTTTTACTTACACATAGGGCATCTCAGAAATGAAGTTGCCATGCTACATAAACTTTTGTGGTGGAATAATAACAATCCTACCGACCATAGCGTTCTCGAGAGCACAAATGTGGCTCAAGGATTTATGCTAGTCAGGATCATCGCAGGAAAATTATGGGAAGGATGGGACCTTGTACAAAAATCATATTTCAAGAGTAAGGTTTCACTCTTGGTCGACCCCAAATTGCCATTGCGTTCCAAAAAAGCCTTAAACGAATTAAAATCCTATTTTGGCAAGGCAAATATCATAGCTATGATTAGAAATCAGTTTGCATTTCATTATTCTCCGCAACACATCAGAGACCAACTTACTCAAGTTGAAGACACAGACCAGTTAGAAATTTATATGGCTCCCTTAAACGTAAACATCTTCTATCAATTTTCAGAGATAATCGCCAATAGCGCTATGTTAAATGCTGTAGATGAGGCAGACTATATGATAGCTCTTAGAAAACTGTTCGATGAAGTATTAGGCGTTGCGGTTCAGTTTACTAATTTCTGTGATGGATGCCTTGAATATATGATATTGAAATACTTAGCCAAAAAGCGGAAATACGTGAACTGGGATAATATCGTTTTGACAGATGTACCTCGTCGTGACGAGCCTAAGACCCCGTTCTTTGTGAGAGATATAAAACGAGTCAAATCTTCCGCGTCTATAGAAGAAGAAATAGAAAAGAGTGCTAACGAATCTCCCAATTTATAACTATGCTGGTATTAGGGATTGAAAGCTCATGCGATGAGACGGCTGCGGCCATTGTGCGTGATGGTCGTGAAATGATCTCAAGTGTCATCTCATCGCAGATTGAGATTCATAAACGCTATGGCGGCGTCGTGCCGGAGCTTGCTTCGCGCGAGCATCTGGACAAGATCGTGCCTGTTGTCGAAGAGGCATTCACACGCGCGCAGGTTGAGAAGGAAGAGATTGACGGAATCGCCGTCACCTCCGGGCCGGGACTCGTCGGCTCACTCCTCGTCGGCGTCTCTTACGCGAAGGCGATGGCTTTCGCACTCGATAAACCGCTCGTCGGCGTCAATCACATCGAAGGACACATCTACTCAGTCGCTTTTGAAAATCCGCCAGTCGTGTATCCCGCGATGGCGTTGATTGTTTCAGGCGGCCACACGAATCTTTTCCTGATTCCAGAGCCGGGCAAGTACAAGGTCGTTGCACGCACACGTGATGACGCGGCGGGCGAGGCTTTCGATAAGGTGGCGAAGATGCTGGGACTCGGTTATCCGGGCGGCCCCGTTATCGAGAGGCTGGCGCGCGAGGGTAATCCCAAGAGCGTGCGGTTCAGCGTGCCGCGCATGGGCGACGGGCGACCGGATTTCAGTTTCAGCGGATTGAAGACGGCTGTCTCGAAGCACGTGCGCGAGACCGCGTTGCAGCCTGTCAGGAATGGCGAAGAGCCATCACAGGATATTAAGAATCTGGCGGCGAGTTTTCAGAGTGTTGTCGTGCGCTCGCTAACGGGAACGATGGAGCGCCTCGCAGAAGAGCACAGGCCGAAGACATTAATCGTCGCGGGAGGTGTGGCGTGTAACAATGCTTTGAGAGATGCTTCGCGTGCGGCAGCCTCACGTCTCGGCCTCCCTGTCTATTTCCCTTCCCCACATCTTTCGACAGACAACGCGGCGATGATCGCCGCCGCCGGAACAGTCAAACTTCAAGCGGGCGAGCGCGCAGGCTGGGACTTGAATGCGGATGTCTCGTTGCGCTTGCAGAATGTTGATACCGAGAACGAAGCCCTGCTCCGCAGTCGTGTACACTACAAGCTCTAATTTTTCTGCGCCCGAATCCGGCAATATTTTTAGCTTGCTTGAAAAAGGCAATGACTGTATAAGAGGCCATTCCAAAATCGGTGCGGCGACTCCGCATCGAATCACTTTTTGGAAGAATCAATCAGTCGCAAGTTGAAGGCTCAGACAAAGGGCGACCTGCTCTCGGTTCTGCTGCTGGTTCCGCCGCCCAAGCTGCCACTTTCTCTTGCATCAATTTTTATTCGCACCTGCTCGAACAAACAAAATGAAAAGGAGTTCGTGATGATACGTTGGGGAATATTTCTGATCGTAATGGGCGTCGGCTCATTCATCCTTCCGATGATGGGGATGCAGTTTCGCTTGATGTCACTTTTTAATGATGCGCAGCCTGCGGCTGGAATCATTGTCGCCGGTTTGGGCGTGCTGCTCGTTGTGCTTGGAGTGGGGAGGAATAAGGCAAAGCAAGCGAAGGCATTGGCGATGCAACAGCCAATGAATAGTTCCTACAATCCACACCTGCCGCCACAACAAGCTGCTGCGATGCCGGCGACAGCGCAGGTTGGCAACTGCCTGCGTTGCAGTCAGCCGCTCTGGGCTGGAGATGCCGCTTGCAGAGCCTGCGGAACGCCCGCGACCACCGCACCACGACCGTAACAGGAGATGATTGTCCACGAAACGACACGAAACGAGAGGCTCTCTGTGTGTCGTTTCGTGTGCTGCGCGCTGCTGCCTTTAGTATGCACCGTTGAATTCAAGAAGATGTAATTGTATGATGTGAGCGTAGCGAGACAGGTTCTCATATCTGAATCGCAGTCAAAGAAGAGACCCCTTTATCGCCGAGCCTGATTCCGACCGCCAGGATCAAGCGTGACCTCAAGCGAGAAACTCAACTCGCTTTTCAGTGCAATCCGTTTTGGAGGTATCGCCATGAAAAGACTAAATAAACACCTGACCATCCTCATTCTGTTTTCTGTCTGCTTGAGCTTCGTCCCTGTGGCTCGCGCCGCGCAGACGACAGCGCAAGCCACCGCGCAGGACGACAAAGCCTTTAAGTTTACAAAGGTTGATCTGGACTTGCTCGAACAGGTGAACCTGCTCGACAAGCGGTTTGAGAAAGAGGGGCTGGTTTATCACGACGAAGCTCTCAACTCGTATCTGCAACGTGTCGGCGAGTCTTTACTTCCTGATGTGCGACTGGAAAACGTCGAGTGGAAATTTCGTCTGATGAGAGACCCGGTGCCCAACGCCTTCGCGCTGCCCAATGGTTCGATCTACATTAACTCCGGGCTGCTCGCTCTTCTCGACAACGAGGCGCAGTTAGCGAGCGTCCTCGCACATGAGATTACGCACGTCTATCATCGCCATACCTATCTTCAGAACAGGAGCGTTCGCAAGAAGGTGCTGGCGATCAATATTATTGAGACCATCGCCACTTGGAATCCCGTCGGTGGCGCGGCAGGTCTCGCCACCAATTTGCTCGGAACAATTTCCCCGCTCCTGCTTGAGCTTTCAATCTTCGGTTACAGCCGCGATCTCGAAAGAGACGCCGACCTCGAAGGCGCGCGGCGGATGACTATCACCGGCTACGACCCGCAGGAGATGGTCAACACCTTCAAGCTGCTTCAGAAAGATATTGAGGGCGAACAGATCAAACTTTTCTACAACGATCATCCACAGCTTGACGAGCGCATCGCTTACATTAATGGTCTCATCAACAGCAAGTCGCTGAAAGGTTCGCCAGACCCTCTTACTTTTGTCTCGAAGGCTTCCTATCTTTCGACTATCGAAAAGGCTGCGCGTCACGACGTGCAGATCGCTATCAACAGCGCGCGTTTTCGTTCGGCGGTTTACGTCAGCCAGAAACTCGTCAGCCTCGACTCCAAATCGCCGGAGAACTTCTACTACCTGGGCGAGTCATACAGAACGCTTGGCCCACGCGCGTTTGAGTTGACGAACAAAGAGTTGACCAACGGTGCTAAGAAGGATGCGGCCAAGAAGCACAACAAGTACACGCCGGAAGAAGAGGAAGCGCGATTGATGGCAACGACTGCCGGGCAGGAAAATTGGAAGATCAATCAGCAGCAGGCTGAAACGTCCTACCTTCAGGCGCTGAAACTCGACGCGGCGAATCCGCCAGCGCATCGCGGTCTCGGGATGCTCTACGAAAAGTTGGGCCGAAAGACTGACGCGATGAATGAATATCAGAAGTATCTTGAGGTTGCGCCGGACGCGCCCGACCGCGAGAGAATCAAGCGCCGCCTTGAGATTGTCAAAGGAGGGTCGTGAGCCGGGCCGGAGTCCACATTCAAACCGGCACGAGCCGTCTTCATCCACCGAATCCAAAGCAGATTGAATCGGAGAATCAAAAGTATGAATAAAAATTTTCGCCCCGCTTTGCCGCTGCTCTTTTTTTTATTGCTCGGCCAATCAGTCGCGCACGCTCAATATCTCAATCCTAAATTAACCTCTAAACAGACTGTGGTTCGCAACGTCGTCATCCTTCCGCCCAAAATAGAGATTGTCAGAGAGAGTACCAAAGGTGCTGAAGGGATGGTTGAAGAGTCTGCGGCATTGAGCAGCAAAGTCGCAGACCTCGTGGCGCAGGCGCTTTCTGATAAGAAGATCAAGGTGCTCGACAGTCCCTTCGCTAACCAGACGAGCGAAACTGAAGCCGACAGGAAATACACGCTGGCAGACATTCAAACGCATTACGATGCTCTCCTGCCCAAGATGGTGAACCATTCCAAAGATGTTAAGAAAGAGCGTTTCTCGCTCGGCGATGAAGTCTTGAATCTCAATGTGGACAAGAGCGCCGACGCTATCGTCTTCATACGCGGTCAGGGAAAGAAGTTGACGAAAGGCAAGACGGTCTTTTCTATCTTAAATCCCTTCAGCTTCGACTTTCCTTTCGTCTTCATCACCATCGGCCTCGTTGATGCGCACACGGGCGAGGTGCTGGCTCTCGCTAAACCCGCCACGCTCGGAGATGTCACCAACCCCAAAGCTGAAAAGCCGCTACGGAAGATGCTCGTCAAGTCATTAAAGAAATTGCCCGACGCTCCTTAAGCCCGGCGCGCTTCTTGGTGATTATGATTGATTGAAAGGTTAGGAATTTCCAGATCACAAAACTAGAGCCGCTTTACTTGCGAGGAGCAAAGCGGCTCATTTTGCCAGTGGGATAGCGAGGCGACGCTCAAACGAGCACCATGCTCCTACCGGCGAACTCTGGCGACCTCTGCGGATCGCATCGAAATATTCTTCGCAAACATGACGGGATTTTTCGCGTCCAACTCAACCGTCACGACATCGCCCTCGCGCATGTCCTTCAACGAAACGACCTTCCCATCTATCATCACTTTCGTCTTCGTATTATCAACCGCAACGACATGCTCAACGCCTGTTTGCGCCATCACTGAAATATGCGACTCAGCCACCTCGACCACTTTCGCGCTGACCATGCGCGTGTCCGTGTCTTTGTTCGGATCATCGCCTGCGGCCTGAATCACAGTTGAAAAGAACATCAGCAGCAAAGCTGCCAGAAAACTTGCGAGGGCTTTTTGTTTCATCGCATCTCCGTTTCTTAATGTCGGGGAGATTCCGGTAGATTAGTGAGCAACCAACATGCCGGAGCGTGAAAGATGCTGGAAGTGGGAGTTTAATAGTTGAAGCTAAAAGGAAAATCTGTTTATTGCGAAACGATTGCCACCCGAAGCGTGACTAATAACAGGTCAGGCCGTTCACTCATCGTCCGGCAGATTCGTATGATTGTGGAACGACTAGGGTTTTTGCCTATTTTTGGCGGTTGAATGGAGGATCGCCGCAGTTCAACGGCTCGTCCCCTAAGCTCAGTGGATCATCCATCGAACTTAGTAGCTGATCCACTGGCCTCTATCCCTCATCCACTGAGCCAGTAGGCGCAGGACTGAGCGCAGTGACTCTTCCACTGAACCCAATGGATGATCCACTGGACTAAGCGGAGGTCTCATTGCCTCCGGTGGATGAGCCGTTTAGTCCCTTGGATAAGCCGTTGAAGCGCGTGGATGAGCCGTTGAACCCAATGACCGAGCCACTGAAGCGCGGGCATCAGCTATCGAAGCGGAGCGATCATTGATTGGACTGCGGCGATGATTTACTGAGGTGCGGGGCTGAGCCAGAGAGACTGCTGAATCATCCGGCGAGGTGGGCGGATGAGCTATTGAGGCCAGCCAGGCAGCGCTTTGACCCTGTTGGTGAGTGGCTGGATTCAGGCGATGATGAGCTGACCCAAATGGATGATAGACTGAACCGAGTGGATGAGAGGCTGAGGACGGCTTTGCCTAACAGAAGCCTTTTGCCCAACAGAACAATAACTTGCCCACCGGAAGATTTATCACAGAAAAGGTGGTAGTTGGTCATTTTCACTGTTGAATAACTGTGGGTTGCATCAGTGACCATGACTGTGGGCGATGATTTGTGCGGGTGGATGATACTCTTTCGGCGGCGTAAAGTCTGCTGGATTTGCCAGCGGGCAATTAGTGGCGCGGATTGGCTCTGTGGCGGGTAGAGGCGTAGTTGTTTTCGAACTACCGCCAAAGATGTTGTTAAAGCCCAAGACAAAGGAAAGCCAAAAGATGACGCCCAATATGAACGTCAAGAGGCCAACCCAAAAGTATGACAAGAACCTTTTCATGGTCGCCATTATACAGAAAAGCCCCGCTCAAGAGAACGGAGCTATTTCATGCTTGGCTTTTTGTCTAAGCAACTTATCCGAAAATATTTCTGACCTTATCTATCAAGCCTTTATCTTCAAGGTCTTTGGTTTCGACTTCGGCGAGTTGTTCGAGGATGCGGCGTTGCTCGCGCGTTAAGGTTGTCGGCGTGACGACCGTGACGGCGACGAAGAGGTCTCCGCGTCCGCGTCCGCCGAGCACGGGCATTCCCTGTCCCTTCAAACGGAAGACTGTTCCGGTCTGCGTTCCGGCGGGAATCTTGACCTGCTGCTGGTTGCCGAGCGTCTGCACAGTGACCTCAGAACCGAGCGCAGCCTGCGAGAAGTTAATCGGCACAGATGAATAGAGATTGCTTCCCTGACGCTCGAACTGCTCATGCTCGCCGACGTGAATCACGACGTAGAGATCGCCGGACGCGCCGCCCTGTGTGCCCGATTCACCTTCACCTGCAATGCGCAGACGCGAGCCGGTCTCGACGCCCGCAGGAATCTTGACCTCCATCATCTTCTCGCGCTCCGTCCGACCTGCGCCCTTACAAACATCGCATGGCGTCTTGATAATGCGCCCCGTCCCGCGACACGTGCCGCACGTGCGCGCGACCGAGAAGAAGCCCTGCTGGTAGCGCACCTGTCCCGCGCCACTGCACGTCTGACAAGTTTCCGGTTGTGTCCCTTCGGCAGCGCCTGAGCCTTTACACTTGTCGCAGGTTTCAAGTCGTGGAATGCGTAGTTGCGCAGTCATGCCTGCGGCGGCGTCTTCGAGAGTGATTTCCAGATCATAACGCAGGTCAGCGCCGCGCTGCGCGGTCGAGTTACGGCTGCCGCCGCGCGTGCCGAAGACATCGCCGAAGCCGAAGAGGTCGCCGAGAATATCCTCGATGCCGCCGAAGCCCTGCGCGCCCCATCCGCCAGCGCCAGCGCCGCTCGAAACTCCTGCGTGGCCGAAGCGGTCGTAGCGGCGACGCTGGTCAGCATCCGAGAGAATGGAATAGGCTTCGGCAGCCTCTTTGAATTTTTCTTCCGCCGCAGCATCGCCGGGATTTTTATCCGGGTGGAACTTGATCGCCAGCTTGCGATACGCGCTCTTGATCTCCTGCTCGGTCGCGGTCTGACTGATCTCAAGAATTTCGTAATAATCTCGTTTACTCATTGAATGTTGAATAATTCCCTTTCGAATCCTATGAAAGAGTCTAGCGAGTCTGTCGAGTCCATCGAGTCTAGCGAGTTAAAGAAACTGCTTCTTCAATCTCGCTAGACTTGCAAGACTCGCCAGACTCGCTAGACTCTTTCGTTTCCTTATCTTTCAAACTCCGATTCAGCTTCATTGTCGGAGGAACCCATCATCGCGTTGGTGAGATTGTTGGCGAGAATCTGGACGGTCTCCGTCACACGTTGAAGCTCTTCGAAATCTTCTGAGTCCGCCAACTCCTCAGCATGATTGAGCGTCTGTTGGCCGTTCTTACGATCTTCCGACGACAGCAAACCGCTAAACTCCGTGAAGGCGCGTCGCGTCGTGCGCGCGAGCGTATCGAGTTTGTTGCGCAAGCCGATCACCTCACGAGCGCGACGGTCTATGTCCAGAGAAGATTCTGCTTCGGCAATCAGGCGATTGATCTCATCGGTTGAAAGACCCGAAGTCGGCGTAATCCGCATCTGCTGCTCGCGCCCTGTGGCCTTGTCTTTAGCGGAGACGGAGACGATGCCATTGGCATCCACTTCGAAGGAGACCTCGATTTGCGGAACGCCGCGCGGGTTGGCAGGAATACCGACCAACTCAAACTTACCTAAACTCCGATTGCCTTCCGCAATCTCGCGCTCGCCTTGCAGAATATGAATCTCGACGGATGATTGATTATCCACGACGGTCGTAAACGTCAAACTGTTGCGCAGTGGAATAGTCGAGTTGCGCTCGATAATTTTGGTGAACAGCCCGCCGCGAGTCTCAAGGCCGAGACTAAGCGGTAAGACATCCAGCAGCACGATGTCTTTCACATCGCCTGCCAGCACTGCGCCCTGAATCGCCGCCCCCATTGCCACCACTTCATCCGGGTTAATTTCAGCCGAAGCCTCTTTGCCGAAGATTTCATGCACGGTGCGCGACACGATGGGCGAGCGCGTCTGCCCGCCAACGAGAATGACCTTGTCAATATCGGTTGGCTGCAACTTCGCATCCCAGAGAGCCTTCTGACATGGCTCGATGGTCTGTTCGACAAGATCGGCGACGAGCGATTCAAACTGCTCGCGTGTCAGCGTCTTGTTGAAATGTTTCGGGCCGGTCGCGTCAGCCGCGATGAAAGGCAGGTTGATGTTGGTTTCGTTGACGGACGAGAGATCGCACTTGGCGCGCTCGGCTGCCTCCTTCAGACGTTGGAGCGCCAGCCGCTCCTGCTTCAGATCAATGCCGGTCTCTTCCTGAAACTGCTCGGCCATCCATTTCATGATGCGCTCGTCGAAATCTTCGCCGCCGAGAAAAGTGTTGCCCGAAGTCGAGAGAACTTCAAAGACGCCGTCGTTCATCTCCAGGATCGAAACATCGAACGTGCCGCCGCCGAGATCATAGACGGCAATCCGTTCGGATTCAGTTTTACCTAAACCATAGGCGAGCGCGGCAGCCGTCGGCTCGTTGATGATGCGCTCGACCTTGAGACCCGCGATCTTGCCCGCATCTTTAGTGGCCTGTCGCTGTGTGTCGTCGAAGTAAGCTGGCACGGTGACGATGGCGTCCGTCACAGCTTCACCGAGGAAGTCTTCGGCGGCAGTCTTCAAGCGTTGCAGCACGATGCCGGAGATTTCCGGCGGACTGTAGGTGCGACCCTGCACACGGATGCGCGCGTCGCCGTTCTGCGAATCAACGATCTCAAAAGCCGCAGACTCGCGCGTGCGTTGCGATTCAGGCGAATTGAACTTGCGACCGATGAGACGCTTGACGGCGTAAACCGTATTCGCGGCATTAGTCACGGCCTGACGCTTGGCAATCTGCCCGACGAGCCGCTCGCCTTTGTCAGTGAAGCCGACAACCGTCGGCGTCGTGCGGCCACCCTCTTTGTTCGGCACAATCTGCACCGCGCCGCCTTCCAAAACAGCCACGCAGCAGTTCGTCGTGCCCAGATCAATTCCGATAACTTTGCCCATAAGTTTCAGTGGTCAGTGGTCGGTGGTCAGTGGTCAGTGAAGAGCAAAAACAAGCGAACTGTTTTTAACTGTCAACTGACCACCGACCACTGACCACTATCTTGTTGCGACCTTGACTATCGCCGGGCGCAGCAGCTTTTCTCCGAGGCGATAGCCAGGCACGATCTCTTGAATCACCGTGTCCGGCTCGTGTTCTTCAGTCTGTTCTGTGACGACTGCTTCATGAACGTGCGGGTCGAAGCGTTGTCCGAGCGCGGCAATCGGTTGCAGACCGAGACCTTCGAGGACGCTGCTCAGTTGCCTGTAGATAAGCTCGACGCCATGCAGGAAGTGGCGAAACTCTTCAGACTCGCTGGCCTGCAAAGTGCCTTCGGCATCGAGCGCACGCCGTAAGTTATCAAGCACGGGCAGCAACTTACTCACCACGTCGCCGACCATTCGATTATAACTTTCCGTGCGCTCGCGTTCCACACGCTTGCGATAGTTTTCAAAATCCGCCTGACGCCGCGCGAGTGCGTCGCGGAGATCATTACGCTCGCCCTCGACCCGGCGCAACTCTGCGCGGGTCGCAATCAATTCGGCGGCGGCAGGCCCCATCGCTGTCGAGTCCAGAGTCACACGCGGCGCGCCCGCTTCAGTGTCTGAGTGTGCGGCAGTAGTTTGTTGATTCGGCGCGGATTGATGCTGATCTTCGCGGCGCTCCGGCAGTTCGTCGGACGGCGGACTACCGGCTGAGTCTGCCTCGTCGGCGCGATCATGCCCGCGCTCGCTATCCTCTTCCTGTCCGCGATCTACACGGCGCTGCACTTCCGTCTCGTCCTCATAGCTTGAGGCACGGCCAATCTCTTCGGCTGAGAGATCATCTTCATCCGAACGTGTTTCAAGAGCCTGCTCGTTCCCTTCCTGTTCGCTCGTCGCGGAGTCCTTCTCGTGATCCACGAAGTTGATGGGGATATGATTCGCCTTGTGACCTTTTTTGTTCGCCATCATCTCTTCTTTCAATTCCCCTGATCTTGCGGTCAGCGTGATAAAAATAAGTGAGCGCCGTTGATCTTAACTTAAGCTGGAGGCGGTCTCTTCGCGCAGCAATTGCTCTATCTGACGAGCCATATAGTTGACGACGGCCATCAATCGCGCATATTCGATCCGCATCGGCCCAATCACGCTGAGCGTCCCCGTCACACCACTGCCGATCCAGTAGGGCGCGGTAATCAACGCGCAATTCTGCATCGAAGGCGCAAGGTGTTCGCGCCCGATGACCACCTGCACTTCCCCCGGAAAAGATTGCTCGCGCGAGACACACTCGTTCAGAATTTTAACGAGCCGCGACTTCTCTTCAAACGTGCGGAACAATTCGCGCATCCGCTCGGCGTCGGCAAATTCCGGCTTCGTTAAAATATTCGACGCCCCATCAACATAGACATCGGCGGTCGTCGTCTCTTCACCTTCGAGACTGCGATTGCAGAGCAGGATCGCGTTGCGCAGCAACTTGTCATAGAGAGCCTTCTCAGCGCGCATCAGTTCCACGATCTCCGCGCGAATCACGCTCAAGCTCTTGCCGCTAAACTCCGAGTTCAAATAACGTGCCGTCTGCTCAAGCTCTTCCTGAGTTAAATTATCCTTAATGCGAATGATTTTGTGGTGGACGATATTCGGTGCCGAGATGAGAACGACGAGGATGCGATTGTCCGCGAGTTGCAAAAACTCTATGTGCTGCAAACGATTGTCTGCGAGAGGCGGCGAGATGACGATGCCGACGTTCTCAGACAGTTCAGACAGCACGTGTGAAATCTTCGCCATCAAGCGATCAGGAGCGCCGTCCGCTTCCTCCTCCAAACTTTTGAGAAAGGCATTGATGGCAGCGAGGTCTGCTGTGGAGAGAGACGCACAGCCGATCATGTTGTCAACGTAGAAGCGATAGCCTTGATCCGTCGGCACGCGGCCCGCAGACGTGTGCGGTTGTTCGACCAGCCCGACATCTTCCAACTGCCCCATGACATTGCGAATCGTAGCCGCGCTCCAACCCGAGGCGTGCGCGAAGCGATCCGAGATCGTGCGCGAGCCGACCGGCTCACTCGTCACCAGATGCTCTTTGATAATGGCAGACAGGATGGCCTCGCCGCGCGAGTCGGTCATTCTTGAATTCCGGGCTTGAACACTTGAGATGCGGCTGACCATCTGGTTTTTAGACTCGACGTTCCGTCAAGTTAATTAGGGGAAGCGTACCGACCGCTAAAAATTTCAACACCTCTGCAACTTCTGGACGATCAAGAATTCTTTCGGACGCGCTCGGATTCGGAGGTCTCGCGGCGCTTTCTGTGCGTCCAACGAGAGTATAGCGGATTGTGGAACAGAGCGGCAAACTATCTCTTGTGATTCTCGGCGCGGTTTCTGGCCCGGTTAAATCCGACACCTTGCTTGCATTTAACTCCGGTGAGCGGAGAGATTTTTTCCCCTTTCAGACTTAAACCATTACTCTCAGTAGATTTAAGCCGTCCCTTTATTTTCGCCTCCGACATCATCTAACTCCGGCGCGCGATCATGTCCTGCTATTTCAACAACTTAACCACCCTTCTTCGCGTCCTGATTGACGCCTCTATCGTCATCCTCGTAATATCAGATTGAGTCAGGATAGCTTCCCGCGAATGAGTGTAGTCATTTAATCATTGAGTCATTGAGTCATTGAATCAATGAAGAAATGATGACATGAATCAATGATTATCGGTCGAAAGTTTCGCTATGTCACAGCCATCGAACCATCTCAACGCCCTGTTCAGCGAAGCCTTTCGCCAACTCGCGCGCCATCGCTCCGTCCCGGAAATCGAGGCCGGGTTTTATCCTTACGCCGGAATCAGCCACAAGATTCGCCTGCGCTCCGGGCGCATTTACGCGCGCATCTCCGACATCTTCGAGAGCGCACCATTGGATGTGCATCGCGCCATCGCTTTCATCCTCGTCGCGCGTCTGCTCTCCAAGCGCACGCCCGAAATTCACGAGCGCATTTATCGAGACTACGCTTACTCGCCGCAGGTTCTGCGCGCCTCAGACATCGCGCGCCGTCATCGTGGCCGCAAGTTTATCTCTTCCGCGCAGGGTCGCGTTTACGATCTGGACAAGATGTTTCAGCGACTGAACCGCCGTTACTTCGATGGCGAGATTGAGAGACCGACGCTCACCTGGTCGCAACGCCGTACGCGCCGCATCATGGGACACCACGACGCCGCGCATGACACCATCGTCGTCAGCAAGACATTGGACGCGACGGATGTTCCCGAATGGTTTGTCGAGTATGTGCTCTATCACGAGATGCTGCACATCAAACATCCCGCGCGGCTCATCAAGGGCAGACGTTATTATCACACCAACGCCTTTCGCGCCGAAGAGCGCCGGTTTCCTTACTACGAAGAGTCCCAACGCTGGCTCGAACTGATCGCGCGCCAGCATCGCGTGCCGCACACGCGCGCCGCCTGAACCAAACATTATCTGGAACTTCAGAATCGCTGGCGCGTGATTAACTGACAGGTAGGCGGGCTACAAAGAGCGGGCGAGTTTCAGGGAAGATGTCAGTGCCTCCGATATCAACTCTCAACTCATCCGCTCTTTTGCTATCCAGCATTAGACATCTAAAAACCTTTCCTGATACCCTTCAGAGTTAAGTTCATACTTTCAATTAAGGAACGCTTACATGTCAGAAAATGTTTTCAAGGGAGTCGAAATCGTCGGCACGTCCGAGCAGAGTTTCACGCACGCCATCGAAGTCGCCGTCCAACGCGCACGCCAGACCCTGCACAATCTCTCATGGTTCGTCGTGACCGAGCAGCGCGGCGGTTTGCAGCAGGGACGCCTTGAGTATCAGGTCACGCTCCGCGTCTATTTCAAACTCGATGCAGCGCAAGAGACCAGCAAAACTGGCGAGTAGATCGGCGCTGCGGTGTAGTCTGAAGAAATCAATCGCGCTGGACAAAGAGCGCGGCTGGCGGCTAGACTACGCAGTTTGCTAACAGTCGCGCACGCTCTCTATGAAGACTGCGCTCTTCGTTCAGCAAGCGATATTTCTTTCAGACGGAGTTTCAACTTCTTTTATGGCAATTCCTGCAACACAGCTTCGGCGCGGCATGGTCATTCTTTTCGAGGGACAACTCTGCAAGGTCGTGGAGTTTCGCCATCACACGCCGGGCAACCTGCGCGCGATGGTGCAGACCAAGCTCCGCAATCTTCGCACCGGCTCATCCTTCGAGCATCGCTTCCGCTCCGCCGATACGATTGAGCGCGCCGCGCTCGAACAGCACGACATGGAGTATCTCTACTCCGACGGCTCGCAACATCATTTTATGAACACGCAGAACTACGAGCAGATCGCTTTGAATGAAGAAGACCTGGGCGACGCGGCGCAGTGGCTGATGCCCGGTCTCAAAATTCAAGTCGAGTTTTATGAGAACGCGCCTATCGGCATCGAGTTGCCTGATTCGGTTGAACTGACCGTCACCCGCACTGAGCCGACGTTGAAAAGCGCGACCGTCTCAAACGTCAACAAGCCCGCGACGCTCGAAAACGGCGTCACGATTCAAGTCCCGCCCTTCGTCAACGAAGGCGACCGCATTCGCGTCTCACCTTCCGAAGGGCGCTACATCGAACGAGCGAAGTGAGTTCAAAGTTCAAGGTTCAAAGTTCAAAGTTTAAGTCGAGCCGGTTTTGAACTTTGAACTTTGAACCTTGAACTTTGAACTTATGTATCTTCTCTACAGCTTCCTTCTCACTCTCGGCGTCATCGCGCTCCTGCCGCGATTCGTTTATGACGCCTTCCGGCATGGAAAATATGTGGCCGGTTTGCGCGAGCGGTTGGGACGACTGCCTGCGCTTGAGACAGACGGTCGCCCGGTAATCTGGCTGCACTGCGTCTCTGTCGGTGAGGCGCAGGCGGCGCGTCCTCTCGCCCGTGCGATCCTCAAAGAGTTTCCCGCGCACGCGCTTGTCGTTTCGACAACGACACTGACCGGGCAGAGCATCGCGCGTGATGTCTTTCGTGATGATGCAACGGCTGTTATCTACTTTCCTTTCGACTGGGCCTGGACTGTCCGCCGTGCTCTACGCAAAGTGAACCCTTCGATTGTGCTCATCATGGAGACGGAACTCTGGCCCAACTTCCTGCGCGAGTGCAGGAGACTGCACGTGCCGACGGCCATCGTCAACGGGCGACTCTCTGAGCGTTCCTTCCGTCGCTATCAACTCATCCGCCGCTTCACCAGACGCATTGTCAACGATCTCGATCTCGCGCTCATGCAAACGGAATCGGATGCCGAGCGTCTCCGCGCTCTCGGTCTCGCGCCCGAACGTGTCGCCGTCTCAGGCAACATTAAATTCGATCTGAACGACGACGCTGGCGAACAAGTTTTGACCCACGAACTGCGCGAGCGATTTTCTCTCAACGCCGTGCATCCGCTGATTGTTGCCGCCAGCACACACGCACCCGAAGAGCGCATCATCCTTGAAGCCTTCAAACAACTTCGCTCCACATCGGGCAACGATCAAGTTAGATTGCTGATTGCGCCCAGACACCCGGAGCGCTTCGTTGAAGTGGCTTCGTTGCTGGAAGCATCTGGCATGATTTGGACGCGCCGTTCCGTGGCCGCGTCAACAGATGATTCAACGTCCGACCTGATCCTGCTCGATTCGATTGGCGAGCTACGCGCCGTCTATCCGCTCGCCAGCATCGTCTTCGTCGGCGGAAGCATCTCGCCAACAGGTGGACACAATATTCTTGAGCCTGCGGCTGTCGGCGCTTGCACAATAACTGGCGCACACACCTTCAACTTCAAAGCCATCATCGAAACTTTCCTTGAAGCGAGCGCACTCGTCCAACTCCCGATGCTTTCTGAGACGGACGCGCCAGCCGCATTGTCGCGCATCTTTCAAGAGCTTCTGACAAACGATGAGCACAGGCGAGCCATCGGCGAGAACGCGCGCACCGTTCTCGAAAGAAATCGTGGCGCGACCGCGCGCACAATCAAACTGCTCGCCCCGCTTTTCGATGCCGCTCCTAATCATCCAGAGCAAGACCAACCCGAAAGCGCGCAGCACAGCGCGCTCTCAGCATGAACAAAACGGCAGGACTCATTCTTGCTCCACTCAGCGCCATCTACAGCGTAGCGACACGCGTGCGCCGCGCACTCTACACCAGAGGCGTGCTTCGCGCTCAGAAGATCAATGCGCCTGTCATCAGTATCGGCAACATCACAACCGGCGGCACGGGCAAGACACCGCTCGTCGCATGGGTCGCGCGCGTGGCCGCTCAAGAAGGTCGCCGCGTCTGCATTCTGACGCGCGGTTATGGGCGTGCCGATGCCAACAGGCGTGTGCTGGTTTCCGATGGCGAGCGCATTCTGGCTGACGCGAGAGAGGGCGGCGATGAGCCGTTTCTGTTAGCGGAGATGTTGCAGGGCGTGGCCGCCGTCGTCAGCGACGCGGATCGCGTGGCGGCTGCGCGTTATGCGCTGGAGAATCTTGAGAGCGAGGTCTTCATCCTCGATGATGGCTTTCAACATCTGCGCCTCGCGCGCGACCTTGATCTAGTCACGGTGGACGCGACGAATCCCTGGGGCGGCGGAAATCTTCTCCCGCGTGGTCATTTGCGCGAGCCTCTCAACGGACTTGCGCGCGCAGATTGCATCATCGTCACACGTAGCGAACAGGCACAGGACATTGACGCGCTCCGTAAACAAGCGTCACGACTGAGCGGCGGTCGTCCCATTCTTCTCTCTCGCACACGCACGAGAGCGATTCGTGTTCTCAGTGAAGCGATGCCCAAAAACGACGCGGAGACGCGGAGACGCGGCGACGCGGCGAAAAGAAAGCAGGGTCTCATCACCAATTCTTTTTCTCCCCGCGTCTCCGCGTCCCCGCGTCTCCGCGTCTCTTCTTTCAGTCCTCATCCCTTACCCTCGCCCATCGCAGCCTTCTGTGCTATCGGCAATCCGTCGGCTTTCTTCGCTCAGATACGACACGATAGCAATGACTTGAAATTCACACGCGCATTTCCAGATCATCACGTTTACGTGCAGAGCGATGTTGATGCGCTGGTCTCTGAAGCGATGCAAGCGGGCGCGCTGGGCTTGCTCACGACCGCGAAGGATGCCGTCAAGCTGCGCTCACTTCATTTTGAGCTTCCGTGTTATGTGCTGGAGATTGAGCTTGAATTCGATGATGAAGAGAAGTTGGTCAGGATGATTCGTGAAGCTATTCAGATGACAGTCTAAAGCCCATCGTGTGACTCCAGACTCCAGACTCACGACTCCAGATTTCTATTAGGGATTATCGCTCACCGTCCCCGGATTAAAATTGCCTGAAGCAGAGGGTTTCGGCTTTGGCGTCGGCATCGGTGGAGGTTCGCCGGGACTGGAGGCTGGTGACCCATTGATGTTGGTCTTGGGCGGTTCGCGTCGCTGGTTACTGTTTTTATTAGCCGACGGACTTGGCTGTGGCTCAGTCTGATTGTCGTTCTCTCCAGCTTGTTTGTTGCTGTTCTCATTCGACTTCTCGCCGTTCGCATTTCCCTTCGTATTCTTGTTTTCGCCGGATGCTTTGGTATTCTCGTTGCGGTTGAGATTCGGCTCTGACGGCACGTTGGTATTTGCAGTTGAAGACGTCGGCGGCGCAATGTTCTGCTCGCCCGCTCCTGTTGGCGAATGCGCGGGCTGCACTGGACGGCTGCCCGGTTCGATATTGAGCGGCGCAGAGTTGTTATTAGACGTTGGCTGCGATGAAGAGTTGCGCGTCAGGGCGAAGACCACCGCAAAGATGACGAGCAGCCCGGCTACTGCCGGAACGATGATGCGCCAGGGATTGAAACTCTCCGGCGGCACGGCAGCTTCGGTGCTGATAATTTCGGCTTCGACTGCCGCCGTTTGGGGTCTGGGTCTGATGACCGTTGACTCATCCTGCTCTTCGCTGGCGGTCGAGCGCGGTGGCTCGTTCGACCCCGTTGGCACGACGATACGATTAGTCGTGCGATCAGGTGCGCCCGGACCAACGCTTGCAGAAGCGGCGGCTGGCTCTTCTGCGGCTGCGGTCAATTCTTCCGCTAGTTCGCTCACAGTTTGAAAACGATCTTCCGGGCGCTTCGCCATCGCGCGTGCGACGACGCGACCAACTCGCGCAGGCAAATCCTCTCGCTCTTCAAGCACGGACGGCGGCGGCTCCTGCAGGTGCTTCATCATGATCGCCGTCGGCGACTCGCCCGTAAACGGCACGTGGCCGACGAGCATTTCGTAGAGAATGACGCCGAGCGAGTAGATGTCCGAGCGCGAGTCAATATCCGCAGCCTGCGAGCATTGCTCCGGCGACATGTATTGCGGCGTGCCGATAATTAAGTTCGGCGCAGTCAACGCCGGGTCTTGTCCGACCTTCTCCGTGATCTTCGCAATCCCGAAATCCAGCACCTTCGCCCAGTCGCCGCCGCCGATGTCAACGAGCATGATGTTGTCGCTCTTGAGATCGCGGTGGACGACGCCTTCGTTGTGCGCGGCTTCGAGCGCACCGCAGACCTGGCGGATAATCTCAACCACGCGCGGCAAAGGCATCGGGCCTTCTCTGTGAATCACATCCTTCAGCGTCTCGCCTTTCAGATATTCCATCACGAGAAAGACGACGCCGTTTCCACTTTCGCCGAAATCCGTGACGCTCAGTGCATGTGGATGAGAGATGCGCGAGGCGGCCTTCGCTTCGCGTGAGAAGCGCGCCACGATCTTGTCGTCGGCAGCCAGCGCCGGATGCAGGACTTTGACCGCGACGGTCTTGTCCATCAGGACGTGCGTGCCGCGATAGACCGCGCCCATGCCGCCTTCATTGATGATCTCTTCGATGCGGTATTTGTCGGCGAGCGTTTGACCGATGAGCGCATCGTCTGTCTTCGCCAGAACTGTGCCGTCAGCCGGACATAAAGTGTTCGCATCCTCGAATTCCCTGCCACACTTCGGACACTTCTTCATCGGTTGTTCCGCCTCGACACCACGCTTGAATGAAATTGAGCTTGAGCGTATCACACAGTTTCAGCAACGCGCAATCAGCAGGCTATTGAGAGTACCTTAACACCTCAACGCAACATTCACGTCCAATCACAAACTGCTGTAGTAGAGATTAACCGAGTTGATATTGGCAAAGAGTATGCCAGATGTGCTGCTGAGAGCGACTCAACATATTTCGAGTCGAGAGAATCGGACTGCGGGTTATCGCGGCAGATTGAGCGTATCGGCGCGGTACGCCGTGACTTTGAAATACATACACGAAACCGATTGCGGAATGCAGACTGAAAAGAGAGAAGGTAGAAGGCAGAAAGCAGAAGGCAGTCAAGACACAGAGCTTTCGCTTTGGCTGCCTTCTGCCTTCTGTTCTCCGCATTCCGCAATCCTCTAGACTTTGGCGAACACGATCACGAGCGCGAAGAGCACCAGCGATTCGATCAGCGCCAGACCGATAATCATCATGATCTGGATACGACCCGCCGCGCCCGGATTGCGCGCCGCGCCTTCGACCGCCGACGCAGCAATGCGCGACTGCCCCAGCGCTCCGAGTCCAGCCGCGAGTGCGAAGCCGAACCCTGCGGCCAGAGCCTTATACTTGTTTACGCTGTTGATATTATCTTCCGCCCCGCCAGTATCGGCGAAAACAGTCAGACCCGTCATCAACACGCCGACGATGGCGAAAAACAGCATTCTCAATTTTCTCATCTCGACTCCTCCTTAAAGGGATGTGTGAATGCTTCAAAGTGAATCACGGAAATCAAACCAGGTTGAAGTCGAGCACTGAGAGCACTTCTGCTTATAATTTCGCCTGCCTCCGGTATTCGCCGCCCCTCGTACAACGGCGCGCCAGCGATGCAAGCCCAAACTGCTTTCCAACTCTCGAAAGCTATGACTCACGCTCTTTTAATCTGCTCTCGCCTTCCCGCTTGCTTCCCATCCTCACCTTGAAAAGTTTAATTACCAAACGCTTCAACGTGCGCAGGCGCGTCTGCCCGCACCGCTCAAAACGCGAAAAGCAGAGGCTAGAGGTCAGAGGTTAGAGATTAGAAAAAACATTTACTGACCTCTAACCTCTGACCTCTAAACTCTATGTTAAGACTGGCGCAACGATCTCATCGCCGTCAACATGTTCGTGGCCGTGCTCACCGTGCTCTGTGTGCGGCGGATGCGAGACCTCGCTGATGTAAACCATTGAAAGAAACATGAAGATGAAAGTCTGTATGAATGCGACGAAGAGTCCGAGCGGCATCAAGAGCACAGGCACGAGCCAGTAGGTTGTGGGCGGCGCGAGATTGGCGATGTTCTCCGTCACCTTCTCGTCCGCGAACATGTTGCCGAAGAGACGAATGCCGAGCGACATCGGGCGAATCAGGTTGCTAATCAACTCGATGAGAAAGAGCAACGGCGCAATCGCCAGCACCGGCCCGGCGAAGTGTCTCAAGTGGCCGAAGAGTCCATTCTCCTTAATGCCGATGTAGTTGTAATAGACGAACGATGAGATGCCGAGCGCGAACGTCACGCTCGTCGCCGATGTCGGAGCCGCCATGCCCGGAATGAAACCGAGCAGGTTCGAGACTAAGATGAGCACGCCGAATGTTGCCACGACCGGGAAATACTTCACGCCGTGCGGGCCGACGACATCCACAATCAGATTCCGCACCGCCAGCACGCCGACTTCCAGAGTCTGCTGCCCGCCCGATGGCTCGTCTTCCGAGAGCTTGCGCTTGAGCAGCCAGATGACAATGATGCTGATAATGCACGCGATGATGAACATCACTGTGTACCAGGGGACAGCCGTCTGCGGCGTGTATGGACCTAAAACTTTTTCCGGGTCTGTGCCCAGAATTTTTTTCCAGACGGGGAGCGTGTACTGCTGCTCCAGATGAGAAACGGGCGTGCCGATCAGTTCGTTCACCTTTTGCACGATCCAGAGTCCCTGCGGTCCGTCCGGCACTTTTCCTCCGTTTTCGCTCAGTAACCAGAACAGCATTTAAGTTTCCTCTCGATGGACGATTGCGAAATAGATTTGCATGAAGGCTTCCAACATCGCCGCGACCACGAACGAGCAGAGGCCGACGAGCGTGGCGACGATTGAGACAAGATTAAGCGTGTACGCAGAAGCCACGACCGCAGCGATCACAAAATAGCGAAGCACATAACGCGCGGCATTGAGCTTCACACGCTGGCCCGCCTCAGCCGTGCTGAAGACTGCCGCGAGCGAAGTACGCAGCCAATGGTGATTGAAGAGTGACAGCACACCGCCGAGCAGCAACCCAGTCGTCACACGCCAGGGCGCGAGCGGTGCGCTGATGATGACCGCGAGCGCCACTGTCACAAACATCGTGCGAAAAAGACGCCGCCCCATCGCCGCCGGATCAGTCCTGGCAAACGTACCGCCGCCCACACTATTCACCATCTCGCTCATTGTTAAAGCCGATGATTTTACACGCGCGCGCTTACGCTGTCGAGTTACGCGCGATCAAATTGCTCAGGAAATTCTTGAAAGAAGCCTGATAAATTGATAGAACCCAACGCCCGCGCCCAACACTATGCCCGTCACAACCAACCAGGGGCCAGTGCCCCACCAACGATCAAGCGCCCACCCGACGCCTAACATCGTCACTGTCGAGATGACGAACGAGAGCACGGCGGCGTAAATGAGTCCGCTCTTGCGCGTCACATTTTCATCATCGCGTGCAGGCATTATCAGTGGTCAGTGGTCAGTGGTCAGTGGTCAGTAGTCAGTGGTCAGTGGTCAGTCGGTTCAGTCTTTTTCAACTGAGCACTGACCACCGGCCACTGACCACTGCTTTTCACCATCTCTCGCGCGTTAAATAATTCTTCGGTACTTCGTAGAGCATGGCGCGGCGCGAGTGGCGCATGGAGTCGTGGATGAAGCAGACGTGTGTGCACCAGCAGGCGCGTCCCTCGTCAATCGCGCCGAGTTCGGTTTGTCTCTCTTGTGTCGCCCAAAGCACGCCGAAATCGTAATCGTAATCCGCGAGCGTCGCAAACTTTTCTCTCAGTTCGCAAGCGCGCACGTCACCGTTGTAATCAATAACTGCTGTCGTCTCGCCTGCCGTGCAGGGAAAAGGCCAGGCGGTTGTGCGTGCGAAGTTCTCGTGTTGTGTTCGATAGTGCGTCGTGATCGCGCCGACGTAGGCCACGTTCTTGATGAAACGTCGGCTCGCATCGTCTTCGGCAAACATGCGGTCGCCGTAGCGCTTCGTCAGAGCGGAGACACGCTCATACATTTCGGGCAACGCTTCCGGCGGGACTTGCTTAATCTCATCGCCGACGAGCGTCTCGCCACGAACGATGTTGAAGTAGTGTCCGTCGAGACGAAAATTCTTCCAGAGGTATTCGGAGAGTTTTTCAATCTCCGTGTAATTCTCCGCGCAGACGACTGTATTGACGTTCAGACGAAAACGATCCGTGTACTTCTCCTTCAATGGATAAAGCGATTCGATGCAATCGAGCGTCTTCTCCCAGTTGCCCGGCACGCCGCGAATCTCGTCATGCGTCTTGCCGTATCCATCGAGCGCGATGTTCAGGTAGAGGTCGAGCGCAGGATAAGTGCCGAGCGCGTGATCCACGACCTCAAAGGTGCGCGTCTTGACGAGCGCATTGGTCGGGATGATGACACGGTTGACGCTATTGTTTTCGATGAACGTGTCAATAATTTTCGTCAAATCGCGGCGCAGCATCGGCTCGCCGCCAGAGAGCCAGAGGTCTGTGACGGTCGGCATCGTCTGCGAGACTTTCTCAATCTGCTCAAAGGTCATGTCGCCCGGCTGATTCAATTCTTCGTGATAAAAGCAGGTCTTACAGAAAGCGTTGCAGCGCGAGGTGACAAAGAGAATCACCGTGCCGAGACGCTTCGCGCGTTTCGTCGAGCGCAGGAGTTGAACGAACTGTGTGGCTTTCGAGGGCATTATGGAAAAGCAGAATTCAGAATTCAGAATCCAGAATCCAGAAGGAAAGAAAGACAGAAGAACGAGCGAATGAAATCTGTAGAAGTGGTTTCCACCTTAGTCATTCTGGCTTCTGGATTCTGACTCCTGAATTCTGCCTTTTATAATGCCCGTTTCCTTTGGCGATTTCAATTCATAACAGATTCCGCGCCATTTGATCCGGCGCGAGAAAAGTGCGGCCAGCGCGTTGTAGAAATAGAGCGTGGAGGCAAGCGGCCACAAAAAGAGATGAGCGAATAGACCGCGTCGCAACTCTGCTCGATGTTGCGCGAGCGGGATGTTAATGGCACGCCAGCGCAAGTGAGCCTTCAGGATTCCGAGCGTGTAGCTGGCGAGGATGAGGGCGAGCGGGACGATGAAGGAGAGGCCGAGCAAGGCGCGTGTGACGATGAGCGCGATGCCGCCGAAGAAGATGAGCACGAAAAGAAGATTGCTGATGAGGACGATTCGCCAGAGGTGCGGGGCATAGACTCGCGTAATCTTCAGCTGGCGCGTGGTGAATTCGAGAAGCTCTGCGAGGTTGCAATCCTCGTGTGAGGTGGTGAGGCAATCGGGCACGAAATGAATCGGCAGTTGCGCGCGATGAAGTGCGCGTGTCATGGCGAAATCATCTGAGGCCGCGCCGTGCCACTCGTCCAGGACGTGAGCGCGCTCGAAAGTTGTGCGGCGGATAGCAGTTGAGCCGCCCCAGCAAAAGTTTTTGTTGCCTTGTTCGCCGAGCGCAGAGGCGATGGAGGCGTTCCAGACGGCGCGCATGATGGAAGCGAAGCCGCCGCTCACAGGAATGAACCAGCGATAACCAGTTGCCGCGCCCATCTCTTCATCTGCCAGAGGCGCAACCAGAGAGCGCAACCAATCGGTGCGCGGGCGCGCGTCGGAATCAACGAAGACGAAGACTTCGCTCTGCGGATTTGTTTCGCTCACGGCGACGCGAAGGTTGTGAACCTTCTGCCCGCTCTCGGTCGCTTCGCCCGCGAGACAGATGCGAGTCGCAACGTGCGCAGTCGAACCGTGTGCCATCGTGCTGAATTCCTGACGCACTTCTTCAACGATAGCCAGCGCAGGATCGTCCGCATGATCCGTGACGAAGATAATTTCGTAAGCGGGATAATCCTGGCGAAAGAGCGCGGCTAAGTTTTCTCTTAAACCCTGATCGAGTCCGCGACAGGGCGCGATGATGGAAGCGTAAGGAGTGAAGATTTGATTCTCTCTCGCCGTCTCTCGCCGGATGTAAGAGAGATAGCGCGCGCCGCCACGCAACGAGATGATTGCCTGAATGATGAGCAGCGCGGCGAAGAAGTAGAAGACCCACATAAAATGTTCGAGGCGGTGATTCTACGCGAATCGCCGCCTCGAACAAACCCGACTCTATTGCCCGCAGTATCCCAGACACAATTCGTATCGCGGCCTACAGGAACTCCTCTCAGCCTTGTTCTTACCAGCCGATTTCAGGCACCTGCGGTATGAGTTGGCGCACTTCTTCCGGCAGGACTTTGGCCGGTGCGTTGGGGCATTAGTCGTCGTTGACGGATTTGTCTTCCGACCAATCCGCAGAGCTGGAGAAGCGAAGGCTAGTTGAGCCGTTAAGGTCAGCGCAAGGATTAGAAGTAAGAAGCGAGGGCGCATGATTTTCATCTCTTGTATCCTTTCTTGAAGTTGAAGAGTGACACTGCCGACCCTTTTGGTGAACACTGAACCTCGACGCAGCAGACAAGGTTAGTGTGGCAATAGTTTCTGCGCGAGATCAATAAACGGTTGCGGGTAGATGCCTATAAAAATGATGCCGATGAGCGAGACAACGAGCGCCGTCGTCAGCGCGGGCGAAAGCGAGAGCGGACGTTCATCGGCCACGCGGTCGCTCAGGTACATCGCACGAATGAAGCGCACGTAGTAATAGAAGGAGACGACCGTGTTGATGATCGCCCAGATTGCCAGCCAGTAGTACCAAGTCTTGCCCGTAGCTTTGTATTCAGCGTCGCCGCGCTGCAACAGCCCATAAAACAAGAAATACTTGCCGATGAAGCCTCCGGTAATCGGCAAGCCACCGAGCGAGAGCATGAAGACGGTCATCATAATCGCCATGCCCGGCGATTTCTTGCCCAGCCCGGTAAAATCATCAACACTATCGCCGATGATGCCGCGTCTTCTCAGACTGATGATGACGCCGAACGCGCCGAGATTCATCAACGTGTAAACCAGCAGATAGATGATGAGACCGAGGTAGCCGTAAGCGTTGGCGGCGATGAGTCCGAGCAAAAGATAACCGGCATTCGAGATTGACGAATAAGCAAGCAGACGTTTCGAGTTCTCCTGCGTGACGGCAGCCCAGTTGCCGACGAGAATCGTGATCGCTGCGACGAGTCCCAGCAGCGGCGCCCAATCGGCGCGCATCCCGTGAAGAGCTTCCATGAAGATGCGCGCGAAGAGGGCGAAGCTGGCGGCTTTCGACCCCGTAGAGAGAAATGCTGTGACAGATGTCGGCGCGCCTTCGTAAGCGTCCGGTGCCCACATGTGAAACGGCACGGCGGAGATTTTGAAGAACAACCCGGCAGCCATCGCAATCATGCCGAGCAGGAGGAGCGGACGCAGCGATGCGCCCGTCGGGTCAGTCGCGCTTAAAGCGGCGGTGACTTTCTGCGCGATGTCACCGAGATTGGTCGAGCCTGCGACGCCGTAGATGAGAGACATTCCGTAAAGCAGGATGCCGGACGAAAACGCGCCGAGCAGAAAATATTTCATCGCCGCTTCGTTCGAGCGCTTCTGTCGTTTGGTGAAAGCGACGAGGACGTAGAACGTCAGAGCCATCAATTCGAGACTGATGAAGAGCGTGATGAGGTCGTAGCCGCAGCCGAGGAACATCATGCCGACGGTGGCGAACAGAACGAGCGCGTAATACTCGCCGTGCTGCTCGCCTTCGATGTCCAGGAACTTTGTCGAGATCGCAATCGAAAGCGCAGCCGCCAGCAGGAAGATGAATTTGAAGAGGAGGGCGAATCCGTCTATGCGGATCATGCCGTAGAAACCGTCGAGCGGCGCGAGCGTTCCCGATTCTCGCAGACTCTCAATGCCGCCCATACTGAAGAAGAGCGCGATGAGCGAGACGAGTGCGAGAGCAATGCCGATGAGCGCGAAGTAGGATGTCCACTTGCTCTTCCTGTACGGCAGGATGACTTCCATCACGAGCACGACGCACGCACAGACGGCCAGAATTATCTCCGGCGCGATCAATTGCAGGTCGCTCAGGTTGAAGAGTTGGGCGCTGTTGGCTTGAAGTAGTGCGAGCATAAAATCAGAATCCAGAAGTCAGAAGCCAGGAGTCAGAAAATAAAACCGTAAAGCCGGAATTCAAAAGCCAAGAAGTAGTGAGCCGCTTTTATTCTGGCTCCTGACTCCTGACTCCCGACTCCTGTTTTTGTGTCGCTGCACGTGTTGGTGGCTGTGTAGTCGGCGCTGGCCCCAACATCGGATAGTCAGGTCTCACCTGTCGGACAACTGCCGCGACGGGTTTTTCGATGTAGTCAACAAAGCTCTTCGGATAGACGCCGATCCAGAGCGAGAGGACGACGAGCGGAATCATGTAAGCCCACTCGCGTCCCGACAGGTCCGGCAAGTTCTTGTTCTTCGGATTCTCGATGTTGCCGAAGAACATGCGTTGATAGAGCCAGAGCATGTAGCCCGCATTCAAAATAATTCCGAGCGCAGCCCACCCTGCCCACATCGGATTGGCTTCAAACGCGCCGCGCATTGACAGAAATTCGGAGATGAAAACGCAGAGCAGCGGCAAACCGATAGCCGTCATCGCCATAAAGAGAAAGACAGTTGCGTAGCCCGGCATGACGTGCGAGAGTCCGCCAAACTCCGCGACGCTGCGTGTGTGACGCCGTTCGTAAATGATACCGACGAGCAGGAAGAGCGCAGCCGAATAGATGCCGTGATTAATCATGTGGAGCACCGCGCCGTTGACGCCGTTCGGATTGAGCGAGAACAGTCCGAGAATCACGATCCCCATCGAAGAGACGGAAGAGTACGCGACCAACTTCTTCACGTCGCCGTCTTTCTTGACGACGAAATACATCGCGGCCAGTGCGCCGTAGATGATGCCGACGATGGCAAGGAAGACCATCACACTTCTGACGCCGAAACCGCCGAAGTAGTTTTCATCCATTGACGCCGCCGGAAACATCGGGAGATTGAAACGGAAGAATCCATACGTGCCGAGTTTGAGCAATATGCCTGCGAGAATAACTGAACCTGCGGTCGGCGCTTCAACGTGAGCGTCCGGCAGCCAGGTGTGAAACGGAAACATTGGAACTTTAATCGCAAAGCCGAGCGCGAAGGCGAAGAAGAGCAAGACCTGCATCGTGCCCATCGGCATCACAGAGCCGAGCGCCTGCATGTACATGATATTGAAAGTGCCTGCCCCGCTATGTGCCGCCGCGACAGCGTTATTGAGCATGGCGCGCGCACCGTCGTTTCCGGCAATTGTCGCCAACGTCCCCGTTGCTTTACCGACTTGAGTAGCAAGTCCCACATCCTGCGTCAGAAAGTACATCTTCAAAACGCCAAGCAGCATGACGACCGAGCCGACCAGCGTATAGAGAAAGAATTTAATCGCCGCGTAGAGCCTGCGCTCGCCGCCCCAGATGCCGATCAGGAAGTACATCGGAACGAGCGAGACCTCGAAGAAGAGGTAGAACAGGAACATGTCCATCGAAGCGAAGACGCCGACGACAGCCGTCTGCAACAAAAGCAGCAGAACGTAGTATTCCTTCTCGCGCTTCTCGATGTACTTCCACGATGAGAGCGAAGCGATAAGGCCGAGCAGCGTCGTCAATACAATGAGCAGCACGGCCACGCCGTCCGCGCCCATCTGGTAACGCGCGCCGATGACGGGAATCCATGAATGGTCTTCCAGAAACTGCATCCCGCCCTGCATCTTGTCGTAAGCGAACAGCAGCAGCGAGACTAAGAACGTCAGGCCAAACCACGCGGTCGTGAACTTCTTGATGAAGTTTCCTTGCTCCTTCTTGAACAGAGCGAGAATGATGACCGCGCCGATGAGCGGCAGCCACGTGATGACGGAGAGAAGGTATGGAATTTTCATAAGATGAGTTTTGAGCTTTGAGTTTTGAGTTTTGAGTTTTGAGTTTTGAGTGTTGCCTTTAACTCAAAACTTAAAACTCAAAACTCATCACTGCTTCAACAATCCCACTGCCGATAAAATATCTTTGCCGAAAAAGAGCGCGACGGCGATGACGAGGCCGAGCACCATCACGAGCGCGTAATTTGCGGCGAGTCCGGTCTGCGCCGCACGAAACACGCGCGACATCAGCTTGCCGATAAAGTTGGCGATGCCGTTGACGAGACCGTCAACGATGTACTTGTCGAAGCCGCCCACAATCCTGCTCGCCGTGCGCGTCAGCCACGCAGAGCCGTTGACCGCGCCGTCAACCACGCGCGAGTCAACAGTGTAAACCGCACGCGCGGCATCCATCGTGCGCCGCGTGAAGAGCTTGCCGTAGAGTTCGTCAACCCAATATTTGTTGAAGCTCGCGCGATAGAGCGGGCGGAGTCGCGCAGCCCACACGTTAGGCAGATTCGGCCTCCATTTATAGAATAACAAGCCCAGAAAAATGCCAGCACCTGCAACGACAAGCGAGATGATGATGAAGAGCATTTCAGTCCAGAATTCGCCGAGACTCTTTTCTATCGAGTGCGCGAGATTGAATCCGGTATCACCATATGGCGCGATAGCTTCAGCGCCTTCTTTTTCGTTACCTGCTTCACCTCTCGACACGCCGCGTTGACTCGACGCAGGCAATGTGCTTGACCCTTCAGCAACACTTGTGCGTTCGCCTGTCGCTTCCGCACCTTTATCGAATAAGCGCGTCGAAGGATTCCAGATGACAGGCTCAAGCCAGTTGACGATGTTCAAACGCCCGCCAACATTCTTGCCGCCCGTGAATGCCGGACTGATGCCGATAAGTCCACCGATGGTCGCCAGCACTGCGAGCACGGCTAACGGAACCCACATCGAGCGCGGCGATTCGTGCGGCGTGTGCGCGCCATGTTCGTGCGCGCCGTGACCATGATCGCTCTCGTGCGCAGCAACGTCTTCGTGAACTGGCCCCACATGCTCGCCCGGCTCGTGGCGTGGACGATCACCGGCAGATTCCATACGCGCATCGTGTGGCTTCAGACCTTCATCGAAAGCGTGCGCGTGCGCTTCGTCGGCTTCGCCGCCAGCAGGCTTCTCTAAAAATTTAGGCTTGCCCCAGAAGGTCATGGCGACGAGGCGCGTCATGTAGAAGGCCGTGCAGGTCGCGGCGATGGTGGCGACGAGCCAGAGTATCCAGCCGCCGGGAATGAAATTGGTCGAAGCAGTCTTCCATAAAATTTCGTCCTTCGACCAGAAGCCGCTAAACGGAATGATGCCGCAGATGGCAAGCCAGCCTGCGAGGAATGCCATGTACGTGTATGGCATGTATTTTCGCAAGCCACCCATGCGCCGCATGTCCTGCTCGTGGTGCATTCCGTGAATCACGCTGCCAGCGCCGAGAAACATCAGAGCCTTGAAGAAGGCGTGCGTCATCACGTGAAAGATGCCGATAGCGAACGCGCCGACGCCGCACGCGAGGAACATAAAGCCGAGTTGTGAGACGGTCGAGTAAGCCAGGACTTTCTTGATGTCGTTCTGCGTGATGCCGATGGTCGCGGCAAAGAGCGCGGTCGCTGCGCCGACGATTGCGACGACGAGCATCATCGTCTGCGAGTGTTGGAAGATGACGTTGGTGCGCGTCAGCATGTAGAGTCCGGCGGTGACCATTGTCGCGGCGTGAATCAAAGCGGAGACAGGCGTTGGCCCGGCCATCGCGTCCGGCAGCCAGACGTAGAGCGGAATCTGCGCGGACTTGCCGATAGCGCCGATGAAGAGTCCGAGCGCAATCCACGACATGAGTCCCCAGTGTCCTAAAAGTTCAACCGGATAACTGCTCGCCTGCGTCATCACGTCCGTGAACTGCGCCGAGCCGAACGTAGCGATGATGCCGAAGATGCCGAGCGTGAAACCGAAGTCGCCGATGCGGTTCGTGATGAAAGCCTTGCGCGCAGCGTCGCCAGCTTCCTTGCGGTCGAAGTAGTAGCCGATTAAAAGATACGAGCACAAGCCCACACCTTCCCAACCGACGAACATCATCAGGAAGTTCGACCCCAACACGAGCACGAGCATTGAGAACATGAAGAGGCCGAGGTACGCGAAGAAGCGATAGAAGCCCGCATCGCCGTGCATGTAGCCTGTCGCAAAGACGAAGATGCACAGGCCAACGCCCGTGACGATCAGGATGAAGATGGAAGAGAGTGGGTCGAGTTGATAGCTCCATTCGACGTTGAGAAGCGAGCCTTTCTTCGTCGCAGGCGCGTCGGCTGCGAGGGCCAGAACTGGCGCGTTAGGAGACATTCCGCGCTCAGTCCTTGTTCGCGCGGCATCCTCGTCCAGTTTCTTCATTGTCTCAATATGAGCGCGTTGTTTCGTTCCTTGTGTGAGTTCGACAGCGCCGCCCGGAATCCACGTGTACTTGAACTGCTCCGTGATGTAGGGTTGCGGCCACCTCGCATCGCCGCCCCAGCCGTAAGACCAGACCGCCGCCACGCTCAACAAAAATGCGAGCGCGACCGTGCCGACGGCGATGCCGCCAACCAGCTTTTCGGAGAAGCGGAACTTGCGCCCCAGCAGGCCGTTGATGGCAGCGCCCGCGAGCGGCAACAGTGGAACGAGCCAGATCAGTTGATACATAAAGTCATTTCTTCGTGTACGGCTTCAGCAGATTCTGCCAGGCCTTCGTTATTCTCTGATACTCATCCGCGCACCATCCAGCTCTCCCTTGCGGAAGGATTGCCTTGTCACCTTCAGCAAGATTCGCGTACTTCTCTGTGTTCGAGCCATAGACCCAGCAGATGATGTTGTAGAATCGCTGCTTACTAAGCGAATGAGAATCCGCGAACTGCTCCTCGTTCAGATCATTATCCTGATCGGCTTCGCGGTAGAAATCCTCCGCGCCATTCAGAGCCGCCTTTTCGCCCTCGTCCCCGCTCTCGTTTATTAGAACGTAGGTCGAGAGTTCATCCGCCGCGTCCTCTTCCTTGCCCGTGTGCGCGATCTTGTAAATGTCAATCAGCGCGTGCCCCATCTCGTGATAGAAAGTCCACGCGGTAGAGCCGAGCACGGCCTCTTCCAAATCTTTCTCGGTCTTCTCGTTATTTTTGAACAGGTCTTCGGTCTTCTTAATCAACCCGTAGCACATCGTGATCGTATTATCCTTGGGTTGATACCAGGCGTTCGTCGGGTCTTCACCTTGGCCGTCGCACTCTCTGAAGACGACGGGAATGTCAACGGGCAGCGACAGGCGCTTGTTTGAATCGTCAATCAATTTCTCAATGAGCTTGGAGTCTTTAATCAACTTCTCGATGTGTTCGAGTTCCTGATTTTTGACGGGCACGTAGCTTAGTTTGAAATCACCTTTGTCTTCCGTGGGCGCGCTCGCTTGCAGCCCCGAAGGAGGCGCAGCGGGACTCGCGGAATTGTTCGTACTCGCTTGCGCCTGAGAGTTGTTGTTCGTCTGATTTTTATTCGTATCCTTAGAACAGGCTGCTGCCAACGCGCAGATGAGAAGGACGGTCAAAAGCGTTACGCGCTTGGCGAATCTCTCCTCACGCTGTTCTTTCGGGTCAGCTTTGGGGGACATAAATTTTTCCTCGCTATCTCCGGCAAATTGGTAGAGCATTACCCCTTGATTTGAACTCACCATTTCAGCAAATCAATCTCGTCAACCCAGATCGTTTCTTTATTGCGGTAAAGCGCGATGACGATGCCAAGTCCGATTGCGGCTTCTGCCGCAGCGACGACGATGATGAAGACTGTAAAAACTTGTCCTGAGACGGCGTTGATGCTGCCGATGTCGCGCAGGTAACGCGAGAAGGCGATGAAATTCAGATTGGCGGCATTCAGGATCAACTCGATGGACATGAAGATGACGATGATGTTGCGACGCGAGAGCACGCCCGCCACGCCGATGATGAACAAGAGCGCGCCGATCACCAGAAACTTCGACAAGTCTGGATGCTGCACGCCCTGCTTGATCGCATCAAGGCGACCGCCGGATGCGTCATCCAGTATGAGAGCCAGGACTGGGGTTAATAAGCTGAACATATTTTTTTTCGAGGAATTCAGAATTCAGAATCCAGGAGCCAGAATAAAAACAGAAGCGGTTTCAGCCTTTCATTCTGGATTCTGAATTCTGAATTCTGAATTCTGCTTTTCAAAGACTTCCGGGTCAACGTCGTCTGCCGCAGCTTCCTGCTTGATCGTGCGCGCGAGCATCACGGAGCCGATGATGGCAACCAGCAGCAGCACGCTCGCAATCTCGAACGGCAGCGAGGCATAGCTATAGAGACTTCTGCCGACGCGCTCCGTATCCTGCGTAATCTTAAATGTGCCGGTTGCGGCGTCCGGCAGATTCTGTTGCTCGGCGGCGCGTTGTTGTTCGTGTTGCTCTCGAATATCACTGTTCGGAACATTGCGCGCTTCCAAACCCTTGTAGCCCTGATTGAGCGCGTAAACCAAAATAAACGCGAGCGGCAACAGGAAGAAGATTGACGCAACAACTTGCTTCGGATGATTGAAGATGCGCTCGCGCCCGCGCTCCTCCGCGCCGACGTTGACGAGCATGATGACGAACAGGAAAAGCACCATCACGCCGCCGACGTAAACAAGTATCTGCACGCCCGCGATGAACTCCGCGCCGAGCAGGATAAAGAGCGCCGCAATCGAAACCAGCGACGAGATCAGAAAGAGCGCACTATGCACCGCATTGCGCGCCATAATCGTCAGCAAGCCCGCGACGAGCGCCGCAATCGAGAAAATCCAGAAGAAGACTGCTTCCCAACCGGAGAAAGACATAGTTTTCAGTTTTCAGTTTTCGGTTTTCAGATACGAGCGTTCAGCTTTTACTGAAAACTCAAAACTGAAAACTGAAAACTGCTTACGCTTCGTATTTCACGGTCTCGCGTCCCTGTTCGAGCATCTCGCGGTTCCAGACGAATCCGGCGCGCGAGTAGGTGGCGAGTTCAAATTCCTGTGTTAGTTCGAGACAAGCCGTCGGGCAAGCCTCCTGACACAAAGCGCAAAACATACAGCGCGAGGTGTCGAAGATAAACTCGTCGAGCACTTTCTTGCGACGCTGTTTGCCCGCGACTGTAATCTCGATGTCCATGGCGATCACGTCAATGCAATCTTCCGGGCAGGCCAGCGCGCACAAGTTACAGGCGATGCAGAGCGTGTCGTGCGTCTCCGGGTCCATGTTGAGACGCGGCGCACCGTGAAAGCGCGGCGCAACGTCTGGCCGCACCTTCGGATACTGCTCCGTGTAGATACCCTTGCCCGCGACGGAATCCTTGTCCATGATCGCGCCGACGTTGTACTTGAGCGTCAGCCCCATCCCCTTCAACAAATCAACCATGAAGAAGCGTTTGACCTTCTCCATGAACGTCGGCTGTGGAACATTTACTGCTGGCATAATGAAGACCTCGAATTTTGAATGATGAGTTTTGAGTTTTGAATTAAAAAGCGTTTGCCCTCAATTCAAAACTTAAAACTCATCATTCAAAACTATTTCTTTCAAACTTTCTCTGTCGCCGTCTTAGTGACCGCCGATTTTCCTTTCGGCAAGTTTACAAGTCGGATATTGCGGCGCTGTTTCTTCAAGTTGAAGTCGCGCGAGCGCCAGTTAATCATTGAGAGAATTCCCGCCGTGATGAGTATCCCAATGAGGCCGAAGCCGATCATAATCCCCTTGCCTGTGCCCGTCAGATTCAGGCTCGGCGAGAGCGCATCAATTGTCTTCAGTCCGTTCCAGCCGTCAACCGCCTGCACGGTGAAGACCGCGATGGCCGTCAGCACGATGTTGACGAGCGCGGTCGGAATCAACCACTTCCAACCGATGTCCATCAATTGATCGTAGCGGAAGCGCGGCAATGTCCAGCGCAGCCAGAAATAAAGATAGAGTAAGAGCGTTAGTTTCGCTAAGAAGACGAAGAGGCTGATGATAACGTAGAGCGTGTGATAGCCGTTGGCTTCTGTGAAGCGATAGACGAAGGGGAAATACCAGCCGCCCAGATAAAGAGTCGTCGCAACCGCCGAGACCACGACCATCGCCGCGTACTCCGCCATGAAAAAGAGCGACCAGCGCATCCCGGAATATTCCGTGTGAAAGCCCGCGACCAATTCGGATTCCGCTTCGGGCAAATCAAACGGCGCGCGGTTGTTCTCGGCAATGCCGCTCACAAGAAAGATCATCAAGCCAAGCGGCTGATAGGCTGCAAACCAGATGGCGTCTGATTGTTGCGCGGCGACGATGCCTGAGAGCGAGAGCGTGCGCGCGAACATCAATGCGCCGATGATTGAGAGTCCCATCGAGACTTCGTAAGAGATCATCTGTGCTGAAGAACGCAGCGCGCCCATCAAAGCGTACTTCGAGTTTGACGACCAGCCCGCGAGAATCAACGCCAGCACGCCGACGCTTGAGATTGAGAGCACGAACAACAAGCCGATGTTGATGTCCGTAATCACGCCCCAGTCCGGCGCAAACGGGATGACGGCGAAGACGATGAAGGCAGACGCGACAGCAATGTAAGGCGCGAACTTGAAGGTGTAGAGGTCTGCTTTGTCGGGCGCGAGGTCTTCTTTCGTCAGCAGCTTGATCGCATCGGCAATCGGCTGCAAGAGTCCCCACTTGCCCACGCGCATTGGCCCCAGCCGCGCTTGCATGAAAGCAGAAATCTTGCGCTCGGCGTAGGTCGCATAGAGCGCATAGACAGCAACTGCCGTGACAACTGCGCCGATTTGAATAAACGGCCAGACGACATAGTTGATTGTCTCGGCGCTGAAAAACTTCAGCAGAAAATTGTCTATCAAATTTGGTGGCGCGAAATATGCGAACATATTCACCATCGCTTACAATTCAATCTCAAAAGTTTTCTGATGCGCGAGTTTCAAATCAACCAACTCCCAATCGTCGTCCAATGTTCCCGCGCGATCAACGACCAGATACGAAGCCCACGCCTCAACCGGAAATGGCGGCGTGTGCCATGTCCCCTTGTGATAGGCGTAAGGCAAACGCCCATCAACCAGAAACGCTGTGATTCTTTCAACGTCGGGTGCGTCCGCGCTATTCGGCGGCGCAACCGCAACTACAAAACGCGATGACGCGAGCGGCGAAAAGACCTGCATCGTTCGTTTGTGCCGCGCCATGAAATCGAAACGAAAGGGACGCCGCTCCGATGTCGCACCCGTCAGGCTCGGCACGCCCTGTCCCAGATCAATCTCCACCGAACCGCGACTGTCAATCAACACACCGAACGGCGCAAAACTCTCGCGCGTCATCGGCTGAACTTTCAGGCGTACCACATTCATAAACCGGCGGCTTTACTTTCCGACGATAACCATTCGCGCAACCCGCTCAATTCCTCACGATGCCCTTCATCATGCTCGCGCATCATCTCAGCAAGCCTCTTCAATGTCACCGCGCCGACGCCTTCAAACATACCGCTTCGTTCCAGACTTTGCGGCGACGAGTCGCTAAGCACGCGAACATTGTTTTCACGCAACTGCTCGAATTCCCGCAGCGCTGTTTCAAAATCCTCGCTGTTGTAGTCTCGCTCGCGTGCGAGTTTCGCACCATTAATGTCCGGCAACACAGGCTCATGCTCGTTAAGCAGCTTTTCAATCCGAACCGTGTAACCTTCTCTCTCTATGTCACGAAGGTGGCACACGTTTTCGAGAAATGAGAACTCGTTTGCAGATGGTTTCCTTTTCAACTCTGCCAATGCAATGCCGAGCGACAGATCACGAACAGTTGCTGGCGTTGCGTTGAGAAATTCAAGTAAAGGTCTGAACTCTTGCTCGGCAACCGCCCCAAGCATACAAGGCATGGCTAATTCGCACCTCTCAATCTTATCGGGCACAATGTAATTTCTTTTTGCTCAAACCTTTTCCCGCTCCAGTGAAATCGCACACGAGTAAACTCTTTATAACAACGATCACATTCATAGCCTTCAGCCATTTCATTAACGGTTGCGCGGCTCTCGCTTAATTTATTTTCCCCATAAAGCTCTAAAATGAAGTCTCCATCTTGTACATATTCATTTTTGATTCCACCTACATCTGTGCCGCTTCCATAAGTTTCAAAGAACCAAATTAACTGAGGATGACTGCCCACCATTGTATAAATGTAAATGAAATGCTCTCCACCCGCAGCGCCACTGTGAGAAAATAGTTCTATGATAGCTTCTTCCTCGCCATCACCCGTGAGATCAGCATAAGTAATATTCCTCTGCTCTGCCGAGACGAGCCACAGAAAGCTCTCTTTCGGATTATAGAATTCAAAATCTCCGTTGACCAATTTAATGGTGCTTTGAATGCTGCTGTAACCAGAGCTTTTGTTTGGGTATATGAAATTCAAGAAATCGATCTGCCGGATTCGGCTTTTAGACAAAGCTGTTTGTTCTTGAATAACCTTGCAAGAAGGCGTAACGGTTTGCGGAACAGTTCCCGAATAACTATTGGCTTTCGGATGCGGCTGCATGAAATTCAATATCGAGACAACTACAAGTCCGACAACAAAGCATCCAACCATCACGATTAAATTAACGCTCAGTCGTTTCATGGCACAAATCACCGATCTATTTCTCCCAACACAATATCCAAGGTCCCGATGATGGCGACGACATCGGCGACCAAATGACCGATGCACATTTGTCTGAGCGCCTGCAAATTAATGAATGATGGCGGGCGCACGTGCACGCGCCAGGGGCTTGATGTTCCATCAGCCACTAGATAGCAGCCGATCTCGCCCTTCGGCCCTTCAATCGAATGATAGTAATCGCCCGCAGGCGGCTTGACGATCTTCGGCACTTTCGCGTTGACAGGCCCGTCCGGCAGATTGTCAATCGCCTGTTGAATGATGCGGCGCGACTGTCGCATCTCTTCGAGGCGGACGAGGTAGCGATCATACGTGTCGCCGTTCTCTCCAATAGGCACGTCGAAATCCATCTCGGCATAGGCCGCGTAAGGCCGCGCCTTGCGGATGTCCCACTCGACACCTGAGCCGCGCAGTGCTGGACCAGAGAGACCGATGGCGATGGCATCTTCAGCCGAGATGACGCCGATACCAACAGTGCGACCTAACCAGATGCGATTCTCCGAGAGCATCGTCTCATACTCGTCAATGTGCTTTGGAAAGTTGTTGACAAACTGCCGCACGTCTTTCTCGAAATCGTCGTAAGCGTCGTTCGGCATTCCGCCGATGCGCCAGGCGTGACAGGTCAGACGCGCGCCAAACTGCCGCTCGAAAATCTTCAGAATCTCTTCGCGCTCGCGCAAGCACCAGAGCAGAACCGTCACAGCGCCGATGTCGAGCGCGTGCGTGGCGAGCCAGAGCAAATGCGAGGCGAGGCGATTGAACTCCGTCAGAATCGTGCGGATGTAATGAGCGCGCGGCGGAACGTCCAAGCCCATCATCTGCTCGACCGTTTCGACCCAGACGAGACCATTTGAAACTGCGGCGAGATAATCGAGACGATCCCAGTACGGCGCGATCATCGGATATTGACGATTCTCCGCGATCTTCTCCATCCCGCGATGCAGGTAGCCAATATCACAGTCAAGATCAATCACCGTCTCGCCGTCGAGTTTCAGGATGACGCGCAAGACGCCGTGCGTTGAGGGATGCTGCGGCCCCATGTTGAGAATCATCTCAGGGCTATCGAGCAGCGTCTCTCTGGTTGTCGCTATTTCTACTTGATGCATAACTCGTAAAAGCAGAATTCAGAATTCAGAACCCAGAAGAAAAGAAAGACAAAATCTGTCGAAGCGGTTTCCGCCTTATCATTCTGACTTCTGGATTCTGGATTCTGGATTCTGTTCTTTGTAACATCCTGTCACGCTGTGATTCTCCAACACAAGGCCAATCTCTTTGGCTTCGCCTGTCTGTCTCAGATGAAGCAGCTTATGCATGATCGCCTGCGCCGCGCTCGCCTTGTTCCAGATGTTGCGCGGGGTGTGTGTTTCCGTCAGTACGAAGCCCGCGCCTTCGGCAGCCTCGCGCGTGTCGAAAACTTTAGCCTCGTAATGCGCAGCCAGTTCTTTGGGACTCATAACAGTGGTCAGTGGTCAGTGGTCAGTGGTCAGTGGCAATCAGCTTTTCAACTGACCACCGACCACTGACCACTGACTACTTATCCTTCGGCATCACTTCCTTATTGCCGCGAAAAAGCTCGCGGACGCGGCGCTCGGCAGGCATGGAGAGCATCTCCAATCCGTAGCCGCGTCGTTGTTCAAGCTGTTCCTGCTGTACTCCTGTGAACTCCGGCAGGTGTTTGGCCGTCCAGTTGTTCTCAATAAACTCAAGCGGATACTCTTTTCTGAGCGGGTGGCCTTCCCAATCAGGCGGCAGCAGGATGCGGCGCAAGTCCGGGTGATTGCTGAAGGGCACGCCGAAGAGATCGAAGACTTCGCGCTCCATCCAGTTCGCAGTCGGCCAGACGCTCGTCACGCTCTCGACGCCGCGCTCCTCATCCGTCGCTACTTTCAAACGCACGCGCTCGTTCGCGCTGATCGAGTAGAGGTTATAGATAACATCGAAAGGCGCTTCGGCGCGATCTGGAAAATGCACGCATGTTAAATCAGATAGAAAGTTGAACGCCGTCTCACCGTCGCGTTTCAGATAATCGCAGACGGCGATGATACGCCCACGCTCGATGCGAATCGAAAGTTGGCCGACAAATTCTGTGGCCTCAATGACTGCGCCATCAAACATCTCACGAATCTTTTTGACGAGCGGGTGAGTCGCAGCGTCCGTCGGCTTCGGCCCTTCAGCTTTCTTCTTGACAGGAGCTTTCGGCGCGCCCGGCGCAGTTGCAGCAGTCGCTGGTTGCGGAGGCGCGGGCTTGTCTCCGGCTGCTTGTTTCGCGGCGGCAGCGCGTGCCTTCGCTTCGGCAATCTTGGCGGCCTTCTCTAAATCTGATTGCACAGGACTCTTCGTCGGATCGCCAACACTCGGCGATGCTCCGCCGGGAGGTTGCGAGTCGAGCGCAGATGTTTCGGTTGATGATGTCGAAGTTGTTGACGGGTCGCCTGTCGAAGCTGGAACAGTCGTGCCGCTCGTCGAACTGCCGGATGGAGCTTTGCCCGTGAGCGCGGCCTGGCTTTCGGGAGTGGCGGGTGTCTTCGTCGCGCTCTCAGGCGGAGGCGGAAGGCTGCCCGCGTTGTCAATCTCCGAATTAGGACTGGGACTTTTGTCGTCAGTGCGTGGCGGCGCAGGCGCGCGTGCTACGTCGTCGCGCTCAGGCGCGTCGTCGTTGGCTGACTGCGGGACATCCGGCGGTTTGTTTTCGTCTGCCATCACGTCTCGTGCCTTACATCCTGACCGAAGAATCGCGCTCGCGGCTCTCGTGCCAGACCAGAGCGCAGAACTTTGCCTTAAAGCTCTGACAGTGTTAATGCTATGTGTACAACTTTTAAGGACGGACAGCCAGCGTTGTAACACGCGATTTGCGCCATTGTCAATAAACCGCGCAGATAAAGTTAAAAGAGTCTGCGCGTGCGTTTCAAACGGCAGTCAAACTTGACGTTGCGCGCACACGCAACGTATCATAGTGTGTTCGAGAGAGGCACGAATAGTCGTCTATAGAGAAGGAAGCAAGAGGAACATGAAGCAAGGAATCCATCCAGATTATCACGAGATCAAAGTTCAGTGCGCCTGCGGCAGCACCTTTACCACCCGCTCGACGCGCAAGGACGACCTGCACGTCGAAATCTGCTCGGAGTGTCACCCGTTCTTCACGGGCAAGCAGAAGTTGGTGGACACGGCTGGGCGCGTTGATCGTTTCAACAAGCGTTACGGCAAGAAGCAACCGGAAGCGGCACAGACAGAGAATGCGACCGCGCAGTAAGTTTTAAGAAGTCGTATGCTGTTGGACAATTCACAGTTGTTTGCAAGACAACATTAGCCACCTAAAATTTTTAACGCCGACTCTTTAGAAGTTCAGCCGGTCGCTTTATCGTGTATGATTAGCTGCACGCGCGCGACTCTGGAACTTAAAAGGTCGGCGTTGTTGTTAAGGCAAAATGCAAAATTAAAAATGTAAAATTCTGGCAGAGGCCAGTCCTCAATTTTTCATTTTTCATTCTTAATTTTGCATTTCTCTTCTCCCGGTAAGGAAAAAATATCGTGAGCGCAAACGAAAGAGATTTGATTGTCGGCGGGCAGGCCGTCATCGAAGGCGTGATGATGCGGACGCCGAATGCTTACGCCGTCGCCGTGCGTAAACGCGATGGCACGATTGTCAACACCGCTGCACGGCTGCCGAAGTTGGGCGACAAGTACCCGCTCTTGAAACTTCCCATCGTGCGTGGCGGTGCGGTGCTGGTTCAATCAATGGGACTCGGCGTCAAGGCTTTGAACTATTCCGCGAATCAGGCTTTCGCCGACGCGGAAGAAGTTCAAGTGGCGGAAATGGAAGTCGCACTCAAGCCTGCGGTCATCGAGGGTGAAGGCGATTTCGCGGGCATCACAGGCGGCTTGCCCGGACTGATTCCTGTGCCGACGAAGAAGCGCGCCAAAGATGAGATGAAGCGTGGTACAACTGCCGCCGCCACAGGCTCAATCATCTTCGCGCTCCTTTTCAACGTGCTGCTCTTCATCGTCGCGCCGTTGCTTTTGACGAACGCGCTCTTCATCGCAGCAGGCTGGGCCACACCACCTGCGACGACTGAACCGACAGCCGTCGTGCAAAATCAAGCGACGCCCGCCGTCGCGTCCGGTGACGCTGCGACAACTGCCCCTGCGACAAACGAGTCATGGTTCAGCCGCGCGTGGCGAAGTGTGAAGACATATCTTCATCCCGTCAGGCCGACCGTCGGTTTTAATTTAATTGACGGGCTGATACGCATGTCGTTCTTTCTCATTATGATCTTCAGCTTCTCTCTGATTAAAGATATACGCCGCGTCTTCGAGTATCACGGCGCAGAGCATAAGACTGTGTTCACGTGGGAAGCGGGACTGGCCTTAACGGTCGAGAACGCGCGCCCGCAACCGCGCCAGCATCCGCGTTGCGGGACGAGTTTTCTGATGGTCGTGATGCTCGTCTCCATCGTTCTCTTCTCGGTCATCAGGTTTGACTCGCTCGTTTACAATATTCTCGTGCGTGTCCTGTTAATCCCGCTCGTTGCCGGACTCTCTTACGAGATTATCCGCATCTCCGCGAAGAAAGAGGGCGGCCTTTTCTTCAAACTGATTACGCTGCCCGGCGTCTGGCTCCAGAATATTACGACCAAAGAGCCTGACGACAAGCAACTCGAAGTCGCGCTCGAAGCACTAAAAGAGTCGCTCAAGTTAGAACCGCAGCCGCAAACGGCGGAAGCAACACCGCTCGCATAAAGCTGTCAGCGATCAGCTATCAGCAGTCAGCTTTTGTCTTTGCTGAAAGCTGACTGCTGATAGCTGACAGCTTAAAAAAGTATGTTAGAGAGATTGAAACAGATCGAAGCGCGTTACGAGGAACTGACGCAGGAGCTTTATTCGCCAGACATCATGTCGGATCAGTCAGCTTATGTGAAGACCGCCAAGCAGCATCGTAGTCTTGGTGAGATCGTCGCAAAATACCGCGAGTTGAAATCCCTGCGAGATGAACTCGCGGGCGCGCAGGAGTTACAGGATTCAGCAGACGATGAGGAAATGCGCGAGATGGCGCGTCTTGAGATCGAGTCGCTCCAATCGCGCGTTCAGCAAGTAGAAGAAGAACTCAGGATTCTTTTAATCCCTTCCGATCCGAACGACGAAAAGAACGTGATTCTCGAAATCCGCGCCGGAACGGGTGGCGATGAAGCGACGCTCTTCGCAGCCGAGATGCTCAGGATGTACCAGCGCTATGCGGAACGTCAGGGCTGGCGTTTTGAAATCTTAGACGCCTCAGAATCCGGCATCGGCGGTGTCAAGGAAGCCATCGCGTTGATCGAAGGCGATAAAGTTTATTCCAAGCTCAAGCACGAATCGGGCGTCCATCGCGTGCAGCGCGTGCCGCAGACGGAGACATCGGGGCGCATACATACTTCAGCTATCACCGTCGCCGTCCTGCCCGAAGCCGAAGAGGTTGACGTGAAGATTGACCCGAAAGATTTACGGATTGATACCTTCTGTTCATCCGGCCCCGGCGGTCAAAGTGTCAACACGACTTACTCGGCGGTTCGCATCACACATCTTCCGACGAACACAGTGGTCTCGATGCAGGACGAGAAATCGCAGATTAAGAATCGTGAGAAGGCGATGCGCGTCCTGCGTGCGCGCCTGCAAGAGTTTGAGGAGCAGAAGCAGCATGAGGCTGTCGCATCGGAACGCCGCGCGATGGTCGGCTCAGGAGATCGCTCCGAAAAAATTCGCACCTATAACTTCAAAGAGAATCGCGTCTCAGACCACCGCATCGGCCTGACCATTCATCAACTTGATCTGGTCATGGAAGGCGCGCTCGATGAAATCATTGCCGCTTTGATCACCCACGATCAAGCGGAGAAACTAAAAGCTGAAGCGGTGACAGCTACAACAACTCTAAAAGAGGAGAGACAAAATGAAGAGGTTTTTCACAGCTAGTGCTTTACTGTGTGTCATGGTGATGGTGAGCCTGGCTTCCCCTGCGGCTCTGCCGAACTATGCGGGCACATGGGTGCTGGATCAGACTAAGAGCACAGGCTTGAACCCGAACATGCCTGCCAACATTGAAATGACTGTCACGCAGGACAGCAAACAACTCAAGGTTAAGCTTGGCCCACAGGAAGTTCCCTATAATCTTGACGGCAGCAAAGCGAAAGTCCAGATGACCGGACGTAATGGCAACACCAGCGAGGCGACCGTCTATCTCGAAACCAAAGGCGACAAGGTCGTGCTGCACTCAGAGCGCGAATTTAGTATGCAAGGCAACTCGATGACGATTAAGACCACCGAGACGTGGGAACTTTCCAAAGACGGCAAAACCCTGACCGTGAATCGCTCGTCAGAGGGCGGGCCGCGCGGCCCACAGTCCTCAGTCTGGGTCTTCACGATGAAGAGCTAGAGTAAATCTCCGACGCCGCGTGAGTGGTTATATGAATGTAGCCCGGTCTTTCAAGGCCGGGCTATAGTAATTGTTTGCGCGCATTTTAGAATCAAACTAAACCAGAGGAAACGAAAGATGAAGAGGCTTATTACAATCTCCGGCATAGTAATCGTCATGCTGGCGGCGACGTTTGCTGCCACAGCAGCTTTATCTGATTACACAGGCACGTGGATTCTGGATCAGGATAAGAGCAAAGGCTTGCCGACACCTCCGCCAGGTGTTAATTACGGAACGGTGCAAATAGAAATGACGGTGACACAAGACGGCAAGCAATTCAACATTAAGAGCAACATGTTCGGAGGGCAGGACATATTCTACAATCTCGACGGCAGCAAGTCGAAAGCGCAGATGGGTAAGCTGCTTATGACGGGAGAAGCGACCGTTTATCTCGAAAAGAAAGATGACGGGAAGATTGTATTGCATTCTCAGCGAGAGATTACTTCTCAGGGACAGCCACTTACTCTTGAATCTACAGAGACGTGGGAACTGGCCGATGGTGGCAAGACTCTCAAAGTTAATCGCATAACAGAGTCGTCACGCGGCAAACATGAGGTATCGCTGGTTTTTACTCGCAAGAGTTAAATGAACACAACGCGCGTCCTTCTCATCCGGCATGGCCAATCGGAAGGCAACGCAGAGGGTCGCTTCGGCGGCCACACAGCCACTCCCCTATCCATGCGCGGTCGTCTTCAAGCTGAAGCGACTGCGCGTGCGCTGTCAACGGAAAATATCACAGCAATCTATTCGTCGGATTTGTCGCGCGCAGTCGAGACGGCGCTGCCGCTCGCGCGTCTGACAGGTCTTGAGGTTGAACAGACGGAGGCTTTTCGTGAGCGCAGCGTCGGCGTCATGGAAGGCTTGACGTTTGAGGAAGCAGCCGAACAGCACCCGGAGCAATACGCCGCGCTGCTGCGTCGGGACTTCGAGCATGTTTTGCTGGGCGGCGAGAGCTATCGTCAGATGCTCGACCGCGCCTCGCGCCGACTCGATCAGTTGATTGAGCAACACAGAGACGGACGCATCGCTGTCTTCTCGCACACCGGCACAATCTGCATTCTCACACTTCATCTGATGGGCGCGCTCGATGCGCCGGAACTTCGTCCCGTCTGGATTTCAACCGCCAACTGCGGCATCACACGCTTCGAGCTTCGCTCAGACGGCTTCGTCCGCGTCCTTGCCATCAACGATACACGTCACCTTTCTGAAATGCAAAATGGAAGATAGAGAGCGAATCTTTCGTCTTCCCTTTTGCATTTTTAATTTTACATTATTCCGTCTTCACGTCTGTAGTTTCAATCAATTTCCTGATGCGCTCGCGCACCGCACTGTCTTTCTCGTTTTCGAGGATGCGCTTGAGGATTGGCTCTGAGAAGCGTCCGTACTTGCGTATCTCCTGCATCGCCGTCTCGCGCACCTGCGGCGAAGGATCGCCGAGTTGACTGACCTGCTGCTGAACATTGCGCTCCATCTCCGGCGTGATGACTTCAGCGCGGCCAACGAGCACGCGGACGAGTTCGGAAGGCTTCGGATCAATCGTGACGGGAAGCACCGCGTCGGTCGTCTGGCGCGGCAGGATGTAAAAGACGCGCACGCCTTCCTCGAACCAACTGCTGCGCCACGTCTTGAGCATCGCGTCCGCTTCCTTTTCGTAAAGGCCGGAAGCGACGAGCATCTGCTTCAGGTCTTGCAGAAGCGAATCCATGTTCTTATCGAGCGCAGGCCGCTCCTGCTTCATCTCGCCTGTGAATGAGTCATACAACTGATAGCCAATCTTGCCGCCGCGATTCTCGAAGACGACGAGATGCGCGATCTCATCCGTGCTCTGATTCTTCAACACGATCTGATTGCCTTCGAGCTTGACTGAAAGCGGCAGGTCGAACGTGCCGACGCCGCGATAGAAGAGAAACTTCTCCTGTTGTCCGGGCTTGCCGTTTGTGCCGCAGACCTGCACGGGTGCTGCGTCCACTTCACGCGCCGGATAGTAATGGCTGTTTGAACTCTCGACCGGAAGATTGACAGCCGCACCCGGCATCACTTTCAACTTGCCCCAGTCAATCCCCGTGCTGATGGAGCGCGCCTGCGGATACCACTCCGTAATCTTGCCCTTCGGAAAATCAACTTTGACGGAGACATCCATTTCAGTGCCCGAATAAAAATAGAGCACGGGCGTCTCCATCCGAACCGCCCCCGTCAGATCGCCCTTGCCCTGAACATGACGCAAGCCTTTGCTTCCTTCCTGCATCGTGTGGACAAACTTCGGGAGATCGCTTGGCCCGTTGAGTGGTCGCCATTCGAGTGCGACGCCATCCCGGCCCGCAATCGAAGTGAATGTTCCCCACTCGTGAACGATCAACCGATTACCTTTCAAAGCCATCATCTGCGCCGTCTTACTTGCATGATATTGCGCGGCAAGTTTGACTCCGACGACTGCGGCGATGGCAAATGTTAAGAGGCAAGCTGCGATGAGTCTTGATCTGATGCGTGTAGTCATGTCCGTTACTCCTTCAGCATTCAAAGTATAGTGCATAACGAGAGATGAGAGATTAGAACCTCTGTTCCCTTTGCGCCCTTGTGCCTTTCTTAGCGCCTTTGCGAGAGACAAAACGTTTTCACGCAAAGGCGCGAAGAGGAACTGAAGGCGCAAAGACGCGGGTTTTCTTACTCCAAGCTCTCATTCAAACCATGCCCATTGCATTCCCTTTTTCCAGAGATCGAGCATCCCTTTGTCGAGTTTAATCACACCCGCTCTCGTGACACCTTGAGGCGGAGGGATGAGCGCGGCCATGCGATCATAGACGCGACCACGCTCCGCGTCTTGAACGCGCGCGAGCAGATGCCAGAGCGTCAGCGTGTCATACTCTCGTGCCTCTGCGAGCACAATGCTCAAAGCCTTCGCGCCACCGTTTTGAAAGTCCAGCTTCGTGAGCGCGTCGCGGAATTTGTCGGACGCATCATCGAAGTAAGGCGTGCCCGGCCCTTTGCCCGGCTGTGTGACGCAGACTGCTCCGGCTGGTACAACGGATTCTCGTCCTTTCAACTCCAGCGCGACCCAGCCAGCCGTGACGTGCAGGATGCTGCGTCCCGCTTTATCTACTTCGAGCGTGTAAGAGCAGCCTAAATCAACAGCGACGCCCGACGGCGTCTCGACGAAGAAGAGTCTGGGCGGAGCGGAGATTGTCGCGTGCAAGCCTCCGCGCGTCATCGCCAGACGATGTTCCGTCGCATTCGTCTCAACGAGCCGCACGCGCGAATTTGGCTCGATCTCGACGTGACCGATATTCGCCACGTTAATCTCGGCGCGCGATGTTGCATCCGTCTCAAGCCACTCGCCGACAGCCAGGCGTCCGCTCTCCTCCATAAGATTCGCTCCAATCTTCGGAGAGCCCTCAAGTCGCGCGACCTCCCACGTCGCATCGCTCGCTGGCGGCGCTGGCTTTATTTCAGCAGGCTTATCGTTGGAATTAACAGGAGGCGAGACATTGACTGTCTCAACGGGGACTTGTTTCTCTTTCTGATTTGCTTCCGTGACGGAATTCGAGTTGATCGCTTGTTTATCGTTGACGGCAATCTGTGAAGTGTTCGATTGATGTAACAAAAACCAGACCGCGCCGATTGCCAGAAGTAACAGGGCGCAAGCGACTGCGAATGGTCGCCAACCGAAACCGAAGCGGCGCGGGTTACGCTGCTCATCCGACACAGTCGGATGAGAATGCTGCGATAACGCGCTCTCAATCTCACTCCACATCGAAGCCGGAGCGGACACGCACGGCAAATGTTCGGCGAGCTTCACGCCGAGCTTGATCTCTTCAAACTCACGTCGGCACAGCTTGCAACCGATCAAATGCTCCGCCACGCGCCGCGACTCAGCTTCCGCAAGCTCGCCGTGACAGTAGGCGGATAGTTCTCGACTGACATGACTAAACATCTTTTTGTTCACCCGTTACAAACGCGCCGCGCAAGTGCGACAACCGGCGCGCTAAAATCTTATGGCCGCGATTGAGACGCGAGGCGATGGTGCCTTTCGAGCAATTCAAAACTTCGGCCATCTCGTCATACGACAGTCCCTCGACATACTTGAGCAGGATCGGCAGACGCATCTTCGGCTTTAGCTCTCCGATAGCGACCCGCACGGAGTCCGCAATCTCAACGCGCGCGTAACGCTCCTCCGGCGAACTCTTCTCAACAAACTTCCCGCTCATCTCGAACCCGTCTCCGAACGGAATGAAACGCCTGCGCTTTCGCTGCTCATCCATGCACGCATTGACCACGAGACGGTAGAGCCACGTTGTAAACTCCGCGTCGCGGCGAAACTGTTCAATCTTTGTCATCAGTTTGAGAAAGACCTGCTGCGTGACATCCCGTGCAGCCGCTTCATCACCTTTGAAGTAATAGAGAGAGATTGAATAAACCTTGTCCTGATACGTTTCAAAGAGCAGTCGAAACCCCTCCCTGTCTCCCTGCTGACAGGCTTCGATCACGCGCTCCGTTATCTTCTGCTCGCTCGCCACAGCGCGCCGCTCCATCCGCTCCCTCCGCCTCTTCACTTCTCAAACCTTTAGACGCAGGTGCTTCGACTTTTCTTCCATCACTTCGATAATAAAAATGTCGGGACTGCTCTTGTAAAAGACTAAAAGGCCGCCTTTATTAGTAAGGCGGCCTTTCTTCTTCAACTGCTTTTGCGTTTCAGCGAGTCGCGGCATCAACCACTTCCATCGCTTCTCTATCAGTCGGCGAGATCGCTTCCAACTCGTCATCGCCGTCGAGTCGTCGCTGGCGATGTGCCGTGCCGTCCGACTCGAAGATGTAAGCCGAAGGAGCTTCACGCATGATGATGTCCTGAAGCCGCATCAATCCATAGAGTAGGGCTTCTGGTCGCGGCGGGCAGCCCGGAATGTAAACGTCAACCGGAATCGTCCGGTCAACGCCCTGCATCGTCGAGTAAGAATCAAACGGCCCGCCCGTCGAAGCGCACGCGCCCATCGCAATCACCCACTTCGGCTCCGGCATCTGATCGTAAACACGCCGCACGACAGGCCCCATCTTCAACGTCACTGTTCCCGCGATAATCACTAGATCGCTCTGTCGCGGGCTTGGACGAAACACTCCTGCGCCGAAGCGATCAATATCAAAACGCCCCGCGCCCGTCGCAATCATTTCGATAGCACAACACGCCAGCCCGAACGTCATCGGCCACAACGCAGACTTGCGCGCCCAGTTCACAACCGGCGCAGTCAAATCCATCGCCTTCGCGCCCACCGTCCGGCGCACAGCGTTAATCATCGAATCCACCGTCGTGAGAACAAATCCTTCTTCGTGTTCAGCCATAATGATTCAGTGGTCGGTGGTCAGTGGTCAGTGGTCAGTAAGAATCAGTTTTAACTGACCACTGACCACCGACCACTGACCACTGTTTCATGCCCATTCTAATGCGCCTTTGCGCCAGGCGTAGTAGTAACCGACGATTAAAATTCCAATGAAGACGAACATTTCGATGAGCGCAAACTTGGTGAACGAAAAATCGTTGCCCATGAAGATGATCGCCCAGGGCAGCAGGAAGATCGTCTCGACATCGAAGATTAAAAAGAGCATGGCGACGATGTAGTAACGCACAGTGAAACGATCATGCGCTTCCGTCTGCGGGTCTATGCCGCACTCGTAAGGACGCATCTTGGCCTTGAGATACTTCATGGGCCGGATGAAACGCCCCATCACAATCGGCAGCACCGGGAAGATGATCGCAAAGACGAAGAAGATCATCACAGGCCAGTAGGCCGTGACGGGCTTGCTGATACTTTGCGCCGCTTCAGGAGTCGCCTGTAGAAGAATCGCGTTGAGCATCTTGGTCATCGTGCGCGCACATTCGATGCATGGCGCGCTGGTCGTTGATATTCAAATCTGCCGTTGATACTAAGCGTGCGCTCAAAGAGTTGTCAAACCTTTGTTGGTAGCCTGCCTCACGCGCACAAGCCTTAGCCCCACGCGCTCAGGAACTCAATTCTGTCCCGCATCTCTTCGGCTGTCACAGTATGGATGAGTCTCAGCAAACGGCGCATCTGTTCGCCGACACTGTAGCGTTGCTGCTGCGCGAGGATGACGCCTGAGTGTGACATGCCTTGGGTGAGATAGGCTGTGTGTAGGGCTTGGTAGTCGCCCGTGTTGAAAGAATAGAGAGCGCGATTCTGCGCGGCAGCATACGCCAGATGCTCTGCGTCAGGACGATGACGCAAACCGGCGGCCTCGGCGGTCAGCACATCTATATTGCGGGCGCGTAAGGCTTGCACCACGCTATCTGTCATAGCGTCTTCATCGAAATAGAGACGAGTCTGCATTACGCAATCCGTGAGTTGCGCGTCCGGTACCACTCCGCTTCGATGCGGTCGGCTTCCGCTTCGTCGGCGGCGATGTCGGCTTCGACTTCGGCTTGATTGGCGTGATAGTAAGCGAGCGCCGCGTAGATTCCCGCAATGTCCAAATGCGGATACTCCCGCGCGATCTCTTCTGCGTTGAGGCCGAGCTTATACATGATGGCGATGCGATGAACGCTAACGCCCGTCCCCACGATACACGGCCTGCCGTGCCGTATCTCCGGCGAGCGAGTCAGCAATGAACCGATTTCGACGCTCATAATCAGGCTCCCTTCCTCTCAACATTAAGGCGCGTCTTTCTCTCGACCAGGCAATCATATCACCACTGCTGCACTCGCGGGCAGGTCAAAAGCGCAAAGGCTACGTCCGCGCTCAATTTGCTTGAGAATGATTGAAAGATGCTCACGAGGAGGCAGGAGAGTCGCCGTTCGGCGCGCGTCCATTGCGACCTTCGCTGATGTAGCGTTCGACGACGTTGATGAAGACGTTGAGGCGTTCGTCGGTCTCCGCTTGCGCTTCGGCTAACTCGGCGAGTGTGGCGTCGGTGTGCTTCTGCGCTTCGGCTATCTCTTCCATGCGTCCAGCCAATCCATCAACGCGCTCGGCCAGTTTGCCAATGATGCCGACAACACTCACCACCGCGTCGGTCAGCTTGCCCTGCGACTCTCGCAGTTGCTGGATGTCAACGGTAAATTGCGCTTGCTGGTTGACGATAAACTCCATCTTTTTCTGCATCTCTTCTTCGTTCATCGGCATGTGTCCTCCGTCGCCATCATAGAGCAATTAGCTGTCAGCCGTCAGCTATCAGCTATCAGTTTCCGAGCCTTTATCGCTGGCCTGCTCTAACAATTGCCGCCCCTCTGTTCTTTGGCTGACGGCTGATAGCTGATGGCTGATGGCTCTCTTCATGCTGCCTCGCGTCTGAAATGCAAGGCTATGAGATGCCTGATTGGTGATGTCGGCTTGGGCATTGGCCGCGCCTGTCGCTTCGTCAACGAATTCGACGATATATCCGGCGGGGTGGTGCGCGGTCTTTTCAAAAACTTCGACCACCGTGCCGACCGCGCCGCGCTTTAAGCCCTGCTCCGGCAGATCAACCAGCAAGGCCACGATGTCATGGAGTCTGATTTCACCCTCGGACAGCTCAGGCTTTGATGAGGCTCTCATCGGACTCTTTTTCATCCGGCATCTTTTGAATCAAACGATCCTGATGCCTTTTTTGTAGCTCTACAAAATAGCTCACCAGCTTCTGCGGGTCATGTTCGCACGCTTCAGAAATCCTGTGTCGCGCTTCTCGTATGCGATTGATGGTCGCGTCCTCTTTCATACACTCAACCTCCTAATAGCTCAAGCGGAGTGACCAGCTTGGGAATATACAATCCAAGGATTGTGTTGACTCGCTTGATATGATCGAACTTGTTGGCATTCGCCAGATGCTTGCAGTTCCAAGTAAGTAGGAAATCACATTTGTGGTAAGAAGCCAATGCGAGATGCAAAGCATCGCCCAACGGGTCTTGCGGCATCAGCCGATGTCGGATATATGCCTCAACGATCTCTGCGACCGTTTCATCCACGCCGAGCACCGGAACGCTCTCCAGCAAGGCGAGGGCTATACTCTTGTTCGGATAATCACCGTCCTCAAGTTCAGCGATGACAGCCTCGCTTGTGACCACTTCATAATTCTGCCGATGATTGTCCCACCAGTCGCGCGTCCATTCCCGGCGGGCGACCATCTCCGGCTCTGAGCGCATTTCCACATAGAAGCTGGGGATCGAAGTTTCGATATAGACTTGCGATTGCATTCCGGGACGTTTCGTATTTCAACGAGTTCGCGGAGATTCTACCACTACATGATAGCAAATAGGCTGAAAGCTGCTTGAATGATCGGCAATTCATTCATCAGGCTCTCTTCTCCGTCAGACTATACCCTCGAATTTTTTTGGCCGCATCCTGACGGGCGAGGGTCAAAAGCGCAAAGGCAACTGCCGAGCTGTCAGCCGTCAGCTATCAGCCATCAGTTTCCGAGCCTTTATCACTGGCCTGCTCAAATAATTGACGCCACTCTTCTCTTTGGCTGACGGCTGATGGTTCTCTTTATTGGATCATTGCAATTTCTTCAACTCAAAACTAACTTCCTTGCTCTCGCCTGATACTTTAAGGGTCGTCTCCAACGGCTTATATGAAGCATCATCCGGGATAATTTTAATGCTGTAGTCGCCGATGGTCAGGTTGGAGAGAGCGGCTAGGTTATTTTGAAAAGTAACTGCGTGTGGTACCTCGCTGCCCTTTGCATAGGTTAACGTTCCGCTACTAGCGTTGAGCCTGATGGTGACGTTATAAGTGTACTGCTTCAATTTAAGTTCAACCTCATCAGTTCTGCCCGCTGTGACTATCGTCTCAATGCTCGCTGTCATGTATCCGTTAAGTTCAGCTACAACCCGATAGCGGCCCGGACGCAGACCATTAAGGATGATTGATCGCTCGCCAGCGGGGATAGTGTCTTCAGATTCGTCAGCGACCTCGCCGCTTCGTGTTAAATGCTCCAGCCGGATAGATGCGCCAGGTTCGGCAACGATAGCGAGTGTACCGGTCGTGGGTGTCACGCGGACGATCCGTTCAGCGACTCTCGTCACCGTTTTTGCTGGGCCGCTAACCGACCCGTAGCCCGCCGTGCCGCCCCTCTTGTCTATATCGCTTTTCACATTAGTGCTCGCCGTGCGGCTACCATTGTCTGCGTTACTTTTCCCATTAGTCCTCGCCGTAATTATCGCCTCCAATCGCCGCAGGTTGCTCCGCGCGATTGCGGCATGAGGCCCCGATGGATATGCCTTCAGGTAATCACGGAAATCCTCTGTATCTGCGCTGTTCTTGATTTTCTCCCATAACTCTTGCTCTACCGCCGCCGGATTCACTATAGGCGTGCTCGTCGTCACACCTGTCGAATTGCTCGTCGCGCTGCTCGCCATCGCCGCTCTGTTGAAATAGAAATCTCCAATAAGCGACGACGCCTCCCAAGGCACTTGCTCGCCACCCGTCTGCTGCCTGACGTTGGCTCGCACACGCTTGAACATCTCCTCCACCGCCAACCCCGGCACTCGCATCTGCTTCAACAACTCCGCCGTGTACGTCCCGTTGCGTCCCACGCCATCCTGCGCCACTCTGCCCGGCGCAGTCGCATACGCGATCAACGTCCCCGTCGGCGCATCCACCTGTGCCAAGCCACTCCCAGCCGAACGAAATGAGCGCGCGAATGGGTTGTTCCGGCAAGCATCAAGAATCACCACGTTCAAGCCATTGTTCGCTTCATCCATCAAGCCCAAGACCAGATTCGCATCCACGCCCTGATCTTCCACATCCGCCTCGCTCGTGATGTCTGCGTCAACCGGAATCAGGTAATTGCGCCCGCGCAGTTGGACGCCATGACCGGAGAAGTAGAACAAGCCCTGTCCGCCAGCTTTGAGCTTCTTGCCAAACTCACGAATCATAAACTTCATCTGCTTCTGATTGAGATCAACGCCGTGATCCACGTTGAAGCCCAAACGTGAGAGAGCGTCGGCGATGTCCGTGGCATCATTGACCGGATTCTTGAGGCGCGGCGCGTTCGTGTAAGCGCTATTGCCGATGACCAGCGCCACACGCTGCCCGTTCTGTTTCTCCGTTCCTTCTTGCGACAACTGCCGTGTGCTACCTTGCTGCGCCTTCGCACGCGGCGGCACAGGCACGACGAGCGCGAGGCTCAACAAGAGGCTCGACAGCAACAGAACGAAATATCCTCGTGCGTGGGAGCGTGAATGACGCATGACTGCAAGCTCTCCTTTCCGGTTGGCTACAAATCTGGACGCGACCCTCTGACAAGTCTGGCCTTGACGCGGGCATTGAAGACTGGGCTGTGTTTATAGCAGGTTGCGCTGGAGACAAGCAAGATTCACCGCAGAGGACGCAGAAAGTCGTAGAGGAAAAACAGGAATTAAAAGAGCAGATACTAGATTTGAGATTGAATTTCTGATGACAGATTTCTTTTCTATCTTCTTATCCTCTGCGAGCCTCTGCGTCCTCTGCGGTGAAAATCAACGCTCCGCACTACACATTCGCAAACAGTTATCAAATTAGCGACATGCAGATGATAAAGGATGATTCGCTATCTCTCATGCCTCTGTGTGCGGCTGGCCCGCAAGCAGCGCGATGGCGTGTGAGAGCACAGGCTTGATGACAGCGAAACTTTCACGCACACCTTTGGGCGAGCCGGGCAGATTAACTATCAACGTGCCGGAACGAATCCCGCAGACCCCGCGCGAGACCATCGCCAGAGGTGACTGCCTGAGCGTCTCCATCCGCATCGCTTCTGCTAATCCCGGCGCTTCTCTTTGAATCACGGCGCGCGTCGCTTCCGGCGTGTTGTCGCGCGGACTGAAACCCGTCCCGCCTGTTGTCAGAATCAGATTCACATCAGTTCGATCTGCGTAGCCGCGCAACTTCTCAGCCAACGGCTCAAGATCATCCGGCAGAATCTCCGTCGTGACGATCAACGCGCCCAACTCTTTCAGTAATTCAACCAGCAAAGCGCCCGACTCATCAACCTGCTCGCCCCGCGCGCAACGGTCGCTGACTGTAATCACAACTGCATGAATCATCTCAGTGGTCAGTAGTCGGTGGTCAGTGGTCAGTGAAAAGCAAAAACAGTTCGCCTCCTGTTTTTAACTGACCACTGACCACCGGCCACTGACTACTTTTTCCTCACATGATCTTTCAGCCAACAACGATCCATGACAACGAGCAAGCCCGCGTCCAGAGCGCGTTGCGCTGCCGCGGCATCAATCACGCCTTCCTGTAGCCAGACGGCTTGCGCGCCGATTTTGATTGCTTCGTCAACGACTTTGCCCGCTTCTTCAGAGCGGCGAAACACATCAACGAGGTCTATCCTGATGGGCACATCCGTGAGCGTCGGGTAAGACTTTTCGCCGAAGACCTGTTCCTCATTCGGATTGACGGGAACGATTTTGTAGCCCTGTCGCTTCATGTAACCGGCGACGCCGTTTGAAGCGCGTGCAGGATTTGAAGAGAGACCGACAACGGCAATCGTCCGACAATCTTCCAGAATTTTGTTGATGGTTTCGCGGCTATTAATCTCCACCTTGAAATGCTCCTCTTGATCTCTAGTTGAACTATCGGGAAACTGCGCCGCTGAGTGCGTGCAACTCTTGTAATGAATAAACATTGAAGCTCTCGCCGGACTGACGAGCGCCGATGGCCTCGACAATCGCCTGTGCGCCCGTCATCGTCGTAACGCACGGCACGTTGTATTGCAAAGCGGCGCGCCGAATCGCTTGTTCATCAAAGTGCGAGGTCTGGCCTAAAGGCGTGTTAATAACGATGGCAATCTCGCCGCGCTTGATGTGGTCAACGATGTTCGGACGGCCTTCGTTGACCTTGAAAACGGTTTCGACCTTGAGTCCGACTTCACGCAATCGCTCGGCAGTACCGATGGTAGCGATGACGTTGAAGCCCAGACGAGTGAGCCTGCGCGCGAGCACGACCGATTGCCCCTTATCGCTTTCGTTGACGCTGATGAAGGCTGTGCCGCTCGTCGGCAGTTCAAGCCCTGCGCCCATCATCGCTTTCGCGTAAGCCTCGCCGAAGGTTTCGCCAACGCCCATCACTTCACCCGTCGAGTGCATCTCAGGACTCAGCACAGGATCAACACCCGGGAACTTGGCGAAGGGAAAGACCGGCGACTTGATGAAGTAGCGCTTGTTGAGTTTCAAACTCTCCGTCAGATCATCCGGCAGGTCGAAACCGTTGAGCGCTTGTCCGGCCATCACCAGTGCGGCGATGCGCGCGAGCGGCACTCCCGTCGCCTTCGAGACAAACGGCACTGTGCGTGATGCGCGCGGATTCACTTCGAGCACATAGACGCGATCATCCTTAATCGCAAACTGGATGTTCATCAACCCGCGCACAACAAGCGCACGCGCCAGTTCGCGCGTGTAATGCCGCATCGTCTCAAGATGCTCCGGGTCAATCCGCACGGGCGGCAGCACGCAGCTTGAATCGCCTGAATGAATGCCAGCCTCTTCGATGTGCTCCTGAATACCCGCGACAACGCAGGTCTCGTCATCGGAGAGCGCGTCAACGTCAAACTCCGCCGCACGCTCCAGGAATTTATCAATCAGGACGGGGCGTTCCGGTGAAGCATCAACAGCCGTTCGCATGTACTCGTCAAGACTCGCTTCATCGTAAACAATCGCCATCGCACGTCCGCCGAGCACGTAAGACGGTCGCACGAGCACAGGATAACCGATGCTCGTCGCACACACTCTGGCTTCTTCCAGCGATGTCGCAGTGCCGTTCTCAGGCTGCGGAATTCCTAACTCACGAAGCAGCGCGCCAAAGCGTTTGCGGTCTTCGGCCAAGTCAATCGAATCGGGCGACGTGCCGATGATCGGAACGTTAGCTTCATGCAGACGCATCGCCAGATTCAAAGGCGTCTGCCCGCCGAATTGCACGATGACGCCTTCGGGCTTCTCAACGTCCACGATGTTCATCACGTCCTCGAACGTGAGCGGCTCGAAGTAAAGTCGGTCTGACGTGTCGTAGTCTGTCGAGACGGTTTCAGGATTACAGTTGACCATGATCGTCTCGTAGCCAGCGTCGCGCAGAGCGAATGAAGCATGACAGCAGCAGTAGTCAAACTCGATTCCCTGCCCGATGCGATTCGGCCCGGAGCCTAGAATCATAATCTTTCGACGGTCGGTCGGCGCAGCCTCACACTCTTCCTCGTAGGTCGAATAAAGATACGGCGTGAAAGATTCAAACTCCGCGCCGCACGTGTCCACGCGCTTGTAAACCGGAACGATGCCGAGACGCTTGCGATGAACGCGCACTTCGTCTTCCGTGCTTTTGGTTAGGTAAGCGATGCGCCGATCTGACAATGCAGCCTCTTTCGCCGCGCGGATAACTTCCGGCGGCACCTCTTCGAGCCTGCGATCTTCAATGCGATCCTGAATCAGCATCACGTCCTGAAGCTGTTCGAGAAACCAGGGGTCTATCCGCGAGAGGCGATGAATCTCAGGAATCGTCCAGCCGTGTTGCAAAGCGTAAGTTATGTAGGAGAATCTCTGCGAGTTGGGACGTGCGAGCTTGCGTTGCAGTTCATCGTCTGAAACATCGCGCAGACGCAAAGGCTTGACGGATTCGAGCGAGCGCAGGCCTTTGAAGAGCGCCTCCTTGAACGTGCGGCCAATCGCCATCACTTCGCCGACAGACTTCATCTGCGTTCCCAGAACATCCTCCGCGTCGCGGAACTTTTCAAACGCCCACTTCGGAATCTTCGCCACGACGTAATCAATCGTCGGCTCGAAACTCGCTGGCGTTTTCTTCGTGATGTCGTTCGGAATCTCGTCGAGCGTGTAGCCAACGGCGAGCTTCGCCGCGATCTTCGCAATCGGAAAGCCAGTCGCTTTCGAGGCGAGAGCCGATGAACGCGAGACGCGCGGGTTCATCTCGATGATGCGAACGTCGCCGTTTTCAGGATTGACCGCGAACTGGATGTTCGAGCCGCCCGTCTCGACGCCGACCTTGCGAATGATCGTAATCGCCATGTCGCGCAAGCGTTGATACTCAAAGTCGGAGAGCGTCTGCGCCGGAGCGACCGTGATCGAATCTCCCGTATGCACGCCCATCGGATCGAAGTTTTCAATCGAGCAGATGATGACGACGTTATCCTTGAGGTCGCGCATCACCTCAAGCTCAAACTCTTTCCAGCCGAGAATTGATTCCTCGATCAAGACCTGACTGACGGGAGAGGCAGCGAGTCCGCCACGCACGATCTCTTCAAACTCTTCGGGGTTGAAGGCTGTTCCGCCACCCGTCCCGCCGAGTGTAAAGCTGGGACGAATGATAGCCGGGTAGCCCGTCTCCGCGACCATCTGTCCGGCTTCTCCCCACGAATGCGCGAAACCGCCGCGCGGCATCGGCAGACCGACCTCTTCCATCGCCTGCTTGAAAAGCTCACGGTCTTCCGCGACCTTGATCGCCTCTCGCTTCGCGCCGATCATTTCCACGCCATACTCTTCAAGCACGCCCGCATTATCAAGCGCGATGGCTAGATTGAGCGCAGTCTGTCCGCCAACCGTCGGCAGCAGCGCATCCGGTCTCTCGCGCTTGATGATAGCGGTGACCGCTTCGACTGTCAGTGGCTCAACGTAAGTCTTATCGGCTGTTTCGGGATCGGTCATGATCGTCGCTGGGTTGGAGTTGACGAGGACAATCTCATAGCCTTCCTGCTTGAGTGCGCGGCAAGCCTGCGTGCCCGAATAGTCGAACTCGCAAGCCTGGCCGATGACAATCGGGCCTGAGCCGATGATAAGAATTTTGTGGAGGTCTGTGCGTTTAGGCATCTATTCTGTTGTGCTGTTTGTTCTAATAGTCAGCGTAAAAATTGACAGGAGTAAAGTCACGGATATTCGATAACTGCCGCAATCGCCAGCGTGATCTCTTCCAACGTCTCCGCAGAGATTTGTCCGAGCCGCCGAATGAATCTTTGTTGATCCAGGCCGCGCAACTGCAAGGCATCTACGGCTGAAGGTTTGGCGAGTCCGTTCACGGAATCAGGGTCAATCCGAACGTGCCAGATGTTCGGCGCGTAATGATTCTTCCAATCCGTCAACGGAGCAACGAGCTTGATCGGCAAGCGCCCGACGGCATCGGAACTGATAACGACCGCAGGGCGCGTCTTTTTGATTTCCGTCCCGACCGTCGGATCAAAATTGACCAGCCAGATTTCACCGCGCTTTGGCGAGGAAGGGCTAGGATTCGACAATATCCCCTCCCTGCCATCGCTCGCGCTCCATCGTTTCAGTCTGAGACTCGTAATACTTAGCCATCATCTCAGCTTGCACTGCCAATTGACGACGGCGCTCAACGAGCGGCAATTTCATGTAAGCGCGGCGCTCGGCCAGAGTCAATCCATGCTCTATCTCTGCGGGTGGCTCTTTGGTAATCATGTTGCTTCTCCTGTCAAAAAAAGTTTACGACATTAGCCAATCTATAACCAACCGCGCTGGAATCGAACGCATCAGTCTGCTCTATGACAATCGGGACTGAGCCGATGATAAGAATTTTGTGTAGGCCGGTGCGTTTCGGCATCTAGTAGATTAAGACGTTTTCAGATAAAAATCAGTCGGCTTTTTGAATCGAGCCATTATACATAACGGCTCGTCGGAGCACGAATCATGCACAACTTCAGCTTGCTGGAGTGTGAGAAAGATTTGCCATCAACTTTGGGCGACATGCTAAACTGCCCGTCAACGGATTTTGCCGAGTTGGAAATCAACATCTTCATTGCCAAGACTGAGGAGCAATAATGTTTCGCTCGAAGAAAGCTATCTGGATAGTTGCGGCGGTCGTCATCGGTTTCGCGTTGCTGGTTCTCTTACGCTACCGCCATCAAATCTTTGATCGCGGACAGAGACAGACGCTGACGGTCGCCTTCGTTCCGGTGACCTGTCATCTGACGTGCCCCGTCACAGACTTCGCTTCCAAAACCAGCACGACCGGCACGCGCTTCGATGCTCTGCGCTTCACGGAGTTTCCAACTATCGTCGAGTCCTTGAAAGCCAAACGCTTGCAGGCGGCATTTTTGACCGTGCCTTTGGCGATGAAGTTGCGCGAGCAGGGCGTGCCGATCAAGATCGCCTGTCTCGGACATCGTGACGGCTCGCAACTCGTGGTTCGCAAGGAAGACCCGGCCAAAGATTTGCGTGATCTGCGCGGTAAGACGATTGCAATACCGAATCCCTTCAGTAATGAAAATTTTTTCATCAACAAGATGATGCGGGATCAAGGCGTGCGACCTGAAGAGATCAAATTCGTCTCGATGGCTCCGCCTGATATGACCGCCGCCCTGGCGACCAAATCCATAGACGGTTTCATCGTCGCCGAGCCTTACTGCGCGAAGGCAGAGATAGAAGGCTATGGCCGCGTCCTCTACTACGCCAAAGACATCTGGCCGAACTACATCTCCTGCTGTCTGGTCGTTCACGAAGACTTAATCAGAGATCACCCTGAAGTCGTGAGAGACCTCGTGCGCGGCATCAACGAATCGGGCGAGTGGACGGAGCAGCACCGCGAGGATGCAGCGAAACTCGTCTCGCCGTATTTTCGCCAGGATGAAAAGTTGTTGCGCTACGTTTTGACGCAGCCGCCTGATCGCGTCACCTATCGCAACCTGAATCCGACAGACGAAGAGATGCAGAAGATTATGGAGATGGGCATCAGCTTAGGATTTCTCAAGGTGCGGACGCCGATGTCGGAACTGATGGACAGATCGTTTTTCCCGTCAGAGATTAAACCTGCACAGATTGATATGAGCCGGATGCCGGAAGTTATCAAGGCCGAGTGAAGACCTCACGCCATGGTTATCATTAAAGATGACGGCGTTGAGCTTTTGAAGACGATTGACGTGTCTGAGTCAGAGGTAGAGAATTAGCCAAAAGGAAGAATTATTATGTCGGCTCAAACCAAACCGCGCTACACATTGGAAGAGTATTTCGAGTTAGAAAGAATATCCGAAGAACGATTCGAGTATTGGAACGGCGAGGTCTTCTGCATGAGCGGAGTCAGTCCCGAACATGACCAGATCGAATCGAATTTGAATTTTCACTTGAGAGCTAAACTAACGGGGCGCAACTGCCGCGTCTTTCTGGCAAACATGCGAATCAAAGTTCCAAGTGCGCCGCCCTACCGCTACGCAGATGTGTCGGCATTGTGCGGCGAAGCGCAGTTTGAAGTGATTGGCGGCATTCGAGCCGTGACAAATCCGGCCATGATCGTCGAAGTTCTGTCGCCCTCAACCGAAGCCTACGACAGAGGCGATAAGTTCACGCACTATCAATCTATTCCGAGCTTCAGTGAATACCTGCTCATCGCACAGCATCGTCCGCACATCACACATTTAGTCAAGCAGGTTGATGGCTCATGGCTTCACAACGAATACAACGACCTGGCAGCCGTCGTCAGCTTGGAAACTTTGAATTGCGAATTGCCTGTGAGTGAGGTTTACGAGAACGTCTCTTTTGCTTCTGACAAGCCAGAGACGAGCAACTGAAAGCGGCGTGACAGTCAGCCATTGAGCGTCTGGCTATCAAACTTCTTACGATAATCTTCACCTTCGATCTGCACGGTCTTGCACATCTCAAACAGCCGCGAGCGCAAGCGCACACCAATGCGATCTTCCAAAGTTTCATCACGCTCCGCGCGGCGTCCGTCCAGATAGTTGGTCGTGAAGATCGTCAGCTTACGGTCGTTGTAGCGCGTGTTGATAATCTGCATCATCGTGTCGCGCACCCAATCGGTCGGCTTCGACGCTCCCAATTCATCAAGCACTAACACTTCAGCTTCAAAAACTGGCGCGAGCACTTTCAGTTCCGATGTCTGCGAGATGGGATTGTAAGAGTTCTGGATCGCTTTCAGGAGCGAGCCGAATTCGTAGAAGAGACAGGGAATGCTTTTTTCAATCAGGCCACGCAGAATGGCGACTGAGAGATGCGTCTTGCCGACGCCGCACGTGCCCATGAAAACCAGGCCGCGATCTACAGCCGGATACTCGCGCACCAGACGAAAGGCATAGTTGAAGGCGCGTAACTGCGTGCCGTTGCCTTTCACCGGATAATAATTTTGCATCGAACATTCGCTGTAACGACGCGGAATGCGCGCCGCTTCGAGCAACTTCGCCTGACCTTGTTGCGTGCGACAGCGACAACGTCGCGCGCCTTTGCCCGCAATAACTTCCATCCCGCTCCCGAAACAGAATTGACAGACGGCCTCGCGCTCGGCTTCAAACTGTTGCTCCGGCGCGGGCGCTTCTGCGGGCGCAGCATCGGCGTCGGGCACTGCGAAGAGCGGATGGATTTTGGCTTTGTCAGACGACATCTGAAGCGAGCGTGATTGTGAACTGAACTTTTTGTTAGAACCGATCTTTGCGCGGACTGTTGTGCGCGAACCCTGAGAGCGCCTCGCAATTCTCCGGGAAGAATTTTTCCAGGCGCGGCGGATTATAACACTCGAAGGAGATATTTCAAGACTGTTACATGATGAAGTGAGAATTTTTTATTTTCCACATGTGGAAAACTTTTCAGACGTTCATCGGTTGTCCTGTGCGTAATGATTCGCGGATGCGAAATGTAGCGCGCGTCGTGGCTGCTAAATCATCAAGCGAGATCGGTGCAGGCTCCCCCGTCAACACCATCTGACACACGGCGCGAGCTTCGTCAGACTGTCCCTTATCCTGCTGGCGCAGCTTCGTGCTTTCTTCGCGTCCGCTCTTGTAACTCATGGCGCTACGGAAATCATCGAGCACAAAACTCCTGCCCTCGCAGAAAATTTCCACGCGCTCTTTCGGCAGCGCCTTGTCGCCTTCCGCGAGATATGCGATTGCGCCGTTTGAGCCGTCAGCGAATTTCAGCGTGATGAAGATGCTGTCTTCGTCAACCATCTCCTGATGACGACTCTCGATTGACTCTGCATAAACGCGCGCCGTCAAGGCATCCGTCAGAAACTGCATCAGGTCAACGAAGTGGCAGACCTCGCCGATGATGCGTCCGCCGCCCTCACGTGGGTCTTGCGTCCAGTGCGCTTTCGGAATCCGCCCGGCGTTGACGCGATAACTTATCGAAAGCGGCGCTTGACGATCTACGAAAAATTCTTTCGCTGTGCTGGCGAGCGGAGAAAATCTACGATTGAAGCCGACCATCAATCGCCCTTCGGAGTTTGCAGCCGCATCAAGCACACCTTCCAACTCCGCTTCATTCAACGCGAGCGGTTTCTCGACAAAGACATGCTTTCCGTTCAACAACGCGCGCCGCGCTAACTCCGCATGAAGATCATGGCGCGTGGCGATGATGACCAGATTCACATCGCCATCATTAAGCACGTCGTCTGCGCTCGCCGCGCAATAGTTGAACCCATACTTTTCCGCGATGTCGCGCGCCGTCACGCCCGACGCAGTTGTGATCGCGCGAAAGTCCACACCTTCGGCTTTGTAATACGGCAGGAGCATCGCCTGCGCGTAAGTGCCCGCGCCGATCACGCCGACGCGAATCGCATTCGCCTTTCCCGTGACCGCTTTCGCACTCTTAATTTCAATTCGTCGCTCAAGCGCGCGCTCAGTATCGTAATGCAAGATGATTCCCAGATACGGCTCTTGCGTTTCACCGCCGATCAGTTGATACGCACGCTCGCCCTCTTCAATCGGGAAACGATGCGTAATCAACCGCTCGACGTTGACGCGGCCATCAGCTACTAAATCGAGGAAGGCTTCGATGTTACGATTCTCAGTCCAACGCACGTAAGCGAAAGGATAATCATGCCCACGTTCCTCATACTCAGGATCGTAGCGACCCGGCCCGTAAGACATCGAGACCATCAGCGAAAGCTCGCGCTTGAAATAGAGACTGCGCGGAACATCAAGGCCAACCATCCCGACGGCGATGACGCGACCTTTCAAGCGCGAAATCTCGCCCGCTAATTCGACGGGCTGATTCGACGGAGTCGCCGCCGTAATCAACACCGCATCCGCGCCGCGCCCGCGCGACCAATCCAACACAGCGCGCTTCGCATCGTCGTCGCTAATTGCAGCCGCATCCGCTCCCAATTCTAACGCGAGTTCAATTTTCTTTGGATCAAGATCAATGCCGAAGACGCGGCAGCCGTTCGCTTTCAAAAGCTGAATGGCAATCTGTCCGAGCAGGCCGAGACCGATGACGACCACGCTTTCACCGAGAGTCGGCTCCGCCAGCCGCACGCCCTGCAAGGCAATCGCACCGAGTGTGCCGAATGCGCCCGCGTCAAAGTCAACTTCATCAGGCAAGCGCACACAGAGATTTTTCGGGACAGACAGAACTTCGGCGTGTGAAGCGTAGCCCGCGCCCGCACAAGCCACTCGATCACCTGCGCGAAACTCCGTCACATCCGCGCCAACATCAAGGACTATCCCTGCGGCGCTGTAGCCGAGCGCAGTTGAAGAACCGAGTTTCGAGCGAACGGCGTTGAAAGTTTTGACAATGCCTTCCGTCTTCGCTCTCTCAATCACCTGCTTGACCAGTTCAGGCCGTTCTCTGGCTTTTTCAAGCAGACTCTTCCTGCCTTCATCAACAGCCATCCGCTCCGTGCCCGCACTGATTAAGGAAGCGGCGGCACGCACCAGCACGCGCCCGCGTTGAACGACAGGTGTCGGAACTTCGCGGACGGCCATCTGCCCGGTCTTGTTATTCTGTAGAACCTGCTTCATCAGTGAACGCTGGAGAAGTTTGTGATTAGAAAACAGTCGCCTCAAGAGGCATCAAAACTTTTAGCACACAAACTGAAGAATGAAAAATTAAAAATGAAAAATGCAAAATGAAGAATGAATAGATGACTCTCGCATCTTCCATTTTGCATTTTACCTTTTTAATTTTTCATTTCCTTTGTGTGATATATTGAAGCATCTGTTCGTTACTGATTTGTCATCAGAGCAGGCCGGATGAGTGGGACTGGCGACAAGGGGGACTGATTCATAAATAGATGAGTATCTGGAGAGGAGTGCTGAGCAAGCTCGGCCTCAATAACATTAAGGCCGACCGGAACCCGATTCGTGTTTTCCTTCTTGACGACGACACGCGCAGGCACGTCTGGTTCGCCCGGCGTTTTGACGGCGATCATCTGGATATTGCAGACGATGTAGCGCGCGCGCGCGAGTTCCTCAGCGCGAGCACTTATGACGCGATCTTTCTGGATCACGACCTGCTGCCGGAACACTATCACGCCGAAACAACTGACGACGAAAATACAGGCTACGCCATCGCCCTCTGGCTCGCCTCGCGTCCCGAATTGCAGCGCGCTTCGACGATCATGGTACACACACGCAATGCCGATGGCGCGATGAGAATGGTCGAAGAACTACGCCAGGCCGGTCGCCAAGCCGAGTACGTTCCCTTTCCACTGCTCGCACAGAAGATCAAGAATTATTGGCACAGATGAAGAATTAAAAATGCAAAATTAAAAATGCAAAATGGAAGATAAGAATCTCGCTCTTTGTCTTCCATTTTGCATTTTTAATTTTGCATTTTTAATTACTGGTGGCCAGGGACGGAATCGAACCGCCGACGCCGGCCTTTTCAGGGCCGCGCTCTACCAACTGAGCTACCTGGCCTGGATTTTCCCGAAGGGTTGCGGAAAGAGCGGAGTATAAGGAGGCGGCACGCATAGTGTCAACTCTGGATGGCCTCGTTAATTTTTTGTCGAATTAGTCACAATAAGGAGTGCCCTTGTTGACTGCGATTGACCCACGAGTGAAACCCAACAAAACAACTCGTTCACAGTCTTTTTGAAGCGCGAGGATATGGACGGATGTTGATTCAGACTTTCACGCATGTTTCACGGCAAGCATCTATGAATTACTTGTCAACCGAATCTGATAGGCAGTTAAATTTTTGCGTCGGCTCAAGGTGATCAATCAGTCTGAGCGGTATGATTGGAAGGCGCGTGCGGATTTGAACCGCAGACCCATACCGTGTCAAGGCGCGCCGGAAGATTTTCTATATCTTCTGCGTTGTCAATTGTCAATAAATTAAAGTAGTGGGCGATAGTGTGTTGCTTATAAATTTGAACCAATGATTATGCGGCCTCTGCGCGCCAGCAACACACTATCGCCCCACTACATAAATTCAACCCTGAACGGCTAGAGGTAGTGACCTCGATACATTTGGGAATCAGGGGACGGCGCTGCGATAGCACAACACCTCAGCTATTGACCAGACATGATCTGTAATGCCTTGCCACATGGCAGGCGTCTCACCTTTGAGTCCCCGATGCTTGCGCCAGAAGTTATAAACCGTCTTATCTACCTCGCATTGGTCATCCATATATGGCACTGTCTTGGCAAACGCATAAGTCTTATGCACCAGATAGCGATTGCGTGAGCGCGACTTGACCGTTCTGTCTTTCAAGAAGTGAAGTTGAGATTGTTTTCATCGAAGTCGCCATCGGCCCCAGCAACAGCCGCTTCTCCACTTTCACCACTCGTTTTCCTTCTCGCTGCTTGACCACTTGCCCATAGATGAGAGAAGGGTCGGGAATAGTTTTCGGCTTCGGGGGGTGCCCCGCACGTCCTTTGCTCAAGCGGATGAGAGAAAACATTGACAGGTTGCAGGAGTCCTGCTATAAGCCGTAAGGAATCTATTTAACCGATTACGTAATCGCTTAAATAAGCCTTATGGTGGGAGAATCCATCCTGGCTATTTTCCAGCTTTCTGTGGATTTGAAAGATTAAGGTAAGGCGACGTGAGGTGTCTGCGCTTGTCACACCTCCCTTGATTTGTAGAGCGATGTTTACCGCAAGCTGTTTTGCTCAAAGCAGCCTTCTCGACTAATTGTCTGAGACCCTAACTTAAGGAGTAGATATGAAAGCCACAAAAATTTTCGCGTTTGCGCTGTTCTGCCTGATGATGGGATATGCTGCTGCTGTATATTCGCAGAGCGACCGGGGCAGCATCACTGGAACAGTGAAGGACCCTAACGGCGCACTCGTTCCGAATGCGAAAATCACCGCCACCGATCTCAATAGTGGGGAAGTGCGAGTAGCTACCAGTTCGGATGAGGGCAGTTATACCTTACCTGAGTTGAAGGCCGATCCATATCGGCTGTCAGTGGAAGCGCCGGGTTTCAAGACCGCAACGATTGACCAGATCGAAGTCGCCGTGCAGGTGACGCGCCACACCGATATACGCCTTGAAATCGGCGGAGCGGGTGCGAACGTGACGATTAACGTCGCTGACACTTCGCCATTGGTTGCGGATTCGCCCGTGCGACAGACCAACATCACCGAGCAACAGGTGAAGGAGTTGCCTTTACAGGTTTCAGCGGAGTTCGGCGGGCGCACACCGCTCGCTTTTATCTTCCTCGACAGCAACGTGACAGCGGCAGGTGGCGCGAGCAACGGCGGCACGAATGCCACCGATTACCACGTGAGCGGCGGTCAGGGCTTAGGCACAGAAATTCTGATTGACGGCGCAGCGACCAGACGCCAGCAGAACGGCACGTTCTTCTCTGAAGTCGCGCCGGGGCCGAACGCCTTTCAGGAATTTACGCTCTCGACCGGCCTGTACTCCGCCGAGTTCGGCAATTCGTCGGGCGGCATCGTCAACTTCACCTTGAAATCCGGCGGCAATCAATTTCATGGCGAGGCTTACGATTTGATTCGCAACGAAGACTTGAATGCCAATACTTTCACTAATAACCTCAACGGACTCGCGCGTGATCGTGACAACGAGAATGATTTTGGTTTTAATATCGGCGGCCCGATCTACATCCCGCGCTTCGGCGAAGGCGGAAAGTCATACCGTAATTTGAAAGATCGCGCGTTCTTCTTCTACAACTACGAAGGCTACCGCTTTACGACCGGTCGAAACACAATTATCACTGTGCCGACGGCGCGGATGCGGACGGGTGATTTTGGCGAGTTGATGACCGATCCTTACATTCTGAGATTCTTCGGCGGCCCTGTGCAAATTTACGACCCGCGCCAGCCGTCCAATATTCGCACCGCGATCCCGGGCAACAATCTGATCACCTATCTGGGTGGCGCACGCCTCGATTCCGCAGGGCTGGCGGTTCTGCAAGCGTACCCGTTGCCGAATCTGCCCGGTGTTTTTCATAACTATGTGAGCACAGGTCTCGTTCCGCTCACCTCGAATCAGTCAACCATAAAATTTGATTTTGTGTTGACCCAAAAGCAGAGACTCTCGGTGAGCATTTCGCATCGGTTCAACACGCGGCTGGCGGGCGGCACGCCGCTGCTGCCCCTGCCGTTTACGAATCAGGGAATTTTCTCGCAGAATTTTTATTCAGACTTCATCCGCGTCCAGCATGATTACACGATCAGCCCGCGCCTCATCAACCATTTCAATCTCGGTTTCACGCGCTACGATGTGGCGAACGCGAACACGACTGCCGGATTCAACACCTCGTCCATCGGTATTCCGGTGAACGCGACGCAGAACCAGGCATTCCCGCGCGTCGGTTTTCCGGGCTACGGCGACTTTGCGGGTTCGGCTGACCCGCGCGCCATCGTTGACATCGGCTCGTCGTTCTTCACCGACCGCCAGCGCGACAATACCTGGGAGCCTTCCGACACGGTTACTTACGTCACCGGACGCCATACGATGAGATTCGGCGCGGACTTCAGAATCTCGCAATTCAACGTGAATCAATTTATTGATCCGGGCGGCTCATTCAATTTCCGCAACGACCAGTCTGCCGCCGACCGCGATCCGAACGGTGGCTGGCCTCTCGCCAGTTTAGCGACGGGCGCCACCGAGTTTGCCTTTAACAGCACGAACTCGATTGAACCGGCGTTTCGCCAGTTCTCGCAGGCATACTTCTTCCAGGACGACATCAAAGTCACATCGAAACTCACGGTCAATGCCGGACTGCGTTACGATCTGCCGGGCTTGCGCTATGAGGCTGGAAATCGCTTTCGCACGTTTGATCCGACCGTTACAAATCCTGCCGTCGGTCGTCTGGGCGCGCTCGTCGGCGCGGGCGGGCAGAGCGGTCTGACGGCGCAGTACCGCACGCTTGCCAAGCCTGACCACACTGATTGGGGGCCACGCCTGGGCTTTGCCTATTCGTATAACGATAGAACTGTGGTTCGCGGCGGCATTGGAATTTACTATGCGCCGATCCTCTACGGCACGAATGGCGGCGGCGACATCAACACCGGAACAATCGGCTACAACACAACAGGCAATCTATTCACGCCGAACGGTCGCAACTCGACCACATTCCTTTCGACTTTTCCGTCGAGGCCGACCGTTGATCCGAACGGCCAATTCATCAATAGCCCCCAAGTGCAGTATTTCGATCCAAACTTCAAGACGGGGCGCACTGTGCAGTGGAGCGTTGATATTCAACGTCAACTGCCTTACAACCTCGTCGGCTCAATCGGCTACATCGGCAGCAAGGGGACGCGGCTGCGCTCTGATTTCGGGCGTTTGAACGCTGTGCCGTTCAGCGCGCTGAGGCTCGGCTATGCGCTGCTCAACAAGAATCTGAATGATGTCACAACATCCGACCGCGCTTACGCGACGAGCGTCGGCGTTACGCTACCGGCCAGTAGCAACGCCGTCTTCCCTGGCTTCAATGGAACGGTCGCGCAGGCTCTCAAACCTTTCCCGCAGTACGGCATCATCTCCAACATTCTTGAGAGCCAGGGCACGAGCAATTACAATGCGCTGCAACTGAAACTTGATCGTCGCTTCGCGCGGGGCATCCAGTTCGGCGCGTCCTACACCTTCTCGAAATTGATTACGGACGCGGCGGAAGATGTGCTCGGACAAAATCCGCTCGGCGGCATTCTGCAATTTCCGGGTGATAGAAAATCGTTGCGCTCGGTGTCGCCGAACAATCCGACGCACGCCTTCGTCATCAATTATTTAATCGAGTTGCCCTTTGGCAAAGGAAAGCATTTCTTGAATCGAGGCGGCATCGTCAATACTCTGTTCGGCGGTTTTCAACTCTCCGGCATTCAGCGTTATCAATCCGGCTTGCCGCTTATTTTCATTGACACCGATTCGGGCGCCAGAAGTTTCCTCGATTTAATCGGCGTGCAAGGCAACTTGCGACTTAATTTGACCGGACAGCCGATCTTCGCAACTAGAAGCAGCACGCTCATGCAACCGATCGGGCCGAACGGCGTTTCTCTAGGTGGTAATCCGGGCGTTTATGTGATTAATCCAAGCGCGTTCGCCGCGCCGACCAACTTCCAATCGCCTCCGGGAAATCCGGCAATCGGGAGCGCCGCCTATGCCGCCTATTACGCCAATCCGCTGGTATTTTTCGGCAGCGTCGGGATTCTTCCCAACGTCAGGACGGATGCTTTCTCAAGCGAGAACATCAGCCTGTTGAAGAAAACGCGGATCACGGAAACCGTGACGCTTGAACTCGGTGCCGAAGCATTTAATATCTTCAATCGCACGCGCTTCTTTGCGCCGACGACCGACTTCAATGCCATCAATACCGCTCCGGGTATCTTTGGTTTCCAGAGCATCATCAACGATCCGGGTATTTTCGGTCCGCGCATTATTCAACTGCGCGCGCGCGTGACGTTCTAACAATTAACGCAAGACATCAAACGTGCGGCCCGCATCAATTATGAGCGCGTCGCACGTTTAATGTTCAAGACGCTTTGCGTGCTCTCCGCCGGTCAACGATGTCAATTCCAGCGCGTTTCATTGCCACCTTACTTTTGGTCTTCATCCTCTTCCAGAGCGACGGCGTGCGATTGAGCGCGCAAACTGTTTCCAGAACAGAAAAGAATTCCAGCACACAACAAGTTTCGTCTGAGCGCGCCGCCGCGCTCGTTTCGGAGGGCGTGGAGCAACTCGCCAAAGGCGACGTGGCGACGGCGAAAAACATCTTCCGTAAAGCTCTCGAACTCAATCCGCGCGACGATACCGCGTACACTTACTTGGGCGTCATCGCTGATCGTGAGAATGACCTCGTTGAAGCCGAAAAATATTTCGCTGCCGCCGCGCAGATCGCACCGCATTCGGCGGCGGCGCACAATAATTATGGCGCGATCCTGCAACGTCGCGGGCGCACGGCGGAAGCTGCGTCCCAATTTGAGATCGCTATCAGTTTAAACCCGCAGGGGCGCAGCGCGTTCATTAATCTCGCGCAAATCTATTCGGCGCGCGAAACTACAAAAGATTTTCGCCTCGCGCGCAATCTTTTCATGCGCGCCAGCGCGCTCGGCCTGGATGTCCAGCTTGCGCGCGCGCTCGTCGTCGTCAATCTGCACCTTGGGGATACGGAAGCGGCGCGCGCTGCGTATCGTGATTACGCAGCGCAAATCGCCGCCAACCCGAATCCAGAAGCGGCAGCGGCAAATCTTCGCGCGGAACTCGGCGCGGCGCTCCTTGAAGGAAAACTTTTCGATGAAGCGATTGCGGAACTGAATGCGGCCTTAACCGCCGATCCGACAAACGTCGAAACAATCGTGCGGTTGGCGCGCGCCTATCTGGCACAGAAAAGCATTCGGGCGGCGGGGCGCACGCTTGAATCGGCGGTGGCGCGCGGCGTTGATGCCGCGCCTGTCTATGCCTTGCTCGCCGAAGTTTACGAGACGAGCGGTCACATTGAGAATGCGATTCCGGCCATGCGCCTGGCGATTCAGCGCGACCCGCAATCGGAAAGTTATCGCTTTCGTTACGGTCTGCTGCTGACAAACGCGCTGGCTCCTGCCGCCGCCGTCATTCGCCTCGAAGAAGCCTTGCAGGTCTTTCCAAACTCGCCGCGTCTCTGGTTCGCGCTCGGCATGGCCCAGTTCAAACAGAGCAAGAATGATGACGCTGTAAAAGCCTTCACGCGCGCCCTCGATCTTGATCCGAAGTTCGCCCCGGCGCTCGCTTATCTAGGGCTGACGTATGAAGAGTTAGGACAGTACGACGAGGCCCTCAAGTTCTACGATCAAGCGTTAGGGGTTGACGATCAGATGGCCGTCGCTAATTATCTCGCTGGCTCTGCGTTGCTTAAACAGAACACGGCTGACCCGACACGCCTCGAAAATTATCTCGCGCGGGCTATCAAACTCGATCCCGCGTATGCCGAAGCGCGACTCGCGCTGGCGAAACTCTACATGCGCTCCAATCGCTTCGAGGAAGCTGCGACGGAACTTGAGCGCGTCAAAAAACTGTCCCCCGATCTCGCAGAGACTTATTATCAGCTTGGCAGAGTCTATGGACGGCTGAAGCGGCAGGCCGAAGCGCAGGAGGCTCTCGCCACCTTCAAGCGCTTGAGCGAGACCCAAAAGGAGCAGGAGCAGAACGAGAAACGCGATGTCCTCCGTCGTCTCGCCAATGTCCGTTTTTGAAGGGGAAATTTTATGTTAAAACTCGCGCCCACATTTCTAATCTCATCTCTCATCGTCTCGTCTGCGCTGCTCGTTAATGCGCAGCAGCAAACGGTCGCTAAATCGTCGCCATCAGTCACTCAAACGCGGGGCCAGCAGACTGCTCCGGCAATAAACGAGTGGGTGGACGAATTCAACGGCAATCAGTTGGATGAGACGAAGTGGGAACGCTTCACCTTTGAAGGCGGCGGCGGCGGAAAGGTGGAAGTCAAAGACGGGCAACTTCGCTTGCGAAGCGCAAACAAAACGCGCGCCGGAGTGAGAAGCAAGCAGACATTTGAGAGCGACCGTTTCATCTTCGAGGCAAAGGTGGCGAAGGTCGGCCCGCAGCTACCGGAAGCGGGCGACAAAGCAAGTGATCTGGGCTTCGCCACTGTCACCATTCTCTTCGATAGTTCGGGACGCAATCGCATCGAGTGGATTCTGACCAGTGAAGGCACGTTTGAAGCATGGTCAATCGTGGACGGGCGCGGTGAAAGACTAGACAACGGTAAGCTGGGCACGAAACTGAAGAATCCTGTGCTGGCGATTGTCCGGCGCGGTGACGAATTTCTCTTCGTCCTCAACGGGCCGGACAGTCCCCCGCAAGAGGCGCAGATTGGTCTGACGAAAGTCATCAAAAATATGCCGCGCGCCTTTCACGTGATGCTCTACGGATTCGGTTCATCGGAAAATAATTGGGATTCGGCGCGCGTTGTCACGGCGAAGCAGCCTTAGCTTATGCTGAGGTGTCTGCGATTGATAATCGGTGAAGTAATTTTCACTATCTTCGGGTCGAAAAGCGAAACAGATGAGGCGGCACATGCGATGGCGATCCACAGTTCTTTGCGGTCTGTTGATTCTGCTCGCCTGTGCCGTTGCCACAGCGCAGCACTTATCAACAGCGCGACGCGGGCGATCATCAAAGACACGTGCTGCAATTGCGCGCACGACTACCTACACGAATCCGGTTCTCGACAGTGACTTCCCAGACCCGACTATCATCCGCGCCTCCGATGGCTGGTATTACGGCTATGCCACGCAGACGATCATCAACGGGCAGACGATCAACATACAGGTGGCGCGCTCAAAAGATTTGATTCATTGGGAGCACTTGGGTGACGCGCTCCCGATCAAACCGATGTGGGCTAACCAGACTCAAAAGTTCTGGGCACCGCACGTCAGTCAGTTCGGCGAGACCTACTATCTTTATTACTCAGCCGATCCAAACACGCTGACGGGCTTGTGTCTCGCTGTGGCAACTTCCAAAACACCGCGTGGCCCATTCGCTGATAGCGGTAAACCTTTGAAGTGCGGCGAATCCTTCGTCAACATTGACCCGATGGCCTTCGACGATCCACGCACGGGCAAGCATCTGTTGTACTGGGGATCAGGCTTTCAACCCATCCATGTGCAGGAACTCGCGCCCGACCGTTTGAGTTTTAAGCAGGGCAGTCAACCCGTCGAACTCGTCGCGCCGATTAAGAATGAGAACCCGGATAACTATCAACGTCTGATCGAAGGCGCATGGATGACGGAGCATGGTGGTTACTACTATCTCTTCTTCTCCGGCGACAACTGCTGCGGCGACAAGGCGCACTATGCAGTGATGGTCGCGCGCTCAAGAAGCGCCACTGGCCCTTTTGAGACGCTCGCGCGAGCCGAGGGAAAATCCAACAGCGCGATTCTTGAACGCAACGAGCGATGGATTGCGCCCGGTCATAACTCTGTCATCAGAGATGCCGCCGGGCAAGACTGGATTTTCTACCACGCGATAGACTCAAAGAGTCGTCTGCTCAAGAACGATATTAGTGGCGACCGTGACGTGCGCCGGATCATGTTGATGGATCGAATAATCTATCGTCAGGGTTGGCCGACGATTGCAACGGGCAGCCCTTCAATAACACCGCAACGCGCGCCAAATGTGCGTTAAGCGTCAAGGAGATTTCTCTCAAGGGAAACTTTTTAATCGATCATGTCGCAGGCTGAAGATAGAAGCAGAACTCGTCAATTGACTGACGTGATGCGTGCACTTCGCGTCATCGCAGTCCTTTCGTTGCTGCTTTTGCTTGCGTCTGCGGCTGAAGCGCAGACCGTTAAGCTGGAAAGCGGCTGGCAGTTGCTTGCCGATCAGGAAGGCAAGCTCAAAATCGGCGACATTAACAGCGCGCAGGGCTGGCGCGATGCGCGCGTCGGTCTCTCCTGGAACGCGCAGTTCGCGGATTTACGCGACTACATGGGCGTGGCCTGGTATCGCACGAGCTTTGACGTGCCTCAATCAAACTCGCCGAGACACGTTCTCCTTCGCTTCGGCGCGGTTGATTATTTCAGCGAGGTTTACGTCAACGGCAAACGCATCGGCGAGCATGAAGGAGGCTACACGCCTTTCAGTTTCGACGTGACCGATGCGCTCAAGCCGGGCGCGAACGAGTTGGTCGTGCGCGTCATTGATCCGCCGATGGAGGAGCGCGAGAATCGCGCGCGTTTTCCTCAGATGATGTACAACGAGATTCCGCACGGCAAGCAGAACTGGTACGTGCAGACCGGCGGCATCTGGCAAAGTGTTTGGCTTGAAATAAAACCAGATTTGTACATTCAAAGAGTGCAGGTTATTGCCAAGCCTGATGGGTATGTCGCTGTATTTGTTTTCGCTAACAAACATTTCGAGTTGCCAAGCATACCAGAAAGGCCGGGCGAGAAGTCCGTTAAACTCACTACAAAAATTTACGATCCATCGGGCACGTCCGTAGAATTCGGAAACTGGGGTACTGGCGGTAAGGATTATTTGATTTTTCAAGGCCGAGTTCGTGACCCAAAGCTATGGAGCGTTGACCATCCGAATCTTTACACGGTCGAGGTTGTGCTTGAGAAAGATCGCATCGTTGAAAACTTTGGATTCCGCTCGTTCGAGACGCGCGACGGCAAATTCTATTTGAACGGCGAGCCGTTTTACATGATGGCCGCGCTCGATCAGGATTTTTACCCAGAGACGATCTACACGCCGCCTTCGGAAGAGTTCGTGCGTGACGAGATGCTCAAGGCCAAACGGCTCGGCTTGAACACGCTGCGCTGTCACATCAAAGTTCCAGACCCTGCTTATCTGAAAGTCGCTGATGAAGTCGGGATGCTCGTCTGGTACGAGATACCTTCGTGGAACGACGAGCATCATTTCACACAGCGTGCGGCGGAGCGCGGCGAAAAGATTTTCAGCGAGCAGGTCGCACGCGACTGGAATCACCCGTCAATCGTCATTCAAAGCATCATCAACGAATCGTGGGGCGCAGACCTCAAGCAAGCGGAACAGCGCGCGTGGCTGCGTGCAGCTTATGACCGCGCGAAGAAGTCAACATCAATGCTCGGTCGCCTGATCGTGGACAACAGCGCCTGCTGCGATAACTTTCACGTCAAATCCGACATCGCCGATTTTCATCAATACTTCTCCATCCCGGATCATTATCAGGATTGGGACAAATGGGTCGCGGATTTTGCTACGCGCCCGAAGTGGGCATTCAGCCAGCACGGTGATGCGGAAGCTACGGGGCGCGAGCCGCTCGTGGTTTCGGAGTTTGGCAACTGGGGATTGCCCGCGCTGCCAAAGAATCTGCCTTGGTGGTTCAATCGAGACTTCGGCGGACGCGAGGTGACCAGACCAGCCGGATTATTCGACCGCTTCAAAGAGTTTGGCTTCGCTCGCCTCTTCCGCGATTACGATGAACTAGCGAGAGAGAGCGAGTGGCATCAATTCATCTCGCTCAAGCACGAGATCGAAGAGATGCGCCGCTACGCTTCGATTCAGGGCTACGTCATCACGGAGTTGACGGACATCAACTGGGAAGCGAACGGCCTGATGGACATGTGGCGCAACCCGAAAGTTTATGCAGCCGAACTGGCGAAGATACAAAAGCCTGATGTCATTTTATCGCGCCTGTCTAAACAGAACTATACGAGCGGAGAGCGTGTTGAAGCTAAAGTTCTGATTTCGCATTATAGTGCTACAGAATTGAACGGCGCGACCGTCACCTGGCGAACAGATTCAGGAGCGAGCGGCCAACTCAAGATTGATCGTCTGGTTGAACGCGCGAGCGTCACAGAGCTTGAGCCGATCTCATTTATTGCGCCGATTGTTGTCAAACCCCGCCATGAAAAACTGACAATGGTCGTTAGCAGCCGTGCTGGACTGAATCTCGCAGAGAATAGTTTTGAGATTTCTGTTTTTCCAAAAGAGACTGCGGCGCGAAACCTCTCGCTGCTTGTTTACGATCCTGCGAGCAGTAGCGCGGGATTGTCGCAGGCGTTGACGGCGGCGGGTTACAAAGTTTCTACGTTCAAAGCGGAGGGCGTTGATGCCAAATCACTGTTAGTCGCAACGACGATTGACGAGCAGGTGAATCGCCACCTCCGAAGCGGTGGCCGCGCGCTGATCCTGGCCGATTCAAAGGAGGCGATTCCGGCCAACTCTTCATACAAAGTCACGCCGCGCGAAGGGTCTGATCTGGACGGCAACTGGGTGACGAATTTTAATTGGGTGAAGACTGACACAGCGCCTTTTAATGTAGTGGCGTTCACGAAGATTCTGGGCTTTGAAGCCTCCGCAGCAGTGCCGCGCTACGTTATTCATGGTGTCCGTGCCGCAGATTATGGTGACGTGCTGGCGGGCATCTTCTACGGCTGGCTCAACAACAATGCTGCATTGGCCGTGCAGATGCGTGCCGGAAACGGAAAACTCTTCGTCACTACATTTCGCTTCGACGCTTACGGCAGCGACCTTTACGCCACCCGCCTGCTCGATGCGATGATTCGCTACACGAGCGGCTCAGGCTTTAACCCAAAACTTGATTGGTCGTTGTGATTCAAAGAGAAGTTTAGTGTCAACGGTAGAGATAGATGACAACCACGCAGCAGAGCGAACAACAAGGGATGCACCGCAGACGCATTACGCTCGCCGACGGGCGCTACATGATCTTCTACACCTTTGACGAGTCGCCCGTCGCACAGACGGAAACTCAAGGTGCGGGTGATGGCGCGAGCGAGAAACGAGAATCTGAACCGCAGCCACAGGCGGAGGAGGAGCGCCGTGTCTGAGCTTCGTTGGAATCCGCTTTTGGGCGAATGGGTGGCGACCGCGACGCACCGTCAGGACAGAACATTTCTGCCGCCCGCAGATTATTGCCCGCTCTGCCCGACGAAACCGGGCGGCTTCCCGACGGAAGTGCCGGAAAGCATTTACGACATGGTTGTCTTCGAGAATCGTTTTCCTTCTTTGCGTCCTGACCCGCCGTTGCCTGCTATCGAAGGCACAGAGCTTTATCCGGTGCGTCCCGGTCAGGGCGTCTGCGAAGTCGTGCTCTATTCGCCGAATCACAATACAACACTGGCCGCCGAGCCTGTCGAACAGCTTTACAAGTTAGTGCGTGTCTGGACTGATCGCTTTATAGAGTTGGGCGCGCTGCCGTTTGTTGATTACGTTTTCGAGTTTGAGAATAAGGGAGAAGCGATAGGCGTGACGCTTCATCACCCGCACGGGCAAATCTATGCTTACCCGTTCATCCCGCCGCGCGTCCTTCGTGAGTTGAAGCAATCGCGCGACCATCATGATGAAACAGGTCGTTGTCTGCTCTGCGACATTATCGTAGAGGAGCGGCGTGCTGGGCGCAGAATTATCGCCGAGAATAAATCTTTCGTCGCGTACATTCCCTTCTTTGCGAGCTATCCGTATGAAGTCCACATTGCATCGTCGCGCCATCTGCAAGCCTTGAGCGATCTCGAACAGACGGAGCAGAAAGATTTGGCAGAGTTGCTCAAACAGGTGCTCGTCGCTTACGACCGATTGTTCAATCTTTCGTTTCCCTACATGATGGTGCTGCACCCGCGCCCGACCGACGGCGGCTCATACGATGATTACCATTTTCACATAGAGTTCTATCCGCCATTGCGGACTGCGACGAAGCTCAAATATCTGGCGGGCAGTGAAACCGGAGCCGGAATGTTCATTAACGACACGCTGGCTGAAGAGAAAGCTGCCGAAGTGCGCTCTCACGTTGAGCCGGTTGTCTGGAAGAGGGATGAGCGGTGATTGATCGTAACGCCGTGCGCGAAACATTTCGCCAGCAGTTCGATAATAGCGCTACGCGAATGTTTCGTGCGCCTGGCCGGGTCAACCTGATCGGCGAGCACACGGATTATAACGAGGGCTTCGTGCTCCCGATGGCGATTGATCGTGGGACGGTCGTTGCTGCCGCTGCAAACAATAGCCGCTACGTGCGTGCTCACTCGCTCAACGTCAATGAGTCGTTTGAGTTCGATCTCGATCATCCTGGGCCGAAGCAGCGAGGGCTCTGGCTCGATTATGTTGAGGGCGTGGCGCAGTCGTTGAAATCGCGTGGGCTGCCGCTCGGTGGCGCAGACCTTGTGATTTCGTCGGACGTTCCGGTGGGGGCGGGGCTTTCCTCTTCTGCGGCACTCGAAATATCTACGGGGATGGCGCTGCTTGTCGTTTCAGGTCTTGAGATTGAGAAAGTTGATTTGGCACTCGCAGGACAGCAGGCCGAGCATGAGTATGTCGGAACCAATTGCGGGATTATGGATCAACTCGCCGCCGCCTGCGGACTCAAAGGACATGCGCTCTTGATTGATTGCCGCTCGCTTGCGATGACGCAGATTCCTCTGGACACGTCGGAAGTGGCGATTGCGATCTGTGATACGCGCGTCAAGCATGAGTTATCATCTTCGGAGTACAACAGGCGGCGCGAGGAATGTGAGCGAGGTCTTGAAATCTTGAGCGAACTGCTGCCGGGCATACGCGCGTTGCGTGACGTGAGTATCACAGATTTTGAGATGTCTGAGGAACGATTGCCTGAGCCTATTCGTTCGCGTTGCCGCCACGTTGTGACGGAGAACGCGCGGACGCTCCTTGCCGCCGCCGCGCTCAGGGAAAGTGATTTTCGTGAGATGGGGCGACTGATGCTCAAGAGCCACGAGTCGCTGCGTGATGATTACGCGGTGAGCTGTCTGGAGCTTGATCTGATGGTTGATATTGCTACTTCACTCGATGGTGTGTACGGGGCGCGCATGACTGGGGGCGGATTCGGAGGTTGCACGGTCAATCTGGTCCAAAGGCTGGCATTGGAAAAATTTCAAGAGAAGGTCATTACTGAGTATAATAAAGCCACCGGAAAGATTCCGACTATTTATATCTCCGAACCCGGCGATGGTGCAAAAGACATGACTGAATTGTTCTAAGTAACGAGTGGGCTGTGAGCCAATGAAAACAAAAATGCGGATCAAAGATGTAGCGCGTGAGGCGGGTGTCTCAACCGCAACCGTTTCGCACGTCATCAATAATACGCGATTTGTCTCTGAGGCGATGCGTGAGAAGGTCTTGCGCGCCATCGAACTTTGCAACTACTACCCGAACGAACACGCGCGCAGTCTTGCTTCGGGCCGCAGCAGCACGCTCGGACTATTGATCTCCGACATCTCGAATCCCTTCTTTCCAGAGTTGGTCAAGAGCATCGAAACGGTCGCCTTCGAGAAAGGCTATGAGGTGATCCTGGCGAACACGGATTACAACGAGGAACGTACCTTAAATAATGTCAAGCGTTTCATCGAGCGTAAAGTGGCGGGCGTCGCGTTGATGACTTCCGAACTCGATCAGGGATTGATTCACGAATTAGCACGCCACCATGTTCCGGTCGTCTTTCTTGATATTGGCTCACCCGGCATGTGCATGAGTAATATCGTCGTTGATTATGAAACCGGAATCAGCGAAGCAATTAGTCATCTGGTCTGGCTCGGACACCGGAAGATAGCTTATATCGGTGGCCCCAGTCGCCTGCGCTCGGCTGCCAAAAGGCTGGAGGCTTTTCGTGATTCGATGGCCTATCACCTGCCCGAATCGCTGCCGCTGGAGATTTATGAAGGCGATTTCCGACTGGAAGGCGGAAGACGTGTCGTGCGCGAGATGCTTGGCTTAAGTGAACTGCCGACGGCCATCGTCGCTGCCAACGATATGATGGCGCTCGGCGTCATGCAGGAGTTGCGCGAGCGTGGACTTCATGTCCCGGATGATATTTCCATCGTCGGTTTTGACGATATCGCGTTTGCCTCGCTCTGTCATCCACTGCTGACGACCGTTCGCCTGCCGCGCACTGAACTGGGACGCAAAGCTGTCGAGGCTTTGATGGCAACCATCGAACATCCTGAGCGGCAAGGGGTGGAAATCAACATTCCGACCTATTTCATCTTGCGTGATTCCACTGCGCCTCCGAGCGGACTCGCACAAAAGCGGGATGTCAATCGGCAAGTAGCTAAATACGAAAACACAGTCTAGCAGTTCGCAAGTGTGACGAGTCGGTACAACTCATTAAAGGAATCAAGGGAACATGGGAAGTTCACTACATATCAGGAAATGGTATCGCTCGGCGTTAGCCATTTTGTTTCTGGCTCTCTTTGTCGCGGGCGCGGGGGCGCAGCGACGTGCCACTTATACCAATCCCGCAATGGCAGGTGATTTCCCAGACCCATCTGTGATCCGCGTCGGCCAGGACTACTGGGCTGCGACTACTTCATCCGAGTGGGCACCGGAGTTTCCTATTCTACACTCGCGCGATCTGGTCAACTGGGAAGTTGTTGGCGCAGTCTTTCAGAAACATCCCGACTGGTCAAGCGGCAGTTACTGGGCGCCGGAAATTTCCGAGGATCATGGCAGGTTTTTCATCTACTATGCGGCGCGCAAAAAAGGTGGGACGCTCTGCGTGGCTGTCGCGACAGCCAATCGTCCGCAGGGGCCTTACACGGATCATGGCCCGCTGGTCTGCCAGGAGGTCGGCTCCATTGACCCTTTCCCAGTCACGGATGAGAAGGGAGATCGCTATCTGATCTGGAAGGAGGACGGCAACAGTGTCAGCAAGCCGACTCCGATCTGGTCGCAGCGTTTGTCTGCGGACGGCACGCGCCTCGTCGGTGAGCGACGCGAATTGTTTCATAACGATCAGGCTTGGGAGAAGCACGCTACACTGCCTTATGGCGATTTAGTCGAAGGCCCTGCGGTCGTTCGTCATCACGGTTGGTTCTATCTCTTCTACTCCGGCAACTTCTGTTGCGCACGCGAGTGCAATTACATGCTCGGCGTCGCGCGCTCTCGCAAATTGCTCGGCACTTGGGAGAAGAATCCCGGCAATCCTATCTTGCGCGGCAATGAGACGTGGAAGTGTCCCGGTCATGGCACTGTCGTCAGAGATTCAAGAGGGCGCGACTTCCTGCTTTATCACGCTTACAAGGCAGATGATTTCGTTTATGTCGGGCGGCAGGCGATGCTTGATGAGGTCAACTGGGGCGCGGACGACTGGCCGACGATTAACGAAGGTCATGGACCAAGCCAGAGTGCAGCATCGCCGTTCGGCGTGACGGATCGTCGCGCAGAGTATTCCTTCTTTGACGACTTCAACTCTGCGCGTCTGATGCCGGGCTGGCAGTGGCCGCAAGCGAACGAGCCTGAGATGCGTATCGAGAGAAGAGGCGGAGGCGAACTCGTTCTCGCTCCATCGAACACGAGCCAGAGCAAGACGGAAGCTGTGAGCGCAGTGGTTGCGCGATCAACTACGGTCGGCAATTACATCGCTACCACACGGATTGATACGAGCGGGATGCGCCCCAATGGAATGGCTGGACTCGCTGCCTACGGCGATAACGAGAACGCTCTCGGCGCGTCCATCAGTGGTGAGAACATCATGCTGTGGCGTCTCGAAAAGGGAAACAATCAAGTGGTCGCACAGGCTGGTGCGAACAGTGGCGACTTTTTATTCCTGCGCATGACGGTGCGAGACGGACACCTCTATCGCTTCGCCTTCAGCCGGAATCAACGCGATTGGACTAACCTCGGCGAAGAGTTGGATGGTAGTTACTTACCACCATGGGATCGCGGCGTGCGTGTCGCCTTGACTGCGGGCGGCGCACCCGCTCGCTTCGACTGGCTTCGCATCACGCCTTCGCGTTGAAGACCGATTCAGTTTGGAATCTCAAATCATGGGAGAGCAGGGACATGAAAAATTTTATTAACTCAAGGAAGCTCATCGTTATTTTGACAATCGCGGCTATTTCGATGATGGCCTTCTCGGATGCGGGCTGTGCGAAGAAGGGGAGTCGTGGCGGTTCGCAGGGAAAATTAAAAGTCGGCTTTTCGCAGATGGAGGAAAACAATCCCTGGCGCATCGCGGAGACAAACAGTCTGCGGGATGAAGCGAAGAAGCGCGGCGATAAGTTTGATCTCGTCGTCACGAACGCGCAAGGCCAAACGTCGAAGCAGGTTTCGGATGTCGAAGATTTAATCGCGCAGCGCGTGGATGCCATCTTCCTCGCGCCGCGTGAGTTTGAAGGATTGAGTACAGCGCTTCAGCGTGCGAAGGAGGCAAAAATTCCTGTCTTCCTCATTGACCGCGAGGCAGCAGGCACAGCCGGGCAGGATTTCGTTGCTTTCTTAGGCTCCAATTTCGTCGAGCAAGGCAGGCGCGCGGGCGAGTGGCTGGTCAAGCAGACGAATGGCAAAGCCGGGATCGTCGAGTTGACGGGAACTGCCGGCGCATCCGTCGCGCGTGATCGTTCACAAGGGTTCAGAGACGCGATTCAAAATTCGCCGGACATGAAAATTCTGACCTCGCAGACGGGCGACTTCTCGCGCGCCGAAGGGCAGAAAGTAATGGAGAATATCATTCAGGCGCAAGGCAAAGCGATCACAGCCGTCTATGCGCATAACGACGAGATGGCGCTCGGCGCGATTCAGGCACTGAAGGCTGCCGGGATGAACCCTGGCAAAGACGTGCTGATCGTCTCCGTTGATGGCGAGAAAGCGGGTCTCGAAGCAATCACGCGCGGCGAGATGAACATCACCGTCGAATCGAATCCGCGCTTTGGCCCACTCGCCTTCGACACGCTTGAGAAATATCTCAGGAAAGAATCTATCCCGCCCAAGATTATCCTTGAGGATAAATTCTTCGACACGAGCAATGCCGCGCAGTTTGTCAACGATGCATACTGAAAGCGGGGGGCGGGGGTCAGGGGTCGGGGGCCGGTAAAAGGCTTTCACTGACCCCCGATCCCTGACCCCTACACTTATGAGCGCGCCGAACCTGCGCTATGAGATAAGCGGATGAGACAACTTAAAAGGTGTCCGACCTGTAATCGCACTTACGCTGATGAGACGTTGGCCTTTTGTTTGGTTGATGGATCAATTCTTTCAGCGCCTTACGATCCTCAAGCTACGTTACAGATACCTGCCGTTAGTAATAGTGATCCGCCGCCGACAGAAATTTTGCCTGCTCATCTATTGCCAAAGCAAACACCTTTAGCTACGGCTGTCTCCTCGCCAGTTCTGTATATGAAAGGAATCACAAAGAGCTTTGCGGGGGTTGTGGCGCTTGCCGGTGTTGATTTGACGTTGGAGCGCGGAGAGGTTCACGCGCTCGTGGGCGAGAACGGGGCGGGCAAGTCAACGCTGATTAAAATTATGACGGGCGCGTACACACGCGACGCGGGGACGATCTTGCTCGAAGGAAAGCCTGTCGAGTTTCGCACGCCGGAGGATGCGCAGGATGCGGGCGTCGTCGCCGTTTATCAGGAGGTCAACCTGCTGGCGTTTCGCACGGTGGCCGAGAATATTTATCTGGGACGCGAGCCGCGACGCTTCGGCCTGATAGATTGGAAGCGGATGTACCGCGAGGCGGCCACGCTGCTCGCACGTCTCGGACTTGAGATAGACCCGCGTTCAACCCTCGGCAGCCTCAACATCGCGCTTCGTCAGATGATCGCTATCGCACGCGGCGTCTCGTTCGGCGCGAAAGTAGTTGTGCTGGACGAGCCGACCAGCTCGTTGACCGAACGCGAGGTTTCGATTCTTTACGACGTGATTCGCCGCCTCAAAGCGGAAGGCACGGCGGTCGTTTATATCAGCCATCGCTTCGACGAACTCTACACGGTCTGTGATCGTGTGACGGTGCTGCGCGACGGAAAGTTTGTCGCCACACGACCGCTCGCAGGTTTGGAGAAACTGGATTTGGTCTGCCTGATGCTCGGCAAGCAGCGCGACGAACTGCGACAGGGCACAACAGCTTTCGAGCACCACGACGTTAAGCGGGATGCGCCGCCGCTCCTGCGCGCCGAAAATTTGACGCGAGGGCGAAAACTAAACCATGTCACGGTTGACACGGCGCGCGGCGAGATTGTCGGCGTCGCAGGTCTGCTTGGTTCAGGCCGCACGGAGACGGCGCGCGCGATCTTCGGCGCAGACAAAATTGATGAGGGTCAGGTTTATCTGGAAGGCAAGCCGCTCAAGCTGCGTTCGCCGCGCGATGCTATCAAAGCCGGACTCGCCTTTCTTTCGGAAGATCGTAAGGCTGAAGGCATCATCCCTGAATTGTCAGTTCGTGAGAATCTGACGCTCGCTGCGCTGCCCGCACTGACTAAGCTCGGCATCGTCTCTCACGCACGCGAGCAGGAGATTGTCGAACGCTTCATGAAGCGGCTGGGGATTAAGGCGTCGAGTGCCGACCAGAAGATACGCGAGCTTTCGGGCGGCAATCAACAGAAGGTCTTGCTGGCACGCTGGCTCTGCCAGAATCCGAAGTTCCTGATTCTGGATGAACCGACGCGCGGGATAGACATCGGTGCGAAGGGTGAGATACAGGAGTTAATAAATGAGTTGGCAAATTCTGGCTTAGGCGTTTTTATGATCTCGTCGGAGCTTGAGGAGTTGGTCGAAGGCAGTTCGCGCGTGATCGTGATGCGCGACGGGCAGCGCGTCGGCGAGTTGCGCGGCAAGGAGATTTCGCAGGACGCGATTATTCACGCGATGGCCGAAGGAAGCACGACCGAAGCGGACGCGGCGACGGACGTAAAAGATGCGAAAGAGTTTTGAGCGACCGATGAATAGTGTAGGAGCATAAGCGATGCAGAATGCTACCGGCGTAACACGTTCAGAAGCAGAAAGCAGCGCGTGGTCGCGGCTCGGCGCTCTTGGCCCAACCTACGGCGCGCTCGCCGCGCTCATCCTGTTGATTATTGCCAACATCATCTTCACACGAAATTTCTGGGACCTCAATAACTTCTGGAACATTCTCTTGCAGGTAGCACCGACGATGCTCGTTGCAGTCGGGATGACGTTCGTGATCGCCACCGGCGGCATTGATCTTTCAGTCGGCTCGGTGATGGCCGTCGCAGCTTCGATGGCAGCCATCAATCTTGAACACGGCATTGTGCCTGCGATACTCATCGCACTCTTCGTCACGGCTGCCATCGGTGCGCTCAACGGCACGCTCATCTCAGTCTTTCGCATTCAGCCGATCATCGTCACGCTCGCCGTGCTCATCGCCGGACGCGGCCTCGCGCAGATTCCGAGCGAAGGGCGACTCATCGAATTCAGAGGCCACTATCCAGCGTTTGAGGCGCTGGGCACGGGTTACATCGGGCCGATTCCGGTACAAGTGATGGTGATGGCTATGATCGTCGTCGCGGCTGTCTTTGTGATGCGTGCGACGAGCTTCGGTCGTTACGTCGTCGCCGTCGGCGGCAACGAGTCCGCGTCGCATCTCGCGGGCGTTAAGGTTCACCGGACGAAGATCGCGGTCTATGCTTTGAGCGGATTGCTCGCGGGGCTGGCCGGACTGATTGAGTCTGCGCGCGGCGGCGCAAGCGATCCTTCCAACGTCGGGCTGAACATCGAACTCGACGCCATCGCGGCGGTCGTCATCGGCGGAACAGCGTTGACGGGCGGTCGCGCCACCATCGTCGGCACAGTGATCGGCGCGCTGATAATGCAGGTGATAACCACCAGCTTCAACATGCAGGGCATCGCGTTCTCCTGGTCATTGGTTATCAAGGCAGCGATCATCATCATCGCCGTTTACGTCCAGCGACCGAAAGTCGCGTGAGAGACAAGCGGGGAGAATATTATGAGCCAGGCAGCAACGACCATAGATGAATCAGGCTCAACGCGGGGACGTGTTGCCCGCGCGAAGCTGGCCTCGTTCATCCAAAGACAGGGTGCGCTGGTGGCGCTCGTCCTCGTCTGCATCTTCGCCTCCGTGCGCTATGGAACTTTTCTTGACGGTGGTAGTTTCCTGACCTCCGAGAATCTGCTCAACGTCATCGCGCAGAACAGCATGGTCGGACTGATCGCGCTCGGCATGACGTTCGTGATCCTGACGGGCGGCATAGACCTCTCGGTCGGCTCACTGCTGGCGGTCGGCGGAGTCGTCTCGGCAGTGATGGCGGGAAATAACTTCGTCATCGTCCTGCTCGCAGCCGTCGGAGCAACGACGCTGCTCGGCCTCATCAACGGGCTGGTCATCGCCAAAGTGCGTATTCAACCTTTCATCGTCACGCTGGCGATGATGATTGCGGCGCGCGGCGTGGCTCTGCTCGTGGCGCATGAAAAGCCGATTGAGATCAAAAATATGTCAGGCGGCTTCAAGGCGCTGTGGCAGGGACAGGTTGGTCCGATCCCGCTCCCGATTATCATTTTGATTCTGGCCTACATCATCGGCTGGATAGTCCTCAACCACACGCGCTTCGGTCGCCACGCCTTTGCGCTCGGCGATAACCAAGAGGCCGCGCGTTTGATGGGCTTGAATGTCAATCGTGTGACGCTCGGCGTATATGCTTTGAGCGGCGCTCTCGCAGGGCTGGCGGGTGTGATTCTCGCTTCGAGGCTCGGCTCCGGTCAGCCTGTGGCGGGAACGGGTTTCGAGTTGGACGCGATAGCGGCGGTGGTCGTCGGCGGCACATTGCTGACGGGCGGGCAGGGAGGTGTCGGCTCAACATTAGTCGGTGTTCTCCTGCTCGGCGTGCTTTTCAATATCCTGAACAACGAAGGCGATTGGATTGGCTCATATTGGCAGGGTGTCTTGCGCGGCATCTTTCTGCTGGCGGTCGTCATCATTCAAAACAGACTCAGCGCGCGAAAGCGATAGTTATGAGCAAGGGGTGCTATCGTCAAACTGAAATCGAATCCTTTACGCAGAAGGTGCTGGTTGACGGCTACTGCGTGCTGCCGGAACATTTCTCCACCGTGATTCTCAATAGATGGAATGAGGCTTTCGCACCTTTGCTTGAAACACACATCGCGCGCGAAGGGCATCTCCAGAATCGCGGGCCGGGGCGTTATTACGTGACGTTGCCTTTCATCGCGCCGTTCAGTGAGCCTGCTGTCTATGAAGACGAAGACATCCTCGCAATCGTCGCCGGACTCGTCGGCGATGATCCGGTGATGCCGCAACTCGCCACCGATACGCCCGTCTTCGGTTCTGAATATCAGGACGTTCATCGAGATGCTCCGCCACTTTTTCCTGAGACCTTACAGGAGACGCCGCCTTTTCAGTTGGCCGTCAATTTCCCGCTCGTCGAAGTGACGAAAGAGAACGGGCCGTTCGAGATTGCTCCCGGCACGCACATGCTTTCAAAAGAGGAAGGATTGCGCCGTCTTGAATCCGGCGAGATTCCGTTAGAGCCGATCACGATGCGGCTCGGCGACGTAATGATACGCGACGTGCGCGGCCTTCATCGCGGGACGCCGAACCGCACAGAGACGCCGCGCCCGATGGTCGTCATCGGTTACAGCCGTCGCTGGCTCTTTCGCCCCGAAGTCAATATCCGCGTGCCGCGCGCGGCGCTTGATAAATTGTCGAAAAGAGCGCGCCGGTTGCTGCGTTTCAGCCCGATAGTCGAATCGCTCGACGAACAACCTGAGACGGAAGTTTATCAGGCATACGCTTACTGAAGTTTGCGACCGTGTGTGAGTTGAGCTTTTGAGGAGAAGTCACGAGTGGAGAATGTCAATTATCTCAATCTGCCCAACTGCTACAAGTTGAGCAACGGGACAGTCGAAGTAATTGTCACAACCGACGTTGGCCCGCGAATCATTCGTTACGGTTTTCCGAATGAAGAGAACATGCTCGGTCAAGTGCCTGACTCTATTATCAAGACGGAACTCGGAGAGTGGAAACCCTTCGGCGGCCATCGTCTCTGGACTGCGCCTGAAGCGAATCCGCGCAGCTATGCGCCTGACAGCAATCCGGTCGAATACCAGATCGAAGATGAGAACTCAATTCGCTTAATCCAACAAGCTGCGCCTCCGACGTACATCCAGAAGGAGATGACTGTCACGCTTGATGCGGAAGGAAGTGGCTTGCGCGTCCATCACCGGTTGACGAACCGGAGCCTCTGGGGAATTGATGTCGCTCCCTGGGCCTTGACCATTATGAATGATGGCGGCGTAGTCATTCTTCCGCAAGAGCCGTATCGTTCGTGGGATGAGTATTTGCTTCCGGCGCGTCAGATGGTTCTCTGGCATTACACGGATTTAAGTGACCCGCGCTGGAACTTTACCAAAAACTATATTACTTTGAAGGCCGAGAGCGAGCGAGCGGAGCCGCAGAAAATCGGCATCGCCAACAAACAGGGATGGGCCGCTTATCATCGGCAACAGACTCTCTTCTTGAAACGCGCTGCGTATCAGGAAGGCGCAGTCTATCCAGACTACGGCAGCAGCTACGAAGTCTATACAGCCGGTTCATTTATAGAGCTTGAGACCTTAGCCCCGATCCATCATCTCGAACCGGAAGAAGCTGCCGAGCACGTCGAGCGTTGGAATCTGTTCCGACTATTAGAGAGAGACGCGACGCAGACGACAACCGATGATGTAATTAACTCACTCATCACGCAAATAAGTATCAAGGATTTCGGAAGTCAATAAATGCACGCACTAACTCCCCTAACCCTCTGGCAGGAGACTTTGAGCAATGGCCGGATGATCGAATCAATTACCAAGGGGCGCGGCAACATGCCGGCTTTCGTGCGGAAGATTTCCGGGCTAGACATCAAAGCGCTCTCCTTAGACGTGCGCCATTTGAAGAAATAGTTCGCAAGACAGATGAAAGCGAAATCAATCGGGAAACAATTTACGACCGGCATCTTTTTGTTGTTGCTCCTGGCTCCTTCATTCCGCCCGGCGTTGGCTCAAAAGGCAACCTTTACCGAGCCGATTGTGACTTCGCAGGATGCGGCTGACCCCTGGATAATCTACAAGGACGGCTTCTACTATTTCACTTTCACTGCTGGCGACCATATCGAAATCTGGAAGTCTCCGCGCATTACGGACATTGACAAAGGACTAAAGGTGACAGTCTGGCGGCATCCCTCCACTGGCCCAGAGTGCTGCGACATCTGGGCACCGGAACTCCACTTCATCAATAATAGATGGTACATCTACTTCGCCGCCGATAATGGCAACGACGCCAATCATCGCCTCTATGTCCTTGAAAGCACCACGACCGACGCGCAGGGCAGCTACGTTGAAAAAGGAAAAATCTCTGCTCCTTCGGATCGGTGGGCGATTGATGGAACTGTTCTACAGAAGAATGATGGCTCTCTCTATTTACTCTGGTCAGGCTGGAGCGGAGCAACCCAGGGTCCGCAAAACATTTACATCGCGCCGATGAGTAATCCCTGGACCGTCACTGCTGAGAGAACTCTCATCTCTTCGCCAACTAATGCCTGGGAGAAGATTGGTTGGAGTGTTAACGAAGGGCCGGAGGTTTTACAGAAGGGCGGAAATATTTTCATCGTCTATTCCGCGAGCGGCGGCTCAACACCTGATTACTGTCTCGGCATGTTGATCAATAGAAATGGAAACGTGCTTGACCCGCAGTCCTGGACCAAATCGCCGGGTTGCGTCTTCGCGAAAACCAATCAAGTCTTCGGCCCCGGACACAACTCATTCGTCAAATCACCTGATCAGACCGAAGATTGGATCGTCTATCACGCCCGGAACACCCCTCTCCAAACCTGGTCTGGACGAACAACAAGAGCGCAAAAGTACACATGGAACGCAGATAATACTCCTAATTTCGGCGCTCCCGTCCCACCCAATGTCATGGTGCCCGTTCCATCTGGAGAGCCTGCTGTCTCCCCTTCGCCTCTGCCCTCACCATCTCCGACGCCTGCGCCAATACTACTGACGGAAGAGCCGACAGAGCGGGCCGCTGCACTTGATGCCCTGACATTGATGCGCGACCCCTTTTATCTCCCGACCACTAACAGCTTCGGCGTGGATCGGCAGACACGCATTATGCTCTTTGCCGCTAATGCAGGAGTAAACTCTAATGAGGACAATCAGCAGATTATCGCGCAGGCGGAGAATTTACAGGGGAAAGTCTATCCATTGACGGTTGAATTTTCCGGAGAAGTCCCTGCTTTCAGTTGGCTGACGGAGATAGTCGCCATACTGCCTAGTGAGTTAGTAAACAGTGGAGACGTTTGGGTGAGCATCAATGTCCGCAATGCCGCAAGCAATAGAGTGCTGATTAGCCTCCGGCAGACCGCTTCTCTGTTACAAAAATAGGTTTCCATATCTAAGACTTTTGGTTTCAATTCCACATTGGTTCGATTAAGACCACATTCGGGCGCGCCTGATTTTTTCGGAGAAACTTTCACGCATGTTTCACTGGTCAATAGTCAAATTTAAGGGAAAGCCCGTAAACAGGGCGTTTCACGCATCTTTGTTGAATTAGTCACAAAAAAGCGTTGACAGTTTCGACAAGGGGTGTATAATGGCGCGCGTTGAGGATGGGGCTGATGCCCAAACATCAGCCGGTCGCAAGACAGCCATCTGAGGCACGAACTTCGATAGTGCCCGCCCGTGCCAGCTCGGAAGCCGATCACGCCCCCCGTAGTCGCTACACCTGAGCTGGCACAGCTATTTTTAGCCAACTAAATACACTAAAAAGCCAAATCAGTTGAGTTAGAATTTGCCGTCTGCCTCTGCGAATCAACCATCAAACACCAGCGCGTTCACGTAGGAGGTTCGACTCTCTGTTCGCCTCTTCAATGACTTCCGGCTCATTCATCGTCAGAAGTTCTCGATCACGCATCACAACGCGACCATCAATAATGACAGTCTGCGCATCGCTGGCCTGAGTTGAGTAAACGATTGCGGAGGTGATGTCCGCCGGGCGTGGGCTGGAATGGAGGCAGTCTAAATTAACAATCATCACGTCGGCTCGTTTCCCTGCTTCAAGACTTCCGATCTCCTGTTCAAGGCCGAGCGCGCGTGCGCCGTCAATGGTCGCCATACGTAGAGCGCGTTGCGCTGGCAGGGTCTCCGCGCCGTGCGAGACTTTCTGAAGGAGCGTAGCGGTGCGCATCTCCGTGAACATATCCAGACGATTGTTGCACGGCGCGCCGTCAGCGCCGAGCGAGACGGAGATGCCGCGTTCGAGCATCTCCTTGATGGGCGCGATGCCGGAGCCGAGCTTGAGATTTGATGACGGGCAGTGCGCGACGTGCGTGCCGGTGCTGGCGAGAATTTCCAGTTCAGTCTGGTCGAGATGAACGCAGTGCGCGAGTGCGACGTGTTGTCCGGTGATGCCGAGCGAGTTTAGGTATGTGATATTGCGTTGACCAGTTTCGCGCTCGACCATCTCAATCTCCGTGCGATTCTCGGAGGCGTGTGTGTGAATCATGACGCCGCGCTCGCGTGCAAGCTGCGCAACTTTTGAGAGCAACTCGCGTGTGCAACTAACCGCGAATCGCGGCGCGAAGCAATAGCGGATGCGCCCCTCTGCGCGACCGTGCCATTCATCAAGCAATGCGAGCGATTCGCGGATGGAACTTTCGGTCTCTTCGTGCAGCGCATCCGGCACATCGTCGCCTTTATCCATCATGCACTTGCCGATGGTCGCGCGAAAGCCTGTCTCTTCGACGACGCGAAACGCTTCAAGCGTGTGATCGACCGTCTCCATCGTCAACGCGCAGGTCGTGCCGCCTTTAATCATCTCGGCCACGCCGAGCCGCGCAGAAGCTCTCGCGGATTCCCTGTTGTGCGCAGCCTCCATCGGCCAGACACGCTTCTTCAGCCAGTCAATCAAGGCCAGGTCATCCGCCGCGCCGCGAAACAGTGTCTGGCAGAGATGCACGTGAGTCTGCACGAAGCCGGGCAGAACAGCGCAGCCGCCCGCATCTATCACAAGATCGGCAGCATCAATCGCTGCCCCAATGCTGACAATGCGCGGCCCGCGAATCAGCAAGTCGCCCGTCACGACAGAATCATCTTTATCCATCGTGAGCAACGTGCCGTTTTTAATGAGAATCGTTTTTTCCATCAGCGCGAAAGAGACAATAAATCAGCGCAATGTTCCGGCATCTCAAGAAGGCTCACAATCTGGAAAGGTCTGAGAGCCTTCAATGCTGGTACGTCTTGCTCCAATTTATCAAGTTTTTCAGAGCAAAGCACTGATAGAACGCTGCTGTCAGCAAGCGGATGTCAATTTATTCTTCCTACGATTTAAGCGTCGGGCGATGAGTGGACAGTATCAGGAATGAAAGGAAAATGATTGGCGAGAGGTTCGAGATTGTGAGGAACTTTCGTCACGACGAGGTGACAGGCGCATTACCATGTCGTTGTTCATAGGCTGCGATTTGAGGTTCGTACTTGAGAGTCAGGCCGATGTCGTCGAGTCCTTCCAGCAAACGATGGCGATTGAAGTCACTGATCTCAAAGGGCGTATGAAAGCCCAGGGCATCCGTGACCAAACGCTTTTCCAAGTCAACGGTGGCCTGATAGCCAGGCTCTGTCAGTGCTCTTTGTAGAAGAGTTGCGACATCCGCTTCGGAGAGTGTGACGGGCAGAATTCCATTCTTCATGCAGTTGGTGGTGAAGATGTCTGCGAATGAGGGCGCGATGATCGCTCGGAAGCCGTAATCGAGCAATGCCCAGGGCGCGTGCTCGCGCGACGAGCCGCAACCGAAATTACGACCCGTGACGAGAATCGTCGCGTTCCGATATTGAGGTTCGTTGAGAATGAAATCTTCGTTGAGCTTTCCGTCTTCACGGTATCGCCAGTCATAAAAGAGAAACTCGCCGAAGCCTGTGCGCTCAATGCGTTTGAGAAACTGTTTCGGAATGATCTGATCCGTATCAATGTTCGGGCGATCAAGCGGCGCGACAATGCCTGTCAGACTGCGAAAGGGTTTCATCTGCTCTCTCCCTGAAAGCGCCACTGGCGAACGTCCGTGAACTTTCCCGTAATCGCGGCGGCGGCAGCCATCATCGGACTGACGAGATGCGTGCGTCCGCCTCTTCCCTGCCGGCCTTCAAAGTTTCGATTGCTGGTCGAGGCGCAACGCTCGCCCGGTTGCAGAATGTCCGGGTTCATTCCCAGACACATCGAACAGCCGCTCTCGCGCCATTCAAAACCCGCGTCGAGAAAGATGCGATCAAGCCCTTCGGCTTCGGCGGCGCGCTTGATTGCCTGCGAGCCGGGCACAACCATCGCCCGCACATTGTTCTTGATTCGATAGCCTCTCACCACTCTCGCCGCCGCTCGCAAATCTTCGATGCGCGCGTTCGTGCACGAGCCGATGAAGACGCGGTCAATCGCAATCTCTTCAATGTGCGTGCCCGGCGCAAGATTCATGTATTCGAGTGCGCTCTGCGCGGCGTGAGAGTCCGCTTCCGTCTGCGCCTGAGATGGATCGGGCACACAGCCGTTGATTGGCACGACCATTCCCGGATTCGTTCCCCACGTGACGAAGGGCGCGAGCGTGCTCGCATCAATCCGCACGGTGCTGTCGTATTGCGCGCCTTCGTCGCTGGCAAGCGTTCGCCAATCAGCGACGGCTTCATTCCATTGCGCACCGCTTGGAGCAAAACGTCTGCCCTTGAGATAAGCGAACGTGGTCTCGTCCGGCGCAATCATCCCGGCACGCGCGCCCGCTTCGATGCTCATGTTGCAGAGCGTCATGCGGCCTTCCATCGAAAGCTCGCGCACGGCTTCGCCCGTGTACTCGATGACGTGTCCGGTCGCGCCATCTGTTCCGATCTGCCCGATGATAGCGAGCGCGAGGTCTTTAGCAGAGACGCCTTCGGGCAGTGTGCCGCTCACTTCCACTTTCATCGTGCGCGGTTTGCTCTGCTGCAAGCACTGCGTGGCGAGAACGTGTTCGACCTCGCTCGTGCCGATGCCGAAGGCGAGCGCGCCGAAGGCTCCGTGCGTGCTCGTGTGGCTGTCGCCGCAGACAATCGTCAGGCCCGGTTGCGTCAGTCCCAACTCCGGGCCGATGACGTGAACGATGCCCTGCTCCGCCGAGTTGATGTCGTAGAGCGTGATGCCGAACTCGCTGCAATTGTTCCTGAGCGTCTCAATCTGTTTGGCGGCAATAGCGTCGCTGATGGGCAAACGTCGGTCGGTCGTCGGCACGTTGTGATCCACTGTGGCAACGGTCAAATCAGGACGCCGAACATGACGAGCAGCCGCGCGCAATCCTTCAAACGCCTGCGGCGACGTGACTTCATGGACGAGATGCAGATCAATGTAGAGCAGCGCCGGTTCGTCCTCTTGCTGGCAGACGACGTGAGAATCCCAGAGCTTTTCAAAGAGAGTGAGTGAGTGTGACATGAGCGATTTTTCTTTGACCCCTTGCGATGAACTAAACGGCGTGATACGCGAAACGCCGGTCGGCAATCTCCGTGAGAGCTTCGATAATCTGCGTGCCTAGCTCCGAAGTCGTGACGACGATTGAACGATTACTACCACGATCAAGATCGGGCGTGCGATAGCCCGCGTCGAGCACTACGCGAATCGCTTCCTCCACGTCTTGCGCTTCCTGTTCGAGACGCGCGGTGTAGCGTAAGAGCATCG
>JAVHWW010000024.1:0-23736 GCA_032159235.1 Acidobacteriota bacterium
CGCGCCTCTACGACACCTTCGGCACGCCGCGCGATCTGATTCGCGTCAGCATGGAAGAGCGCGGCTTTCGTCTCGATGAAGAAACCTTCAACGCTTCGTTTGAAACTGCGCTGCGCGAGATTCAACATGCGAGCGAGCGCGTAGATGGCGCAGCGCAAACGAAAACCAAGCCCGTTTATGCGCGCGTCGCGGAGCGTGTCGGACGCAGCGAGTTTACGGGCTACGAAGAGACGCGCACGGAAGGCGCGCGTGTCGTCGCTCTCATCAACGGCGAGGATGAAGTGGATGAATTGCGCGAGGGCGAAGACGGCGAAGCCATTCTGGATCGCACGCCCTTCTACGCTGAATCTGGCGGGCAGGTCGGCGACACGGGCGTGCTCGTTTTCGGCACCACGCACGTCACCATTAACGATACAGTCTCGCCCGTCGGCGGCCTCATCGTTCATCGCGTGACGGTTGATCGCGGCGCGCTGCATGTGAATGATGAAGTGTCGGCGCAGGTTGACGTGGAGAAACGCGATGCGACGCGACGCAATCACACGGCGACGCATCTGCTTCACGCTGCGTTGCGCGAGGTGTTTGGAACACACATCAAGCAGGCAGGCTCGGTCGTTGCGCCGAACTACCTGCGTTTCGACTTCACGCATTTTCAGCCTTTAACGAAAGCGGAAATCGCCGAGATCGAACGGCTCGTCAATTATCAAATCCTGCGCAACGAAACCGTGAAGACAGATATTCTCTCTCTGGAAGAAGCAATGAAGTCGGGCGCGATGGCTCTCTTTGGCGAAAAGTATGCGGAGAAGGTGAGAGTCTTGACCGTGCCCGGATTCTCGAAAGAGTTGTGCGGCGGCACGCACGTGCGTGCTACCGGCGACATCGGTTTATTCAAAATCACGAGCGACGAATCTATTGCCTCCGGCACACGCCGCATCCGCGCCGTCACGGGCGCAGACGCCTTCACGCGCTTTCAGGAAACGGAAGCTCTCGTGGATCAGGTCGCGTCTGAATTGCGTATCTCACGTAATGATATTCCCGTAGCGGTCGAGCGCCTGCAAGAGGAACTCAAAAAAGCCAGGCGTGAAGCCGATGAACTTCGTTTGAAACTTGCGACCGGCGGCGCTGCTTCGTCAAACGGTGATGAGGCGCGCGAGGTTGTGGCAGGCGTGAAAGTTCTGGCGCGTGAAGCGAGTGGATTAGACGCCGCCGGAATGCGACAACTTTCGGACACATTGCTTGCGCGAATCAAATCGGGCGTCGTCATCCTGGGACGCAGCGGTGATGGCAAAGTCTCGCTCATCGTGCGCACTTCGCCCGATCTGCTGAAACGTGTTCCAGCAGGTCAGGTGATTAAGGAACTCGCGCCGATGGTCGGCGGGCGCGGCGGCGGTAAGCCGGACATGGCCGAAGGCGGCGGCAATCAACCGGAGAAGTTGCCAGAAACTCTCGAAGCAAGCTACGGGGTCATCGAACGACTCCTGAGTTGAGAAGCCGGAACGCGCGAGCCATCAATCAGACAATCGAAACTTTTTCACACGAGTAGCGTGTGCGCCGGTTCACTTTGAAACCAATGCGCTCGCGCTTCTTTTTTGTCTGCTTGCTGGTCGAGACTTGACGCCTCGACTACATCGCTTTTTGTTTGTCCGTGAGAGCGATGCCCATCTTTTCGAGCGTGACTTTGTTGAGCGTGCCGGTGACTTTAATTTTTTCAGCTTCCTGATATTTCTTCAGTCCGGCGCGAGTGTCTGCATCGAGTTTGCCTGTCTGTTCGCCCGTGTAGAAGCCACGCTGTTTGAGAATGGCTTGAGCCTGCTTGACCTGATCCTTGTCGGCGCGGAAGACGGGGCCGCGTTTTGTGTTTGCGTTAGCGGTCTTGGCCGATGCGTTGGAAGTCTTCGGCTTAGTGTTCTCGTTCTGCGCTATCACTGTCAGCGACAAAACCAGCAAAAGAGATAACAGCGCAATGAGATTCTTCCTCATGTTGATTCTCCTTTTGTAGAGCGCGCAATAAGATTTACGCGCGTGAGTCAAACTGCCTGGAGAGCTTAGGGCGCAAACATCATATACCTTCTGTCAAGACCCTTCCGCACAAATTATAACCAAGAGCCTGTTAGCGATCCGCTGTTAAGCAAAGAAAGAAGCGGAGATCGCCGATTTACGCTACGACCTGATCCCCTTAAGCGAGTTCTTCATCAGCGTTGTAAAAAATTGTTGGCAATAGGCCAACAGCGTGTTATCATTTCAATGTGTAGGAGTTGCGCCTACAAAATGGTTTGATTCTTTTGCAACTGCTCTTTTCCCGAGACCATGATCGCCCCGCCAAAGTCCTCGCCGAGGGCGATGCTTCCAGATTCCATGACTAGCGTGATGCGTATGAAAAAGTTCTCCTTCGTTTGCCTGCTGGCGTTGCTGTGCGCCGTCCCCGCTCTGGCTCAAAGCTCCGGCTATCGCTACGACAATTTCGATGTCCACGATGGCGTTCGCATTGAGACGGTTGAAGCTACGTCGGCATTGCCGTCCGCTAACAACGTGCGCCCAACGTCCAAAAAGGGACTTTCAATCAACAACACGCGACCCATTCCGGCTCTTTACACGCCGTCGCGCATGATGCCTGCGAGCGCCTCGCTCAACGGCTTCACGACGGGCGACGCGAAGATTGATAGCTTCATCATCGAATCGAGCGTCCGCAACGGACTCGATCCCGTGCTGATTTACGCGCAGATGCACACGGAGTCTTCTTTCAAGCGTGGCGCGATTTCGCCGAAGGGCGCACGCGGCTTGATGCAACTGATGCCCGGCACGGCTGCGCGTTTCGGCGTCACAAACATTTTCGATCCGCAGCAGAACATCGAAGGCGGCGCACGTTACATGCGTTTCCTGCTCGACGCTTTCGACGGAGACGTTCAACTCGCGCTGGCCGGATACAATGCAGGCGAAGGCGCAGTCTTGAAATACGGACGCCGCATTCCGCCTTACCATGAAACGCAGGAATACGTGCGCCGCATCTCAGAGCGTTACGCGCAATTGCGCGACGGCGAAATGGCGCGCACCGCTCACATCCTGACGCCATCCCAGGTCGCATCTCTTCAGGCAGAACCGCAACAACCGCCAGCGCCAACCTACGAGCGCGCAGTTTTCGCTGTCAGATTACCGGACGGGAGACTCCAACTCGTCAGCCAGTAAAAATAATTAAAAATTCAAAATTAAAAATGCAAAATGGAAGGAGCTAGAGCCGCTCATCTTCCATTTTGCATTTTTAATTTTGAATTTTTAATTTTATGCTACAGTGTGCGCCACATCTGAGGAGGCTTCCGCTCGCTTGTCGAATAGTCTTGCTAACGATTCATCGCAACCTGCTGGCGTGAGCGCGCAGCCGCGACGCGCTTTGGTTATTGCCAACACAGCAGGTCTCGGCTTGCAACAACAACTGACGGCCTCCGGTTATGTCACACAGTCCGCGATGGTCGCAGATGCGCCGCGCACAATCAGCGAGTTCAACCCGGACATCATCATTATGGTTGTCGCTCACGCGGGCACTGATGCGGAGAACGAGGAAGTGGCGCTGGCGCGCAAACTTCGCGCGGAAACTGCCACCTACGCTCTGCCCATCGTGTTCGCCTGGAGTGAAGACGAACGCTCGCTGCGCGCGGCTGCTCAATACAACGGAGCGGACGACTATTTCTCGCTGGCAACTCCGCGCGCTGAAATTCTGGCGCGGCTCGATTCGCTCTTCTGGCGCATCGCCGCCGACCGCCGCTCTGCGCCCGTCGTCAGCGACCGTCGCATGGAGATAGACAATTTCATGTTCATGCTCGACGCCGTCCGCGAAGACGCGCACGCGGATTTGAGCGGGACGCTGGCTCTCATCTATGCTGCCTCCGCACGCAACAGGAACGAAGGACTTGATAAAGCTGTGCGCGACCGGACGCTCATCGAGGCGCACAATTTTCTCAAGCTCAACTTGCGCCGCGTTGATGCAGTTGCCTACTACGGCCCGACGACGCTCCTCGTCTATCTGCCGCGCATGAACGCGCAGTCTGCCGTCGCTGCGCTCACAAGACTACACAAGGAATTTCAGGAAGAGCATCCGACCCGCAACTTCGTCGCGGGTGTCGCCTCTTTTCCGGCGCATGGCAGCGAGGTCGAAGGTCTCATCGAAAAGGCCGAAGAGGCGATCAACAACGCGCGCCGAGACACCAGCGGCAGGCACGTCGTCGGATATGAAGTCAAAGCAGAAACGCCCGCGCCCACAGTCCCCTTAGAATCCAGGCGCGAGCCTTCGTTTCCGCCAGAGACGAGAGCGCAAGCGAGTTCGGCCACGCCCGTTTCAAGTTTGCAGGAGGAGATTTCACACGAGCCGGAAAGAGAAGTCGCGTCGGAAGCGGCGGCGACTGACCGCGCGAATGTCTCTGCGCGAAGCGGTCAGGACAGATCATTTAACACTGCCACGAGTGATGTAGATGAACCTGTGCACGCCGCATCGGATGCAGCGACGCAGGAGATCGAACGACGTGCGAGCGGAGGAGTCGTCATGCCGCGCCGTTTGCTGCTGACCGTCTCGGACGCCGCACGCATGACGCAGATCAATTCTCTGATTCGCTCGGCAGGCTATGAAGCGCGCGCGGCTTTCAACGGCCAGCAGGCGTTGGCTCTCTTGCGCGTCGAGCCACTTGATTTACTCTTGCTTGATTATGAGTTACAAGGTATAGACGGCGTGGAAACGATTCGTCGTTTGCGTAAACAGAGCGGCGGGCGGCTCTCCTTGCCTGTCGTGATGATTCTTTCAACGGACAACGAGCGAGCGCGCCGCGAGGCGCTTGAGCTTGGTGTGCGCAGCGTCTTGACGACTCCATATCATCCGGCAGAACTACTTGCCAGCCTGCGCCTGGCTGCCAATATCGAGTGAGGTGACTAAAAATGCACTGTACAAATTGCGGAGCTTACATTCCCCCCGGCGCGCGCTTCTGCGCCGGATGCGGCGCGCCCGCCGCCGATCCTGAAGTGACGCGCTATGCGGGAGGCGCGCAACAACAGCAGCCCTATGCGCCGCCACAGCAACCTTACGCGCCGCAGATGCAAGCGCCTCCTCCACCTGCATATAACCCTGTGCGCCAGCAGAGCGCCAGCGCCGTCGAGCAGCAGATTTTCAAGACGCGACCGACGCTCCTCTTCATCAAGATTGGTTACGGTCTGGCCGCGCTCGGCGCAATTCTCGTCATCGTTCTGCTGGCCTCCTACACCAATGCGCCCTGGTGGGTTTCTCTCCCCATTGCGCTGGCACTCTTACTTATCCCTGCTTATTATCACCTCAAGCGCAATATGGTTCAGTACACGCTGACGAGCAACAAGTTGGAGATTGACGAAGGCTTCATCTCGCGCACGACGCGCAATTTCCCGTTGCGAAATATTCAGGATGTCACCGTCTCCACCACCGTCATGCAAAGAATACTCGGCTACGGCAACGTCGTGATCGAAGACGCCAGCGAGTTGGGCGGCTCAACCATCATGCGCAACATACACAATCCACGCCAGTACGCCGATCTGCTGCTGCGTGAGATGGGTCGCTTCCGCTAAACTGAGGTCTTTCGGAGAGAAAGTTTCGCGCGAACGAAAATGACACTTGGAACATCCAACCGTTTGCGGTTTCTAAACCTATTGTAGTCGCTGTGATTTGTGCTAAGGGGTTATTGTTTTGCGTTTGATCTCATCAAGATTGTTTGCTCTTTGTTCGACCTTTCTACTTCTCTTCGCAATCGCGGCAGGGCAGAACTCTTCCTCATCGGATGTCGGCCAACTGTTTCCCAAAACTGTCGGTGATTTTCGCGCTCAGGCGACGCGCGCCGTTGCCTCTCCTCTGAAGGAATTTGCGCCGGAAGATTTCGGCGTGCGCGGCGTGGCGGAGGGCGCGTATCTCTCGCCGAAAGGTGAGCGGCTGACGGTCACAGTCGCCCAGACACAATCGCAGGCGGGCGCGTATGCGCTGTTGACGGAAGTTTCAGCGCAGATGAGAAGCGGCGCGCATGATGCGTTGACGAAGCCAGCTAACATCGGCATCGCCGCGATTGCGACTCCCAATCGCGTGGCTTTCTACAAAGGCCCGATCTTCGTCAGCATCACCAGCGATGCCGCACAGAAAGATCAGAACAGCCTGATCGCTTTCGCTCAAGGTTACGCGCAGACTCTTAAAGATGCCGAGAGCGAAATCCCTGTCCTCGTCAAACATCTGCCTGAGTGGGAGACGGCGCAGGATCGCGCTATCTACGCCGTCAGCCTCAATGCTTTGCAACAATCGGCTGGTAAGCAAGCCGCGCTCGATGCGATTAGTTTCGATGAAGGTGCGGAAGCGGTCACGGCTAATTACGGTGCATCCCGGCTGGTCATCGTCGAATACACCACGCCGCAGATTGCGGAGAGCAGCGACGCGCGCATCTTGGAACGCATCAAACAGCTTCGTGAAAGCGGGCAAGCCGTTCCTTCCGCTTATCGTCGTGTCGGCAATTACTCTGTCTTCGTCTTCAACGCGCCGGATGAGACGGTTGCCGCGCAGTTGATTGATAAGGTGAAGTACGAGCAGCGCATTCAGTGGCTCGGCCAAGACCCGCTGGCACTGCGCGCTGCCGAGCAGCAACACACACAGAAGGCCGTCAGTCTCATCCTGGGCATCGCCGAGACGATAGGCTTTTTCGTCGCGCTCTGTCTGGGCGCGGGCGGTGTCGTCGGCGGCATTTCTTATCTGTATCGTCGCGCGCAACAACGCGCAGCAATAGAAACCTATTCGGATGCGGGAGGCATGTTGCGTCTCAACCTCGACGAGATGACACCGCAAACCGACCCCGCCAGATTGCTTGGCAGTGGCGACGAGAAGACTATTGTCGGCTGATAGAATTTATCTTTGAGTGAGCTTGCACCGATAGATGAGCAGGTGAATATCGGGTGGCTGAATCAGGTCTAAAAAATTTTAGCGGCAGGACTCATCATCCTGCCGCTAAAATTTTACCCGCCTTGTTCTAAAAAGTTGCGGGCCACTGGTCTTCCTGTAAGGCTCCCCCAAGCCTGTTCAGGACGCCGACCAGTGGCCCAGCACTTGTGCCCTTCGACCGCATAGCTCACGGCAACCCCGTTCCCCCGAAAGAGCCGCCGCCTGCTTTTCAAAAGTGAGAGAACGCCTCCCCCAAAGCCTTCACTCACTGCCGTCTCCGAGCCTGACCCGATTTACCCTTATTTTTTACCCTTCTATTTTAACGCTTTCCCTATGAGCAATGACCATGCCACTTACACACACGCACGCCAACTTTTTTCAAGTAATCATTTTAGCCTTGAAAAATCAGGGTGAAGAACATTCGAGCAGGTCAATGTTTGGTCTAATCCATTTGTCTGAGTGACTAAACTGTTGTCTTCGTTTCGTACAAATCGAGGGCGCAAGTGACCGATAATCGCTCGCACCACTCAGACATCTTTCCTGCTGTGCGATTAATCTTTTGGCTAAAGCCGAGACAGTCTCTGTCCATCCTTGTCCAGGCTTGTGCCAGTAGCAACTCAGAAGCGAGTGGCAATTCAAGAGAATGTCAGATCACTTAATTTCCAATGTAATAAGCCTGCGAATAATCATCAACGCTTCTTCACGACCGTCTCTTGAGGGCTGTCATGGATGATCTTTTCTGTCGCAGCATCGCTTGAATCCATAACTTTCAATCCTATCATTCTCGCAAATAATTCTTCGTAACGATCAACGACATGCTCCCAGTCGTAGTATTTCTTGACGCGCTCCTGTGCGCGCAGGCGATAGGCGTGAACGAGTGAGCCGTCTCTCAAGACACGTTGAAGTTGCATGACGAGGTCGGCTTCGTCTGCGTAAGGAATGCCCGCGTCGCCGATGACTTCGATGTTTTCGGGCGCGGCAAGCGTCAGCACGCAGTTGCCGTAGCCCATCGCTTCAAGGAGCGCCGGATGCGTGCCGCCGACTTCCGTCGCGTGGACGTAGCAATAAGCGTTCTGCTGCAACATGCGATAGTCCTTGCCGAAGACGAAGCCCGTGAAGATGATGCGCCGGTCGCGCCGCGCACGCTCGCGCAGTTCCTTGATGTACTCCTGCGCGTAAGGGGCGTCGCCGACGATCAAGAGCTTGTGCGCGGTTCTCACCTTTTTGAAGGCTTCGATGACGAGATGCGCGTTGTTCTCAGGCTCCAGGCGCGAGACGTAAAGCACGTAACGGTTCGGCTCGACTCGCCATTGACGGACAGACGGTTCGGGTCGCCGTTCGACTTCCGCGCCGTAAGCGATCATCGTTGACGGCGCGTTGTAGCGAGCCATGTAGTATTCCTGAATGACGTGCGCGTCCGTCACTATTTCGTTCGGGAAAAATGTGGCGAGGCGTTCGGCCAGACGATAGTAGTTTCGTCCGAGCCAGTTCCATTTCTTGCGCTTGTGCTCAAGACCGTCAACATTGACGGCGACAGGCGTGCCCGTCAATCTCAGGATGGGAGCAAAGAGCGCGTTGGCGGCGTTGCAGATGAGCGCGGCGTCGTAGCGCGCGGGAGCCGCATAGAGAGTGGAAAGAAACGTGTGAACAACCGTGTCGAAATATTTATGGCGGATGGTCGGCAGCACTTTGAGACGGACGCCGTGATATTCAATCTGGCGCGGAGAGACGTAGTGCGCGCGGCAATAGACCGTCACGTCGTGGCCGCGCTGAACCAGCCGAGTCGAGAGATGCTCGGCGAAAGTTTCAAACCCGCCATAGCTGGCTGGCACACCGCGTGTTCCTAAGATCGCTATCCGCATTAGTGAAAAGTGAAAAGTGAAAAGTGAATAATGAATAGTGAATAGTGAATAGCTGTCTTTCACTTTTCACTTTTCACTTTTCACTTTTCATTCATCGTTCATCCTTTCTCCCTGTGGCTCGCTGATATGCTTTCAGAGTCAATCGCGCTGTCTCGCGCCAGCTAAAGTGTCTCGCGCGCTCAAGTCCCTTGTGGCGCAATCGCGTGCGCAAACTCGCATCATCAATCAAACGCGCGAGTGCCTGTGCCAGAGCATCCACGTCAAGAGGATCAACGAGCAATCCGGCATCGCCGACCACTTCCGGCAAGCTCGTTCGATTGCCGACGATGACGGGCGCGCCGCACTGCATCGCTTCGAGCGGAGGCAGACCGAAGCCCTCAAAGTATGACGGATAGACGAACGAGAGCGCGCCAGTGTAGAGCGCTGGCAAGTCCGCTTCCGCGACATATCCTGTCAAGATCGTGAGGTCTGCGATGCCACATTCCTCAATCGCACGTAACGTCTCATCGTAAAGCCAGGCACGTTTTCCAACCAGAACAAGTTTGGGAAGATTAGCCTGTGGACGCGCGCGACGCAAGGCTGAATATGCGGAAATTAACCGGGTCAGATTTTTTCGCGGCTGAATCGAGCCAACCGACAGAATGTAATCGCCTCTGATGTTGTAATGCTCGCGCACACGCTTCACTTCCTCTTCATCTTCGACGGGCGCAAAATGCGCTGGCGCGGCCAGAGGCGTGACGCTGACGCGCTCAGGCTCAACATGGTAAGTCTCGATGATGTCGCGCCGCGTGTGTTCGGAAGGCACGAGGAGATGCGAAGCCATGCCCGCCGTGCGTCGCACAGTCAGGCGAAGTTGGGCGCGGCTGCGGCGCTTGAAAGTCTGCGGCAGATGCTCGAACGAAAGATCGTGAATGGTGGCGACGACAGGGCAAGGCGTGAAGGGCGGCGCAGTGTATTGCACGTGCAGCAGGTCAACCGGACGACGCCGCAATTCTGCAAGGAGCGTCAAAGGGACTCGCACGAGGGGCGTGTGCGGCAGCGTTCGTCGCACGGTGACGTGCGGCCAGCGATTGTGAAAACGCTCGACCGCCTCATTCTTTGTGACGTAGAGCGTGTACTGGTTAATCGTATCCAACTCGGCCAGAGCTTCAATCAGATTCGTGATGTAGCTCTCATTGCCCGCCAGACCTGTGCCGACGGAGTGCGCGTCAATGGCGATACGTAAAGGAAGGGATGAGGGATGAGGGATGAGGGATGAAGGCAAACGATGAACGCGAAACGATGAACGATGAACTGTCTTACTTCCGCGTTCAGCATTCCGACTTCCGCGTTTCTTTTCATCCCTCATCCCTCATCCCTCATCCCTTAAATATCCCTTATCCCTTCGGTCAGGACTCCGTGAAAACTCTTGCGATGAATCCGGCAGGGGCCGTGTAAGCGCAGAGCGGCCATGTGTTCGCGTGTGCTGTAGCCGACGTGCCTGGCGAAGTTGTATTGGGGATAAATTTCGTGAAAGGCGTGCATCAGCGCGTCACGATAGGTTTTGGCGACGACGGAGGCAGCGGCGATGGAAGCTGAAATGGAGTCGCCATGAATGATGGCCTTTTGGGGAAGTTCCGCCTCTTTGAGTTGGATGGCGTCAATCAAAAGATAATCGGCGCAGGGGTCTAATTGTTTGAGCGCTTCAAGCATCGCTACGCGCGATGCTTGAAGAATGTTGATGCTGTCAATCACTTCCGGCTCAACCTGACCGACAGCGAAGGCGAGCGCCGTCTGGATGATTTCATCCGCGATGCGCTGGCGTTGCCGGGCTGTCAGTTTCTTCGAGTCGTCGAGTCCATCAGGCAATGGTTGTTGAGGATCGAGGATGACAGCCGCCGCGACCACTGGCCCCGCCAACGCGCCGCGCCCGACCTCGTCAACTCCCGCGATTAAACGGAAGCCGCCTGCGCGTGCTTGATCTTCAAAATCAGTGCAGATGAAAGAGACGCGACGACGGCGACGAGGAAGGGATGAAGGATGAGGGATGAGGGATGAAAGCTCGATTGCTGAAGGCTCCGTTTTTTCTTCATCCCTCATCCCTCATCCCTCATCCTTGCTCTTCATCCCTTTTTCCCTGTAGCCGCAGCGCTATTTGCTGCAAGCTGGCGCGTATCCTTTTCGCGGATGCGCGCAGCCTTGCCGCGCAGTTCACGCAGATAGTAGAGCTTGGCACGCCGCACGCGGCCACGCTTGACCAAATCAATGTGGTCAATAATCGTCGCGTGCAAGGGAAAGATTCTCTCGACGCCGACGCCGAAACTGGTCTTCCTGACAGTGATCGTCTCACGCGCGCCGCCGTGCTTGCGCGCAATCACGATGCCTTCAAATATCTGTAGGCGCTCTTTAGTCTCAGACTCCTTGATACGCACATGCACGCGCACCGTATCGCCCGGCTGAAAGTCCGGGACGTTGGCGCGCAACTGCGCCTTTTCAATAACATCTAATCGGTTCATCTCTTAAACTCCAAACTTTATTAAGTTATGAGTTATGAATTTTGAGTTTTGAATTAAGGCTTTTAACTCAAAACTCAAAACTCAAAACTCAAAACTCACAACTTCGTTTTATCTAACAGGTCTGGCCTGTTGCGTTCAGTCTTTTTCAAAGCCTGCTCTGCACGCCAGCGCGCAATCTCCGCGTGATTCCCATTGAGCAGAACATCAGGCACGCGCATTCCGCGAAACTCCGGCGGGCGCGTGTAGTGCGGGTAATCGAGTAAGCCTTCGGAGAACGATTCGTTGATTGCGGAGGTCTCGCTTCCGAGCGCGCCCGGAATCAATCGCACGACGGCATCAACAACTACAACCGCCGCAGGCTCGCCACCCGACAGCACATAATCCCCAATGGAGATTTCATCCGTCACTAAAGATTCGGCCACACGCTCGTCAACGCCTTCGTAGCGTCCGCAGATGAGTACGACGTGCGCGCCTTTCGCCAAGTCATTAGCGACTGCCTGCTTGAAGACCCGACCCTGCGGCGAAAGCAGCACGACGCGCGTGCCTGCTGCGTAACCCTTGCGCTCACTCGCTCCGGTTAATTCTTCAACTGCTGCAAAGATCGGTTCAGGCTTCAAGACCATCCCGTCGCCACCGCCAAACGGACGGTCATCAACCTGCTTATGCTTATCCTTCGTCCACCCGCGCAGGTCGTGGACTTTGACATCCATCAACCCTGCGGCCTGCGCTCGCCGGATAATCCCGTAATCAAACGCTCCGCGAAAGAAGTCAGGGAAGATTGTGACAACATCAAAGCGCAATCTAAAATTCCAACAACCCTTCAGGCGGATCAACGCGAATCAGTTTGCGCTCTGTATCTATCTCGACGCAGATCGTTTCCGCGAGTGGAATCAGATATTCGCGCTCTCCGACATTGCTCTCGACGACGAGCATTTCGACTCCGCCCGTTTTCATCACTTCGCGCACGCGACCGAGTTGTTGTCCCTTGATGGTCTCGACGCGGCAGCCCGCCAACTCCCAATCGTAAAACTCATCTTCGCCCAACTCCACGCGCTCGGCTTCGGGCACGGCGAATTCGTATCCGATGAGCGCGCTCGCCTCTTCGATGGAATCATAACCGGCAAACTTCAGAATGATGCGCCCCGATTGAAACCAGTGCTCTTCGAGCTTGAGCGACATGCGCTGACCGTCGGGCGCGACCGAGACTAAGTTTTCAAGCCTCTCGAAGCGTTCGGGGAAATCCGTCAACAGTTCCGCGACGAGTTCGCCGCGCAAGCCTCTCGTCTTGACTGCGCGTGCCACTGCCACCAACTCATCCGCAGTTGAATCCGCCGCGCCTGATCGCTCCGCTTCGCTCATTCCATGATGTCTAGAATATAGCGGCGGTTCTGCTTCACGCCTGCGGCGTGAAGCAACGAGCGCAGCGCGCGAACAGTTCGACCCTGGCGTCCGATGATCTTGCCCATGTCGCCTTCGGCCACGCGCACTTCAATCAACAGCACATCCTTACGCTCGACTTCGCGCACCTCAACCGCATCCGTGTCATCCACGATGGCTTTGACGATCATCTCGATGGTCTCACGCATAAAAGTCTGTCGAGTCTGTCGAGTCTGGCAAGTCTATCGAGTTCGCAGAGCCTTCCGAGTACGTTCAACTCGCTAGACTCGACAGACTCGCTGGACTCGCTAGACTGCCTCCGTTTGCGCCGCTTGTGCTTTGGCGTTGGCCTTCATCAAACGACGCACGGTCTCGGTCGGCTGCGCGCCGCGCTCGATCCAGTATTGCGCGCGTGCGGCATCAAGGCGAATCTGGCCTTCTTTGCCAATCGGGTTGTAAGTGCCGATGCTTTCGAGATACGCGCCATCGCGCTTCGAGAGCTTCTCTTTTACGACAATCCGGTACGAAGGTCTCTTCTTCGCGCCCATTCTCATCAATCTAATTGCTAACAAGTCCTACCTCCGAAATCAGTTTTCGGTTTTCAGTTTTCAGTTTTCAGAAAATCCTGCTATCTGAAAACTGAAAACTGAAAACTCATCTCTTTTTCTTCCGCTTTTTCTTCTTAAGTTTCTTGCGTGATGGTGCGGCGGAGAGCGCGGGCATGTCGCCGTTGTCGCCATTGCCCATCCCGCTCATGTCGGGCATTCCGGCCATTCCGGCCATGCGGCGCATCATCTTGCCTTTGAGTCCACCGCCGCCGCCGAACATGCCTGAACCGGAGAGTTGCCGCATCATCTGCCGCATCTCCGTGTACTGCTTGATTAACTGGTTGACTTCCGCGACGCTCGTGCCCGAACCGCGCGCAATGCGCCGACGACGATTCGCGTTCAGAATCTTGTGGTCGTAACGCTCTGCTTGCGTCATCGAATCAATGATGGCTTCGGTGCGCTTGAGTTCCTTCTCCATCTTAGCGGTCTGCTCTTCGTCCAAGTTCGGCATTCCCATCCCGCCGAGAAGCTGATCGGGCAGCAGTTTCATAATCTTTGAGAAAGAGCCGAGCTTCTTGACCTGTCTTAACTGACTGCGAAAGTCGTCGAGCGTGAACTGATTCTTCTGAAGTTTCTTGAGCTGCTCTTCTGCTTCGTCTTGGTCAACTTTCGATTGCACTTCTTCGATGAGCGAGAGCACATCGCCCATGCCGAGGATGCGCTGCGCGATGCGATCCGGGTAGAACGGCTCAAGCGCATCATACTTTTCGCCGACGCCGACGAACTTGACTGGCTGTCCGATCACCTGCTTGATCGAGAGTGCCGCGCCGCCGCGCGCATCGCCGTCCATCTTCGTCAAGACGACGCCCGTGATTCCGACGCGACGATGAAACTCTTCGGCAGATTTGACGGCATCCTGACCCGTCATCGCGTCCGCGACGAACAGAGTCTCGACCGGATGCGTCTCGCTCTTGATGCGCTCAAGCTCGATCATCAACTCGTCGTCAATATGCAGTCGCCCGGCGGTGTCTATCAGGAGCGTATCGTAAGCTGTCTGCTGCGCGTGCTTGTGCGCTTCGCGGACGAGCGTTAAGGGATCGTTCGTCTCCGGCATTTCAAAGATGGCCTGTCCGGTTGCGCGTGCGATGACTTTCAACTGCTCGCGTGCTGCGGGGCGATAAACGTCAACCGACAACAGCAAGGGTTTACGATCCTGATTCTTTGCGAGCCAGCGCGCGATCTTGCCCGTCGAAGTTGTCTTACCGGAGCCTTGCAGTCCGACAATCATCACGACGTTCGGAATCGTTTTCGTAAAGACGAGGCGTGAAGATTGTCCGCCGAGTAGTTCTACTAATTCGTCGAAGACGATCTTGACGACCTGCTCCGATGGTTTGAGTTCCTGCCAGACCTGCTGGCCTTCGGCCTTCTCCTTGACCGCCGCGATGAAGTCTTTAGCGACCTTGTAATTGACATCCGCTTCAAGCAGCGCGAGGCGAATCTCACGCAAGGCGGCATCAACGTGCGCGGGCGTCAAGACACCCTCGCCACGCAGATTCTTCAGCGTCCGCTTCAGCTTGTCGGATAAAGACTCGAACATATAGGCACAGTTCCGCACTACAAACGGAAACGAAGATAATAAAGGCGGAAACACAGAAAAGCAAGAAGGCTGAAAGGTTAAATAAGGAAGGGTAAAGGTGAAATGGGGAAATGGGGAAAAGGCACGGATGTTTTCATTCCCTTTCACCTTTCCCCATTTCACCTTTGACCCCTTCATCACTTCCACCTTGCTTTTTGCTCTGTTTATGTTAGATTTTCGTTTGTTCATACCCGGCGATGACAGGGCGACGGATTTGTGGGAGACGCCGCCTCACTCGCAACCCTCCAACATTTTCTGAAGTGGGCGCAATTTGAAAGAGACCACTGATTAGGCTTTTATTTATGTATATTTGCCTAACTCCTACCGGAGACGGTGACGATTGAGTAAAGACAGAGAGAAGACAGAACCAAGCGTTGTTGATCTTGCGGACGCACGCGCGCGGCTGCAACGCACGCGCTCGCGCGCCGGTGTCTCGCGCGAAGAGTTGGCTGCCGAGTTGGAAGAGATTCGCGTCCTCCTGGATCATGGTCTCTCGTCGGAGGTCAAGTCGCGTCTGACACCGCTCATCACCGCCGCGCGCCATGATGCGTCCGTTTTGGCGCAGGCGCGGTGCGTGCTCTCTGCCGCCTTGGAGATGCAGGGACGTTACCGCGAATCGCTCGAAGCCGTGCAGATGTACGAGACGCCGGACGCGCGCGCGAAGCTCGACGCGGAAGCAAACAACTGCCTGCGCGTTCAAATCGGCCTCGCACATAACTACAACGGCGATCATCCGAAAGCTATCGCGCTCCTCAACGCTGCGCTGCGTGAAGAGACCGAGACCAGTTCGCAGGCGCATCTGGGAGCGATCTATGCCGCGATGGCGCGCGTCTATCGCAGCATCAGCGAGTTTACAATCGCGCGCGACCACTCGCAGAAAGCTCTTGAGTATTACCGTGAAAGCGGCGATTGGCGCGGCCTCGCCGAAGCCTACTTCGGGATCGCGATGGCCGACACGCTCGAAGGCCAGCATGAAGCCGGGCTGGAGAATTTCGAGCAGGCCCTGAAACTCGTCGGCGATCACCCGGCTCCTTATCTGCTCGGCAAGATTTACTCGAATATGGCCGGAGCGTGCTGGTTTCTCAAACGCCCGCAGGAAGGCATCCGCTATTTAGAAAAAGCTATCGGCTACTACGAGCGCACGGAGCACAAAGCCAGCGCCGCGCTCGGCTATAACAATCTGGGCATCAACCTGATGCTCGTCGGCGAATGGACGCGCGCGCAGGAAGCGTTGGAGCGTGCGCTCTCGCTCGCCTCTGAGATAGACGAGCGCGGCGCGCAGGTGCCGATGATTCTGGACTCGCTCGGCGATCTGAACATCCTGCGCGGCGATCTGGATGAAGCGCGAGAGTATCTCGAACGCGCCGTCACGCTCGCCACAGAGAACGGCAACAAGTGGTATTCATGCCAGGCTCTGCGCACGCTCGGACGTTGTTATCTGGCGATGGACGATGCTGAGAGCGCGCTTGAGAACGGACGCCGCGCGTTAGACCTCGCCGCCAGCATCGGCGACCGCCAAGCCGTTTGCGAATCGCGTTTGATACTCGCCGAAGCGCATCTGCTCTCAGGCGATCTCGCTGCCTGCTCCGAAGAGCTTCAGCAGGTCACCGAACAGACCACCGACTCAGCGACCGATCTCGGTTTCGCCGGTGAAGCACAACGACTGCATGGTCTGCTCGCAATGGCGCATGAAGACTCGACGCTCGCCGCACAACATTTCGCGCGGAGCGTCTCCATCTTCGAGATGCTCGGCGACCGCTATCGCGGAACTCGCGCGCACTATGAGCTTGGACGCGCTTACGCGGCGACACAGCCGGAACGCGCCGCAGAGCATCTGGCCCGCGCCGTCCACACTTTCCGTGAGCTTGGAGCAAGGCTTGATCTCGAACGCGCTGAAGAAGCGCTCTCCGCGCTCGACCGCAACGCGCCCGAACAGCAGAGCGAGCGCTCCGCTCTGGCGCAACTCCTCACGCTCCGTCTCGCCGAAGCGGTCGCTTCACGCGAACTGCTCTTACGCGAACTCGCCGCCGTGCTCGATCAGGAGGCGAATGCCAGCCGCGTCGTCATCTTCGAGCCAGCCGAAAATAATCAGTATCGAATCGTCGTCGCGCATGGTTGCACTAACGATGAAGCCGCGCGTCTCGCAGATGAGTTGAGCCGCGCGCAGACGGATGCCGAAAGAGAGAAGTTCGCCAAACAGCGCAAGGCTTCAATCATCACTCTGCGCGCGCCGAATGCCGTGCCTGCCGTGCTCTTCGTCTCACCGCGCGAGGCGATGGTGCTGCCGGGTGGTATCTCGATTGATCCGCTTCTGCGCGTCGTCGAACTAGGGCTAGATGTCTGCGCTCTCAGGGCGCGGACACATGGCGGACACGCCGCACCGGACAGCGACGCGCTCGCAGGCTCAAGCCTGATGCCCGGCTTCATCCATTCCAGCCCGGCGATGACGCGCCTCGTCGAAGAAGTCCACAAGATTCGTTCTTCGGATGTGACGGTGCTCGTCACCGGAGAAAGCGGCACGGGCAAGGAACTCGTCGCACGTGCCATCCATGCGATCTCGTCGCGCCGCTCCAAAGTTTTCGTGCCTTTCAACTGCACAGCCGTGCCGAAAGAGTTGTCGGAAGGCTATCTCTTCGGCTATCGTCGCGGCGCGTTCACGGGCGCGGTCTCGGATTCGGCAGGCATGATTCGTTCGGCGGCAGGTGGCACGCTCTTTCTGGATGAAATCGGCGACCTTCCACTCGACGTGCAACCGAAGCTCTTGAGATTTTTACAGGAAGGCGAGATTCAGCCGCTCGGTGAACAACGTCCCGCGAAGGTTGACGTGCGGATCATCGCCGCGACTAACACAGACCTTGAAGAGATGGTCGCGCAAGGGCGTTTCCGCGAAGACCTTTACTATCGCCTGAACGTGATTCGCCTGCGCGTGCCACCCTTGCGCGAGCGGCGCTCGGAGATTCCGACCATCGTCAACTACTACGTCAATCATTACTCCGCGAAGTTCGGTCGCCGCGACATAGAGATTACGCCGCAGGCTATTGATCTTTTGATGGTCTGCGACTGGCCGGGCAACGTTCGCCAGCTCTGCAACGAAGTGCAACGCATCGTCGCCCGCGCCGAAGACGGAGCGGTGCTGACGCCCGACCAACTCTCGCCGGAACTCAGACGTATGTCCGCTCCGGCAACGCCGCAAGCGGCCATCACCTCGCTCAGCGCCGTCAGCACGACTTCCAGCCAGAACGTCACACTCGCCGACGCGCTCGCCGAAGTCGAACGCCGCATGATTAGCGCAGCGCTGCGCAAACACGGCGGCAACATCTCGCGCGCCGCACGCGAACTCGGCCTCACACGACGCGGCCTCTATCTCAAGCTCGAACGCTACGATCTCTCCGCGAGCGCCTAGAAAAGCAGAATCCAGAATCCAGAATTCAGAAGCCAGAAGAAAAGAAAAACAGAATCTGTCGAAGCGGTCTCAGCCTCAGTGCCTCTTCTTCTGATCTGCGTGTGAATTAGTGAGAGAGCTTGAGTTTCGTTCAGCAGGCTAACAGCCATTACTTTTAGTCTTGCCCTTTGGCGGCGGGCTGTAGATTTCCTGATCAGAAATGCCGGCCTGTTGCAGAAGTCGAACGCACTTCGGGCACACTAAAGTCCGGCCTTGGTCAGTGCTTTCCGGGCTAAAGCTCTTACCACACCACGAGCAAACCAAGCCGGATTCAGGTCTCTCTGAAGCGGCGTCTTTATTCACTTAAGCACTCACGCAAAATTACATGAAACCATCAATTTGAGGCATTGCCTTTCGATTTAGATTTTTGTTAGGTTTTGAAGCATCTGGCCCGCTCAATAGTAATAGCTAATTTTGCATGAGTGCTTAACTTTAGTTATCGGGGGAAATACGGCCTTACTTATATGACAATCACGGGGCGGGGTCAACTGATTTTTTATCAACCTCGGTGGGAGGAGTTGTTTCGAGGCAGGTCGAGAGGCGCGTGAAGAGGCCGGTCGTCTCCCATTCAGACCATCGCGCGAGCGCATCTTGAAAATGCTTTGTCCGCTCTTTAACGAAATGCCGGAGGAGCCAGACCCCGACGAGATGTTCCGCCGCCTGAGCCTCTGCGCCGCTTTCGTGGCGGCCACCGTTTTCATCTTGCCGGTCGAGGCGCGCGCCCAAGTGCACGATCCAGACATCACAATCGTGTAGCTCGCCGAGCGACTTTTGCAACCCGGCGATCTCCTGAGCAAATACTAGAAGCTGCTCCGACCAGCACGGAGCAAAAAGTTGCATCGCGTAGCGCAGCTTTTTGGCGGCGAGGCGCAGACGATGGAGCGGCTGCGTCTCAAAGGGCCGGTATAAACTGCCACTGAGTTGCTGCAACTCGGTGCAGCGAAGAAGAATAATTTTATGCCCGGCTTGACGAAAACTGACGACTCTGATTTGAGACCGACTGTCGCGTGAACTCTGCTCGTCTGAAACCTGCGATCTTCCTTCAAGGGCTAAATCAAACTTCGCACGCAATTTGCCAAGCGTCTCTTCGCTGATCGCTTTCTCTAAGACCGCGCGAGCGCGCTCTCTGCGCCAGCGACGTTCATCTATCAGTCGCTCGATCCCTGCGGTCACAGCAGCTTCGGCTTGCGCGCGTAATTTATCCAACGCCTTGATCGCCACGTCTTCATCCCGCACGTCTCCGAGCGCATCGGCAATCGCTTTCAAACGCTTGCGTGGGACGCGATGCGGTACGAGCGGAAGAAAGTCGCGCAACACACTACGCAGGCGACGCGAGGCGACGCGCATATCATGCACGCCCTTGATGTTGCTGAAGTCGAGCGCCTGCTCTCTGAGCGCGTACATCTCATCAAGGCGCACGCGCAAGACGAGCAACGCTCCTTCAAGAGCGCTGGCTTCACAATCGAGTCCTTCGATCTCTGCTGCTTTCATCGCAATGAATCAGGCGCGCCGGGCAATTGAGCGCCGGGCAAAAGCGAGCCTGCATTTGAACATTTGCTTGAACAAGTCACTCTTCTGTTCGGCGGCTAGAATCTCTTGATCGCAGTTGAGGTGGGAGCGCAACTGGACGTGCATAATCTGTTCGTCGCGCGCGCAACGGATATCGCGCACGCGGCAATCATGGCTTCTGTCCAGAGCATCGGCCACACGCAGGATAGCACTCAGGCGGCAGACCGTCTCTCGATCAGATTGGTTGAGTGCAGCGTAGTCCGGGTGTCGCTCTTTCGGCGGTGAGCCGCGATGATAACGCGCGATGTTGGCGATGATCTCTCGCTCGGCCTCAGAGAATCCGGTCAACTCCGAATTTTTAATGAGGTAGAGCGCGTGTTTGTGGTGCGACTCGTGCGCGATATGGTAGCCGACATCGTGCAGGAGCGCCGCCGCCGAGAGCAGCGTGCGCTCGTGGCGCGTCAAGTTTTCAGTCAGCGCGAGATGATCAAACATCTTCTCGGCGAACTTAGCGACCTGATGCGCGTGCGCCTCTTCATAACCGAAGCGCCGTCCGACAGCATGTACGCCACGCAGTCTTTGATCCGCCACGTCCGGGACGGGCGGGCGCGATTCAGCTTCCAACTCGCGCAGGCGATCAATGATGACGCCCTCGCGCAGCGCATAGTCGCAAGTGCGTAGAGCGTTGATGCCGAGCGAGCGCATGACGCCTTCGAGAATCTGTCCGCCAGCGACGACGATCTCTGCACGTTGCGCGCTGATGCCGGGCAGCGCCTTGCGCTCGGCCACGCTCATTTCGGCGGCGCGCTCGTTGAAGCGTTCGAGTTGACTGAAGATGATCTCCGCTCCGGCAGGTTGCGCTCCCTGTTCGCGGCGCTCGGCTTCGCGCAGCCCGCGCAGGCGCAGAGTTTCGCCAATCGCCAGGATCGTGCCGGAGGTGCCGGTCGCGCGCTGCCAGCGCAGGTTGCGCAACTCGCGGCTCGGTCGTTCGAGCGCCGAGCGTATCTCGTCGCGCAGGGCGCGCATCTCTTTCGGTTTCGGAGGGTCTGCCGAGAGATAGCTTTCAGTTAAGCCGACCGCGCCGAGCTTGACGGAATAAAGCTCATCGGGCACGCCGTTTCTGACCAGCGAGATTTCGGTCGAGCCGCCGCCGATGTCTATGTTGATGAGCGAAGCGATCTGCGCGCCGCTGCCTTGAGCCGCCGCGATGCCGATCAAGCGCGCTTCCTCGATGCCCGACAGAATCTCGACGCGCACGCCCGTTTGCTTCTCAACCTCTTGGATAAACTCGGCGGAATTGTGAGCCTCGCGCACAGAAGCGGTTGCAATCGCAATCAACTGTTCAGCGCCGCGCGCTTCCGCTATCGAACGAAAACGCTTGATGCACTCCGCCGCGCGTCGAATGTTATCGGCTGAGAGATAGCCTTCGCGCAATGTGTTGTGCCCTAAGCGGACGGTCTCTTTCTCACGCGCCAGCACCGCGAACGAATCGCTCGCGGCAGCATCCACGACCACCAGCTTGATGGAGTTCGAGCCGATGTCTATCGCCGCGAGTTTCAACGCTGCCCTGTTCCTTCCGCTTTCTCTGCGCGCCGCACCGCAACGTCAGCGGCGCGCGAGCCTGCGGCTTGAGCTTTCGCCGATGCTTCCGGCGAGATATTACCCGCCGCCGTCACTTCTGCATCAACCACACGCGCGATGGCGCGGCGCAGGTCAGCCGCGACTCTCTTCACAGAGCGCGAAGCATCCACGAGATGAAACCCATACTCGCCGCTCATCCGGTCGAACTCTTTGAGCATCCGCTTTTGATAGGCGATAAAGCTCTCATAAAAATCTTCGCCGAGGGCGATGTCCATGCCGGATTCCCAGTAGTCGAAACCGCGCCCGGAAGCCAGCACGCGCGTCACGAGTTCTTCAGCAGAGTGTGGTTTCAGATAGAACACCACGTCGGGCACGAGCGCCAGCCCGTAGATCGCACGAATCCACGCCGGATCAGCGCCGCGCACGACGGCGCGCGCAATCGCCGAATAGATGTAGCGATCCGTCAGGACGATGAAGCCCGCGCGCAAGGCTGGCAGCATTTCGTTTTGCAAACGGTCGGCGAAATCCGTCGCGTAGAAAAGCTGCATCGTCAGGCGACCGAGGGTGTGTCCCATCTTCGCCTCTTTGATGCCGCGCCCGGCGAGCACGGAGCGCGTCATGCCCGTATCGAGCACGGCGTGTCCGCGTGACTCAAGCCACGTCCGCAAGAGAGTGATATGCGTCGAGCGTCCCACGCCGTCCGGGCCTTCGATGACGACGAGCTTGCCGCTGTAAGGCTCGATCTCGATGCCGGGCAGCGCCGTCCCGTAAAACGTCATCTCCTTCATCCGGCCACGACCGCCTTCTCTTTGAGCTTCTCTTTCAGATAGCGTGAGATGATTGTGCGCATCTCGCGCTGCTGCTTTTCTATCGAGCGCGTCGCGTCAATCAACGTCAGCCCGAACTCGTCAACCATCCGATCATACTCTTCAAGAATCTTACCCTGAAAAATCGTAAAACTCTCCTCTTCATCGTCAGACCATTCCATGTCCAGTCCGGCCTCATAATACTTCAACTGCGGGCGGCCTGAGACGATGCGATCAATCGCCACGTCGAGCGGCGCGCGAAAGAAGAAGGCGACCGTCGGCTTAACTGCGAACTTGTAAACTTCGCGCACCCACTGCCGATCACAGCCGCGTGCCACATCGCGCGCAAACGCCGTGTAGATGTAGCGATCCGCGAGCACGATGGCTCCGGCTTTCAAAGGTGGAATGATGTCGCGCTCCGTGCGGTCGGCGAAGTCTGTCGCGTGAAGCAGCGAGAAGGTGGCGGGAGTAAAAATCTTGCGCTTCTTGGCACGCTTCGTCGTGTCTTTGACGAGCGGTGACGAGTTCCATTCCGAGAAGAAGACGTTATAGCCTTCGGCCTTGAGCCATTGATAGAGCAGCGCGAGTTGTGTTGATTTGCCGCTCCCGTCCGTACCCTCGACAATGAAGAGTCTGCCGGGAAAGCGATGCTGTCCATATGAAATCATTCGCTTGTATCCTGCTGCAACCGTATTACATCACTGTGAACACGCGGTAAAATCAACTCAGATTCCGCTTCGGGGCCTCGTACACGCGGCGCGCTTTGGCACTGATGAATTCCTCAGCTTCGATGATGTACGCGGTGAGTTGAAACCCATAGACGCAGCCCGTGTCGAGTCCGATGGCGCGTGGCGCGCGACGCGGCTGAGAAGCAGGCCAGTGGCCGAAGAGCGCGATTTTGTCGCCGTCGTAAACTTCGTACCAGGGAATCCCAACGCGATTCGTGCGGTCTTCTCCGAGCGTGCGCAACTCCGTCAAGTCCTCCACCGCTTGATCCTTGAGCGCGACGCCGGGACGCACGCCAGCGTGGACGATCAGATGCGTGTCTAAATCAATCATGAAGGGCAAAGAGTTGAGATACGCACTGTAGCGTTCTCTGTCCGGTTCGAGTTCGACGCGCGTCCTCTCCTGCGACTCTTTTAACTTGATCGCTTCGCCGCGCCAGTAGCGCAACAACGCCCGATCATGGTTTCCGATGACGGCGGAAAAGCGCTCATCCACACTGAAGAGGTCGAGGACTTCTCGATTCTTCTCACCTTTAACGATGAGATCGCCAACGGAGATGACGCGGTCGCCCGCGACCGGCCCAACACGCTCAAGCACCTCGCAGAGTTCGTCGTAGCAGCCGTGAATATCGCCGATGATGATTGTGCGTCGAGACATTTTTCATCTTCGCCGTCGGTCTCAGAGTTTACATCCAGCTTGTGATATTCTCCGTATCTAATGTGTGACTCTTATTAGGCCGAGACCAGACCGTCAAGGTCTAGCGGATCACGACCTAGTTGCAAATTCAAAAAGACCATTACCGTATGTGACAAAACTTTACGAATCAAGCGATGCTGAA
>JAVHWW010000048.1:0-62794 GCA_032159235.1 Acidobacteriota bacterium
TTCCTTTTGGACAAGAGAACCTTCTTTCCTAAAACCAAGCCTGATTTCCCAAAAACCAGGCTTGGTTTTGGAGAAAGGAACCTTCCTTTTGGAAAAGGAAGTTTGGTTTTCCATGAAAGAGGCTTGGATTGTGACGAACTAAACCTCGCCGGTGACGTTCTGAGCTTCGATTTCCTCAACAAACCCTTGATATTTAGGGTAAGCAGCTAAAAAACTTGCATTCAAGGCTTACTTTCTGCTACAACCAGCCTCAAATGCCGCCTGCCCAAGCTTGTCCGGCGGCTCTTAACCATCAAATCATCAACAGGAGGAGCCGATGATAGCGAAAGTTGCGATCTCCTTTCTCGGCGACGACACGGACGCTGAGTTGATTGTGGACAGTGGTCGGATTCTGGCCGCGATGACTGGGAATGCGAATTATCCAACGCCTAACCCGACGCTGGCGGCAGTCGGCGCGGCGCGCACAGACTTCATCACCGCCGTCAATAACATGGACGGCGGTCAGTCTGCCACCAGCGCGCGTGATGCTGCGCGCGGCAAACTCGTTGACATGTTGCGCGATCTATCGCTCTATGCGCAGAGCGCCTGTCAGGGCGATTTGACGATTCTGCTCGGCTCCGGTTTCACCGCGCAGAAGCAGCGCCAGCCTGCCGGGACACTTCCCGCGCCGTCGAACCTGCGCCTGCGCCGCCCGGAGTTGAGCGGTCAACTCAAGGGGCGCTGCGACCCCGTACCGAACGCCAGCAGTTACCAGTGGCGCATCGCCACCTCCACAGACCCTGCGAACTGGACGACGAAAGCCGACGACTAGCGCCAGCAACACGTTTGACGGTCTGACGCCCGGCACAATCTATGTCGTGCAGGCGCGTGCCATCGGCAGCGCAGGCCCCAGCGATTGGAGCGATCCAGCCGTCCTGATGTGCGTGTAGCAGAAGGCAGTTGGCAGTGGGCAGTAGCCAGGCGGTGCGGCCTTTGAAGCGAGAGATTCAACTACGCCCTTGCTGACCCAAGCGGGCGACTACGTGGAAGACTGCCCGGACGTGTGCGCTCTCGCCCTAGTTGTCGCGGGTGACTTGAAGAAAGCGAGGCTCCTTCCATTTAGAGACCAGAAATGTGCTGGTGTCTTGGGACAGTTTTGGTGTCTAATACATGTTATGCCGCTGCGCCAAATGTACGCTTACGATAAGAGTAGCTTAGACTGACTAATCCGCCCAAGATTACTCCGTGAGAGAAGTGCTCATTTTATACCATCAATGCAGGAGCATCTGCGATGTCAAAATTGAACTCGAATCATAGTCGCCTCACAGCTTTGTCTGTGCTGCTCTTTGTCGCCTCTATGACGATATTGTGCGCCTTTGAAGCGTGCGCGCGGCAAGGTCAAGACTCTGGAGCTGATCTTAAGATTCTTGATCTGCGTGGTTATCCTTTACTGCGCATTGATGCTAGTGGCTCAGTCTTCGACCGCATCGACAATAAAGTCGCAGTCATTGATGATCGAGCAGGTAGTCTTACTCTCACGAAAGGTCACCAAAAAATTGTCTTCAAAAATGATCCTGCAATTCAAAGAGACAATGACCGATATATCGTGAAATTTGGCGACGGCATTATATTTGAAGTCAAACCTGATGGCGACATTCTACTCGACGGCAAACTGTGGGGACGAGTTTCCGGATACACACAAAATGATGCTCAGAAAAATCGCTTCATTGCCGCACTCGTCATCATCCCGTTTCTGGGTGTGAACTTGGATGCCCCCGATGGCATCACCCTTAACATGCCGCGTGACCTAAAGAATGCGGAATATGATCAGGCAGTCCGAAGGGAGTCCATTGTCTGGATTCCCCGCGACGATGAGATATATGTTGGTGACGAGCGAATCCCGAAAGCGGATTTTGAACGGGGCATCCCCAATAAGATCAGTGAATTGCTCAAGCGGCAGTCGGGAACAAACAGACTCGTTTACATCGCGGCCTCGGCGGACATTGATTATGGAACTGTTGTCGACGCCATTAGTGGCATGAGCGCCTCAAAAGAGCGCGTTCAACAACTGGGGCTAATTGTCGGTGATAACTTCGAGAGATTCCTGTTACAGATTCCGGCTCTGCGAGAGTTGGATGAAGACCCGAGCAAGTTGAAGGTTAATCCGCTTCTTCTGGGAGTTGAAATTTCCTCTGATCGGCGGGTGAGCCTCAGCACCGGAGGGTACGAAGGTATTCTGATGGTCGGGTTGATTATACAACCACAACCACGGAAGGTTCCAAAGGCCAAGCCCAGCACCGGGGGCACTGAAGGTGATCTTGTCTCTTCGAAGGAGATGGGGACGTTGAACGATACGTCCAGCTTGGCCCAGACCCTCGCTCAAATTTTCCAGAAGCGTAAAGAGCAGCATGTTTATAAGCCCGACATGAAGACGCGAACTGATCTGCCAGAAGACGAACGCGTGGAGAAAACAGTTGTGATTAAGGCTTGGCGTTCGTGCCGGTACGCCGATGTCATCAAGATTATTGACGTCGTAAAAGGCGCAGGGGCAAACCCGATTGTCTTGCAGATCGATGATCTGAGGTAAACTACTTATTGCCGGTGTCATCGGCGGATCAGCGGCATAACTCATTTAACCGGAGCGCGAAATAGCGCGGCTCTCATCGAGAACTTGCCTGTAATGGCGTTGTGTGCGCGCCCGGTCAATTCCAGCGTTCGCGTTTGCTGGAGGCTGAGATTAAATTGAAGTTGACACAAGCCTTCATTCTCCAGATTGTAGAGAAGACACCAACTAAAGATGACGACTGAGAAATTCGATGTCTTGATTGTCGGCGCGGGGCCAGCCGGTTCGTTTGCGGCTGAGAGACTCGCGCGCGGTGGTGGTGTGCGTGTCGCCTGGACGCGGAGCGTTCGGCTGTTGCCTGTATGGGAAGCGGGATGTAAAGTATAGTTGATTTTAGCAAGTTAGCCTTTGAGGTTTCTACTTGATGTCCTCTCAACTAAATACATATTTATCTCCAGAAGAATATCTGGCTCTCGAGCGTAAAGCAGAATACAAAAGTGAGTATTTCGCAGGCGAAATGTTTGCGATGGCTGGTACGACAAAGCAGCATAATATAATTACGGGGAACATAGCTAGAGTGCTAGGCAATCAATTGCTTGATCGTCCCTGCAATATTTACTCAATGGATATGCGTGTCAAGGTTAGTGAAACAGGCAAGTACACGTATCCTGATATTGCTATCATCTGTGGCGAAGAAAAGTTTGAAGATGCCGAAATGGATACGCTTATTAATCCAATCATTATTATTGAGGTGCTCTCAGATTCCACAGAGGCTTATGATCGGGGCAAGAAGTTTGAGCATTATCAGCGTATCGAATCGTTCGCCGAATATATTTTAGTGTCGCAAACTCTTTACAGAGTTGAACAATTCATCCGTGAGAGTGAAAGAAAATGGGCATACTCAGAGTATCGGAGTGCGGAAGATATAGTACGGCTTGTTAGTGTCGAATGCGAACTGTTGCTCAGAGATATATATGTTAAAGTTGAATGATATGCTTTATCCCCAGCCGAAAAGTCATTCGAGAGCGACGCCTCGACAACTTCGCTCTCATCAATCTTCCTAAAGACTATGTTGCGTGCTGTTCGCTCGGCGCGGCTCAATTCCGGCGTTCGCGTTTGCTGGAGGCTGAGGTTAAATTGAAGTTCACACAAGCCTTCATTCTCCAGATTGAAGATCAGACATGAACTAAAGATGACGAGTGAGAGATTCGATGTCCTGATTGTCGGCGCTGGCCCGGCGGGTTCGTTTGCGGCTGAGAGGCTCGCGTGCGGCGGTGTGAGCGTCGCGCTCTTTGACGGGCGGCCTGCGGGTGAGCCGAAGGCTTGCGGCGGCGGCGTCACCTCGAAGGCACTCAAAGCGTGGCCGCATCTGTTGGAAGCTGTCGGGCGCACCGTCAGCGAAATCGAGATGTATTCTCCCGCCGGAAAACGTCTGCACCTGAAACTCAACGAGCCTTTCGCCATCTACTCGCGCACAGCCTTCGATTCATACCTGCGCGACCGCGCCGGAGAAGCAGGCGCGCACATCATCAAAGAGCGCGTCTCGTTTCGCTCACGCGCGAGTGAAACGGAAGACTGGATGCTTCAAAGCAAAAACTGCGCGACGTGGAGCGCGCCCATGCTCGTCGCTGCGGACGGCGCGAACAGTCCTATTGCGAAGAAACTCGCGGGCGCGTTGCCGCCATCGGAGATGGAAGTCGCCTTCGGCTATCGCGCGCCGTTGCCGAAAGAAAAGACTGCGCCGACCGTCGTCGCTTTCCTTCCCGGATGGGCCGGTTATGCGTGGGCGTTTCCGCGTGTGGATCACATCTCTTTCGGCATCGCCACCTCGCAGGACGCCTTCGATCATTCAGCACTCGATCAAATGCTCTGGCAATTTATGACGGGTTACTATCGCCAGCGCGTTGATCGCAGAGCAAATCTCTGGCACGCTCGACGGCAGGACGAAGAACGCGACGCCTTGATTAGAAGTGAGCTTGAAGCGACGGCTGAACGTTACGCCGCGCGCATTCCCGGACTCGCCGTCAAAACATGGGACACGAGACGCGCGGCAGGTGTTGGCTGGGCATTGCTTGGCGACGCGGCAGGCTTCGCCGATCCGGTGACGGGCGAAGGAATCTACTACGCGCTGCGTTCGGCAGAGCTTTTCGCCGAAAGTTATCTGGCAGGCCGTCCGCTCGATTATGAAAGACGTTGGCGCGAAGATTTCGGGCGCGAGTTGCGGCGTGCTTCAGAGATGCGTCATCGCTTTTATGGAAACTTCTGGGGCGCTCCGTTCACAGAGAGGATGATTGAGCTTGGTCGCGCGCATCGCGGCATCAAACGAGTTCTCGGTGAGTTGGTCGCAGGCGATCAGGGCTACGTTGATCTCAAACGCAAACTCGCGCGCCGCGCCGTGTGGCCGTTGTGAACGATTGCGGATTTAGAAAAACAGAAGGCAGAAGGCACAAGGCAGAAGGCAGTCAAGAGCAGCTTTCGTCCTGGCTGCCTTCTGCTTTCTGCCTTCTGCCTTCTCTCTTTTTCAATCCGCAATTGTTATCAACTCGCTTCATCAAGTTCGAGCAGCATGATTCTAGCCTTCTCAAGCGCGCTCGCGTTCTCTAAAACAAGCATGAGAGTAGAGAGAATTTCCGCGCGCGTGTGCGTGCGCGATTCTGAAAGCATCTTGACGAACCTGGGCATCTCGCGCATTCCCTGCACAACGTAGAGCGCGATCTTTTCCGCATCAAGCCGCTCGCGTCCCTCAGTCACCAGAAGCTCCACGAGTCTTCGCCGCGCGTCCTCGAACATATCAAACTCAAGGCTGTTGTCGTCACTCATCGCGTGATCCTTTGGAGTATCAACTCAACGAATATATTGTGGAAGTTACTGCGTCAAGAGACTAGGCAGGCGAGGTTCAATTGCGCGACGAGATTCTAACACAGTGATAAGTGATAAGTGATGAGTGATGAGTGATGAGTTAAAAGATTTTTCTTATCACTTATCACTCATCACTTTTCACTGTATATGGTGCGAGGCGCTCTCTAATCTCTTCAGGGACTGAGACGCTTTCGAATGTATTGCGGCGGACGGCGACGAGGACGAAGTGGGCGGAGGCAGTTAGTTCCGTTTCGCCTTTGCGCCTGACTTCAAAATCGAGGCGCAGAGATTTCGTGCCGATGCGTCCGACGAAGACGGAGACTTCCAGCAGATCATCCAACTGCGCGGCGCGTCGAAAGTCGCATTCGAGATGTGCGCGCGGCAGCCAGATGTCTAACTCGTCAAACATCACGCTGTAGGGCAGACCGACGGCGCGGAAGAGTTCGGTTTCCGCAATCTCGAAGAAGCGGATGTACGCGCCGTAGAAGATGATGCGCGCGGCATCAACGTCGCCCCAGCGCACACGCTCTTCGATGATGAATTTACGGAATTGGCTCATCGCCTCGTTAATCACCCGGCCTCTCATTTAACGCGGCTCGTTCGTCTCCTCATAAAATCCATCAGGACGAACTGTGAGAGATTGTTCGGGTTGGCGAAGTAAGCCTTGCCGTTCGTCATCGCCGACATCTCTTTGACGAACTCGACGAGGTAATAATCACTCGCCAGCATGAAGGTGTTAATCATGATGCCGGCCTTGCGGCACGCCTGAACTTCCTTGAATGTTTCAGCCATCACGAAGGGATCGCCGCCCATCGAGTTCTTATAAAGTCTGCGGCCTGCGGATTCGCCTTGCGTCTCAAAACTTCTGCGCCCGAATGGAGCGGCGCTCGCCTTATCGAGAAAACAAGCAGTCGGTTTGCCGTCCGTCACCATCACGATCTGCTTCATCTCTTTGCGCTGCGCTTGCAAGAGGCGACGCGCGAGACGCAAGCCTTCGGCGGTGTTCGTGTGAAAGGGGCCGACCTGTGTGGTGGCGAGTTTCGCCATCGGCAACTCTTCCGCCGAATCGTGAAAGAGCACGATCTTGAGAGAATCGCCCGGATACTGCGTGCGAATCAGATGTGCGAGCGCGAGCGCAACTTTCTTGGCGGGCGTGAAACGATCCTCGCCGTAGAGAATCATCGAGTGCGAGCAGTCGAGCATGACGACGGTCGCGCAAGAGGATTGATAGTCCTGTTGATAAACATGCAGGTCTTTGTATTCGAGATTGAGCGGCACGCCCAAGCCCTCGCGTTGAATGGCTGAGAGCAGCGTCGTGTTGACATCGAGATTGACCGTATCGCCAAACTCATAAGGCTTGCTCGCCTGCGCAGCTTCGATGCCGGTCGAGAGATGCGGCGTGTCGTGACGCCCGACCGAACTCTTGCCGAGACTGCCCAGAAGATTTCTGAGCGTCTTGTAGCCTAGAAAATCCAATCCCTTCTCCGTCACTTCAAAATGAACGTTGCGCTCGCTCGCTTCGGAAACTTCGCCCGGCCCACCGCGTCGCTGTTGTCTCGCCTGCGGCGACTGCTCTTCCTTCAGCTTGAGATAGCCTTCTTCAACCAACCGCTCGATCAACTGATTGAGCATCTCTTCAAGGAGCGAACCCTTGAACTTGCCCTCGTTATCGGCCAGCATCTCCTCTATCTGCCGCTCGTCAATCAGACCCTGCTCCAACAACGCCTGAAGCAATGCCTGTCTCAGCGCATCAAGCGACGTATCCTGCGGGCGTCGCTGCCGCGACCAGTAGTAATCATCATCGAAGCCAGATTGCAGAATGGAATCCGAGAGCGCATCCATCAAATCGCCCAGATTGATCCCGGAAACGTCGAGACCTTTGAATTTTGAATAGCGTGTAAACTTCATCTACTTCTTTTGCCCCGGTTCAGGAACTTGTAAATCGCGGCAGATTTTTCGTGCCAGAAATTCGTTTATCTCCCGATGTCTGGGAATTGACGACGACCTTTGCGCTGCTCGATTTACATAAACCGTATGTTTACTCCCTTCACGGAAGAACTCACAGCCGTGTTGCTCCAAATGACGAATCAAGTCAATGCGCTTCATGCAGCAAGTGTGTCATAAGTTGCGACGCTATGTAATAGTCAATGAACGTCTAAAACTGATCGCGTGTCAACGCTAATTAGAAATCTTCTAGAAATTGAGAAAAAATGAAAAAAAGTGCTGTACAAGTTTTTTTTTCGCTGCTAAGGGAAATTCAGGCAAGCTGCGAAAGCAGAACGTATTAATCCAAAAATTCCCGAATTACATCCTCTTCTCCAATGGCCTCTTTTGCCAATGCGCGATTTGCTTCTATCACTAACTCAACAGCTTCTTTGAGATTTTCGCGGGCTTCTTCCAAACTGGCTCCCTGCGTATTAGCACCGGGCAACTCTTCGACGAACCCGATATAACCTTCAGGCACTTTGCGGTAAACAGCCGTCCAAATTATTTCCATCTCTATGCTCCTCAGCTATAACGTCCCGTCTCCGTCAAATCATCATAAATCATTCCGCGCCGATCTTTCTTCGCTTTCGTCGCCGCCGTGTAGCCGCCCTCTTCGTTGCGACTGATCTTGTTCTGCGCGTAGAGACCTTCGAGGACGAACTCGCAGGCTGAGACTGTCTGAGCTTCGTCCGCGCGTTTGAAGTCGAAGGGAATCAGCGCGGTCTCGATCAGTTCGGGGACGACCTGTAGAAGATTCATGCACTCGATGGCGGAGGCTGTGTCGGCGAGGCGCAGGTTGTTGCCGGCGTCGAACCAGCGCACGGTGTCCGTGAAATCTATGCCGACGAAGTAGCCTTCAAAGATTTCGCCCGCCGCGCGTTTGATTAAGTCTTTAGCGATCTTCGTAGCGCCGATCTGCTCGCCTTCGTATTCGAGTTCCATCTTGCCGGTGATGGAAGGAATCGCGGCGTAGAGGTCTGAGATGCGCGGGACGATCTCTTCCTCTTCGGTGAGGAGCGCGCGGCGCTCGGCGTTGGAGATGACGGATTCCATCGCGGTGATGGGCAGACGCTGCGAGACGCCGGAGCGTTTGTCTATGCGCCCGTCGTCGCGCGCCTCGAAAGCAATTTGTTCGATGGTGTCGCGGATGAAGTCTGGAATGTGAAGAGTGAAACCGTCAAGACCTTCGCGCGCAGTCCACGCTTCCTGTTTGGTGATTTCAACGCCGAGTTGTAAATCGGTCGGATAGTGTGTGCTGATCTCCGCGCCGATGCGATCTTTCAAAGGCGTGATGATCTTGCCGCGCGCCGTGTAGTCTTCGGGGTTGGCGGAGAAGACGAGCATCACGTCGAGCGGCAGGCGCACGGGATAGCCTTTAATCTGCACGTCGCCTTCCTGCATGATGTTGAAAAGTCCGACCTGAATCTTTCCGGCGAGGTCTGGCAGTTCGTTGATGGCGAAGATGCCGCGATTGGCGCGCGGCAAGAGGCCGTAGTGAATCGTCAACTCATCCGATAGAAGATGCCCGCCTTTAGCCGCCTTGATCGGATCAACGTCGCCGATGATGTCCGCGATGGTCACGTCGGGCGTGGCAAGTTTTTCGACGAAGCGTGCGTCGCGTTCAATCCAGGCGATGGGCGTCGAGTCGCCGTGAAGCTCGACGGTCTGTCGCCCGTAAGCAGAGATCGGATGAAAGGGATCGTCGTTGACTTCAGAGCCTGCGATGGCGGGGATACGTTCATCAAGCAGGTCTGTCAGTTGGCGTATGATGCGGCTCTTGGCCTGACCGCGAAGGCCGAGCAGAATCAGATTGTGACGCGAGAGAATCGCATTTGTAATCTGCGGCACGACAGTCTCATCGTAGCCGACGATGCCTGGAAAAAGTTTCTCGCCCGCGCGGAGTTTACGCACGAGGTTAGCGCGCATCTCGTCTTTGACGGAGCGCACGCGGTAGTTGCTCTCTTTAAGTTCACCCAAGTTCTTCGGTAAATCCATTATTGCTTGCCCATCCTTGATTGCCTTTGAGATTTATTGAGTGCGGCCTTGCCGAATTATTTCAGCCGCAGATTATTGCAGTCCTCTGACGTATTGATTCCTATTTTAGAAAGTTGCTCAAGCGCCTCGCTGACATATTGGCTGCTTGGGTACTTGCAGACCAGCTTCCAGAAAAAGTTTGCTGCTTCATCGGGTTGCTCACTTTTCAAGTATAGTGTTCCGAAACGCAAAAGCACCTCATCCATCAGGGAAAATTTTGGATACTTCTTCAAAATTTCATTCAGACGATTCTGCGCGCCTTTCAATCCGCCCTCGCCGTGTTCGTACCTGGCTTGATAAAAGCGCGCGACCGATAGCTCGTGCGTTGCGAGTTCCTCTTGCACACGAACAAGATTCTCTTCAACTCGATCACGCAACGGCGTATTCGGGTAAAGCTGCAAGATGTCTTTTAACTGCTGTTCGGTTTTGCGAGCCAAGTCACCGCCGTGTTTTTCAAAAAATCTCTTTGAGATAATCAACTGAACATTCTCTTCAGCCTTTCTCAGCATCTCTTCATCAGACTCAAGCCTCTGCTCGTCCGCAGGAACTTCCTGCGCCCAAGATACATGAGTCGGAATGAGCAGTAGAAAAGGCGTGAGAATCAGGATAAGAAAGATGCGGCGGTGTGAGAACATAAACGACCTCCAACTGTCATTTGCTTCTTAACTCGCTGACGGGTTCGGATCATTAGCAATATAGCAATCTTCAGCGCGTTTGGCGATGAGGTTGTCGGCTTCCAATTTCTCAAGATGCGCCAGCACCGCGCGCTCGGCCAGCGCGTGCGCCTTCGGATGAACGTCCGTATAGACACGCGCGACAATCTCTTTGGGTGTCTCTGCGCCCTCACGAACAGCCGCTAAGATATTCGCTTCACGTTCGAGACGATGCGCGATGTACTCTTCAATCTTCGCGCGCGGATTGCCAATCGCGGGGCCGTGCGCGCCGAAGAGAACCGTCAGATGCGGCAACGCGCGCAGACGTTCGAGCGAGTCGAGATAATCGCGCATGTTGCCTTCGGGCGGATTTATCAGAACTGAACCAAGCCCGACAATGTTGTCGCCGGTAATCAACGCACCCGTTCGCTCTTCGTAGAAACAGAGATGCCCGCGTGCGTGACCGGGCGTGTGCAACGCACGCAAAGTTATTCGCGGTTCGCCTGCGAGTTCGATCAATTCTTCATCTTCAATCAAACGGTCAACGCGAATCGAGCCGGCGAGAGCTTCAGCCGTGAGACGATGCGCGGCGACCGTCACGCGCCCGCCGAGATATTCGACGAGTGCATTGACGCCGCCGACGTGATCCGGGTGCAGGTGCGTCAGGATAATCTCTCGAATCTTTCGTCCTTCATTGAGAAGCTCGTCAACGCACGAAGCGAGCGCGGACTGTTCCTCTGCAAAAGATGAGGCGGGATCAATGATGACAATCTCCTGCGCGCCGACGATGTAACAGTTCGTGTGCGTCGCGGGCGGCAGGGTGTTGGTTCTGACGGGAAAGCAGATGAAGCCGGGACGAAACTCTATCCGGCGCACAGGCACACGGTGCGCGTGTGGCGTGGCGAGAAAACGCTCCACGAGATCATCCGTGATGCCATCTGCCAGCGTCCGCAACGCATGAAGCACGGGCGGCACCAGCAGAACTTCCGAACGCTGCCAGCGTGCAACAGCCTCGCGCGCCGCGATCCACTCGCCTGATTCAAGCTCCGCATCGCCCGTGACGTGTGGCTGCTGCTTCGCGGGACAGTTGACTAGAAAGAACCAAGTGTCGAAGCGGCGCGGGCTGAAGGGCGGCGTGACCCAGCGTCCGCTGAACGTGAAATCATTTACATCAAGGTGAAGACCGTAGTGCTGCAAGAGTTCTGGAAACGTCATGCGCCCGGATTCGAGATCATCCAGCAACGAAGCGCGCTGTCCCTTCGTCAGAGTCTCCGCGCCGCGCGCGACGAGCACGCCGACTTCTTCAAACAACTCGCGCGCCGCGCAGCTAATCATCGTGCGCGTCTCTTCATCCTCACAATTCTCGACGCGCGTCAAAGCATCCGACGCATCACGCTGCCCGCCCGCGAAGGCATGAAAGCCTCCGAGAAACGCCAGCCGCTCGCTACGCCGCACCCAGAAGACTTGCGGATTTGCTTTATCGGTTTCCGCGCGAAGCAGGATGACGGCAGCCGCATCTTTCGGCGTTGCTGCTGAGGTTGCAGGCGTTTGCGTTTCGGTGGTCGGGTTAGTGCTCATAGTAAATCAGTGGTCAGTAGTCAGTAGTCAGTGGTCAGTTGAAAACAAGCATTTGTAACTGACCACTGACCACCGACCACTGACCACTATTACTCCTGCCATCTGAATCGCTCGCCGTCCTCTCCGTTCCAGGGCACGCCGCGCATGTGATAGCCGCCTTCTTCCCAGAAGCCAGCCTGGTCGTGTTCAAGAAAGCGCACGCCCTTGACCCACTTGGCTGATTTCCAGGCGTAGAGTTGCGGGACGATCAGACGAACGGGGCCGCCGTGTTCGGGCGGAATCGGTTGACCGTCGTGCGACCACGCGAAGAGCGAATCTTCGGCGAGAAAATATTCGATGGGAAGATTAGTCGTCCAACCGTTATCGTAACCGAACGCGACGACGAACTTCGCCTCCGGCTTGATGCCGACAACGCGCGCAAACTCGCGCGCAGAGACTCCGCCCCAGACGTTATCCAGCCGCGACCAGCGCGTGACGCAATGAAAGTCCGCATAGACCTTAACGGCTGGAAGCTGCATGAACTCATCGAGCGACCAGCTTTGCGGATGTTCGACCAGACCATCAACATCGAACTGCCACGTCGCAAGATCAACGTCGGGCGTACCGTGCGCGTCGAGCACAGGCCACTTGCGCGTGCGTGACTGTCCGGGCGGGACGCGATTCGCGCGGCGCGTGTCCGGGCTGATAATCACGCCGGGTTCGTCAACCTCTTCAGCCTTGCGCGGATCATTCTTTTGATAGAGCGGATCGTTGAATAGATTTCCCAGAAAGCTCATAACTTCTCCAGTGGTCAGTGGTCAGTGGTCAGTTAAAAACAAAAGCAGGTCGTCGCCTGTTTCAACTGACCACTGACCACTGACCACTGCCTACTTCTTCGTCTGTCTCTCCGCCAGCGCCATCAATTCTTCCGGCATCCACTTGTTGACGCCTTTCGTGAGCGGCTCTTCGATGCCGACGGTGCGGTCGTGCCAGGTGTCAACCGACTGTGTGTTGCGCTGCTGTTCGTAGTTTTCAGTCTGCTCAAGGCTGAGGACGATGCCGTTGACGATCTCTTTCCAGTCCTGCTGTTGGATGCCGCGCATGATGATGGGTAGCCCTGCCGTCCAGTCTTCTTCAGGCGCTCGTGCGTCCTGTTCTGGAATTGTCAGGCTGGCGGTCGGGGGAAAGGGCGCGCCCGTGTACTCCTTGAGAAGCTGCGCTTTCAAATCTTTGTAAGACGCCTGCGGATTCTCGCGGTGCAAACCTTGCGCGCGACGAAAAATATCCGACACAGTCTGTTGCTCTTGATCCATCGAGTCGCTTGAGACCTCCTGCAAATTTTGTCGTGTAGAATAGAAATACCTTACAGAGGGCAGAAGGGCAAGGCGGAAAGCGAGACGCGGCGACACGGAGACGCGGCGATGAAAAGCGATGTTGACGCCGCCTCTCTTTTTCTTCTCGCCGCGTCTCCGCGTCTCCCACTCTCCGCGTCTCTTCACTCCTTGCTTTCGCTCTCGTTTCTGTTCATCATAGCCGACCGAAATTAAAAGCAACGTCAAAGAGCAAGAGGGCGCGAATGTCTGACGCAATTATCACAAAAGAACCGACAGGGCTTCATTCAGATCAGGCAGCGGGCAAGCCCGTCTGTCCCGTCTGTGGACGAGAAGCTCCCGACGGGCTGGTGCCTTTCGATAGTCTGCCTGATAGTCTGAAAGTCATCGTCGCGGCGAATGCTCCGGCGGGTGTAACGGAAGTCTGCCCGCGCTGCGTCGAGATGTTCGAGCGTGCGCGAGTTCAACTCGAAGAGGACTACGCTGTCTTTGAGCAGGGCGGCAATGTTCTCTCAACTCCCTTGCGGATGGACGCCGACGAGCGCTTTACAGGGCGCGGCATCACCATCGCCTTTCTCGATTCAGGTTTTTATCCGCATCCCGATCTCACGAAGCCGCGCAATCGCATCCTCGCTTATCACAGCATCATGGATGCGGAAGGCGACAAGAGTTCGCTTGAGACGCCGGACGTTTTGAGCTGGCACGGGATGATGACTTCAGTCGTCGCGGCAGGAAACGGCGGACTCTCTTATGGCTTCTATCGCGGCATCGCGCCCGCCTCAAACGTCGTTCTCGTCAAGCTCGCCAAGACGGGCCGCATCTCCGAAGAGAGTATTGAGCGCGGCCTCAAGTGGGTGATGGCGCATCGTGAGAAGTACAGGATTCGCATCGTCAACATCTCCGCCGGTGGCGACAACGAAGAATCTTACCTGCACAACTCGCTGGCGCAGACTGTCGAGCAGGCCGTGCGTGAAGGCTTAACGGTCGTCTGCGCTGTCGGCAATGCGGGGCTTCATCCGGGACATCCTGTGTTGCCGCCCGCGAGCGCGCCGTCATGCATCGCTGTTGGAGGATTGGACGATCAAAACTCTATGGATAGAGCGCGGCGCGGCATGTATCGCTCGTCCTACGGCCCGACGATTGACGGCCTACAGAAGCCTGAAGTCATCGCGCCGGGCATCTGGGTTCCTGCGCCGATCCTGCCGGGCACGCCGACCGCCGAAGAAGCGGAACTCTTCGCTATGCTTGATGCTGCGCCGGACGATCAGCTTCACGCTCTGATTGCGGAGCACGCCGGAGTGGACAAGGATTTGGACGAAGCAAGCAACTTGCGCATCTCGCTTCTGCGGCAGTTGATTACGATCAAACTACGCGAGGGCAACGTCATCAGCGAGCATTACAAGTACGTTGACGGGACATCGTTCGCCTCGCCCATCGTCGCCTCCATCATCGCCTGTATGCTCGAAGCGAATCCGAAACTCAAGCCGCAGCAGGTCAAACGCATCTTAATCGAGACAGCAGAGCGTCTGCCCGGAATTGAAGTTGACCGGCAAGGCTGGGGCGTCGTCGCCCCGCGTCGTGCAGTTGAACTCGCTCTTGCCTTGCACCAAATGTCTGTTCACGGTTAGCTCGGTGCGGAGATGAGTTGATTGACCACTTCAGCGCGAACGGCTTTGAGCGCGGCGAGTACGTTGATTTGGTTAAGAATCTGGCGGACGAAACATAGAGAAGAGCGCGCCCGATGTTGATGTGAATATCCAGCGCGCTCTTCGGTTTACTCGATCTTGGATTCTAAGGCATCGTCATTTTAAACTTGTACCAGCCTGATTTCCCAAAGAATCTTTTCCCTTCCTGGTCATACAGCGCCAGGTAGAACTTCAAATCATACTCGCCACTCTCTTCCAGGTTCAGCGCCGAGTAGGGGATGAAAATTTGCAAGTCGTTATAGACCGCAGGATCGTACTGGGGCTTGAAGTCCGCGTGTGCGCTCACGCCGCCTTCGGCATCTCTGTATTTCGGATCGTTGGCTGCAATTGGTGATCCGTCGTCATTGAAGAAATAGGCAATCAATCGGCAACTAACGTCGAGTCCATCTCTCACTGTGAACTTGGCGTGGACGCGCATCCCCTTTTGCCCGTTGACTGTCACGTTATGCACTATTCGTGCGCCTTCATACGTCGCCTCCGGGTCATCCAGAGACGCTGCATGATCCAACGGCGTGATCTCGATTCGCGGGGTGCGTTGCTGAATGCTCTTCTGCGCGCGGACAGCAGAAAGCGGGGCGGTAACTAAAAGCGCAATCAACAAAATGATGGCGCTCATCGTTGAAACTTTAAGCGGTAAATAATTCTTCATCGTGTGCTCTCCTTTATCGGTTGTCAGACTTCAATCTTGATGGAAATGATTTTGATGAGTGCTTGCTTTAGCTTCGTCAAGTTCCGGCTGCTCCTGGAAGCGACGGATAACTTAACAGAGCGCTGGCGCTGGCAAGTTTATCACTCTTTTGCTCCGGCCTCTTGAAAAAAATGGAAAGAGAAACCGCGTATCTCAAACGCCTAAACGCTTCGAGGCGTCTTCTTCAAACTTTTCGCTGTCCACATCCTCAAGGTATATCTTCTGCCGGGAAATGTTGCTTCTGGATTTCGTATCCTTCTTGCCCTTGCCGCGAAAGGTTTCGCGCACGCCGGTCAGGTAATTGTTGCTTTCCGCCATTACTCCGGCGGTCAGGCGATCATGGTAAGCGTAGTCAAAACCGATGAGCGCGAACTTCTGCGTTTGCGGCTCGTAGCGAAAACGAAAGGTCTCATCGCCCATCTCGCGTGAGCCGTGATCCTGCTCGACGACGATCACGCCTTTTTCAATCTTGACGTTGGCGGGCGCTTCCACCACGCCGTAAAAAGCTCCGCCGCAGCGAGTGCATTGCAGTAACCTATCGGTGACGGCGGCGCGCGATAACTTGCCGTCCTTATTTCGCAGCACGATGACGAGTGCGCGCTGCCGTTCGGTGGCGGAATCATCGCTCTCTTTCGCGGGCTTGTCCTCCACGAGTTTGAGCGCGTAGTCGGGCGCAGCGTCACCGTTCAAGTCGCCCGTCACTTGCTCTTCAATCTTCCATCCCGGCGGCACAAAATCTTTGACATCACCGGCCACCGCAGGGATGCGAGATTTATCTATGTTGACTTTGTTTTCCTGTGCCAGAGCGGGAAAAGCTAAACCCGCAAGGGAAAGCGTAAATAGAAATGTGATAAAGAGTCGTCTCACAGTGTTCTCCTTCTGAGGTTATTCACCAATCGAAATGCGGCGCGCCGTTTCAAGCGCTCGTGCCAGCGCCTATGACGAGGGTCAGAATTCTTTTCATTAGTGCTCCAAAAAAATGTGGAGAGCGCGGCGGCTAATGGACAAAAGTTATCTTAATGGCGCGAGACTCGCGGGAGAGGTCGGTGTCTGTCAATAGTTAACCCGATGGCTTTAACAACGAATTCGGAGAATACACTGATGTAGTGTGAAGGTCAAGAACGTGCTGGTTCAGCCCGCATGAAGCCAGGCCTTCCGCATCGTGCAGATTCTTTCACTCGCTAGACATGCGCGACGAGCGTGTGCCACAATCCTTCAATCACAAAAGAAAAATCGAATCACGAGAGGAGAGCGTTTGACTCAGATGCAAGAGAATGAAACCGCGCCCGATGCAGCCGCCAGCGCGCCCGCAGAGAACAGCAACAGTGAAGAGCAAGCCGCCGCCGCGCCAACCGAGGAGATCAGTTATCATGCCGTCGAAAAGGATGGACAGGTGACGGCCATCTGGGAGATGCAGGGACGCAAGCACCTGCGCACCATTGACCCGCGCTCGCGTCAGGGCCAGGATATTCTCCGGCTCTACACGGCAGATCAGCAGGAAGCGACAAGCGCGAGCGAATGAATGCAAAATTAGAAATGCAAAAGTGAGGCGGAAGCCGGAATTGAAAAGCGGCTCTCCGCCTTCAGCGGCTGAGGTCTCACAGACGGAGTCAAGCAACTTTGTCCTCGCAAGGTTTTATCTCTTAGCCCCGCTTCTCAGACTTCTCTTCCGCCTCGAATTTTTCACACGATAAGAGACCAGCACGCAGCCGTTTTTGAAGGGCTTGCAGTCAAGCAGTTCCAGATCAATCTGATGGTTCATTTCGTGAAAGAGCGGAATGCCCGAACCGAGCAAAACCGGATGAATGTTGAAACCGATTTCATCAATCAGATTTGCCTCGAACAGCGATTTCGCTAACAGGCCACCGCCCAGCACACAGATGTCTTTGCCTTCCCGGTTTTTCAAATCACGGACAAACTCTGCGGCATCCGTCCCGATAATTTCAACCGTCTCGTCCTGGCTCTTCTTCAAGGTGCGCGAGAAAACGTAAGTTTTCATGCCAGCATGAGGATTTCCGCCGCCTTCGCTGAGTTTGAGAGAAACTTCGTAGGTTTTGCGTCCCATCACAATCGTGTCAATCGTCTTCCAGTATTCCGCCATGATCTGCGCCGCTTCCTTGCTCCACATTAACCAATCAACCGCATCGTCTTGACGAGCAATATAATTATCGAGACTGTTGGCCCCGCCAAATGTTACTTTTCGCATGTTGATGCTCCTTTCAATCTTTCACCTGCGCGAAAAAAAATACAGGTCAATAGATGTCATCCTGTGTCATATTTCTCAGGTACAATCTTGAGCAGTCCTGGATTGATGGGAGGAAGAAGAGATGCGCGCGGATCGTTTGCTCTCCATCCTGTTGCTCTTGCAGATTCATCAACGCCTGACTGCGCGAGAGTTGGCACAGCGTCTTGAGGTTTCAAAGCGCACTATTCACAGAGACATGGAAGCGCTCGGCATGGCGGGCGTTCCGGTCACAGCCGAGCGCGGCGCGCATGGCGGATGGACATTGATGGAAGGCTACAAGACGAATTTGACGGGATTGAATGAAACGGAGATTCAGGCGCTCTTTCTCACCAGACCTCCACGCCTCCTGGCAGACTTGAGCTTGGACAAGGCTTCGGACACGGCGCTGATTAAGTTATCGGCGGCGCTGCCTTCAATCTTTCGCCATGATGCAGACTATGCGCGCCAGCGCATTCATTTGGACGTGACAGGTTGGAATCCACAGAAGGAGGCGGTGCCATCTCTTCACACGCTGCAAGAGGCCATCTGGCAGGAGCGCAAACTCGTCTTTACCTACGGGCAGAATGATGATGAGTGCAGAGTCGAGCGTCTGGTTGATCCTTTAGGACTCGTGGCAAAGGGAAGCGTCTGGTATCTGGTCGCGGCTGTTGACGGAGATGTGCGCAGCTACCGCGTCTCGCGTATTCAGGAAGTGAAGATCACAGACCAGCCTTGCGTGCGTCCCGTAGGTTTTGATCTGGCAGCATTCTGGGAAGAATCTTCCGCAAAGTTTAAGACCTCTCTTCCAAAATACACTGCGACCCTGCGCGCGAGTTCATTCGTCATCCCGCGCCTGCCCTACGGCGGAAGATTCGCGCGCGTCGAGCACGTCGGCGAACTAGAAGAGGATGGCTGGGTGAAAGTCGCTATGCGATTTCAGTTTGAAGAAGAGGCGTGTGAATATGTGTTGAGCTTCGGAACGCAGGTCGAGGTCTTGGAGCCTGTTGAATTGCGCGAGAAGATTGTCCAGATGGCTCAGGATGTGATTGAATTTTACGCACACAGGACTGACTAAGCGATGGTCAGCAATCTATGTTAAAGAGATCGTCTCAGCCGGAGAAAACAGGGCAATAATACTTGCCCGATGGAGAAGAGAGAAAATGAAAACCATCCACCGCTTTATCGCTCTTACACTTGTGGTCTCGCTCTTGTTAGTCGCATCTTCGTTTACCCTTAGCACTGCACAAACCAGAAGGCAATCGGCTGGAAAGCAGTCGGCAACGAAGCCGCTCGCGGGCACAGTGCTCTTCGTTGTCACAAATAATAGTGAGCCTGGCGACACACCGGATTATGGAATGGATGCGCTCGTGATTCTTGACAAAGGAAAATATCTTGACCCGGTGGGAGATAGTGGCAGCGATGCAATGAAACCCTTCGCCGAAAAGTATTTTAAGGCGGGCAACAAGTATCGCCTGCTCTTTGGCGGCGGCGAGGTTGGCACGGCAACAGTGCAAAGCTCCAATGAAGGCTGCAACACGATCCACTCCAAGATCAGCGTTGAAGGTTCTGCCAACATCAGAGGGCAAATCAAGGGACTGGCGACTAATTCCGAAACTCTGGGAAAGAAAGCCTCCTCACGACGCGCGTTGACTGCCTCCGAACGCGACGCCGTGATGACGCTCGTGAAGAATATTTACCGCCAGCATCAGACGCCAAACGCGCTGATGCGCTCGCTCAAGGTCGGCAATCTGACGGCGACTGATTTGGACGGCGACGGCAAGTTTGAAATCATCGGCGACTTTCAAATCGCGCCCAACTCAACTTCAACGACAGGGCCGCGCCGCGATCTGTTTCTCATCGCTACTCCAAACGGCGCGGGCTACAAATCAGAGCTTGCTTACTTTCAATCTTACCGTCTGACTGAAGGGTTCGGCAGAGGCATCGCCTTCGTAGATCAGCTCGACATAGATGGCGACGGCATCGCCGAAGTCGTGACCGTTGATGAAGGTTTCGATGGCTACGGCTACTCGATCTATAAGAAGCAAGCCGGAAGATGGCGAGCACTTTACTCTGTTACTGGCGACGCCTGTTAGAAATGCAAAATTAAAAATGTGAAATGCAAAATGGAAGATGAAGCGCGAATCTTTTGTCTCCCATTTTGCATTTTTGATTTTTAATTTTGCATTTATTCATTGGCCTCATCGGTCATCGTTACGTTTTGCTGGACGCGCACTCTCATTACGCTCGCGCTGCGGCTCAGGCTTTGATTCCTGCGGCTTCTGCGGCTCAGGCTTGGACTCTGGACGCGGCTCTGGACGAGACTCAGGACGTGGCTCAGGTCTGGGTTCTGTTCTCGGTTCAGGTCGCGGTTGCGGTTGCTCCGTTCTGGGTTCGGGACGCGGTTGTGGACGTGGCTCCGGTCTTGTTTCAGGTCGAGACTCAGGTCTGGACTCTGGCCGCGATTCGGGTCTGCGTGCCGGACGTGATGTAGCATCGCCATCATCACGACGTGGGGCATCGGTACGTTGACGTGGTGTTGGCTGAGGAGTGGCATCACCGCCATCTGGCCGCGTGACTGTTGGTGACGGCGTTGACGTTGGGACACGTCCCGCATCGGGTTTCGTGCGTGCAGGTCTGACCGGAGGCGCGTCAATAGGGATGTCTGAATTGCCGTTGTTACCCTGCGTGCCGCGTTCGACGGGTCGGCGATCTGTCGAACGATCACGCTGAGGCCGTGCCACTACGCCCGTATTGGTCGAGTCAATACGGCCACCGTTGCCGCCGAAACCATTGCTGCCGTTGCTCGGATTTGCGCCGGACGACGTGCGAGGCTCGCGCCCGTTGTAGAGTCGCGTGCGGCGCAAATCATTATCGAGCGGAACACCGGGCAGACGTGTCGCTGCTCCCGTCGGACGATCCCGCGGCGTGGTCGTTGCGCCTGTTGATGCCAGAGGACGCACGGCGATTCCCCGCGTCTCCGCGTCTCCGCGTCTCCGCGTCGCGTTTGTCTGTCCTTCGTTCGGCGTAATCGGCAGCCGACCGCGCACGGGTTCAGCCCCCCAGGCGCGGCGTGCAATCTCATCGGGCGCGCGTTGCCCATGTGCCGCACGTCGTCCGAAGTCGCGCGTCGGTAGTGATGTGACTCCGTGTAAGACCGCCGGATTGTTTCGTCGGAATCGTGCGATGTCATTTCCGCGCAGACCTTCAAGGCGTTCGTAACGACGACTGCGCGGATCGTGTTGGCCGTAGGTCAATGGATACCAGCAGACACGCTCGCCCGAAGAGGTCGGGACATAGACGAAGACGACGAGCGCGGGACGCCACCAATTTCTGCGATGTGGAACGCCGTAGCCGCGCGGTGACCAGCACCAGTTGTCGTTGTCATAGACCCAGCGCCCGTAATGATACGGTGCCCAGCCCCAAGGCTCATCGCCCACCCATGTCCAACCGTAAGGCGGACACCAGACCCAGTGTCCGTAACGATACGGTGCCCAGTCGCTGTAGCTGTTGATGGCTGTCGAATGCGGACGCCAGACCCAGCCGTAATCATTTGAATAGACCCACTCGCCGTAAGTGTCCAACTCCTCCGCGCCCCACACATCCGTATCGTAATAACGGTCGCGTCCGTCGAAGCGTAAGTTTGCAGCGAGATAACGCTCGCGCTCGTCAACCCAGATGTCCCAGTTGTCGCGCGCCTCCGCGTAGTTCAAATCCCAGTCGCCCGCGTTCGTTCCGTCAGAGACGAGTGCGGCGGTGCGTCCATCGCGCAAGGTAAAGCCGGAGGTCTCCGAGTAGATGCGCGCCTGTCCGCCATCACGCACGGTCAGACGCACGCTCCCGCTCTGCGAGGCATCAACGCGATAGAGTCCGCGCGCTTCCGCAGCGAGAGTCGTGCCGGGAGCGTCAATCTCGAAATACTCTTTGTTGCGATCAAAGCGCGCGAGGCGAACCGTTGCGATACCTTCCGAAAGACTGAGTGCGACACCTTCATCGCGCAGGGTGACGATGCGTAGGATTGAATCCGGCCCGACACGCACGAAATTGCGCGCGTCAATCTGAATTTCCAGACGCGCGTCAATGCCCATCGTCGCCAGAGTATCGCCTTCGACGAGAGGGAAGTTGGCGTGCGCGTCTTCCCAAGTCGTGCTTCCGTTGCGCTGCAACTGAACGTCGCCGCGAATCATGCTGACGCGAGCGACACGCGCCGTCTCGTCATATTCGTCTGTGTCTTTGTCATCGTCGGCGCGGATGGTCGCGGTAAAGGTGGCGAGTAAGATGAACAGCAGGAAGAGAGATGTCGAGATAGTAGGCCGCAAGTGCCGCATAGCTTACGCTCCTTTAGTTTTGAAACGTCGAGAAGGGAGCCGCTCGCTGTAGGCCACGCGCACGGGGCAAAGCTTCAGGAAAAGTCTGCGCGCTCCGAGGAGAGATGCTTATTGCGAGAGCTTTCGTCTGCTGCCCGCGCGCAAGAGCAAAGCCTGTGCCCGCGCATTCAGTCGAACATGAGTTTCCTGGTTTTCTTATATTTTTCTTGCGGACGTGAGGGGACTGAGAGAGTTCTTATGCCAGATGGTGTGTGCTCCGGCACTATATGGAGTGCGAAGGCAGGAGGCAGGAATCAACAACAGCGAACGAAAGGTCTTCTGCCTCCCGCTCTTATTCGCCGCACTGGAAGTTGATCTTTTTCTTAAGCGTCGAGATTTTGCTCTGCCCTGTCAGCCTTGCCTCGATGGTAGTTGGGCTGCATAGAGGGCCATAAATCCAGACGGGGATGAAATATTTTCCGTTGTCATTGAGTATCCCGACCATCGTACTTCTGGTCAGGAGCAGCTTGTTTCCTTCACGCACAGTTACGACCACCAGGCGACTCGAATAATCTCCGGCCTTTCCAGACACTTCGATCTTCACCAGGTACGAATTGTCTATCTGGTTCAAATGGTCTGATTCAAGATCAGTAATCTCATCGGAAAAGGTGTCTTGCATCCGGTCGTAGGGAATGACTTTGATTTTTGATAGCTGTGCGGGCGAAGCGGCGGCGGCGGCTTTGCGTCTCTGTCCATCAGCCGCTGTTCCAAAGATAACGAGTAGAAAGAGGAGAGCAAGAACCTGTTTGCATGGCGAAGATTTCATCGGGATCACCTTTCTGCTGGTCAAGGACGAGCGACGAAGAGAATACTCTCAAGGGAATATAACGTCCACCTCTTTTAATCTCGGCCAACGCCCAGCGCATCGGCGACGCGGTTGATGTAGTTGAACCAGGAGGCGATGAGCGTAATTTGTAAGATTCCCTGATCGTCGAAACCGACGGCGCGCAGGCGCTCGTGATCTTCGCGCGTGATGCGGGTGGCGTCCTTCGTTAATTGAACAACGTAGTCGAGCATGGCGCGATCCTGTTCCGAAAGCGGAGCGCGCGTGTAGTCCTCTTGAAGCTGGGAGACGAAATCCTCATCCAATGTGACGCGACGCAGAAACTCTGCGTGAGATTCGATTCAATAATGGCAGCGATTATTGACGGAGACGAGCGTCGTAATCATCTCGTGCTGGCGGCGCGTCAGAGGCAAATCAGGCGACATCAGCGCGCCGAACGTCGCAAACGCATGAAAGAGCGCATCCGGGATCAGGCTGTGCGATTCCACGATGCCCGATGACGCGCCATCCGGCGTCGGATGCACCGGCGTCGCATACTCGATTGGATACAATTCGCGCTGCGCTTCCATCGCACGCTTCACTTTTTCATCTTCCGATGGGGAAATAGTTTTAATCCAGGTCATATCTTTAGCTCTCAGCCATCAGTAATCGGTAAATCAGCTTACAGCCGCAAGATTATCACAAGTCGCAAATTCTTGCTGAGAGCTGACGGCTGACGGCTTATTTACGAAACAGCAAATAATAGACCGGCACGCCGAGCAGGACGACGCCCACTCCAAGAAATGCCTGCGTCGGATTCCTGGCCGCTAACAAAAAGAGCAACACGGCGACGAGCACCAAAAAGAAGAGCGGCGTTAAAGGATAGCCGGGCGTTCTGTATGTTGAAGTCTCTGCCTTCCGATGATGAAAGAAGAAGATGGCGGCGACTGTCAAAGCGATGAAGAGGACTGTGACGAAGAAGAAGTAAGCGAGGATTTGCTCAAACGTGCCGATGGTGACGAGCAGCGAAGCGAGCGCGGCCTGTAAGATGATTGCGCGAACAGGTGTACCAAAGCGCGCATGAACAGTGGCGATTGATTTGATAAACAGATTATCGCGCGCCATCGCGTAATAAACGCGCGGCGCGGCCATGATGAATGCGGTCAGGCTCCCCAGCACGCAAACGACGACTATCCCAGCGAAGACCTGCCCGCCCGCGTAGCCGAAGAGTGCGTTACCGACCTGCGCCGCAAAAGTCGTGGCCGCTGCTTCGCCTGCCGGAACTTGTGCGAGCGGCACGAGATAGAGAAAGACTGCGCTCGTCAGAATGTAAACAACTGTGATAGTGAGAAGGCCGAGCGCGAGCGCACGCGGCAATGTTCTCGCAGGTTCACGCACCTCGCCCGCAATCTTGGTTACGTCCCACCATCCGGCAAACGAAAAGAAACCGACGACGAGTGCGCCAGCGAGCGCAACCGTCAACGAATCTGTGGCATGTCTTTCGACAAACGGTGTGAAGTTAGTCCAGCTTCCATGCGCGAAGCCGAAGCCCCAGATGATGATGAAGGCGAGCAGTCCGAGTTTGAGAATCGTCAAAGTCTGCATCACGCGAGCTCCGAGCTTGATGCCGCGTGCGTTGATGGCGGCGAGCGTCCAGATAGCACCGATGCCGATGAGTTTGACGCCGAGCGGCGAGAGATTGACGATGCGTCCGATGTTATCTGCCGCGCCGACGGCGAAGAGCGCGGTCAATCCGGGATCAAGCACGAGTAGCGCCATCCAGCCGTAAAGAAAAGCTGTTTGCGTTCCGTATGCTTCACGCAGATAAACGTAGCCACCGCCCGCTTGCGGGAAACGCGCGGCGAGTTCACCGTAACAGAGCGCGCCCGCGAGCGCCATCGCGCCCATCATCAGCCAGACGACGAGCACCCACACGGGCGAACCGAGCGACTTCGCCATCCCCGCCGGATACAGAAAGATGCCGACGCCGATGACCTCGCCGACGACTACTGCCGCAGCCGCAGTGAGTCCGAGTTGTCTTTTCAGTTCGCCCTGTGCCGACACTTTAGATTCTCTACGTTTCAGTCTTCATCACTTTTAGAAAATGAATCGCGCGGCGAATTGAAAAGCGCGCGGGCCGCCGGAGCCGAAGACGCCGCCTGCTGTCGTGACGGGTTGACCGAAGGCGGATGAGCGCAGGAAGCCTGCATCAGCCGGATTGTTGCTATCACGAATCAGCACGTTGGAGAAGCCTGAATAGTTGACGTTTGAGACGCCGAGCACGTTCGTGATGTTGAAGAGATTGAAGACTTCGACAATCGGCTCAAGCGAGATGCGCTCGTTGAATAAAAACTTTCGAGAAAGTCGCAGGTCGAACGAGTTGAAGTTGTCGTTAAAGCGCGCGTTGTCGTTGACGAGCGGGAGCGGTTGACCATTGACGCCGCCCGCAGCATTGAGTTGACGAATGAAGTTGTTTAATTCCGCTCCAGTGTGAAAGAGTCGCCCGCCAGCGTTGCGTTGAAGCACGGGGATGCGGGAGCTTGCGTCCGGCAGCAGGATGTCCATCGGGACGCCGGAAGCGAGCGTGAAGATCGGTGAGAGTGTGAAATGCGCTGGCAGATCGAAGACGCCGGAGAAGACGAAGCGATGGCGTTGATCGTTGGGCGTCGGGCCGTATTCCAATCGCAGGTTGTTCGGATCAACCGGCCCGTTTGAGAAAGGAATCTGATCGTCGTTCGCATAGTTGAAGCTGCGCGAGAGCGTGTAGGAGGCGCGAAACTGGTAGCGATTCGCGTAACGCTTCTCGAAGCTCAGGAGCAGCCCGTCGTATTTCGTCTTGGCGGAAGATTCCAGATTGACGACGCGGTCGGGTCCACCGACGACAGGGTTGAAGACCACACCGATTGTGCGCCCGATGATGAAGTGCGTGCCGTAGTTGTGCAGGTAATCTGCGCGCACGACGAAGTCTCGGAAGAGTTCGCGCTGGATGCCGATGTTCGATTGCTGCACCATCGGGTTCTGAAGTTGGTTGTCAATGATGTTGATGCCGGATGCGCCCGCGCCCGGCAGGATGAAGCCCGTGAAGGGATTGGACAGCGTCGGCGCGAAAGCAGGAAATGTTCCGGTCGCAGGATCAAGAAAGAAGACGTTGCCCGCGCGCACGGCGATAGGCAGAGCACGACCGTCAAGTCCGCGCTCAAGCGATTGAATCTCAAGCGTCACGCGGTCGTAGTAAATACCGTAGCCGCCGTGAATGCTGGTGCGCCCGTTGTCGGGCGAATAGTTAAAGCCAAGACGCGGGCCGAAGTTGTTGGCATCCGTCGAGCGCGTGCCGTGAAGAAACGGTGTGACGAGCGGGTTGATTTCAGAAACGCGGCTGACGTTCTTGACATCCGTATCGAGTTCGTAACGCAGCCCCAAGTTAAAAGTTAGTTTCGGCGTCACGCGCCAGTCGTCCTGAGCGAAGAAGGCGAAATAGTTGTTGTTCGCGTCGGGAATGACGAGCGCGCGGTCTGGCACTGCGCTGCGGAGCGTGACGGAGATGAGCAGGTCGTTATCGTCAACGCGGCCATCGCCGTTGCGATCAAAGGCGGGAAAGTCTTCGGCCAACTCAACGCGCCCCTGCTGAAAGACGCCGAGATTGAAATCCGCCATGACTCTTTGAAACTCGCCGCCGAAGCTCACCGCGTGGCTGCCCTTAACCCACGACAAAGTATCACTGAACTGCGCGCGTTTCTGCTTGGTTTGTTGTGGGACGCGGAACGATGCGCCGTCCTGCAAACTCGGAAACGTCAGTTGCGGGCCGACTGTGACGGGATCAGTGCGGTTAAAAAAGTTGCTGAAGCTGAAAGTAAAACTGTTGACAATCCTGGGCGAGAAGACGCGCGTGTAGTTGGTTAAGAACGAATGATAGTTGTTGCGACCGGACTGGCGTTGCGAGGCAGAGCCGATGGAGCGAATAAGTGTACTTGCCGCCACATCGTCTTCGCGTTCGAGAGAGTAACGAAAGTTGAGCGAGTCACGGTCTGTAAGTTTCCAGTCTCCGCGCAGGGTCAGCAACAGATCATTGAGTGGCGCAGGCGCGAAGCTGCGAACGATGGTGCGGCGCGCAGTATCGCGTGCCCCGACCAGCACCGCGCCGTCCTGATTGCGATACTCGAACGAGCCGAAGTACCAAGCCTTGTCTTTCCTGAAGGGGCCGCCAATCGCAAAAGCATATTGCTCGCGGTCAAACGGCGGCTCTTGTCCTGTGCTGCGATCAAAGGTCGCGGGCAATCCCTGAAGGCGACGATCACGGAGAAAGAATGATGCCGAGCCGTGCGTGTAGTTTGAGCCTGCTTTGGTGACGATGTTGATAACAGAAGAACCCGAACGACCAAGTTCGGCGGAGAAGCGATTGGTGGCAATTTGAAACTCCTGCACTGCTTCCTGCGAGATGTTTTGAAGCGGCCCGCCCACCACGTCGTCATTGTTGTCCATGCCGTCAACCGTGACGTTGCCGCCGCGTCCGAGTTGACCGGCGGATGAGATTTCCACCGTGTTCGTTTTGGTCGGATCGAAATTCGGCGCGGGCGAGTTGCCGGGAACGAGCAACGCGAGTTCGAGGAAGTTTCGACCGTTAAGCGGCAGACTCGCAATCTCGCGTGCGTTTACTACGCTATCAACCACTGCTGAAGTTGTATTTACTGGAGCAAGCCGATCCGAAATAATCATGTCCTGATCGACCTTGAAGGAAGCAATACTGAGTGGCAGATTAAGAGTTGCGCTTTGTCCTACTTGAAGAACAATCGGGAGAACCTTTACGCTGAACGCAGACGCTTGCGCCTTCACTTCATATTCACCAGCAGCAAGATTGGTCAATACGTAGAAACCTTCATTATTAGTTGTCGTTTCACGTTGAACTCCGGTGGCTTTTTGCGTGGCTGTAATCTGTGCCCCGGATATGACAGCGCCATTCGGGTCGGTGATGATTCCGCTCAGTGTGGCTGTCGCGGATTGTTGCGCGTGTGCGGTGACGGACAAGAGACAGGCGAGCAGTAAGCAAGCGGCTACGGTTGCAGTCGTTTTCATTTCAGGGGAAGCTCCTTGTAAAAATTGAGATGGCTAACAGAGTTGTAGGGGCAGGGCTTGTCCCTGCCCGCGTTTGTGCTAATAACAACGGGCAGGGACAAGCCCTGCCCCTACATTGCGGCGATGATTGCGCGTGCAAACTCGCCCGTCTTCGCAGTGCCGCCAACGTCGCGCGTCCGCACTTTGCCTTCCTCGTAAACCTTGAGCATCGCGTTCTCGATTTTCTCTGCGGCTTCGCGTTCGCCGATGTGACGCAGCATTAGAATGCCGCTCATCAGCAGTGCAGTCGGATTGGCGATGCCCTGCCCGGCGATGTCGGGCGCGCTCCCGTGCACGGCTTCAAAGACCGCGCCGAGTTCGCCGATGTTCGCGCCGGGCACTAAGCCCAAACCGCCGATCAGTCCCGCGCACAAATCCGACACGATGTCGCCGTAAAGATTTTCGAGCAGCATGATGTCAAACTGTTCGGGACGCATGACGAGTTGCATACAGGCGTTGTCAACGATCTTGTCGTCGGCTTCGATCTCTGGATAATCTTTGGCGACGTTGCGGAAGCAATCAAGAAACAGCCCGTCGGACAGTTTCATAATGTTGGCCTTGTGAACCGCCGTCACCTTCCTGCGACCTTCGCGGCGCGCGTAGTCGAAGGCGAAGCGCGCAATGCGGGTCGAGGCTTTCTCCGTGATAATCTTGATGCTCTCGACGACGCCCGGCACGACGACATGCTCGATGCCTGAATAGAGGTCTTCCGTGTTCTCGCGCACGACGACGAGGTCGAGTTCCGGGTAGCGGCAGGGGACGTTCGGCAGCGCGCGCACGGGGCGCAGGTTGGCGTAAAGATCGAGAGCTTTACGCAGTCCGACGTTGACGGAAGTGAAGCCTTTGCCGACCGGCGTTGTGATCGGGCCTTTGAGCGCGACCTTGTTGCGGCGGATGGATTCGAGCAGATCATCAGGCAGCGTCGTGCCGAATCTTTCCTGCGCCTGCGCGCCCGCGTAATGCGTCTCCCATGCGATGTCAACGCCCGTCGCTTCGATGACGCGCACGACCGCCGAAGAGACTTCGGGGCCGATGCCATCGCCGGGAATGAGTGTGATAGTATGTTTCATTGTCAGTGGTCAGTGGTCAGTAGTCAGTGGTCAGTGGTCAGTGAAAGCAAAAACAAGCGAACTGTTTTTAACTGACCACTGACCACTGACCACTGACTACTTTTCGGGCATCATACCAGCAAGTTCTAATCAATGCGAAATCAGGAGCGGTTGAAGACGAGGGAAGCGGCTGACGCAATCGTTGTCGGCGGCGGCGTGATTGGATTGACGATTGCGCGTGCGCTTCGCGTGCGCGGCGTCGAGCGTGTCCTGTTGATTGAGAGTGCGCGACCCGGCGCGGAGGCTTCACACGCTGCCGCCGGAATGCTCGCGCCGCAGGCGGAAGCAAATTGCGCCGATGAATTTTTCGAGCTGGCGTGCGCAAGTCGTGATCTTTATCCAGCGTTCGCAGATGCCTTGCGTGAAGAGACGGGCACGGACATCGAGCTTGAGAGAACGGGAACGCTCTACCTCGCTTTCAACGAACATGACGAAGATGAGATCGCGCAGCGTTACGAGTGGCAGACGCGCGCCGGATTATTGGTCGAGCGATTGAGCGCGGAAGAAGCGAGGTCTCTTGAGCCGTGCATCTCGCCTTCGTTGCGCGCAGCTTTGCGTTTTCCGTTGGACGTGCAGGTTGAGAACCGGCGGCTCATCGCGGCGCTCACAACTTCGCTTGAAAGGCACGGCGTTGAATTGCTCGCGGAGACGCACGTTAAGTCGCTAGTTGTTGAGCGCGGGCGCGTCGAGGGTGTTGAGACATCGCGTGGCAAAATCTCTGCGCCCGTCGTCGTCGTTGCCTGCGGCGCGTGGACATCTTTCATCAGTTCGTCAGACAAAGCTACAGCGCCAGAGGTCAGCATCGAACCCGTGCGCGGACAGATGCTCTGTTTTGAAATGAACCCGCGCCTTGCGCGCCACGTGATTTACAGCCCGCGCGGTTACATCGTGCCGCGACTTGACGGTCGCCTGCTCATTGGTTCGACGACCGAACGTGCGGGCTTCAACAAGCGCGTCACTGCCGGAGGCATCAACGCCATCACGACGCACGCGCTTGAGATTGCGCCTGCGATTGAGAATTTAACGCTCGTGGATTCGTGGGCTGGCCTGCGTCCAGTAGCTTCGGATGAATTGCCTGTGATGGGCGCGTGCGCGGATGTGCACGGACTCTTTTACGCGACCGCACATTATCGCAACGGCATCCTGCTCGCGCCGTTGACAGGCGAGTTGATTGCCGAACAGATCACAACTAAGATAACGCCGCCCATGCTTCGTGCTTTCAGCCCGGATCGCTTTCACTGCGTCGGCGTCAGTTAATGTTTGGGAAATAATCTGATGAAGAAAATTTCGACCTTCATACTTTTGACCTGCTGCGCGCTCGCGTTCGCATCAATCTGGGTCTTCGCGCAGTCCGGGCGCGTCGTGACGCCGCCTGCTGACAAATCGAAGGACGAGCGCAGCGCCTCCGCGCTCTACGATGATGCTGCCGGTTACACCGCGAGGAAGTTTCGAGAGTTTGCGGACAAGAAAATTTCATTCAACCCGAAGCTGGCGGATCAGACTTACAAAGAGCAGAAAGAACTCGCCGCGCGGTACGCCACTGAATTGAGTGCGCGTCAGAATCTCACGAGTGACGATCTCTATTATCTGGGCTTGCTCTATCACCTCTCGTCCAACGAAGAGAGAACGGTCGAGACGTTCAAGCGTTTTCTCGAAGCTAATCAGGGAGCGGGCGCGCGTCAGCAGTTTGCGCGTTACATCGTGGTGCTGCGCTCGGCGGAGAGCAAACATTTTGCAGAGGCCGAGAGCCAGCTTGCGGATTACCTGCGCTTTGAGCCGCGAAAGCCGAACGAGCGAGTCGGGATGGAGAACGCGCTCGCCGCCGCCTATCACAAAGACAAGCAGCTTGACCGCGCCGTCGCGCACGCCGAAGAAGCCTACAAAGCTGCCAAGTCATTACAGCCGACCGCACAGAATGTTGATGCGGTTGCGCAAGTGCTCTACAAGTCGAGCAGCGCCCTCGTTGACATCTATCAGGAGTTGAAGAGGCCGGAGAAGGCTGCAACGGCTGTGCTTGAAGAGGTGCGTAAACTCGCTCAAGCCCTGCCGTCTATGCGGCTGTACGTGGATGCGACTATCAAGCTCGCGGACGTTTTCATGGACAACAAACACAAAGCGGACGCCGTGAAGACCATCGAGAGCGCGCTTGATTACGCTAAGACCAGCGTCAAGCGCATGGAAGATCAGCGTTACATGTTTTCTGCGTTGGAGCGCAAGCAGAATCAGTTGCGGATTGAGGGCGAGGCCGCGCCGGAGATTACTGTTGCTAAGTGGATTGAGCAGTCGCCCTTGAAACTTTCAGACCTGCGCGGCCACGTTGTTCTTCTCGATTTCTGGGCGACGTGGTGCGGCCCATGCCTCGCGGCGTTTCCGCATTTGAGAGAGTGGAACGAGAAGTACAAGCCGCGCGGGCTGGTGGTTCTGGGCATCACGAAATACTACGGTCGCGGCGATGGAAAAGAGATGACGCCGCCGGAAGAAAACAATTTCCTCGAACGCTTCAAGAAGGAGCACAACCTGACTTACGGCGTCGGCGTTGCAGACACGGACAACAACTTGCGCAGCTACGGCGTCTCAGCCATCCCGACCGCCGTCCTGATAGATCGCCAGGGCGTCATTCGCCTCGTCACCACAGGCTCCGGCGGCGGCAACGAAACGACGATAGAATCGGCGATTGAGAAACTGTTGGAAGAACAGTGAACAGTGAAAAGTGAAAAGTGAAAAGTGAAGAGTGGATGAGAAAAAGGCTTTCTCTTATAACTTTTCACTTTTCACTTTTCACTGTTCACTGCTTTTACCATGCGAGCTTTCATCTACCGCGCGCATCTGTGGTTGGGAATCATCGTCGCCGTGCCTGTGCTGGCGTGGGCGTCGAGCGGGTTGTTGTATGCGTGGCCGAATGCGGTCGAGGGTGGCGAGGTGCAGAGGATTGATGCGGCGCGTGTGAGAGTGAGTGCGCCGGAGGCGATGAAGCGCGCCGACGAGTTTGCGGGAAGAGAGTTGCCGTTGACGGCGCTGACGCTCGTGATGCGTGATGGTCGTCCTGTCTATCAGGCGATTGGAGGGATGGGTGCGGATTCGCTGCTGATCGATGCTCAGACCGGAAGCGTCGTGCAGACACCGCCGCCCGGCGCTCTGACGCGCTACTTCCGACAGGCGCACTTCTACTTTTTCGCCGGAGGCTGGCAAGTTTACCTGCTGATTTTGATGGCCGCGCTCGCCTGCGCTTCGGCGCTTTCCGGCATCTACTTGAACGTGACCCTGTGGCTCAGAAAAAGAGAGAGCAGGACGCGAACGACCTAAGCATTCAGTTTGGCGTAAAACCTTTGATATACTGAGCGACGCGATTTCGAGGCATCGCAGTAGCCGCACTCAAGGATTATGGAAGGCACACACATCAGCACTTTGTTCGCATTTCTCGCTGACGCCAGCAGCAATATTGCAGGCGGTGATAGTACGAACATCACTATCTGGGTCGCTTTTCTGGCTGGCCTGTTATCGTTTCTCTCGCCGTGCGTGTTGCCGCTCGTGCCCGGCTACGTCTCGCTCATCTCCGGCGTCAGTATTGACCACTTGAAGAGCGGCGACGATTCGCGCCGGAACGCACGCCGCGCAGTCATTCTTAATTCAGTCGCCTTCAACATCGGCCTCTCGATGATCTTCCTGTCACTCGGCGCGCTGGCAGGACTGCTGGGCAAAACCATCACGGCCAATCCCTGGTTTCGCATCATCGGAGGGCTAGTCATCATCGGCTTCGGGCTTCAGTTGATGGGACTCCTGAAGGTCGGCGCGCTCTACAAAGACACGCGCTTCTTCTCGCAACAGAAACCGCGTGGGATGCTTGGCTCGATGGTCTTAGGGATGGCTTTTGCCGCCGGATGGACGCCGTGCATCGGCCCAATCCTCGGTGGCATCATCGGATTAGCGGCGACGAGCGGCGGTTGGAAGACAGGGCTGTTTCTCTCTTGTTTCTATGCTGCGGGCTTGGCCGTGCCGTTTCTGCTGACGGGTCTGGGCATCAATAAATTCTTAGGCTTCTACACAAAATTCCGCAAGCATCTGCACAAGGTCGAGGTCGTCTCCGGCGTGATGCTGATTACTATCGGCTTGTTGATTGCGACCAACAAAGTTGCCGTGCTCAACTCCTGGCTGGCTTCATGGCTGCCTAATGCGGAAGCAGTGGTTGTGGTTGATAAGCCGGGCGTAGAAGTCCTGCCGCCTGTCGAAAAGATTGTGCCTGCGCCGGAGATTGAGTTAAAGAATCTAACGGGCACGCAGTTTCGCTTGAGCGACTTGCGCGGGCGCGTCGTGTTCCTGAACTTCTGGGCGACGTGGTGCGTTCCCTGCCGCACGGAGATTCCCGAAATCAACGCTATGTATCACGACCTTGAAGCGCAGGGACTGACGGTCGTCGGCGCGTCATGGAACGACTCCGTTTCGGACATTCAGCAATTTGAGCAAGAGATTAAATTGGATTATCCGATCCTGCTCGAAAGCGAAGGCGTCGGCGAAAAATTCGGCGGCATCCAGAGTTTCCCGACGACGTTCATCATTGACCGTGAAGGTCGGATTCGCTACAAGGTTTTCGGCAAACGCAATCGCGCTTCGTTTGAAGCGGCGGTTAAATTGCTGCTCAATGAAGCGCCCGCGACGGCAAGTTCAAAATAGTCTCATCGAAGTGCTACAATCGCTTCGGTCTCAAAAAAACTTCTCCCTTCAACTGTTATCGCTGGAGAATTGGTTATGAAAAAGTTTCTGATCCTCGTCGCTCTCATCACAGCCTTCGTGCCTGCGACAGCGCGCGCGCAGGACAATCACGAGTACGAACCGCTCGAAGAGAAGACGATCAATTACAAGGACTGGACATTCAACAGCGTGAAAGACAACAAGCCCGTCAACCTGCGTTCATTCGCGCAGGGCAAGCGGCTCGTGCTCGTCGTTTATTTCGCGCCCTGGTGTCCGAACTGGCGCAACGAAGCTCCCGTCGCCGCGAAGCTCTATGAGAAGTACAAGGCGAACGGCCTTGATGTGATCGGTGTCAGCGAATACGGCCCGCGCGCAGACACGCTCTCGTTCTTTGGCACTGCGGGGCCGCCCTACACGGTCGTCTCCGAATCCGAAGCGCGCACAGACCGCGACAAAACTTCGCACTACAACTATCGCCAGTCGTCAGGCGACCTGCGCAAGTGGGGATCGCCCTACAACATCTTCCTCGAACCCGCGAAGCTCAATAAAACGGGCGACGTGTTGACGGAGAAAGCCTGGATCGTCAATGGCGAATTGATCGAGGCGGACGTTGAGAAGTTTATCCGCGAGCGTCTTGGATTAGACAAGCCGGGAGCTAACAAGACGACTTCAGATTTCAAGTTGCAGACAGATAAAGACAAACTGCTGCGCGCGACCGATGCCTCAACTACAACTCAGTGCAGCCCTGCGAGCAATAAAAAACAGTGAAAAGTGAAAAGTGAAAAGTGAAAAGTTAAAAACAACTATTCACTATTCACTATTCACTATTCACTTTTCACTGTTTTCATTCCCGCCTTCGTCCTTCCATCTTGCTTCTGCTAAGATGGCGCGCTTTGCAATCATCCGAACTCGCAGCTTATTAAACATTCATGAAACTTCGCATCCTGTATCACGGCCATTGCTTCGACGGCGTAGCTTCGGCCACAGTCTTCACACGCTTCTATCAATCGCGCATCAACGCCGCCGCAGACATTGAATACACCAGCCTGCTGCATCGTCCCGGCGCGCTCTTCGACGAAGAGATGTTCGACGGCGATGAGAACGCTATCGTTGATTTCAAATACTCTGCCTCTGATCGTCTGACGTGGTGGTTCGATCACCATCAATCTGCGTTTCTCACGCCGGAGGACGAAGCGCACTTTCGCCGCGATCAATCAGGCAGGAAATTTCTGGATGCCTCGCGCAAGTCCTGCACGGAATTCATCATGGATGTCGCGCGCTCGCGCTTCGATTTTGCAGACGCGGAGTTGGACGCGCTCGTTCATTGGGCGCACATCATTGACGGCGCGCTCTACGATTCGCCAGCGCAGTGCGTCGAACTCGCTGCGCCAGCTTTGCAGTTGATGCAGGTGATTGAGAGCGACCCGGACGATGAGTTTATCGAACAGATTATCCGCGAGCTCGTCAAACGTCCGCTCGATGATGTGGCTAGGAGCGATGACGTGCAGCAGCGCTTTCGTCCCATTCTCGCGCGTCATCGTGAGACGCTTGAGATTATTCGGCGCAAGGCTACTTATGCGAACAATGTGGTGCAGTTCGATCTGGTTGACGAAGGCATCGAGGGCTTCAACAAATTCATCCCGTATTATCTCTATCCGCAGACGACCTATTCCGTCGCGCTCACACGCGGCACGCACCGCACGAAAATTTCCGTCGGCTCGAACCCCTGGTCGCCGCATCCACGCACACACAACATCGCTTCCATCTGCGAACGCTACGGCGGCGGCGGCCACGCGGTCGTCGGCGCAGTCTCATTCGCGCCTGATGAAGTCGAGCGGGGACGCACGGCGATGCGTGAGATTGTCGAAGAGTTATCGGTTGCTAATGTGAGCAATTAACAGCATTCACCACAAAGGCACAAAGACACGAAGAGAGTTAGCATCTCCTTCTTCGTGTCTTTGTGCCTTTGTGGTTTAGCTCTTATTTTTCTTTACGCAGCTTTGAGGAGCAATCGCGCGAGGCAGCCGGTGAGTTCTTCCGGTCGGACGGGCTTGGCGAGGTAAATATCCGGGCGGTCGTTTACTTCCTGAACATTGTCTGCGCGCTCGAAGCCGCTGAGAATAACGACGGGCAAGCGCGAGAGTTTCGGGTGATGACGGAGGAAGCGGCACAACTCGTAGCCGTTCAAGTGCGGCATGATCGCATCGGTCACGACGGCATCTACGGCGGAAGTCAGCACGGCTTTCATCGCCTCAAGGCCATCGGCGGCGGCGATGACGCAGTAGCCCGCGCGCTGCAAAATAACTTCGAGATAGCGACGAATCGAGCGGTCGTCTTCGACAATCAGGACTGTGCCGCGCGCGTGGCGCGTCTGTAAAGCGGGAATGGTTGGCGGGGCAAAGCTGGTGGTGATTTCGTCAGTTGAGTTCATCTTGGGATGGTCTAACCTCGCTCTATTCGAGAGGCTTCCATTGCAGAAGCCGCGCGAAACTTCTGGCAAGCCGCGTGCCTCCTCAGCGCACCGCTCCCGAAAACGATTCGTTTGTCGCTCGTCTATCACAGGCTCTGGCTGGATAAACTGTGGCTTTTGAATTGAATAGAGAGATTCTTAAAAGCGGGAAACTATTTTTACAGGGAAGATGCTAACGACTGCTGCCAGCAAAAATCATCCGAGACCGATTCAATCTGACCTGTGAATGAGTGCAAATTGAAAAGCCTGTCAGTCAAATTGCCGCACAAATTTGCGGCGTTCTGCCCCGTCAGGATTCCCAACTCAACAAAACAAAGCGACTTTGTTATACTGAGCTTTTCGCCAAACGGCCTCTGAAACGGCTGTCGGCAACAATGCAGGCCGGAACATCATTTCAATCCATCCGGCGTCATTCGGACGAAGCAAGATAGAGGTTCACGAATTTAGATGTATGAGTTTGCCGTCGCGCCAGCCGTCACGCAGATCAGACGGCGTGGCGTTGAGATCACAGACGTTGCGCCCGCGAGTCTCGCCTCAGAGTTAGAATTGGAGGCGGGCGACCGGATCATTAAAGTCAACGGTCGGCTCGTGCGCGACTATCTGGATTTTCGTTTTCAGACGGGCGGCGAGACGGAACTCGTTATCGAAGTTCGCAAGCGGAGCGGCGAAGAGTGGGAGCTTGATATTGAGCGCGACGAGGGCGAAGACTTCGGTCTCGGCTTCGAGCAGATCGTGCCGCGCCAGTGTGCTAACGAGTGTATCTTCTGTTTCTGCAAAGGCAATCCCGAAACTGCGCGCCCCTCGCTCTTTATCCGCGACGAAGACATCCGCCTCTCATTTCTCTACGGCAACTACACGACGCTGACCTCGATTACCGAAGACGAGATGAAGCGCATCATCGAACAGCGTCTGACGCCGCAGTACGTCTCCGTTCATGCGACCGCTTTGGACGTGCGCGCTCACCTGCTCGGCGTGGATCGCCAGCGCGCGGACATCTCCGCGAAGATGAAGCGAATGCTCGACGCAGGCATAGAGATTCACGCGCAGGTCGTCTTGTGTCCTGAGATTAACGACGGCGAAATTTTGGAGCGCACCATCAGAGACCTCGCCGCCGATCACCCGCGTATCAAGAGCGTGGCGATTGTTCCGTTAGGATTGACGCGCTACAACACGGACGAGCGGTTGACGCCCGTCACGCCTGAGTTTTGTCGTCGCACGATTAGCGAGGTCGCTTCGCTGCAACGCGAGCTTCGTCAAACTCTCGGAACGACCTTCGCTTTTCTCGGCGATGAGATTTATCTGCGCGCAGGCCGCGCTATCCCTTCTCGCAAACACTATGGCGATTATCCGCAGATTGAAGACGGCATCGGGATGGTTCGTTCCTTCAATAATGAATTCAACGCGCTCTGGCGCAGACTCACGCGCCGTCCACCGCAACACGCCGCGCATCTGCATGGCACGATGATGACGGGGACGCTCTTTGCGCCCGTGTTGAAGAAGCTGCTGAATCGTTTGAACGCGCGCTTCGGAACGCGACTGCATGTCGTCGGAGTTGAGAATCAATACTTCGGCGGCGATGTCTCAGTCGCAGGGCTTCTCACCGGAAGTTGTTATCTCAAAGCGCTGGGTCAAGTGCGCGGAGATTTTCTAGTCATTCCATCTGCGTCGCTGAAGAGTGGTGAATCGGTGATGCTCGACGGCATGACGCTTGGCGAGTTGCAGCAGCAGTTCGGCAGACCCGTGCACGCGCTGGACTTGAATTCATTAGCGCGCATGATCCTCTTCGGATTGAGCGCTCCCGGCGCAAGTCCCCACACATCATCGCGCGCTCAGGCAGAGAGCGAGCAACCGCACAACGATTCCAGAATATGAAGCGGCGCTTTCTCCGGCGACAGGAGCGCGTCTGTCGGAATGATATAGGTCTGCTCTAAGGCGTAGCAGCCCGAGAGCGCCGCGTGCGCGACGGCGTCCGTATAGACGATCCAGGTCGAACCCGCCGGAAACTCCAGGCGAACCTTCGGACAATTGTTTTGAAACTCCGCATTCTCCTTGAGGTAGTCGTGAAAGCGCAGCATGAAATGGTCGTAGGCAGAGCGGTCGGCGAGTGGCAGTCCGAGCGCGCGTGCGAGATGCCTGACGCTGTGCTGGAGAGAGCCGAGAGTTGAAGACGAGCGCGCGGCAATTCGTTTGAGTCCGGCATCATCGGCGAAGCGCGCCGCGAGTGCTGCGAAACTTTCGGTGGTGTGCCAGATGCGCGGCGCTGTGGGATTGATGTTCGTGAAGACTCGCAAGATGCGCCCGCCTTTCGTCGGACGGCTCGGAAAGGCGTCAACATGAAGCAGATCGTTACGCTTGTGCAGAGAGAGATTGCGCCCTTCTTCTTCAAGCGGGCGATAGCTGGCGAAATCCAGCGACCAGCGATTTTTGTAAGAGACCAGAAAGTCGGAGAGGAAGCGTGTCACCTCCGCCGAGTAGCGGCGCATAATCTCATGGACACGCTCGCTCGTCTCCTTCTGATCTGAGGAGAAGCCGCGCAGGATGTCTTGCTCAGGCCGATAAGAGACGTTTTTGTGAATGCGCGAATCGCCGCTCTGCTGCGAGAGGAGAAACTTCCGATCCTCTTCCGGGAGATTGAAAGGGAGGTCATCGAAAAAAAGAATCCGGCCCTCTTCCAACTGTTTGCGATACCACGGTTCCTGCTCGTCGCGCTCCGCCGCTCCCAGCCACCCTTGCGGATACTTGTAATCATTGACAGTTAGTAGAATCATTAAAATTCCTTCGCCGCGCCAATGATCGGTAGTTTCCTTCTCATCCGAAGCTCGCCTGTGAATCGCGGTCGAGCCATTATAAGTGGCAGCGCGGTGGTTGACAAAGTTTCACTTCCGCCATTGCTTCGCATAAGATAAACGCGAGCGCTCATCGAAGATGAAGCACGAGAGATGAATGAAGAGAGTGAAGATCAGACAAGATCAGACAGTGCCGCGCGATAAGAAGATTCTCGATGTCGGCTGCGGGCAGAATAAATATCCGGGCGCTATCGGCATAGACTTTAATCCGCGCACGGATGCCGATGTGATCCACGACCTGGGCGTCGTGCCCTATCCTTTCGCGGACAACGAATTCGATGAAGTCATCAGCCGCCACGTCGCCGAGCACGTGCCCGATGTGATGGCCTTCATCTCAGAATTGCATCGCATCACCAAACCCGGCGGAAGAATCAAACTCGTCACGCCGCACTACACGAATCCTGATTGGCCCACAGACCCGACGCATCGTAATCACTTCAACAGCTATTCCTTCAACTGCTTCATGCAGGATCGCGCATCATTTCCTTTTTATACGGATGTCGAACTTAAACCCGTCCGCACCTACGTCTCTCTGGCAAACCTGTGGCGCGCTCTCGGCCTTGAGTTCATCACGAATCTCGATCAGCGTTGGCCCTCCTTCCGCTTCACACGCAAGTTCTGGGAGTTCTATCTCTCTTACATCTTTCGCGGCAAGGAACTGCAATTTGAGTTTGAAGTGATCAAAAGCGTTCTCTTCCGACCGAAGACATAAGTAAATCCGAATGTCATTGGCCGCGCTTTTATAAGCATAGTCCACATGAATATCGGTTTAGAAAATCGGATTTAAATCCGAAATATTGAACTTATCAATTCTCTGGGACGAGTCAAAATAGGAAAATACAACGGTTTATGTGCCTTAATAAAATGGGGAATACTAATTGCCTCAGGGTTCAAGCCAGAGGCAAAACATCGGGCTTTGAATCATGACTTCATCAACGAAGTCGTTGACAGTCAGGATTATGGTCTCACTTGCCAAAGAGGTTTACACAAACATAGGTACTCATCTGCCTAACGGGTAGATCAAATCAACAAGGAGAAACATCAATGAATAAGTTTCGCCACGGAAGTTGGCTTACACAAGCTACTGTCCTGCTCGCGCTCTTGTTGTTTGCTGTGCCGTTTGCATCGGCGCAATCTACAACGGGTAACTTGCAGGGAATAGTCAAAGACCCCAACGGGGCAGTGGTCGCAGGCGCGGCTGTTAAGGTAACTAACAATGATACCGGGCAATCCAAAGAGACGACGACGAATGGCGAGGGCTTTTATCGCGTCACAAATCTCACGCCTGGCGATAACTACACAGTAGAGGTCACGGCACAGGGCTACGCTCCTAAAACCGAGAAAGTAGGTGTCCGCCTCGGCCTTGAAAATAATGCGGACATCTCCCTCGCTTTAGGCACGGTGACCGGAGTGGTTGAGGTCACGTCCGATACAAATCTCATCCAGAGCACACAGAGCCAGCTTTCACAAACTTACACGCCGAAACAGTTGACGGAGTTGCCTTACAACGGCGGGTCAATTGATAACCTGGCGCTATTGACGCCGGGCGTGGCGACACCGGGCGATGCCGACTTTACTAACGGCGTCGGTATCTCCGCCAACGGCAATCGTGGCCGCTCGAACAACTTCCAGATTGACGGCCAGGATAACAATGATAACTCGGTGGCTGGCCCTTCTTTGACGCTGACCAATACCGAAGCCATCGGTGAATATCAGATCATTACGAACTCGTTCTCTGCTGAATTCGGTCGCAATGCCGGCGCGCAGATTAACGTTATCACCAAGCCGGGCACCAACGAGTTTCACGGTACTGCCTTCGAGTACCTCCAGAACTCTGCGCTCAATGCCCGCAACAATCTGGAGAAACAGAACGCCGCCACGTTCAGGTTTCTCGGAAACATCCCTGGCTCTCTTGGCACATCCTTTACGAACTTAGCCAATAATCGCCAGGGCAAAGACCCGTACACTTACAACCGCTTCGGCGGCGCCATCGGCGGCCCGATCAAGAAGAACAAAGCTTTCTTCTTCGTGACTTATCAGGGCGACCGTCAGAGAGGCACCTTCACGTCCAATAACTTTGGCGCTGATACTCTTATCTTTACGCCTGATGCTGTTGCCGCCATCGTTCGTTCGGGGAACTTCCCCATCGGCGCGACAATCCTGAACAATTCGGCAGTCGGTGGCTATCCGACAACGGTGACAGGTCACGGTCAATTAGTCATCGTTCCGCCGACGATAGACACCAATGGCGACGGTATTCCTGACACCTTCGCTTATGGAGCGGGTAATCCTTTTGGCAACCCGGTCACGGCTAATTTGCTCGCGCCTGTTGCCTTTATCAGGAGTGGTGGCCCGACCTCGCCGATCATCCCGCTTTACGGTGGTGAAGGCATCCGCTTCACTGGTAACAACTCCACAGAAGATCAGCTCATCACCCGCGAAGACATCAATCTCACGAGCAAAGATGTGTTGAGCCTCCGTTACATTTACGACCGTACTTTCTTCCCGGACACACCGGCGACGGGAACTACGCTGACCGGCGCATTCTTCGACGTGCCATCGAAGAACAACAACCTCGGTGTAACCTACACGCGCACGCTTTCGCCGCGCTTTGTTAACGAGGCGCGCTTCAACTTCTCTCGCCTCGATGTCAAGTTCGGCGACCCGGCTGCGGCTCAGCCCGGGACGGGCAATCCGGGACCGGGAATCTCGTTCTCCGGCACGCGCACGATCAACTTCGATCTGTTCAGAAGTTTCGGGACAGCGAACAACCTGCCGCAGTCGCGGACAGTTGATGTTTATCAGGAGCAGGACACCTTAAGCTCAACCATCGGCAACCATGCCTTGAAGTTCGGCGGCGACATTCGTCAGCAGAAAGTGGACAACTTCTTTCTGCCGAATTTCCTCGGCGTCTATACCTTCAACGGCGGCAACCCGTTCCTCGGGTTTACTCCGGGCGGTGCTACCAGCGTGATTGCCGGTCCGGTTCCGGCAAATACCTTCTTCTTCGACACCGTTGGAGGGCCGGGGTCTGATCGCGGGATAGCCGGTACGTGCTCAGGAGTTAATCCGTGCCGTGCGACGGCAGTAGAGAACCTGCTGCTCGGTCGTTTCCGTCAGGTCAACTTTGCGCGCGGTAATCCGAACTTTAAGACGACGCAGAACGATTTCTTCTTCTTCGTTCAGGATGACTGGCGCATCAGACCTAGCTTAACGCTTAACCTGGGATTGCGTTATGAACTCTCGACGACGCCGTTCAATCCCATTATTGACCAGATCAACGCCCGCGAGGCTAATTCGAACACCGCGATCTTTGACACGGCGTTCCCGCTTTCAACTCGCACCGCTACCAAGCTGCCGCTCGACAAGAACAACTTCGCGCCGCGCGTCGGTTTCGCCTGGCAGCCGAAGATGAAATGGCTCGGCGGTTTCTTTGAAAACAAGCAGACGGTAATTCGCGGCGGCTTCGGCATCGCCTACGACCCGTCGTTCTTCAACATCGTACTCAACACGGTGACGGCAGCCCCGTATGCGGTGGCTGGCATTCTCCGTCAGAATCCTGGCGCTACCGGGTCACAGGTCTTCCCGTTCCTGCCGAGTACGACCGCTCAGGTTGACTTAACGCCGGGCACCAACGGCGGCGACCCGCGCCTCTTCAATCAGACGCGAGTTGACCCCAACTTCTACAACCCTTACACGATGCAGTTCAACTTCGGCATCGAGCAGGAGTTGTGGAAGAATACGGTGTTTGAGGCTCGCTACGTCGGCTCGCGCATTGTCGGTCAATTCCAGACCGTCAACGGCAATCCGAATGTTCAGTTTCTGAATCGCGCCGCTCAGTGTCTGGGACTTGCTCCGGGCGCTTTTAGCAACGGTATCGTCGTCGGAACTCCGGCGGGGACCAATGCAGCAGCATGTGGCGGTAGCGGTTTCAGCAACACCGGCGGATTAACAAACGGCGAGGGCCGTATTGACCCGACCTTCGGCGCGACGCGCACGCGCATGAACGGAGCTTCGGCCACCTACAACGGACTCCAACTCCGCTTTGACACGCGCTTCCGCAACGATCTGGTGTTGAATGCGAACTACACGTTCAGCAAGACCCTTGACAACGCTTCGGAGATCTTCTCGACGGGTGGTGGCGGTCAAGGTGTCGCCGACCCGCAGAGGTTCTTCAATTCGACCAGTGGCGAGCGTGGGCTTTCGGCGTTCCATCAGAAGCACATCTTCTCGATGAACGCCATCTATGACCTGCCATGGTACAAGGGGCAGCGTGGTGTGATCGGACACCTCTTAGGCGGTTACCGTCTCTCCGGTATCTTCCGCGCCGGTTCGGGTCGTCCCTATCAGCCGCTTGAGGCTTTCGGCACTTACGATCCATCGTTTGAAAATGCCTTCTTCGGCGTCGGCGCTCTCCGTCCCTTTAACGGCAACGCGAGCGCTCCGAATGGGACAATCGCTTTCGGCTTCCAAGCCGTCTGCGGCGTTCTCTTCGGCGGCCCAACCTGCAACGATCCTAATGCAGTACCCGGTAATTTCGTGGTCTTCAATACCCTTCAAAGTGGTTCACAGGGAACATGGGGGACATCTGCCCAGGCACTCCAGCGGGCGCGTGTGATCTACAACGACTTTGGCCTTGCCAACCAGTTCGGTGTTTCACTCGCCTCGCTTGAAGCGTTCCAACTCTTCAAGACGCCGTTCGGCGATGTCGGTCGCAACACGTTTAGTGGCCTGCCGTTCTATCAAGTGAACATGGCGCTTTACAAGACGACGAAACTGACGGAGCGGACTCAGCTTGAGTTCCGCGTTGAGGCCAACAACCTGCTTAACCGCCGGAACTTTGGTGTGCCCGACGCCTTTACGGAAGATGCCTACACAGGTTTGGCCGTCGGCTCTTACCAGAACCCCGGCTTCAACAGTGGCAGCAATCGCGTCCTGCGCTTCGGTCTGCGTTTGCTCTTCTAGCAATTTGCGCCATCAGGCATTTACTTCATGGGGAGGAGTCAGAAACGACTCCTCCCCTAATTTTCATCAGGCAACACAAAGCCAAACAGCACCGTTTGATAAGCTATCAGATCGGTTAGGCTAAACGCGGCTTGGTCGGAAGTGTCGCGCTCGCCCCGCAATGAGGAGTTATGTAATCCATGCAGTTCTCTGCCATCCGAGGTGCCAATCATGTGTAGCAAAAGCCTCTCCATCATCCTTCTTATCACAATAGGTCTCACGCCCCTTTACGCTCAAAAAAATCCGACGCCCCCTGGCTCAACCAACACGCAGGAACAAACGGAGACAGTCCGCGTCGGCACGTCGGTCGTGCAGATGGATGTCATCGTGACGGATAAGAACGGGCGGCGAATTAAGGGTCTCACCGCCGCTGATTTTCAGGTCATGGACGAAAGCCAACCGCAGACGATTGATTACTTCGTCTCGATGGAGGGTGCGAAAATTGTGCGCGCCGATAATGCAACTACTGCGGGCAGTAAGGGAAAGGATGAAACGCCTGTGATCCCTCTGACGGTTCCTTATCAAGGGCGTCATATCACTTTGGTGTTCGATGATTTGAGTCTTTCATCGGAGAATTTTCTGCGTTCGCGCAACGCTCTGGCTGATTACATCAACAATAAGCTCAGGGACAGCGACATGACAGCCATTCTTTCAACCGGCGGTTCAATCGGCTCGCTTCAGCAATTTACAAACGATAGGCAGCGTTTACTGAGCGCGCTCAATCGCATTGCTTTGCAGAATACAGGGGCCGGGCGCACGCGCAACAAGTTCAATCTCACACTTGCCGAAGCCACTCGCATTGATAGCGGTGACGAACGGGTTCTGAGCGCCGTGGTGCAGCGGGTCTCGACTGAAACCTTAGCCAATCAACTATCGTCCACGCCGACCTTGGCCCAGCCGGGCTTGGGCACTCGCGGTGGCCCCGACCGTTCAGAATCCCTGACCAATGCCGACAAACAGGCACTGGAGACTCAAATTCGCGGCGCGGCACGAAGTCTCATCTCGCAGAGCGCCCTTGATACTCGAAATGTGCTTAATACGCTGGCAAACCTATTTAACTCTATGGCCGACCTGCCGGGTCGTAAAATAGTGATTCTTCTGACTGAAGCTTTGAGCACGCTGGGCAATTCAAGCGAGGACTTATCCACCAGGTTGTACCAGCTTATTGATCTGGCGCGACGCAGCGGCGTCAGCGTTTACGCCCTCGATGCGGCGGGTTTGCGGACCAATAGCGCCTTGGCGAGCGAACAGGTGACGGCCTCGGGGTTGCAGATCAGAAACACGACTGCCGAAGCTTCCTTCTCTGATTTCGAGAAGCTCGGAGTGGCGCGCTCTCTGGTGTCCGGCACTGGCGGCCAACTGTTTGCCAACACTAATGACATCGGTGCCGGGCTGGAGCGCGCCGTCGAAGATTCAAGCAGTTACTATGTTCTTGGGTTTAAGCCTGCGGTGCTTGATAACAAATTCCACCGTCTAATGGTGAACATTAAAGGCAAGCCTGATCTAGTTGTCCGCACTCGGCGCGGCTACCTTGCTGTTAATCGAGAAACAGTGCGAGGCACAAACGCCGAACTGCTCGACGCGCTATTGCGTTCGCCTGTGCCGCACCTGGACCTACCGCTGGAAATTGTCGCCAACGTCGTGCCGAAAGTTGACGAGCAGGTGGTACTCACCGGCCTTCACGTCGGGCACAATTACCTGACGCTGCCTGAGGCAACTGCGACCGATCAGACTGCGGCTTATGAAGTAGTGAGCTATATCTTTGCCGCAGGCCGTGACAAGCCTGTGGGTGGGGTTGTGCATACGATGACCTATGATCTGGCTAAGAACCCGGAAGCGCGACAGAAGTTGAAGACAGAAGGTTTTGTGTTGGTCAAGGAATACACGCAGTTGCCTCCGGGCAACTATCAGATCAGAGCTGTGATTCGAGAGAAGGCGACAGGAGCCATCGGGTCTGCTTATCAATTTTTTGAAGTGCCGGACGTGAAGAACTCGAAAGCAGTTTCCTTGAGCGGTCTGGTGCTCACGGTAGCAGGGCGCATCGGCTTTAGCGGATACAACAGCTTCAAGGGCGGGGCGGAGATGGAGGTGCGTTATCTCATCTACAACCTACCCAGGGAGACAGCCGGACTGACGCAACATGTGAAACTGCTCGACTCGGATGGGCGCGTCCTGATGGATAGTCCGTTGGCTTTGTCCACAATCCCGGCGACGGGTGATACGACGCAATACCCGCAGGGAACACGTCTTAACCTGCCAGCAGCGCGTGGACACTATGCGCTATTGGTAACCTTGCGGGATGCGAAAGGGAAAATGGATATTGAGCGTAGAACTGATTTTACCGTCGAGTAACATTGCTCGCTTCAAAGCACTGTTCGCTTAAACTTGACTGATGATCTTCGGGCGTTGCCTCTGAGGAAGCAACGCCCTTTTTATCTGTCTTAATATATCTCAGGTCTGCTTCTAGCCCGGAGGCCAGTTCAACCCGCGCCCGCCGAGCACGTGCACATGCAGGTGAAAGACTGATTGGCCTGCGCCTGCGCCCGTGTTGATAACTGTCCGATAGCCGCTCTCGGACAGTCCCTGCTCGTTGGCGACGCGCGCCGCCACTCTGAGCAGGTGGCCGAGCAACGCTTCATCTTTCTGCGTGGCGTCGTCGAGAGAATCCAGATGGTCGCGCGGGACGACAAGGACGTGAACGGGAGATTGCGGGTTGGTATCACGAAAGGCGAGGCAGCGTTCGTCCTGGTAAACGACATCGGCTGGAGTCTCGCCCGTGACGATGCGGCAAAAGAGACAATTCATAAAAGCAGAATACAGGAGTCAGAATCCATAATCCAGAAGGAAACGCAGAATCCAGAATCCAGAATCCAGAAGTCAGAAGAAAAGAAAAACAGTGAACGGAAGAGCAGAATCTGTTGATGTGGTTTCTGCCTTATCCATTCTGAATTGTGGATTCTGGATTCTGGATTCCGCTTTTCGAGAGTGGCCCGGTGACTGACTCCCTGATGCGCTCAATCTCAGCGCCGAGCGCGCTCAGCTTCGCTTCAATCTTTTCATAGCCGCGATCAATGTGATAGACGCGATCAATCAGCGTCTCGCCTGCGGCGGCAAGTCCCGCCAGCACCAGCGACGCGGAGGCGCGCAAGTCTGAAGCCTGCACGCGCGCGCCCGTCAACTCGGTCGGGCCTTCGACCACAGCCGTGCTGCCTTCGATCTGGATGCGTGCGCCCATCCGTTGCATCTCCGAAGCGTGCATGAAACGATTCTCGAAGATCGTCTCCGTAATCATGGAGCGCCCTTCGGCCTGCGTCATCAACGCCATGTACTGCGCCTGCATGTCCGTCGGAAAACGCGGGTGCGGTTCTGTCGTCACGTCGCTGGCTCTCAAGCCCTTCTCGCAACAACGCACTCGCAGAGTGCTCTGGTTCAACTCTTCAATCTCGACTCCGACCTCGCGCAGTTTCGCAATCACGATGGCAGAATGTTCCGGGCGGCAGTCTTTGATCTCCAACTCGCCTTTGGTGATTGCGGCGGCAACCATGAACGTTCCTGTTTCGATGCGGTCGGGAATGATCGTGTGCTCCGCGCCACCGAGCGATTCAACGCCTTCAATCTGAATCGTCGGCGTGCCCGCGCCGCGCACACGCGCGCCCATCTTGTTCAGCAACTCCGCGAGGTCTGCGATCTCAGGCTCGCGCGCGGCGTTGTGAATCACAGTCTTTCCTTCGGCGAGCGTCGCGGCCATCATCAAATTTTCAGTTCCCGTCACGGTCACTTTGTCGAAATGAACTTCACCGCCGCGCAAGCGTCCACGCTTCGGCGCGCGCGCCACGACATCGCCTGATTCAAGTCCGACCTCTGCACCGAGATATTGAAAGCCCGCGAGGTGCAGATCAATCGGGCGCGTGCCGATGGCGCAGCCGCCCGGCAAAGAGACGCGCGCTTTACCGAAACGCGCCAGCAGCGGCCCCAGCGCCAGCACGCTCGCGCGCATCGTCTTGACTAATTCATACGGCGCTTCAAAAAGCTCCACGTGGTCGGCTGTAATCTTGTGTGTGCGAAGTTCCGGCGTGAGCACGGTCGCGCCGATGTCTTCCAGCAGACGACGCTGCGTGATGATGTCGCGCACATAAGGCAGGTTGTGCAGCATGACCGTCTCAGCCGTCAAAAGGGCAGCGGCCATGCAGGGCAGCGCCGAATTCTTCGCGCCGCTAATCGAAACGCGACCGCGAAGTGGTCGTCCGCCCGTGATGCGAAATTTATCCATCTCTGAAGAGATTAAAGGAAAAAGGCGAAAGGTAAAAGTCAAAAGGCACGGCAGCCGGAGGATGTTACAATAGAGCGTGCCATTCTCTATCAGGTGTCGAATCGTTAGCGGAGAGAATCGTGAAGAGAGCGCGTCCTTCGATTATCACCACGCTATGGCGTTGCCTGCGCCTACGTTGTCCGGTCTGCGGCCACTCGTCAATCGTCCAACGCCCATTCAAGATCAAACACCATTGCCCGTCGTGCGACGCGCTCTTTATGCGTGAGGAAGGCTTCTTTGTCGGAGCGATCCTGGTCAACGTCATCACGACCGAGATCGTGATTCTGGCTCTTTATCTTATCTCGCTGCTGTTCATTAGCGCTCATTACCAACTCGTTCTCGCCATCCTCTTCATCGCGGCATTGCTGTTTCCAGTGGCCTTCTATCACCATTGCTGGAGCATCTGGCTCGGCTTCGACCATCTAATTGAAGGGCTGCCGAAGAATTCAAAACAAATCTCCACGCTGCCGGAAAAGGAAGATGACTGGCCTGACCGGATCGAGCCTTGAGACAGAGACAATTTCCAATCTCAACTGACGACCGCTACTTTTTCCTCAACGCGACGATGCGCGGAATGCCCTGCAAGTCTTTGTGAATATCGAGAAGCTGCCAAGCCTGCGGATCAACTAATCGCTCGACGGCTTCGTGTTGGTCGAAACCGATCTCCATCAGTAGATGCCCGCCAACTTCGAGAAAGCGGGGTGCGTCTGCAATGAGACGACGGATGATACGCAGGCCGTCGCCGCCGGGCGTCAGCGCAACACGCGGCTCATGCTCGCGCACTTCGCGTTGCAATCCGGCGAGGGCAGCTTCCGCGACATAAGGTGGATTCGAGACGATCATCTTGAAACGCGCGGCGCGTGGATCGAGCGCGGAGAGACAATCGGAAGCGATGAGCGTGAGCCGTTCACGTACATTATGTCGCGCGGCGTTGCGTGCGGCAACGCGAAGCGCAGTCATGGAAATATCCAAACCGATAGCGCGCACCTCCTGCGCCTCTTCATACAGCAGCGCGACAGGAATGCAGCCGGAGCCTGTGCCGACATCGCAGATGAGCGGAGCGTTGTTTGTTTCATCAAGCAGTTCAAGCGCAGTTTCAACCAGCAACTCGGTTTCGGGACGTGGAATCAAAACGTCGGGCGTGACCTCGAAGTCGAGGCCGTAAAATTCCTGATGGCCTGTGATGTATTGCAAAGGTTCGCCCTCTGCGCGCCGCTCGACGAGTTCGCGTAAACGACGAACAGCAGAAGGCGCGAGCGCGTCTTCAGGGTGCGTGAGGAGAAACGTGCGGTCGCGCGCGATGGTGTATTCGATGAGCGACATTGCCTCGCGCCGCGCTTCCGGCACGCCCGCGCGCGCCAAAACTCGCGCGGCTTCCGCAATCAAACGCGCGATACTGAAACTCTCTTGCTCACTCATAGCTGGTAAATAGTGAAAAGTGAAAAGTGAAAAGTGAAAAGTGAATAGTTAAAAACAGCTTTTCACTATTCACTATTCACTTTTCACTATCTTATAATACGCTCGTTCATCACGTCCGAACAGATCGTCTGATTTCTCGCGTCGGCTGCCAGCGGATTATTCGCCCGCGCGTGCGGCTCTGTTGCGGAGCGTGTCCGAAGATTCAAGGAGGGCTGTGAGATGCAAGCGGAATTTAATATCGAAGGGATGCACTGCGATTCGTGCGCGGTGGACATCAAGGAGACTCTGGAAGAGATGGCGGGCGTGCGCCGTGCGGATGTGACCTTCAAACGCCAGACCGCCATCGTTGATTTTGACGAAGAGACTGTGCAGCAAACGACGCTCGTCAAGAAGATTCAGGACTTGGGTTACACGGCGACCACATCGGGTCAGCCGCAAAGCGAGGTGGGAGCATGAACGAAGAGAACACGGGTACGAAGCAAACAACGACAGACGAAGCCGTAGATGATCGCGGCACGAATCAATCGGAGGGTCGCGCGCTGCTCAAGCATCTGCGTGATAAGGGCTTCGATGCGAGCGACGAGAAACTGGCCGTCGCCTTGGGGCGTCCCGTCGAAGAGGTCGCGGCCTGGACTGCGGGGCGCGAACCTGTTGACGACGATGTCATTATGAAAGCGCGCGGGATAGCGCAAGAGCGGGGAATAGAGATTGAATGAAGTGGTCAGTGGTCAGTGGTCGGTGGTCAGTTGAAAGCCAAAAGCTCCGAACTGATTTACTGACCACTGACCACTGACCACTGACCACTAGCCAATGAATGAAAAGATTGACCACGCCGCACGCGCGCTTGTCGAATCATACACGGCTGATGGCGTCAAGATTCATCACCTTGACCGGCAGCCGTTGCCTTCGCACGCGGAGATTATTCGCGTGCTGGTGACGATTCACGAGTTGCTCTTTCCCGGCTACATCGGCGCGCAAGGGCTGACGGGCGAGAGCCTCAAGACGCATGTTGAATCGCGGATGTCATGGCTTTATGAAGTACTGACCGAACAGATCAAGCGCGCGGTCGGTCACGCCAATAAGATCGGCGAGGCTTGCGAGGTGACGGATCGTGAAGCGGGCGAGTGTGCGGTCAGATTCTTAAACGAGTTGCCGCGCCTGCGCGAAGTGTTGGCGTCCGACGTGCAGGCTGCTTACGAGGGCGATCCGGCGGCGACCAGTCTTGACGAAATCATCTTCAGCTATCCGAGCATCTACGCCGTGATGGTCTATCGCCTCGCGCACGAGTTACACGCGATGCGGATTCCCTTGATGCCGCGCATTATGACGGAGCACGCGCATCATCGCACGGGGATAGACATTCATCCGGGCACACAGATCGGCTCACGCTTCTTCATGGATCACGGCACGGGCGTCGTCATCGGCGGGACAGCCGTCATCGGCCACAACGTCAAAATCTATCAGGGCGTCACACTCGGCGCGTTCTCATTCGACAAAGATTCGACAGGTCAGTTGGTGCGCGACACTAAGCGTCACCCGACGATTGAAGATGATGTGGTGATCTACGCGGGCGCGACTATTCTCGGCGGCGAGACGGTCATCGGTCGCGGGAGCGTCATCGGCGGCAACGTCTGGCTCACGCATTCAGTTCCGCCGGGGACGCGCGTGCTACAGGATTCACCTAACCTGCGAATCATTCCGCCGGACGCAGCAGCCGCTTCATAAAATAATGAAGCAACCTTACAAAACGACAAAACGGCACTGCTTGGCTTTGCCCCTGAAGTCTCTTCTGACCATAAAGCATGAGGGATGACTATAAAGTCTTAGGGGTTGAGGCCAACAGTATTGGATGGAAGGAGCTTGACATGGCGAAAATGAGACTCAAGAGTGTCAGTCCGTTGACTGTTGCCGCATGGCATGGTCTTTATTCCTTGATCTTCGCGCTCATGCTTGGCATTGTTTATTCTGCCTATACGTTGTACGTCTATGGTCAGCTTCCCCCGTCACGCTTCGCCTATTACATGATTGCCATTCCGGTCATTTATTGTCCTTTGGGTTTTATCGCTTATGGACTCGTCGCGCTTATCTACAATTCCATTGCCAAGCATAGGGGAGGCATCACATTGGAGCTTGATAATGCTGACGATGATGCACCACCTCCGCCGCCTACGTTCTAACGATTTTATAGTCAAAACTCGCACTGCCCTTAAAGTCGCTCAACTTCCCGGCTTGAGGGGCAAAGTTAAGCCGCGCTGCTTCGCCGTTTTGCTAATTAACGGCATCGCTTTGCTAATTAACAAAGCCACAAAGCAAGCCTGCTTTATCGCTTTGTCAACCTGCTGTGCGCCAAGCAGGGCTGTATTGTCGCTCTGCTAACCTGCTTTGCCGCACAGAAGGTTTGCTTCGCCGCATTGTCAACCTGTTTAGCCGTCAAGCAGGTCTGCTGTGTGACTTTGTCAACCTGCTTTGCTCCGAGCAGGTTTGCTTCGTCGCTTTGTCAACTTGCTTTGCGGCGAAGTTAATTAGAGAAAAGCCTGCGCTAATTAACAGAGACGCGAAACAAGGCTGATTTGTGGTTTTGTAAGTTTACATTGCGACGAAACAGCGCTGCTTAGTCATTTTACAGCGCTGTAAAATGACTAAGCAGCGCTGTAAAACGGCAAAGCAGCGCTGTTTGGCGACAAAACAAGTTTACATTGCCACCAAGCAGCGCTGTAAAATCACGAAGCAGCGATGTTTTGTGACCAAGCAAGTTTACATGAAGACCAAACAGCAATGTTTTGTGACCAAACAGCGCTGTAAAATGACGAAGCAGCGATGTTTTGTCGCCAAACAGGTTTTCTAAATGACGAAGTAAGCTAACAAAATGGCACAGCAAGCCTGCAAAACGGCGAATCGAGCCAACAAAATAGCGAAACGGGGCTGTTTTGGGGCTAAACCGATGGAATTGACGATTTAGCAGGGCTGCAAAATGACGCTGCAACTTCTACAGACGCTAGAGCTTGTCGTCGGAAAGCGCTATCTCCGCAACCCGAAGAAAATCAGTAGAAAAAGTCCCAGTGAAACCACGAAAGTAACTACCATGTAGATGGCGATTTTCGAGTCGTTCGATTGTCCTGTCTTGCCGTTGTAAGCGAGTCCACAGCTTTGGCATTTGACGTGACTGAGCATCTTCGGCCCCAACATTCCGCCCCACCAGGTAAAGCCAACTTTCTGCGGGTCTGGACGATGACATCTCGGACAGGGCACATACTCGCTCGCGCCCATCGGGTACGCGGGCGGCGGATAGCCTTGCCATTGATTCGGCGGCGGCGGATAACCCGGCGGCGGCATCGGATTAACGCCCGGCGGTGGCGCGTATTGTTGTTGTTGATACTGACCCGGCGGTGGGTAGTACGGCGCGGACAACTGCGCTCCATCATATTGGCAATTGGTTTGATTGTCGTTAGAGTAAGTGCGTTGACATGCGGGACAGCTTCTCATTGCGTTCATCAGCCTCTGGCCTTCAAAAGTTCGTAAAGCAAGTCTGCTGATATGCTAAATCTAAAATTAAGTCAATGATAATCTACATCGCTGCCGAGTTGTGGCTCAATTTGGAAGAGCAGTTTATGGCGTGACAATGGCTTGCATCCCTGAATTGAACAAATATCAGGTCGGCATTATTTGCTGCCTTTTCAAACAGATGTTAAACCTTTTGCATTCTATACAGACAGATGAAAGAGATTAACCTCGCTTTCCTCTATCATTTCTCGCACCAAAGAGAGGTATATGGATTGCAATTGATTCGTCAGATACTCTCCCGGAAAATAAGACTTAATAAAGGAGAAGGTGGTTGTGAAGAAACTAAATCTCTTATGGATGTTCATGCTCGTTCTGTGTCTGGGCAGCACAGGCTTTGCTCAGAAAGGGAACAGGGGCAGAGGACAGGGACGCGAGGAACGAATAGAGAATCGCGGTGTGGAAGGTCGTGAAGAACGCCGCGCCGATGTCGGCAGAGGACAGGGCCGTGAAGAAAGAGTAGAAAATCGCGGCATCGAAGGGCGCGAAGAAAGAGTCGCCAACGCTCGTGGTCGTGGTCGTGGTCGCGGGATCGGACGAGAAGAGCGCACAGAGCGTCGTGGTGTTGAAGGCTTGGAAGAAAGAAGCTCTCGGAGTCGCGGCCATTTCACGCGCGGAAATCGCCACACGCATTTTGATAATGGAGTCAGAAGAAGGCGCAGAGTCAGAAGAGGATGGCAACGGTAAAAGTTAAGCGCGAGGAACAAGTCAGCGCCTGATAGCTACAAGGCCAACTCTTTCCGTCCGGTGTGTCGTGAAGAGGCTGGGGCTTGATTCTTTGTTGCGCGAGAAATGTGGCGGCGTGTCTGTTCGGGCACGCCGTTTTCATTTCAGAAAATCGAAGACAACGCGCACGAGTTCTTCCGGCGAGTTGTAGTTGACGCCGTGCGCCGCTTTTGGGAGAACGACTAAACGACTCTCAGGCAACAAACTGTTCACTTCCTCAGCCCAACGCTCTGAAACTATCGGATCACGCCCGCCGCGCACGACGAGCGTCGGCTGGCGAACGTGCGGCAACTTCTCTTCAATTCGATCCTGAAGCGCGTAGCCGAATGTTTGCGCCGCGCGTCCCATTCCCGCTTCCAGATAATCAACGAGCGCGATCAAAGCGAGCATCAACGGCTCGCGCGGAACATCGAGCAGCAAGCGGAAGAATTGGCGTGAGGCCGTTCGCGCTCCTCTATCAACAGTCGGCGAGACGAGGATCAGGCGCTCGACAAGTTCAGGATGGCGCAACGCAAGGTCAACAATAATCTGACAGCCGATTGAGTTGGCAAGCAAGACCGCGCGTGTGAGTTCGCACTCGCGCATCCATGCGGCTAAGACCTCCGCCAACTCCGTCAGGTTCAGCACGCGGCGCGGCTTCTCGCTTCTGCCGAAGCCCGGAAGATCAATCGCGTAAACCGAACGTTGCGCCGCGAGCCGCAAGCCTGTCGGAATCATGTAGCGACTGGAGACGCCGAGTCCGTGAACGAGAATGATGGGCGGAAGAAAGGTGTTTGAACGATTGATCGAGACTCTGGAATGAAGCAGCCGCCCGCCGACCTTCGTCCACACGCTCTTCAAAGTTTCAGTTGGTTGACGGCTCACGCTCTTTGCTACTGATGGCTCACGCTCGTTACGGCTTCATTCGTTTTCGAGTGACCCACGCATAGAGGCTTCGATGCGATTTTCGAGGACGATGCCGGGCGCGAAGTTTTCGATTTGCAAAAAATATTCCGCCGCGCGATCAAGCGCCGCCTGCGGCACGAGTCCGACGATCTCGCTGCCCACAACGCTCACGCCGTAACGCTCGGCCTCGCGCCGCACTGCTTCAAAGGCTTGATGAAGCTGCGTCTTCTCGTAATCCACGAGGTTCATCGAAACCTGCACGATCCCACGCGATTCGAGCTTGAAACCGAGCGCCTTCAAATAGCGCAAGCCGCCGTCGCGCCCTCGCACTGCTCGTGCAATCTTGCGTGCGATTGAGATGTCGTCCGTTTGCAGGTTGACGTTGTAAGCGACGAGAAAGGGGCGCGCGCCGACGACGATTGCGCCCGCGCTCTCATGCACACGCGCTTCGCCGATGTCGGGCGTGCGACCAAGCGCCGCGTCCGCAATCTCAGCACGCAATTCTTCAAAGCCTTTGCGCCGCACGTCTTCAAGATTCACACGCTCCGCCCTGCGCGCCGCGCGCTCGTAAAAGTAAACGGGAATCCCAAGCTCGCGCCAGATTCTCTCGCCCGCCTCGTGCGCGAGCTTGACGCAATCAGCCATCGTCACGCCGCGCACGGGAACAAACGGCAACACATCCGTCGCGCCGACACGTGGATGAACACCCTCATGCCCGCGCAGGTCAATCAACTGCGCGGCCAGATGAACAACGCGCAACGCTGCGGTGACCACCACCTCTGCTTCTGCCACAAACGTGATGACCGAGCGGTTGTGGTCTGCATCGAGATGCAGGTCGAGTACGACCGCGCCCGCAACCTCTTCGACGCTGCGCGCCAGCCGCTCGACAGTTTCGGCCTTGCGGCCTTCACTAAAGTTCGGCACACACTCTACTATTTTATCCACGCTTCTAGTCCGCCTGTTTATGTTTGCGATTCCAACGGCCTTGCGCGAGACCGGCAGATTTATTGAAAGCTTCCTGATAATCGGATTGTGACCAATCGTAGCTCAGGAGTTCGTTGAGCATGTTAGCTGATGAATGGCTTGCAGGACTATAGCGAATTGCGATTGCATGTAGCTGGGAGCGCAGGCATCCCTGCGTGCATGAGCGCGGAGAGCGCGAACACAGTTAGCGTGCAAGCACGCTTGCAGGCAGGATGCCTGCGCTCCCAGCAGCTAGGATGCGCTCAATCGCAAATAACTATAGAGTTAAGGTTGATTGCAAATAATTTTCTTGACACGGCGGAAGCAGCGAGAGTAGATTTCGCTTGCCACACGATGTCAAGTTAATCGGGAGACTCGCTCCTTGATAGAGTGTCCCGCTCCTGCTTAACCTCATGTTGGCTTTCAAGGTGTAAGGGAACTGAGACTGCTCAACACCATTCCACACGGAGACCCTTACTATGGCGTTCAAAGACCTTCTCAAGCTGCTTGATTTGAAAGCCCCGGAGAGGCTTTACTTCGATCACCTGCACAGCGAATATCTTGCGCTCCAGCCACCCATCAGTAGCCCTCAGGATGAGGAGCTTATCGGCAAGATCGTCGAGCGAAGGAAAAAGTCGGAACTTACATGGAATGACATCTACGCCTTTGAACTGGTCGTCAGCAAGTACCTGAGCGTTGACAGCCTGCACGACAAGATACTGAGCCTGCGATCAGACTATCTGAAGGTCGCAGGCCAGGATGAGTTTAATGAGTACAAGGCTTCGAACCCGCCTGACGTGTCGCGTCCGCCGAACCCGCTGCCCGACAACTATCGGGATATCCTCGAAGCTGACATCCAGTACCTGCTCGACCGTCTCTACTTGCAATACGGGATGCTGCCGGTCAGAGAGGCGCGGCTCAAGCGTCTCTCTTTCGGCGTGGGAGTGTTCTGCGCCTCCTTTCTCTTGGTCATAGTGATTCTAATCATCCTTGTGGTCCTGGGACAGAAAGTTGAGACTGGTTCAGAAAACGCCAATGATAACCGACCGACTCCGCAGGCGGCGAGTTCGCCAAGTCCAGAACAAAGCAATGAGGAGAGCCTTGAGGCCAAGCGGCGTTTGCGAATACCGGCTCTACCGATCTTCGTAGCTATCATCGCAGGGGCGATGGGCGGACTCATCAGCTCGCTTCAGCGAATTCAAAAACCTAACGCAGAAGGCAACTCTATCTACAACCTCTCGGTGTTATTCAACGCTTCCTACTCAACCTTTTTGTCACCTCTGACGGGAGCCGTTTTCGCTGTGCTGCTCTATCTGATGTTCACAGGGAAAATCTTAGAGGGACGATTCTTCCCGACAATTTATACGCCGTCGCAGATCACAGCGCCCTCGCCGACACCGACGCCCACGCCTGATGCCGCAGCTTCGCCATCGCCGAGCGCATCTCCGGCAGTGGGAGGAAATGTCAGCGCGCCTCAAACGCCTCCTGCTCAAACGCCGCTGCCGAAGCCAACGCCGACAGCTTCTGCGACAGTCGTTGTGACTCCGACACCAAAGCCCGTCGCGTCGCCGTCATTAAGCGCAACGCCATCACCTTCTGTATCTCCTACAGGGTCGCCATCGGTGACCCCGACTCCGTCCCCAACATCTAAATCGCCTCCTCGTCAGAGCGTCTCCATTAGAGATTTTCTGGTTGAATCGGGGCCTGCCTGGGGCGAGGATTATGCGTTGATGATTATCTGGTGTTTTATCGCCGGGTTTGCCGAGCGTTTCGTGCCCGACGCGCTGGATCGTCTCATTACCGGAAAGAGCTAGACAAACGCCTTCCGGTCGCGTAAATGTCAAAAGCTGGAAAGATGTGTTAGCCTCTCGGGCGGGACGCGCTCGACGAGAGCAGCCATGAAAAGCAGAATCCAGAATCCAGAATTCAGAAGCCAGAATAATAAGGCGGAAGCCCGCTTCTACAGACTCTGTTTTTCTTTTCTTCTGGATTCTGGATTCTGAATTCTGGATTCTGTTTTATGTCTTCCGAACGATTCATCCATGAACGCAAGAGCGCGTGGCAACGGTTGGAAGAGTTGCTGCGGCGGCTGGATAGTGCTTCTCTCAGACGCTTGCACCGCGAAGAGGTGCGCGAGCTTGGCAGAATTTATCGGCGCACGGCGTCTGACCTGGCGATTGCGCGTGCCGAGTCGCGCGACCCGCGTCTGGTGAATTACTTGAACAGTCTGGTGATTCGCGCGCACGGGCGCATCTATCGCGCCGACGCACAGGGCGGACGGCGCGTGCGCGAGTTTTTCACGAAAGGCTTCCCGCAGACCTTTCGTCGCACGTGGCGCTACACGGCAATCGCGTTTCTGACGTTCGCGGCGTTCGCCATCGCAGCTTACATCGGCACCTGGCGCGACCCGGAATTTTCTGAGTTAGCCGGAGTGCCCGCGATTGCCCGCTACATTATCAGCACCACCAAACCACATTGGTGGGAGAGCGTGAACCAGGCCAACCAGGTGTTTTCCGTTGGCATTATGGCTAATAACATCTGGGTCATGTTTCAGGCTTTCGCTTTCGGCGCGTTCTTCGGCATCGGCACGCTCTACGCGATGGCTGTCAATGGCGCGTCGAACGCAGCCCTCCTCGCAATAGTTTATCGCGCCGGTTACGGAAACGATCTGGTCACATTCATGATCGGTCACGGCGTCGTCGAACTCTCCTGTATCTTCTTAGCGGGCGGCGCAGGACTTTTAATCGGCAGCGCCATGCTGATGCCGGGCGATCTCTCGCGTGGCGATGCGTTGAAGTCGCGCGGCCTCGACGCCATCAGGTTGATTGTCGGCTGCGTGCCGTTGCTCATCGTCGCCGGAACTATCGAAGGCTTCATCTCGCCGTCGCCGATTAGTCCGATTATCAAAATCAGTATCGGCGTCACGACGGGCATCGCGCTTTACTCTTACCTTCTCTTCGCTGGTCGAGAGAAAGAAGAAGTCGAAGCCAAAACTTAATCCCGCACGGCTTCAGAATAGTTAAAGCAATCCACGCTCTTTGACGCGCAGATAAGTTTCAAGGAGCGCAGGCGTGAGTGCGGTTGCGGTGACATCTAGGGCAAGTCCGCCTTGTGATTCGACCAGACGCAGCGCGGCTTCGCGTTGATGAATAATCTCTTCGGCGACGGACTGCGTGAAAAGATCGTGCGCGTCCGTCGGCGCATCTCTGACGACCGCTTTGAGGTCGCGGTCTCCGATGGTGACGACGAGCGGGAGATGGCGCGGGCGCAGCAGCTTGAGCGACGTGAGCAGTTCGCGCGAGCCTTCTTCGTCAACTAAATCCGTCAGCACGACGACGAGCGCGCGGCGTTTGCAGTTGGCGGCGATAAACTGAAAGGCACGCGCGTAAGACGGCTCGATCATTTCAGGCTCGATGGCATGAAGAGCTTCGAGCGTGGCTTCGATGTGCTCGACGCCACGTTTGGGTGGAATGTAGGTTTTGATATGGCGACCGAAGACGACGAGTGCCGCATTGTCGCCGCCGCGCGCCGCCGCAGACATCAGAGCCAGCGCCGCGTGAATCGCTAAATCCAATTTCGTCTCGCGTTCAATGCGCGCCGTCATCAATCGTCCGGCGTCGAGCGCAATCACAATCGTCTGGTCGCGCTCGATCTGATACTGCCTCGTCGTGATCTTGCCGCGCCGCGCCGTCGCCGTCCACGCGATGTGCCTCAACTCATCGCCGCGCACGTAATCGCGCAGTGATTCAAACTCGCGTCCCTCGCCGCGCCACGAAGCCTTGCGATGCGATGCGACCAATGAACGCGCGCCCAGAGCTTTTAGTTCAGCTTCGCGCGCCCGCCGCATGTTCGGATAAACCTTGACGCTGACGGGTTGTCCCATGCGCGTTTGATTCCAGACCAGACCCAGCCTTGAGAGATAGCGCACAGCCGTCAGCCCGAACTCGAAACGCCCGCGCTTCGGCGGCGTCAGAGTGTAAACGAGCATGGCGGTCGTCTGCGGCTTAACGCGCATCTGCCCCTCGCGCGAGAGTGTGAGCTTCATCTCCGGCGGATACTCGTCCTTCAAGTTCAACGACATCATGCGCCGCGAGTTGTTCAAAACTTTCACACGCACTTCCGTCTCAGCACCAACCGCGAAGCGACTACCGAACACGCGCTCGATGCTCACACCCGCAGGCCAACGACTCACGCGCGAATCTACGAAAGCAACGAGCAGCAACGCTCCGTCATAAACGAGCGTCGCCACGCGCAAGCCCGGTCGCTGCCACGACAGCGACAACGGCACGAAGCCCGCGACGAGCAGCACGTAAAAGAGTTTGCTGAAAACAAATCGCATGTCAGTGGTCGGTGGTCAGTGGTCAGTGGTCAGTAAGATCAGGTTTTCAACTGACCACCGACCACTGACCACTATCTAGGTACTTCCGCCGTCTGCAAAATATCGCTGATGACGGCATCGGGTGTAGCGCCGTCCAATTCCGCTTCGGCGCGCAGGGAGAGACGATGACGCAGGACTGGACGCGCGATGTCGCGCACGTCGTCCGGTGTGGTGAACTCGCGGCCACGCAGTGCCGCCAGCGATTTGGAGCAGAGCAGGAGTGCGACTGAAGCACGCGGGCTGGCACCGTAGAAGACAGACGGATGCGAGCGCGTGCGTCTGACTATCTCAACCACGTAGCGCTGCACTCCCGGCTCGACGCGCGCGTTGCGAACTTCAAAACGGCAGCGCGTGATGGCGTCCGCATCGGCGAGCGGGCGAATGTCAACCCGATCCAGATAGCGTGAGTTGAAACCAGCATCCCAGTTGGCGACGACCTGTTGCTCTGCGTCCTGCGAAGGATAGTCAAGCAGAATTTTGAGCAGGAAGCGATCAAGCTGCGCTTCGGGCAGAGGGTACGTGCCTTCGTATTCAATCGGATTTTCGGTGGCGAGCACAGTGAAGAGCGGCGAGAGCGTGTGGGATTCGCCGTCAATCGTCGCCTGTCGCTCCTCCATCGCTTCGAGGAGCGCGGCCTGCGTCTTCGGCGGCGTGCGATTGATTTCGTCTGCGAGCAGGATGTCCGTGAAGATCGGGCCTTTGCGAAGACTGAAATCAGAGGTGGCGACGTTGAAGATGTTCGTGCCGGTGATGTCTGACGGCATCAGGTCGGGCGTGAACTGGATGCGACTGAAACCGGCATTGATGATGCGCGCGAGCGTTTTGACTGTCAGCGTCTTGGCCGTGCCGGGCACGCCTTCGATGAGCGCGTGGCCTTCGGCAAACAACGCGACCAGGATTTGCTCAATCGCATAATCCTGCCCGACGATCACCTTGCGTAGCTCCGTCAGAATATGCTCGACGGTGGTGGAGACGTATTGAAGCAAGAGCGAGATAAGTGAAAAGTGAAAAGTGAAAAGTGAAAAGTGAAAGACAGCTCTTCACTTTTCACTTTTCACTTTTCACTTTTCACTCTCCTTTCATCGTGATTTGCTAGATCGTGTTCTGTTGCAGTCCTTCCGCCGCTTGACGAGCTTCGCGCGAGCGTGTGCGGAGGCCGAGCGTGCGTTCGACCATGCGTAGTTGCCGGACAAGGTCGAGGGTTTTGTTTGTATCAACAGGAGCGCCGTTGATGGCGTCCTCGCATTCGCGCATCAAGGTCTCAAGCCGCGCCGCGTCGAGCTTCTTTCCCGAACGCGCGGCGACGCGGGCGGCGATTTCAGAGCGCGCGCTATTGTGGCTGAGTCCGGCGTAGCGCACAAGGACGCGGCGCAGTCTCGTGTAAATATTTTCAATGGCGAGATCGTAGGCGCGTGCGCGTTGTTGCAGTTCGGCCATCGAAGCGACGAACTCCAGACTCGAACGGCGATCAACGCGCGCGACTGGCAGGGGGCGCGCGAAACGCTTGCCCCGTGTCCACAAGATGACGAGCACGATCAGCACGCCCTGAGCCAGCATCCAGATGACGGGCGTGCCTGAGAAGTAGGCGAGCACTTGATTGCGCGTGGCGGCGCGCCCCTGATGATACTCGTCAAAAGCGATCAGTCCCTGGTTTCCAGCGACCACGTTGAGGGCAAGCTGCAAATTGTCTGCGAGGCGGAGGCCGTTGTTGGCGATGATGAAAGGGTCGCTCAGGATGATGATGCGGCCTGCGCCATGCGGATAGTCAACCAGCAACGCGCCCCTGCGATCTTCAAAATGCGCGACGGGAGCAGGAGAGTTCAGTCTCCGGTTGACGTAAACGGGTCTGGGCGGCGCGGCGGACGTTGCGGGCGGTGGCAGCGCTGAAGGAGGCGGTTGATCTTCGTCCGTATCTTCTTCATCTTCATCGGTGGATGGAGTCGGGCTGGCTGGCGTGGTCGGCTTCGCGGAGTTCGTCGTCGAGATATTGATTGCCGACGCAAAACGCGATGGCTGAATCGCCTCGACGTTGCGTGTCAGGACGCTCGGCTGCGTTGCGCGCACGAGCGCGACGCCTGCCGTCATCTCTGCGGTGTTGCTGGCTCGCACGTCGCTGGCGAGTAACCTTTCCGGCGTCGTCGAGAGAGTCCATTCTTCCGAAGGCGGAAGCAGCCGCGCGTCCGGCCTGCGATCAACGATCACGAGCCGCCCGCCGCGCTCGACCCAACGCAACAAACTTTTCACCTCGTCCGTTGCAAACGGAACGCGCGTCTTCCCGATAATGACGAAGGTTGACGGACTCTCATCGCTGTCGGCATCGAGCAGCGTGTCGGAGCTTTCACGCCAGCGCATCACCTGTCGTCCTGATTCCGCGAGTAGATCGTAGAGCGCGAGCGTGCCCGTCGCGCCCGCATTGAACGTCGAGCGGTCAGGCTCAAACTCCGTGTCGGGCGCTTTCTCCTTGCTCACGTAAGACGCGGTATTGAGCGCGATGAGCAACACGACGACAGCCGTGATTGTGATAATGATGGCGAAGCGTTGACGCATAAAAAGCAGTGATGAGTGATGAGTGATGAGTGATAGGATAAAAACCAAGCTCTTTCTTATCACTCATCACTCATCACT
>JAVHWW010000025.1:0-4889 GCA_032159235.1 Acidobacteriota bacterium
TTCAGCATCGCTTGATTCGTAAAGTTTTGTCACATACGGTAATGGTCTTTTTGAATTTGCAACTAGGTCGTGATCCGCTAGACCTTGACGGTCTGGTCTCGGCCTAATAAGAGTCACACATTAGATAAACGATGGACTATTGGCCCGACTATGCGGCGGTAGCTCTGCTCGGTATATTGATCGGCGTCGGCGAACTCGTCTCGCGTTACCGCGATGAACCGTTGCGGGCGCTACTCGCGCGACAAGGCGGAGCGGTTCCGGCATTGCTTTACCTCGCCATCAACGCGGTCGCCTCACTGGCGGCACTCAAGTTAATTCATGCTTTCGGTTGGAACTTCGGCGGCGATAGCACGCAGGCCAATACACGCTACACACAGGTCTTAGTTGCAGGCTTCGGAGCCATGGCATTCTTCCGCAGTTCGCTTTTCACTCTCCGTGTCGGCGGGCAGGACGTTGGCGTCGGACCGAGCAGCGTTCTTCAGATTATTCTCGACGCCGCGGATCGCGCAGTGGATCGGCGTCGCGCCAGAGGGCGCAGCGATGAGATCAGTCAACTGATGAGGGAAGTCTCTTTTGAGAAGGCCAAAGAAGTCTTACCAGCCTATTGTTTAGCGTTGATGCAGAATCTTGCGTCTGAAGAGCAGGTGGAACTCGGAAATCAGGTGCGCGCCTTGGGCCCCAGTACGATGGATGACCAGATGAAAGCTCTCCTGCTCGGTCTGGCACTATTGAATTTCGTCGGCATAGATGTGCTGGAAGCGGCAGTGAAGGCGCTTGATGGCAAGATAAGAAAAGACCCAAGTCCAAGTTAATAGTAGCAGGATAAAGTTGGCTGCCAGAGACGGCGGCAAACGGCTCAGATGGCTGAATCAGTCGAGCGTTACTTTCGGATGTTGCATGTCGGGCGGCGTGTGCGTCCGGGTGCGCGTCTGTGGCGGCCTGATGCGGATATTTATCGCACGAGTGATGGCTGGATCGTGAAGGTTGATCTGGCGGGGGTGAGCGATGATGATCTCGAAATTATAGTTGAAGGCCGGACGTTGAAAATTTCGGGTTGTCGGCGCGACACGTTTTTCGGTGAAGGCCTGACCTATCATCAACTCGAAATCACGTACAGCCGTTTCGAGAAGACGCTGCACTTTCCCTGCTCCATCGAAGGCGCGTCGCTCCTGCGCGATTACCGCGACGGTTTACTCGTGCTGCATCTACGCGGCGAAGAGAATTGTGAGGAACAGCAGAATCCAGAATCCAGAATCCAGAATCCAGAATGAAAAACAGAATGCAGAATTCAGAGTCCAGAATGGACAAGGCGGCAACCCGCTCTTGTCTTTCTGTTCTTCTGGATTCTGGATTCTGGATTCTGGATTCTGCATTACATTATGTCTGAAAATATTCAAGCACCAGAATCGGCGCAGATGCCGGATGAGGGAGCGCAGCCGCAGAATCAACAGACGCAAACTGCGCCCGTGCCGTTTGAGATCAGTGTGTTGCCTTTGCAGCAGACGACGCTCTTTCCTGAAACGGTCGTGCCGCTGGCGGTCGGACGGCAGCGTTCGATGGCGGCGGTCGAATCCGCGCTCTCCACGGAAGAGAAACTGCTGGCCTGCATCAGCATTCGCACGGAGAACGTGACGGGCGCGGACGCCACACCCGACGATCTCTACAGCGTCGGCACGCTCATCACTATCAAACGCATGATGCGCGACGAGGAGACGATGCAACTCATCGTGCAGGGCACGGAGCGTATTCGTGTGCTGGAGTGGACGCAGCAGCAGCCGTTCTTGCGTGCGCGCGTGGAGATTCTGCCGGAGTTGAAGACGGAGGATGCGGAAGAGGTCGAAGCCATCAAGCGCAACGTGCAGGGCTTGATTCAGCAAGCGCTGGCGATGTTGCCGCAAGTGCCGCCGGAGGTGCGCGCGGCTGTGATGGGTGCCACAGACCCGGTGCGCCTGGCCTACTTCCTCGCCTCCGTTCTCGATCTCGGCGTCGAGCAGGAACAGAAGATGCTCGAAGCTGACACGGTGGACGAGTTGCTGCGACTGTCCCATCGCCTGCTTGCGCGTGAAGTCGAAATTATGGGGATTCGCTCGAAGATTGCGACCGAAGCGCAGAGCGAGATGAACAAGGCGCAGCGCGATTACATCCTGCGCCAGCAGTTGAAGGCGATTCAGAAAGAGCTTGGCGACGATGAAGGCGGCGAGCGCGCCGAAGCGGAGATGATGCGCGAGCGTCTCGAGGCGGCGGACTTGCCGGATGAGGTTCGCAAAGAGGCGGAGCGCGAGTTGAAGCGCATGGAGAAGTTGCCTGCGGCTGCGCCCGACTATCATGTGATTCGCACTTATCTTGAATACGTGCTCGAACTCCCCTGGAAGAAATCAACTGAAGACAAGTTGGATTTGAAAGAAGCGCGCAAGGTTCTCGACGAAGATCATTACGGCCTCGAAGACATCAAGGAGCGCATTCTCGAATTCCTCGCCGTCATTAAATTAAAGCCGGAAGCGAAGAGTCCGATTCTTTGTTTCGTCGGGCCGCCGGGCGTTGGCAAGACGAGTCTGGGACGTTCGATTGCGCGTGCGCTTGGAAGAGAGTTCGAGCGGATGAGTCTGGGCGGCGTGCGCGATGAAGCGGAGTTGCGCGGTCATCGTCGGACTTATATCGGCGCGATGCCGGGTCGCATTATTCAATCAATCCGGCGCGCGGGCGTCAACAATCCGGTGATGATGCTCGACGAGATTGATAAACTCGGCAACGATTACAGGGGCGATCCGTCGGCTGCGCTGCTTGAGATTTTAGACCCGGAGCAGAACAACACTTTCCGCGACCACTATCTTGATCTGCCTTTCGATCTCTCGCGCATCTTCTTTATTGCGACCGCGAATCAGTTGGGGCCGATCCCCGCACCCCTGCGCGACCGCATGGAGGTCATTCGTCTCGCTGGCTACTCGGATCAGGAGAAGCTGCACATCGCGCGGCAGTATTTAGTCCCGCGACAGATTCAGGCGAACGGACTGGACATTGAGCGGTTCAGCATCACGGACGCCGCGCTACAGTTAATCGCCGCGCGCTACACACGCGAGGCTGGCGTGCGCCAGATGGAAAGAACAATCGGCCAGATAGTGCGCAAGGCCGCGCTGAAGATCGCACAAGGTGAAGCGGAGCGGGTGACGATTGACGAGGCGGACATCAAAGAATATCTGGGTGCGCCGCGATTCTACGTGGAAGAAGCGCGCAAGGAGTTGCCCGCAGGCGTGGCGACCGGCATGGCCTGGACGGAGATGGGCGGCGAAGTCCTCTTCATCGAAGCGACGTTGCTGCCGGGCGGCTCCGGCTTAACCATCACCGGACAACTCGGCGAAGTGATGCAGGAGTCCGCACGCGCCGCGCGTTCTTACTTGTGGTCGCACGCCGCAGAGTTCGGCATTGACCCTGAGATGTTCAAAAGTTACGGCGTGCATCTGCATGTTCCGGCGGGCGCGATTCCGAAAGATGGCCCCAGCGCGGGCGTCACGATCACTTCGGCGCTGGCTTCTCTGTACACAGGTCGCCGCGTGCGTCCAGACACGGCGATGACAGGCGAGATTACACTCTCCGGTTTAGTGTTTCCCGTCGGCGGAATTAAGGAGAAGGTTCTCTCTGCGTATCGCGCAGGCATTCGCCGCATCATTCTTCCGTCGCGCAACGAGAGCGATCTGGAAGAGATTCCCGCAGACGTGCGACACGAGTTGGAGATCGTTCCGGTCTCGCGGATCAGCGAAGTGATTGACGCGGCGCTTGAAAGACTCGTTGCCAATCCGCCGCCGTTGCCAGCAACGGATGCGACTCACGAACGCGCGCAGAGGCAAACAGAATCTGAACCGATGCGAGTCCGCGAAGCGTAAGACAGCGAGCCTGCGATTGCGGCACACACGACGTTGGGCTTTCCACAGAGAGAGAGGCGGCGACTATGATTGTCGCCGCCGCTCTCGGTGCGTGGACTTGCTGGTTCTCGTCGGCTCGCAGTCGGACTGCACGCTCGCTCGACCTTCATTCTCACTGAGCGAAGCGTTGTCTGAACTCCGCTGAGTTCAGGAAGCCGTTGATAATCAACCGATCATCATCCGTGTTGTTGAATATCTGTATCCAGTTCGCAAACGCAGCATCCGCATCACGACGCAGGAAGCCGAAGTAGTTCATAATCACGAACGCTTCGTTCTTAAACCGCGAGTTGACTTCCGCACTCTCCACCAATTGCCGCAAGACCTGACCTCGCGTCAATGTCCCATTGGTCAGTCCAGCCACCCACGTGTTCCGGCTCGGATGCTGCGGCAGGTTGACCACCTGCAACAAGCCGTCCACATAGCTGGCCGGGTCATTGATGGTTGGATCGTACTTCGTCTTGAACTCCGCACGATTCATAAACTCAGTGATGAAGGCATCCTTCGCGGCATTCAAGTCCTGCGCGCTCAGGAAGCCACTCACCTTCGCCATGTCCGTGATGAACTCACTGTAATGCGGGATCCGCCCAAAGGTTGAGTTCGTCGCATCCGGCAAGGTCTTGTATAACCGATAGATGAAGTAACCTCTGTCGGTAAACTCAGGACTGCGGACAAATCCTAGTGCGACCGCGATCCGATCACAATCGGTGGGCAAGACACATTGTGGAGAGTTGACTCCATGCAGAATGTTCAACCAGCCCTGCAAGCCTGCCGGGTCTGGCTCACGATCCAAGAAGTCAATGTAGAGTTGACGGACGAAGAACGCATCCTGATCCAAAGGATTCGAGCCATTGACCAGATCATTATCCGTGATCGTGATCGTGACTGCCGACGACCCCTGCAAGACTCCGCCACTGGGATTACTCAACGTCAGGGTGAAGACTTCCGGCCCTTCCATATAGGCATCATCGACAA
>JAVHWW010000070.1:0-34349 GCA_032159235.1 Acidobacteriota bacterium
GACCCTAATTTAGTCGGGATTGTGATTTTCCCGAGACAAATGCCCTAATAAAGACGTTAATCTCAACGCCTGTTATCAACTTACAGACAAGCTGCATAAATTGTCCGACAGATGGATAAAGTGAAACGCGGAAGTCGGAACGCTGAATGATGAACTGAAGATGTGTTGTCTTTCATTCATCGTTCAGCGTTCATCGTTCATCCTTCTCTTTCGAGCGGTATTGATTTTGCTATCATGTGCGTGAGCATGATGAAGAGACGCGAGGCAGTCTTAATCTCAAATCCGAACGCGGGACGCGGCGGTGAGCGGCGCGAACGTGAGATTGCGTATTTCTGCGAGAGTCTGAGAAGTCGCGGCGTTGATGTTGAAGTATTGAACACGCGCGGCCCGAATGATGCCACGCGCCTGGCGGCGAGTGTGGCGCGAGATGGAGCGCGCGATGTGATTGTTTCCGGCGGCGATGGAACAATCAATGAGGTGCTGCAAGGTCTGGTCGGAACGGGCGCGCGTCTTGCTGTCTGGCCGCGCGGCACGGCGAATGTTTTAGCGCGCGAGTTGAAATTGCCTTTCGAGGCGGAGCGTGCGGCTGAGGTCATCGCGCGCGGACAATCGAAGCCCGTGTACGTCGGTTGCGCGACGATGGAGCAGACGGGCGCGCAGCGTTACTTTTTTCTGATGGCGGGAATCGGACTCGACGCTTCAATCGTGAGCCACGTGCGCCCGCGATTGAAGCGGCGTGTGGGCGAGGCAGCGTTCTGGTACGCCGGATTCGGACACCTCGCGCGCTGGCAGCCCGTGTTTTTCAATGTCGAAGTTGACGGACAGACTTTGCGTTCGACGTTTGCCACCATCGGCAAGGCCGCGCATTACGGCGGCAACCTCGCCATTACACCTCGCGCGCAATTAGACAAACCGGAATTTGAAGTCTGCATCGTGGCTTCAAAGAGCAGGCTGCGCTTTCTCTACCTGCTGTCTCACGCGATGCGACGTGAAGGTGTGGCCGAGAATTCGCGCGGCGTTCAATTCATTCGCACGACGCGAGCGCGTGTCGTCGGCGATGTGCTGGTTCAGATTGATGGCGAGTTGACCGGACAACTTCCGATGACTTTCGAGATTGCTCAGTCTTCTATTGAAATTATCACTCCATAGCTGTTAAGTGACAGAATAATTTAACCGCAGAGGACGCGGAGGACACAGAGGAAATCTTAAAGCTGAGATTTTATTTCGTCTCTCCTCTGCGTCCTCTGCGGTTCATTTTCTTACTCGAATTACAAATCAACGAAACTACCAGGAGCGTGTGATTAGTGTTCTCCATTCAACCAGGCCGCGCGAAGGGAGCGCATTTCGGGCGTGGCGTCTTTGAGTTCTTCAAGATGATAGTTAGTGCTGCCGCGCTCGCCGACTGTGACAGTTATTTTGAGCGTGCTGCGGTCGCGTTTGATAGTGAAAGGCACGCGGTCGTTTGGCTTGTAGCGATTGACGATGGAGACAAAATTTTCGCGCGTCACTTTGTTATCGCCGATGGCGAGGATGATGTCGCCCTCTTTGAGTCCGGCAGCTTCGGCGGGCGTCGTGCTGCCGACAGTCTTAATCTTCATGTTGGCTGCATCGTCTGGGTCTGCACTAACGCCGACGAAAGAATTGTGCAGGGGATCGCGCACGAGGCGCAGGCCGACGCTTTTGAGCGCTTCATCATAAGGTGGCACTTCGACGCCGCGCACGTAGCGTTTGAAGAAGTCGCTCATGTCCGTGCCCGCGACTTCTGAGGTGACGCGCTCGAAGTCTTCGCTCGTGTAGCCGCGACCGCGCAGGTAGTAGGTCGCGTTCGGACTCTTCATGTAAAGCTCCTCGTACATGCGCCGCATCACATCATCAAGCGAGACGCGCCCATGCGTCCGGCCTCTCAGCAAGAGGTCGAGCACGATGGCGAGCGTTTCGCCTTTGTAGTAATAACTGACGGACGTGTTGGCTAGATTAGTGCGCTGCACATCAACCTGTCCGTCCATAAACGGCGCGACGAGTGACGATTCTTCGGCGCTCATCAGATGGCTGCCCTCTTTAGTCTCGACGCCGTTAATGACCTCTCCGAATCTCTTCAACGTCATCTCATTAGTCCAGAGCCGCGCGCGCCTGAGCATCAACTCGCCGTAGTATTCCGTGATGCCTTCGGCGATCCACAGGCCGCGCGTGTTCGCAGGCCGCGTGAAATCCCAGGGGCCAAGCTCCAGAGGACGCAGGCGCTTGACGTTCCAGACGTGAAAGAACTCGTGCGAGGCCGCTTCGAGTGTGTCTTCGTAGGTGTTCGCGTCCGAGAGCGTGCCCGGTTCGATGATGTCTGTTGAGACCAGATGCTCCATCCCGTCGGAGGAATGGCTATCGTTGGCGAAGTGAAAGATGAAAGTGTAGGTGTCGAATTCCGGCGCGCCCCACATCTTCGTTTCGGCACGCACGATTTTTTCAAGGTCACGAACCAGCGCAGCACGCTTGCCGCCTTCATCGCCCAACGAATGCACGACGACGCGATAGGTCTTGCCGTCAACCTTGAACTCATTCATCGTCCAGTCGGGCGAAATTTCCGTCGGCGTGTCAATCAGGATGTCGTAATTCGGAAAACTAAATTCGCGCTGACCCGCGCGCTCCGTTGCGCCGTTGATGATGCGCCAGCCCTGCGGCGCGTCAATCGAGAGATGCACAGGGTCTGGCTTGTGACCGACGATATACATGAAGATGCAGCCGCCATTGAAGGTCGCGTGGCGCGCGTCCAGTTGCGAGAAAGTGCCGGAGAGATCGTCGCCGAAGACTTTGTACTTCACGAGCACACTATAAATACCGCTCATCTTTACACGCCACGTTTGGTCATCAACTCTTATCACTTCCAGAGGCTCACTCATGCTGTGCGCGCACGGCGCATCCGGCAAACATCTCCAGCCCTCCGCACTGAACTCCTGCACGTTCTTTGCGAAGTCGAAAACAGAGTAGCGACCGGGCGACCATTTCGGCATCTGGAAATCAAGATACTCGGTTGACGATCCTTTAGAAATCGAAGCTAAGATTTTTACTTCAAACAGATGTGTGTCGGGATGCGACATCATCAGACGGTAGCTGATGGAGGCCAGCCGCGCATCCGGCTGCGCGCTCACCACGACCGAGCAGAAAGCGACAACGATGAGCGCGATGGCAGCGCGCGAAGTGAATCTCGAAAGGCGACGAATCATAAACAATGCTCCAGAATATGAAGATGAAAAGGATCAGCGAGGAACTGGGAGACGAGCCGCGTGATTATGTGCGTTTCAGGCTCGTGTGTCAAAAGAAATAGTCGGCAGTGAGCAGTGAGCAGTCAAGACAATTTCTCTGCCCACTCTGCCGGGAGCAGCATTGTGCCGTCAAGTTCCAATCATGCTTTTGATGATATACTCTTTAATTGGAAGACATCTATTTGAAAGTCGAATAGCTCAAAACGGATGAGCGCAACCGAACGTCTCTACTACAACGATTCACACTTAACCGAATTTGAAGCGCGCGTTACGGCTGTCACGGAGCGCGTCAGCGGATGGGTGGCCGTCACACTTGATCGAACAGCCTTCTATCCGACCGGCGGCGGGCAGCCGAGCGATACCGGAACGCTCAACGAGACGCGCGTCGTCGAGTGTCTGGACATGGAAGATGAGGGCGTGCTTCATGTCTTACAGGGTCGGAGTCTCACTGTCGGAGCAAGCGTTAAAGGCCGCGTTGATTGGCCGCGTCGTCTCGATCACATTCAACAACACACGGGGCAACATATTCTCTCGCAGGCTTTCGTCTCGCTCTTCAATGCCGAGACGCGCGGCTTTCGGATGCTCGACGGCTATTCGGAGATTGATGTCGCGCTCGACACTCCGACGGATGAAAAGATTGAGCGAGCCGTCGAGCTTGCCAATCAAATTATCTGGGAAGATCATCCGATTCACATCCGTCAGGTGACGAAAGAAGAGGCCGCCGAACTTCCGCTTCGCAAGGAATCGGCGCGTGAAGGCGAACTGCGTCTCATCGAGATTGAAGGCTTCGACCTGACGCCGTGCGGCGGCACGCACGCGCGCGCGGCGGGCGAAGTCGGTATCATCGCCGTCCGCTCTTTTGAACGCGCGAAGGGACTGGCGCGCATAGAGTTTGTCGCGGGCGGTCGCGCGCTGGCGGATTACAATCGTGCCAACCGCACAGCGCGCAGCGTCGCGGCGATGTTCAGCGTCGGGCGCGACGAAATATCAACTTCTGTTGCGCGCCTCCTGGAAGAGAACAAACAACTGACACGCCGCGTCCGCACACTCGAAGAGATCACGGCGCGCGTCGAAGCCGAAGAGTTGTTGACGAAAGCAACCGTTCTCAACGATGGCGTCCGACTCTGCGCGCAGGTCTTCGATGAACGCGACGCGGAGTCGTTGAAAAAGCTGGCGCTGGCGCTCATCGCTCATCCGAAAACAGTTGCACTACTCGGCTCGCGCGAGGCTGAGGCCGCGCGTCTGGTCTTCGCCCGCTCTGCCGACGCTTCCGGCGATATGAATGCGCTGATGCGTTCATCATGCGAATTGCTCGAAGGACGCGGCGGCGGGCGCGCAGACATGGCGCAGGGCGGCGGGCGCAAAGTTGAAAAACTTGCAGAGGCAATCGAAAGTGCCGCACGCATCCTGGCTGAGAATCAATGAGTGACAGGACGAATCATGCAGGTCTGATAGCTTGACACTATCTTCCAGTCTTCCTATCATCTCATTTCGCTCGTGGGGCAGTAGCTCAGTTGGCAGAGCGCCGCGTTCGCAATGCGGAGGCCAGGAGTTCGACCCTCCTCTGCTCCACCAATAAGATTCGACAATTCAGGAGTCGTCGTGATGGCGACTCCATTTTCTTTTGAGACCACCGTTCGACGCCTGGCAGAAATCCTGCCGGTGTAAGCTATAATTCGTGCCATGAATAAAAAAGCGAAAAAACGATTGAAGGAAGCGATCCAGAAAGAGATCGCAGAGAAAGTGAAAACTCCGACGCCGCCACAGGATTTCTCTGCGGCGAAGAAAGCGCCGGAGAGTCGCGGATTTACTGTCAAACCAGAGAAGAAACGGGGCTAGTCTTTTTGTCTTTCAAGTGCTCATCAGTTCGATGTGCCAGAGAGTTTGATTCTATGCTGGAGAGCCGCTCAAGAAAAGAGTCAGGACACGCTCAATATTGAGCGTGTCCTGACTCTCCGCCGGAGCATCGAAATCTATTTGAAGATGATTTCATGCCCCATGTTTCCCGCTCGTCTATTTTATCTCGCTCACATCTTCCCGGCCTTCAAGTCCGCCAGACGTTTTTCAAACTGCGTCGTATCAACCTTGTCGGCCTTGCCGCGCTGGATCGCCTGATCGGCTAATGCAAAAGCCTCATCCTTTCGTCCGGCGAAGAACAACAACTGCGCCTTGGCTGACAGGTTTTGGAAAGTCTCCTTGACCTTGATGGATTGATCCGCCCACTTCAGCGCCTCGTCCCAATTGTCGTTGTTGGCATATTGCCGGGCGACCATCAGCGGAATTTTTTCATCGTTCGGATTGGCGGCGATGGCAGCGTTAATTTTCTTCAGCATCAGCGCATTCACGTCCGGCACTTCGACCGTGAAAGGCACAGCCGCTTTCTCCCAGCGAATCAAGACCTGTGCGGAGTTCGGCGTGACGACAGGGATGCTGTACATCAACCACTCCTGATTGTCAGCGACCCATTGCGGCTTGGCCTTGACGCGCAGCACATCTTTCTTCGCGTCGTAACTGAAGCTGCCCCACTGTCCCGCATCGCTGTTGAAGATAATCGTCCACTCGTCTTTGCCCGGAATGGTATGCAGGCTGTAAGTTCCGGCGGGGAGTTTCTGGCCGTTAATCATCACGTCATCGGTGACGGCAAAGACGGTCGCCTCGTTCGCGCCCGTGCGCCAGACGTGGCCGTAAGGCACAATGGGAGCGTCTTTCGCGCGCTTACTCGAATCATCCAGAGTCGCCTCGCCAGTGGTGGCTGCCGGTGGAGCGTCGCCCCAGATTTTCCGACCTTTAACGGCGGGGCGACTGTAAGTGATGGTTAAGTCAGTGACGCCAATCGTCTGCATGACGCTTGACTTCTGGCTCGGACGCGGCAGACGAACCGCCGGAGCTTGCGCCCACACGCTTGACACACACAGAACGAGCAGCGCGAGTGTAACTACGCCAACATAGAATCGTTTCAGGGAAATCATTTGTCTTTCTCCTCGTAATGATTTAGATCAAGGCGCCGCAGCGTCAGATGAAGGCGTGGCCTCGATACAAGTGATTGACGAAAGCGTGCCGGGTATCTTGAATCATAACGCCCGGACTGATCGCCTCTTTTTAATCTTCCGCAAGAGCCTCAACACGGAAGGAATCAGATTAATCTCGACGCGGGATATTATCACACGAGCCGTGCAATTTTATCAGCTATCCGGCTAGTACGAAATTCGCGCGCCGATGGTTGCACGCATCCGACTTAGGATAAAAGAAGGGGAAAAGGTTAAATGGAAAAATGGTGCAGAGGAAGAGATCGCACCTTCTTTCCTTTCTCCCTTTAACCATTTCCCCTTTTGCCCTTTTCCCTCGCTGTGTGCGCCGCCTCGCTTGCCGCAAGCGTCACGATTTACTAAGCTGCATTGCAGAAGATGATGAGGCGACGGCTCCCAAGCCGCAAGCGCGAGGTGAAACTTCTTGACTGAACTCCTGATAGATAAATTCCGCGACGAGTGCGGCGTCTTTGGAATCTACGGCCACACGGAAGCGGCGCGGATGACGTATCTTGGTCTCTACGCTTTGCAGCATCGCGGGCAGGAGTCGTGCGGCATCGTTTCATCAGATGGCGCGGAGCTACGCTCAGAGCGCGCGATGGGTTTGGTCTCAGACGTTTTCAATCAGGCGCGGCTCGACGGTCTGCCGGGCGCAAGCGCTATCGGCCACGTCCGCTACTCGACCGCCGGTGAAGTCTCTATCCGCGAAGCGCAACCTTTCCTCGTCGCCTGCCAGCACGGACAGGTCGCCGTCTGTCACAACGGCAATCTTCCATTTGCAACGGAAGAGCGAAGAAGACTCGAACGCGAAGGCGCGATCTTCTCATCAACTTCGGACACGGAAGTAATCCTGCACGGTGTGGCACGCTCGCGCGCCGCGTCAATCATCGAAGCCATCCCGGAAGTCCTGCGCGAAACAGAAGGCGCGTTCTCGATGCTCTTTCTGACGCCGCGTGCTTTGGTTGCCATCCGCGACGCGCGCGGCTTTCGTCCGCTCGCACTCGGACGACTTGGCGATGCGTGGGTCGTCGCTTCCGAGACGTGCGCGTTTGATTTGATTGACGCGCTCTACGTCCGTGATGTCGAGCCGGGCGAGATGATTGTGATTGACGAGCGCGGCCTTCACTCGTCACATCCGTTGCTCCCGCAGCAACATTCGATGTGCATCTTCGAGCACGTCTATTTCGCGCGCCCCGATTCCGTCATCTACGGCAAATCCGTCAACGAGTCGCGCCACAAGATGGGCAAGCGGCTGGCGATTGAGCATCCGGCTGAGGCGGACATCGTCGTGCCCGTGCCGGATTCGGGCGTCGCGGCGGCAATCGGCTACGCCGCGCAGAGCGGCATCGACTATCGTCAGGGCTTGGTGCGTAATCATTACGTCGGGCGCACCTTCATCGAGCCGAAGCAATCAATTCGTTCCTTCGGCGTGAGAATCAAGCTCAATCCCGTGCGCGGTTTGATCGAAGGCCGCCGCGTCGTTTTGATTGACGATTCGATTGTGCGCGGCACCACGTCCAAGAAGATCGTGCGGATGGTCAGAGAAGCCGGAGCGCGCGAAGTTCACATGCGAATCAGTTGCCCGCCGACCATTAGCCCATGCTTTTACGGGGTGGACACGCCGTTCAAAAAAGATTTGATCGCCTCGCACATGTCCGTCGAGGAGATTCGACAATTTATCGAAGCCGATACGCTCGGCTATCTCTCGCTCGAAGGAATGCTCGCCGCGACAGGCATCCAATCGGATTCATCGTGCGTCGCCTGCTGGACGTGCCGCTATCCGACACGCATCACGCGCGAAGCGGAAACGCAGTGGGCGCGCGAGCGAGAGCCTGTGCCGTCGGACGCGATTGATGAAGAGATGAAGAACGAGGCGGCAGTTAAATGAGAAGTGAGCAGGGGTCATCACAAAGTTCTTTGACACAGGGCTGGCATCATCTTCGCTTCGGACTCGCTATTCTAGCGGTCGTCCTGATGATCGCGTGCGCTAAAAAAGAGACGACGCAGAATCCAACGCCATCCGGCGATGAGCTACAGGTTCACGTGCTGAATGTGGGGCAGGGCGATTCGATCCTGATTATCGCGCCGGGCGGAAAGTCTGTGCTGGTTGACGCGGGCGTGCCCGGTAGCGGTCATCTTGTGCTCGACGCGATGAAGCGTTACGGCGTTGACCACATTGATCTGATGGTAGCGACGCACGCGCACGCAGACCACATCGGTGGCGCAGATGATGTGCTACGCTCGACCAAAGTGAGCACCGTGCTGGATAGCAAAGTTCCCAACGCGACGCGCACCTACGAGCGGTTTCTCTCCGCGATTAACGAGACCGGAGCAAAGTATGTGGCGGCTTCGCCCGGCCAGAAATTCGATCTCGGTGGCGGCGCGACGCTCTCCGTGCTGGCTCCGATTCAGCCTTTCTTCACCAAAGACCAACTGCGTTCCGGCGCGAACGAGCCGAATGCCAACTCCGTCGTCACACGATTGGAGTACGGCGACTTCTCCATGCTGTTGACGGGCGATGCCGAAGCTGAAACGGAAGAGCGCATGATGTCTGCGGGCGCGAACATCAAAGCCAAAGTTCTCAAGGTCGGGCATCACGGCTCGCGCTACGCCTCTTCGGAAAATTTCCTGCGCGCCGGAGGATTTGAGGCGGCGATTATCTCTGACGGCGAGGACAATCGCTACGGACATCCGAGTCAGGATGCGCTTGATCGCCTCAAGTCGCTCGGAGTTAAACTCTATCGAACGGATTTGGAGGGCGAGGTGACCATCATCTCGCGCGGGTCTGGCTATGAGATTAAAACCGAAAGACCCGCAAGCGGCGACCTCTGGGCCGGACGCACACCACCGAGAGGCGACACGGCGAGTTTGGATTCCGGCGACACCGAGTCTGCTACGTCGTCCAAACAGTCAAGACGTGCCGCGAGTCGCAGGTAATATTTCGGGAGATCAAGTTGATGGCTGACAGTGACGATCAAAAAAAGCGCGCCGCGTCGAAGCAATTCCACGCGGCGATAGATCGCATCGAAGACAACAAGATGGCCGTCTTGCTCAGTGGTGACGATGAGAAGATGCAGATAGATGTGCCGCTCGCGTTGCTCCCGGATGGCGCAAGCGATGGCGATCACCTGACGATCACCATTTCGATTGATGAAGAATCGCGCGCTGCGACGATGAGCCGCGTGAAGAAATTGCAGGATAAGTTAGCGCAAACTGGCGGCGCGCAGGATCAAAAAGATTTCAAGCTCTAAATCAGTAATCAGTAATCAGTAGTCAGCTATCAGTTTTTAGCTGATTACTGATTACTGATTACTTACGGAAGAAACTATGGCCGCAATGCAGAATAAAGACGTTGCTCAGGAATCACCATCGCAGCCGCGACCGAAAACAGCCATGGCGGTCATGCGAACTAAAGGCGGGGCCGGATGCGCGCTCGCCGTCTTAGCGATTCTGATCGGCACAGGTCTCTTTGTCAGCTACAAGTTCAAGCTGCTCTGGTGGAAGGAGAAGCCGCCGCCAGCATCCGGCAAAGAGATGCAGGTTCACGTGCTGGATGTGGGAGAGGGAGATTCGATTCTCATCATCTCGCCCACCGGCATGTCTGTCTTGATTGACGCGGGCGAGGCCAGCCGTGCCAGGACGGTGATTGACGCGCTCAATCGCTACAACGTGCAGAAGCTCGATTATTTCATCGCCACTCATCCACACACAGATCACATCGGCGGCGCTGCCGAAGTTATCAAAGCGAAGGGCGCAGGCACGGTGATTGAAAGCGGCGCGCCGTGGTCGGAGAACGAGGCGAGTTTAGAGGCGAGCAATGCTCCCGTGAATCAGAAAGGCAAAGCGATTGTTAAGGTCAGGCAGAAACCGATCAATGAAGACAAGCTGCCGAACAAGAAAGCCGACACTGACTTTCACAATGCCGTCGAGCAGAGCGGCGCGAAGCTCTTGACGGCTGAACCGGGACAGAACTATGACCTGGGTGGCGGCGCGCGTCTCACAGTGCTGGCTCCGATTAAGCCTCTCTTCACGCAAGACAAGATGCGCGACGGCGGGAACGAGCCGAACGCCAACTCCGTCGTCGTGCGACTGGACTACGGCGATTTCAGCATGTTGCTGCCGGGTGATGCGGAAGCGCAAACGGAGACTCGCATCATGGCGCAAGCGGGTGACGAGATCGGAGTGAAGATTCTCAAAGTCGCGCATCACGGCTCGAAATACGCGACCTCTGCGGATTTCCTCACGCGCGTCAAGCCTGAAGTCGCCATCATCTCCGTTGGCGCGGCTAATCTCTACGGACAGCCCAGCAAGAAAGTGTTCGACAACTTAAAAGCTGCTGGCGTCACACAACTCTACCGCACAGACTTGCAGGGTGAGATTACAATCACGACCACAGGCAAATTGAAGGATAACAAGCTCTACGTGATGACGCCCGAAAAAGAGGCCAAGAGCGATGTGTGGGCCATTCCTGATGCGCCGAAGCAGCCGCAGAGGGATGATTCCTCACGCTCCGGCTTCATCGCTTACCCGGCTTCACCGCCACCTAAGCTGCCTAAGCCGAGTCCGGGACCGAAAAAGAAATGATGAATTTTGAGTTTTGAGTTTTGAATTGAAGCAAACTTAAAACTCAAAATTCAAAACTCAAAATTTATGAAATCCATTTCATACAGCGATGCGGGCGTCTCGATTGACGCAGCCAACGTCGCCACAGAAAAGATCAAGCAACTCGCGCGCACGACCTTCAACGCGCGCACGCTCTCCGAGATCGGAAGTTTCGGCGGGATGTTTGATGGCGCGTTTCCGAATTTGAAACAGCCCGTCCTCGTCGCGTCGGCTGATGGCGTCGGCACGAAACTCAAAGTTGCGTTTCTGACCGACACGCACAACACCATCGGGCGCGATCTGGTCAACCACTGCGTCAACGACATTCTGGTTCAGGGCGCACGTCCGCTCTTCTTCTTAGATTACATCGCCACCGGAGTGCTCGCGCCCGACGTGGTCGCAAGCATCGTCGAAGGCATCACGAACGGATGCCGTGAGAATAATTGTGTGCTGTTGGGCGGCGAGACAGCGGAGATGCCAGGCTTTTACGCGGAAGGTGAATATGATGTCGCGGGCTTTATCGTCGGCATCGTTGATCGTGAGCAGGTGATTGACGGGCAGCGCATTGTTCCGGGAGACACGGTGCTCGCGCTTCCCTCAGTTGGCCTGCACACCAACGGCTACTCGCTCGCGCGCAAACTTTTCTTCGACGTGGCGGGCGACCAGGCGGACACGCACATCACTGCGCTCGACAAAACCATCGGCGCGGCACTCCTCGAACCACACAAGAGTTACCTGCCCGCGCTCGCAGGCTTGCTCGACGCGAATCTCATCAAAGGTCTCGCACACATCACGGGCGGCGGGCTGACCGAAAACATCCCGCGCATCTTGCCGGAAGGAACAGGCGTGACCATTGCGCGCGACACGTGGCCTGTGCTCCCTATCTTCAAACTGATGCAGGAGATCGGCCACATCGCAGACGCAGAGATGTTCCGCACCTTCAACATGGGCGTCGGCATGATTATCGTTTGCGCCGCGCAGGACGCCGAAGCAATTAAATCTCACCTGCAAGAGCGCAGTGAGACTGTTTATGAGATTGGGCGTGTGACTGAAGGCGAACGGGAAGTCGTCATCGGTTAGTTCAAGGTTCAAGGTTCAAAGTTCAAGGCTTAAAACCAGCGTTTTTGCTTTTGACTTTGAACCTTGAACCTTGAACCTTGAACTTATGAGAATCGGCATTCTAATTTCCGGTCGCGGCTCAAACATGCTGGCGCTGGCAGAGGCTATTGATGACGGTCGCATACCAAACACGGAGATTGCCGTCGTCATCAGCGATCAACGAGAGGCTGCCGGAATTGTGCGCGCAACGGAAAGAGGGATAACAACGCTTCTTATCGAGCGCAGGGGACGCACACGCGCCGAGCATGAATGTGAAATCATCGCGGCCTTGCAGGAGCATCGTATTGATCTGATCTGCCTCGCCGGTTACATGCGCCTGCTCTCGCTTGCATTCATCGAGGCCTTTCGTCATCGCATCCTCAATATTCATCCGAGCCTGCTTCCGGCATTTCCCGGATTGGATGCACAGCGACAGGCGATTGAGCACGGCGTTAAGTTTTCGGGCTGCACGGTTCACTTCGTTGACGAAGCTCTCGACGGCGGCCCCATCATCACGCAGAGAGTCGTGCCCGTTCACGACGACGACACGGCAGAGACCTTAGCCGCGCGCATCCTCGTCGAAGAACACAAGGCTTACGCGGAAGCGGTCGCAACGGTCGTCAGTGGAAATTACATACTCGAAGGCCGCCGCGTTCGCTCAACTTCATCCGCAACAAAGCACATTAAACTTTGAACCTTGAACTTTGAACCTTTTAAGAGAGGCATTAAGCTGATGAGAAGACAAAAGCGTTTCATCCGATCAACCATTTTCACACTCGCAATCTGCGCGCTTGCTCTCGCAAACGCTTTCACTGCTACTGCTGCCGGGCGAATCCGTTTCAAGGTCGGCATCAACGCCGCGCTCGCGTCCGCGCCGGTCTCCGGGCGACTTTTAATCTTCATGACGAATCAGGCAAAGCCGCTTGAGATGATCGAGCCGGACTTTCTGAATCCGCGCAGCGTGTATCTGACCGGACTTGAGATACGCAATCTTGAGCCGGGCAAGCCAATCGAAGTTGACCCGGACGTGCTTTCATTTCCCGCTCCATTTTCGACAGCGCCTGCGGGCGACTATCAGTTGATGGCGCTGCTCGACCTGGATCACTCATACACCTACGACGGCACAGGCGCAGGCGATCTCTACAGCGCAATCTCGACCATACACAATCTCAAACCTTCTTCATCGCCAACAATCGAGTTGACGTTGACGAAGCGCGTGCCTGAGCAGACAGTCTCCGACACGGACTCCATCAAGCTCGTCAACTTCGAGAGTCCATCGCTGACGAAGTTTTGGGGCAGGCCGATCATGATGCAGGCGGGCGTCGTGTTGCCGCCGAGTTATGGAAAGTCTGCGGCGCGGCGTTATCCGGTCGTCTATGACGTACATGGCTACGAAGGTAGCCATCTAACTGCATGGAGGCGTGGCCCGGAACTTGTGAAGCAAATGGCAGAAGGTAAAACACCGGAGATGATCTACGTCTTTCTCAATGCCAAGTTTCCGCTCGGTCATCACGTCTTCGCTGACTCCGTGAACAACGGCCCTTGGGGTCACGCGCTGACGACAGAATTCATCCCGTATCTCGAAAAACATTTTCGGATGGACGCCAGACCATCAGGCCGACTGCTCACGGGGCACTCTTCCGGCGGATGGTCAACGCTCTGGCTGCAAGTCAACTACCCGGAAGTCTTCGGCGGCACGTGGTCAACCTCGCCAGACCCTGTGGACTTTCACAAGTTCACCGGCCCGGATTTGACAAGGACGCCGCCGCAGAATTTCTACAGTGGCGCGGATGGCAAGCCCTACAACCTCGTCCGCTTTCACGGGCGCGAGATTATGACGCTTGAAGGCTACGCGCTGTTGGAGCGCGTCGAAGGTTACTACGGCGGGCAGATGGCTTCGTTTGAAGCTGTCTTCAGTCCGCGCGGCGCGGATGGGCAGCCGATGCCTTTGTTTGATCGTGACACCGGGCGCATTGATCCGTCCGTGCAGAAATACTGGGAGCGTTACGACATCAATCGTAATTTACGCCAGAACTGGCCGACGCTCGGGCCCCGTCTGCGCGGCAAGATTCACATCATCGTCGGCACTGCCGATACGTTTCATCTTGAAGAGGCTGTCTATCTCTTGCGCGACACGCTCAAATCTCTCGGCAGCGACGCGAAGATTGAATTCATAGAAGGGCGCGATCACTTCGATCTCTACGAGGGCGGACTGGCCGAGCGCATCGCGCGCGAGATGTACGCGGTCGCACGTCCGCAGGCGCGACGAGCCGCAAGTCGCTAATGGTGGTTCACTTCCGATGTCATGCCTGATTAAACTTTGACGGAGGCGCAAGATGAATAAAGTCAATATCAAAGAGAAGCTGGCGCTCTTTAATGAGCAATGGAGTCCGAAGATTGTCGGAGAATTAAACGGGCAGTACGTCAAGCTGGTGAAATTTCAAGGCCCGTTTGTCTGGCATCATCACGACGATGAAGATGAGATGTTCATGGTCGTGAAAGGACGCTTTCGGATGGAGTATCAGGATCGAAGCGAGTGGATTGAAGAGGGCGAGTTCATCATCGTTTCGCGCGGCGTCGAGCACAGGCCAGTTGCAGACGAAGAAGCTCACGTGCTGCTCTTCGAGCCTGCGTCAACTCTCAACACGGGCAATGTTGAGAACGAGCGGACGGTGGCACAATTAGAGAGAATCTGATTCGCTATGTGAGCGTGGATTGATCTGAATTGAGCAGTGCTTTATTTCTGAGCGAAGGGCAGGAACAAGCGCCTGAGATTGGCGACGTTCCTGCCCTTCAGAAGTTTTTCTTTATTACTTCTGCCATTCAATCGGGAAGAGCGCCCCGGCTTTCTCCGGCTCAAGTTTAACTCCGACGAGTGCCGCCGCACGCGAGAGAGCAGGATCGCGTTTGGCTAACAGGTCAGCAGCGGTCGGCAGGATGAGTTCATCCGGCGTGACGCCGACGCGCTCGACGCTCTGTCCGTCAGACATAATCACGTCGGCATCTGTGATACTCGTGGCGTAGAAAACAACCGTGTCCGTTCCAACCTGGTGGTCATAGACTCTGCTTCGCATGACGGCACCGGATGAACGGTCGCCGATAACTGTGCCGCGCTTTTCGAGTTGGACGACGCGCGAGAAAATCTCTGCGGCGGAGGCCGACTGGCTATCAATGAGCACGACGAGTTGCCCTTTGAAGACCTTGTCGCCGCGCGTTTTCGCCATCATCGGCTTCAACTCTTTACGTCCTTTCAGGTCGGCAATCTTCAGGTCTTTATCAAAGAAGTAGCCCATCAGGCGTTGAAGTGTCGTGACCGCTCCGCCGGGGTTGCCGCGCAGGTCCAGAATCAACGCTTTGCGCTTGGAGGCCTTGCTCATCATATCGTCCACGCCTTGATCGCTCAGATCAAACTCCGGCATCTTCCAGATCATCAGGTCGTCGCCAAGCTCTATGTAACGCTGGCGACGCAGGCGGTCTTCATTCTCGGCTTCTCGAACCAACTCCCAGATATCAGAACCATTCCCTCCGCCACTGATGTCCATCACTTTCTTGCCTTGTTTTACTTTCGCCATGACATCCATCTCGCGCGCTTTGTCGCCCGGGTCTCGTAAGATTACGTGCATTCCGGCGCGTGGCCTGAGCGTGTAATAGAAATACTTCATCTTCCATAAAGTCTCCCGCGTCGGCCCAAAACCATCTATCGAATAGACTTCATCACCGGGTTTGAGACCTTTGGCTTCAGCATCGCTGCCGGGCTTGACCGCCACGACGTAGCACTTGTCGCCGATGATCTGCATCTGCCAGCCGTAATCAATGCGCGAGGCGCGCGACGGTGGAAGAAAGAAGGTATGAGAATCATTCAGGTCAATGAGCGTCTGCGCGATGATTCCAAGAATCTGGCCGACGGAAGTGGCTTCTTTGATCTTCTCTGATGAGACCTTGAAACGCGCATCTATATCCATGTTGCGGAAGGTCGCATCATAATAATTTTTCTTGAGATCATTCTTAATGTTTTCGAGCATGTCGGCTCCGCGCTGGCGCTCGAAGCTCATGTTCTGTGAATAGACCGAGCAAAGAGCGCTCGAAAACATTAAGCACAACACGGCGACAATCACCGACAGGATTGAGTGGATATTGAAGGAACGACTGATTCTCATTGAGGGTTCTCCTTAAGTTGATTGTGATACCTGGATTGAGTTCTAGTTACGCGGTGCTAACACTATGCGTCAGGCCGTGATAGCGTGGTGAAAATACAATAAAGATGGCATATTAGTCAAAGATTTGTATCTCATGCGATGGGCAGATTCAAGGAAGATAGCGAAGCACGACCGGATGCGTTACCCTTTTCTTAAAATTTGTCAGGCGAACTTAGCTATTCACGGATTCACGATTGACTGATTAATCCATGACGATTGACGAACAACTCGCTTACCTGCGTAAAGGGACGGTGGAGATGATCCGCGAGGACGATTTGCGCGCCAAACTCGAAAAGAGTGCGCGCACAGGCGTGCCTCTGCGCGTTAAGCTCGGAGCAGACCCGACCGCGCCGGACATACATCTCGGCCACACGGTTGTGATTCGCAAGCTCCGCGCGTTTCAGGAACTCGGCCACACGGTCATTTTTCTGATCGGCGATTTCACGGGACTCATCGGCGACCCATCAGGCAAGAGCGCCACGCGCCCGCAACTGACGCGCGAAGAGATTAACGCGAACGCCGAGACCTACAAGACGCAAATCTTCAAGCTGCTCGATCCGGCCAAAACTGAAATCCGTTTCAACTCGGAATGGATGGACAAGCTCGGCTCCGATGGTTTCATACGCCTCGCCTCGCACGTCACCGTCAAACAAATCTTGGAGCGCGACGACTTCGCCAAGCGCCTCGCCGAAGAACGCCCCATCGCGCTTCACGAACTGCTCTACCCGCTCACGCAAGCCTACGATTCGGTCGCGCTCTCGGCGGACGTGGAACTCGGCGGCACGGATCAGAAGTTCAACCTGTTGATGGGCCGGAATCTCCAACGCGAGTACGGGCAGGAGGCGCAGGTCGTCATCACGACGCCGCTCCTCGAAGGCACAGACGGCGTGCAGAAGATGTCGAAGTCACTCGGCAACTACATCGGCATCAACGAGACGCCGCAGGAGATGTTCGGCAAAGCGATGTCTATCTCTGACGACTTGATGTGGCGCTATTTTGAACTCTGCACGGACTTGCGCCCGGAAGAGATTGCCGCCCTGCGCGCGTCGGCTGAACGGGGCGAACGTAATCCGCGCGACATCAAAGTTGAATTGGCGAAACTCATCATCAAGGATTTCCATTCGGCTGAAAATGCCAAACATGCTGAAGAAGAGTTCAATCGCATCTTTCGTGAGAAGCAAGCGCCGGATGAGGTTGAAGAACGCGCTGTTGCTGCGGGGCTTTGGAAACTGCCGCGTCTGGTTATTGAAACGGGAATGGCGGCTTCGATGGCCGAAGCGCGTCGGCTGATTGAACAGGGCGGTGTCACTGTGGATGGCGAGCGTCAGTCGCGCGTTGATTACGAACTGGATTTGAGCGCAGGAGGCCGCGCAGTCTTACTGCAAGTTGGCAAGCGCCGTTTCATGCGCGTTCGCGGAAGCTGAATAACAGGACGATTGCGTCTTCATCATGTCAGCAGCAATTCAGACTGAAGAGACACTGATTATTGAAACGCCAGAGCGCGTGCCCCTGCACTTCGCGCTGGCCTCGATTGGCAATCGCTTTCTGGCGTGCGCGGTGGATCACGCGCTGCAAACGCTGGCTTTCGCGTTGCTCTACATCATTCTCATCAACCTGGGGAACGTGTTTAATCTGAGCGGGATGGCCGCCGCCTCAAAATGGGTACTCGTCCTTCTCATCATCGTCGCTTTCATCATCTGGACGAGCTACTTCATCATCTTCGAGTGGCGTTGGAACGGGCAGACACCCGGCAAGCGCTGGCTCAAATTGCGCGTCATCCGCGAGGACGGACGACCCATTACGTTCTGGGAAGCGGCTGTGCGGAATCTCCTGCGCATCTTCGACATCATGCCTTTTCCGTTTTACTCCATCGGTCTTATCTGCGTCTTCGCAAACGCACGCGATCAGCGTGTTGGCGATCTGGTCGCAGGCACGGTCGTGGTGCGCGAGCGCGAGGCGGAAGCGCCGACGTTCAATCAGGTCTTCGATGCGCCCGTCCTCGATACTGCGCTGCGTCGCTCGTTCAGGCCCGTTCCGTTCACGGCTGAGATTAGTTCTCTCACCGAGCGCGAGATTGAAGTTGTCGAAACATTTCTGCGGCGGCGCTGGGACTTGCCGGATCAGGCGCGGATGTGGATGGCCTGGCGCGTCGCGCTGCCCATCCTCTACAAACTACGTCCCGGCTACGATATTGCGACTTTCACTTACGAAGGTTTTTTAGAAGAACTGCTGCACCGTTATCGTGCCCGGAGTCGCTTTAAGCGGTGAGTATTGACTGAGAGCGGATGGCGATTGAATAACAGGTGCTCAGAGTGCCGACTTCAATCGGGTCTTGGCTTGACCAAACTACTTTGTGATTAAAAACAGAAACTCCTTGTTCGTCGCAGCAGCCTCGCGCACCCATTCATTCGTCCAGCGCATCCCGCCCATCACATTGCGTTGATGGTCAACTTCAATCACTTCGATGAGCTTGCCTGCTTTCAAAATTGCCTGCTGTAATTCCTGTGCGGTCGCTCTCCCGCCCGAACTATACGAGAGGATAATATGTTGAGCGCGCGTCTGGTGTAGAAGACGTTCAATCGCCTCCACCGCGATAAATTTTTCGGCAGCACTCTTTCTGAATTCTTCAAAAACCGAAGCGCCTACTTTGTCGGAGGTATCAATTCGACGCTTCACCTTGCCAAACAAATCCGGTTTATCGAACAGGCAGATCGAAGTCCACAAATGATAATACGCCGCATATCTCACACGCGACGGCGGCATCTTATCGTTATTAGAACCATAAGGCGGATCGTAATAAGCCAAATCTGCTTCGATGTGTGGAAGCAGGTCGAAAATATCGCTCCGGTGTACTTCGTGATTAAGCTGACGAGGGATCAAGCGTGGAACTTTCAGCTTCAGATGATGATAGGAGCGTGGAGACCACTCATTCAGATAAGAAGCGAAATGACCCAACGTGCTATCCACCTGATCGAGCGCGAGGATGAGACTTGTTAAAGCCACCGCTTGTTCCGCAGCATCCAGCCGCAGCCTATCAATCTCTTCACGAATAGCGTCCAGCTTTCTGGTGTTATGTTTCTGCCAGGGCTTCTTGAAGCCATCCTGCTGGCTGGAGCGTTGACCTTGACCATCGCCGCCATAATGCTCCGTGAACCAGCCATCTGTTCCCGGCAGCGCGTTCAAGTGGGCGATTAAGTCCAGATAATGTTTCTGAGGATGTGGATTCAAAAGATAGCAAGTACCGAAGATGCGCGACCACACGGCGAGATCATTGGCGATGACCCGGCAACCAGCTTGAGCGAAGGCCTGAGCAACGCGGGTCGTCCCTGAAAAACCATCGAAGACTGTTTGCGGATTGACCTTCTTAGCTAATTGAAGAATGTGCGGCAGCAGTTTCAACTTTGACCCTGCATACTTAATCCCTTCGGTCGGTGGAGCGTGAAGCGCAGTGTCACCGAGTAAGAACGACTGAAACATGCGCGCAATAGTATCACGATCTATGAGCGTGTTTAGAGATTCAAGAGTTGCGCCGCAGGCGCATCAAGAAAGTAGCTGGACGTGAAAGTCGAGATTGTTGAAAGGCAGATTGTCGAAGGTCGGGCGTCAGGACTTGATCTAAGCGTCTGTCATCTAAGCGTCTGTCAAAGTCAAACGCTCTTTCTCGAATACTGTTGCGCTGAGGGATTCAATGTGCAGCCAGTCGGCGGTCAACAGCGATTGGGCGAGGCAGCGTAAACTTGCAGGCATCTCGACAAGCGTGCACTCCTCTTCTTCCGCAGGCACGTGCTCTGCGAGCAACTGAAATTCCGCGCCGCAGAAATCGCATTCGTCCAGATGCGCCGTGATCCAGAGCATCCGCTCCGCCGGAGCGCTTGTCCGGTACGCAAGCAAAGTCTGAGAGGAAGGGCAAGTGGCCCTTTTACGAAATGCTATGGCGCTGAGAATCATGTTGGTCAACCCCTTCGATGTCCGCTACCTTGTGCGCAGAATCGCAACTCATTACTCGACTCGCCAGGCTTGAAGCGTCCATGCTAGAAGGCGGTAGAAGGGACAAGATGAACGCGAGAAATAACTATTCAACCCCGAAGGGCGCTTCGCTTGGTCAACTTAGATAAAACGCTAATCCCTCTCAGCTTCCAAAGTTTATACGGCTCAAGGCTCTGTTTTTATTCGCAATATCAATATTTTGGCCTGTTTGTAAAAAGATGTTGCTCATTTTGCCAATTGCTGATAACATCTTTTCTGTAGTCAGGGAGACGAAAAATTCTCCTTGACCCTTTCCTGAATGATCGCGCCATTTCCCCCTTGCGATCATGGCGCGGCCTTCGGGCAAAGTCCAAGAAATGAGGCCAACGGGTTTCGGAGCAGTAACCTTCCCTGGGTGAGAGTTTGACTCCGTCGTCAAAACATCGTGCGGCTTTTCTTGAGATGGTCGCCACGACCCGTCCGATCCTTTCATCTACGGCTCCGACGTACCATTCGTCACAGAGATTGACTCACGCGCTCGCCTCATCAGATGTGTTGAAGCAACTAGAGCGAGTTCGACGCCGAAAATAAATGACCATGCTTGGGAGCAAGTTCTCGGCATCTGGAAAAGTTCGTGATGCCAATCAAAACCTTACGCCATCTGCCATCAATAAAATATCGTGAAATCAACCAGTGATAACCAGCCGAAAGGCTCAACGATGAGCGCCGTCAAAGAACAGCCGCGCGCTTCACGCGCCGGAGCCGTTGAGCGCCACTCGAAAAGCGGCCCGTGGGTCGAAAGCCTGCGCTGCTCTGATGTCAGCCGCCTCTGGGCCGAACTGCATCGCCTCGTCTGCCATCATCCACTCGTGCGCGCCTCGCGCAACGCCGGACTGCTCGTCGAAGAAGGCTCGCAGAACGCTTACACAGATTTAACACAGGAACTATTCGTCCAGCTTCTCAGCAAAGCTCGCTTCCAGCATTACCTCGATACAGAGATGACTGACGCCGAGATCGAATGCGAGATCGGCCAGATCGAGCTGACCAATCTCTTAACGTCTGAATTACGCAAACGCCACCCGGAATCCTATCGCCTCGCGCGCCGCATCTCCACGCTCATTCAATCGAGCGCCAACTTTCGTCGCTTCGACACCTCCGGCATTGACAACGAGCCGCATCGTCGTCTGGCCGACCGCATCTACGGTTTGTCTGAGTGGCCGACTGAGAAATCACGCCGCGAGAGCCATGACCTTGAGCAGCGCATTCAAATGATTCCCGTGCGCCAGCGCGACACGCGCATGGTCGGTTGCACGGGCGACTCGCAGATCGTCATCGGAAACGCTGACCTTGAAGATTTGATTATCTCCGTGCTCGAAGCTGCGGATTCGCCCGTTGATGTTCGCATGTTGCGCAGCCTGGTCATGTCGCGGCTGCCCGTGATGGACATTTATCTGGTGCCGCTCGGCGGTGACGATGCGGATGAGAGCGGCAATCAGTTTGAGCCTGTTGATGGCTGTGATAATCCAGAGCAGGGCTTGTTGCGACGTGAGAGCGAGCACGAGGCTGCCAACTTCGTTGATGGATTCCTGAAGAGCCTGCACGATTCTGTGCGCGGCAAGGTCAAGCAGTATAATCGGATGCTGGGCGTGCTCTGGCATTGCTATTTGAGCGCGGATCACTCGACGCAACTGGAAGTCGCCGCCACGCTGGGCGTTTCGGATTCGTTGGTTTCGGATTATCGCCGCCGCATCGAGCAGGAATTGCGCGCGCTCTCCTTCGCGGAGATTGAAGAAGCGCGCCGCTTCGAGATGGCCTTGCGCGAGCGTGTGCGTGCACTGGTTTTGATCGGTGATGAAGAGAGCGTTCCGGTTTAAGAATTGGATTGAAGAGCAGAAGGCAGAAAGCAGTAGGCAGCGCTCCTCAAAGCTGTTTTGACTGCCTTCTGCCTTGTGCCTTCTGCCTTCTCTCTTTTTCAGTTCGTAATCGCAAGGATGTCATTTGAGCCTGAAAACTTTGTTGATGAGCCGGTGACTCGCTCGCGGCGTGCGCCACTGTGGACGGAAGATGAAGGCACGACCGATTGGCCGCAGAAGAAACGCACGACGCCAGAACAGCAAGATGAGTTTGAGCAAGCTGCGGAAACCGACAAGCCGACTCCGCTTGATGAATCTTCCTCATCGCGGCAAGTGACGCGCGCATCATCCGCCAAGAGATGGCCGACGCTCAAGCGCGCTCACGCTCTCAGTTTCGTCGGTCTCCTGCTGTTTACAGCCGTCATCTATTTCCGTCCCTACGAACTCATCCCGGCGCTCTCTAACTTCACCTCGATGGCGTTCTGGTTAGCAATCGCCACGCTCTTCGTCTTCATCCCAACACAACTGGCTGTCGAGGGAATTGTGACTGCGCGCCCGCGCGAAGTTAATCTGGCGCTCTTGCTGTTGCTGGCGGGCTTGCTTTCCGTTCCGCGCGCCATAGAGCCATCGGAGGCTTGGCCTGCCTTCATTGATTTCGCCAAAGTCATCACAATGTTCATCGTGATGATTAACGTCGTTCGGACAGAGCTGCGCTTGCGCTTGATGATCTGGCTGTCTCTGGTGGTCGGCATAGTCTTGAGCGTCGGCGCATTGAACGATTATCTACAGGGACATTTCGACCCACACGGCCAGCGGATTGTCGGACTGATTCGTCATGGGTTGTTTGAAAATCCAAACGATCTGGCGCTCTATCTGGTGACGTTGATTCCACTGACGCTCGGTCTCCTGTTTATCGCGCGCGGCATCTCCAGGAAACTGTTCTATGGTCTCTGCGCGTTATTGATGGTGGCCGGAACGGTCGTCACGCTCTCGCGCGGCGGTTTCTTAGGCCTGGCTTGCGCGTCTTTCGTGATGGTCTGGAAGATCGGTCGCCGCCATCGCATCACAGTCGTCGCGCTGTTTTTGCTGGCGGGCGTGATTTTCTTTCTCGCCCTGCCGCCTGAATTTATCGGTCGCCTGCTCTCTAATGCTGGAGAAGCGGAGGCTTCGGCTGTCGCGCGCCAGAATCTTCTCGGGCGCTCAATCTATGTGACGCTCACACATCCGTTGCTCGGCCTTGGGATGAACAACTTTCCCATCGTCTCCATCCACGATCAGGTGACACACAACGCTTACACGCAGGTGAGCGCCGAGATGGGCATCCCGGCGTTGATTATTTACGTTCTCTTCCTCTTGTCGTCGCTCAAGCGTCTGCGCTCCGTCGAGCGTGAGACTTATGATTCACGCGCGCGCACTCGTGTCTATTATCTCTCAATCGGATTGCAGGCGAGTGTGGTCGGCTACATGGTGAGCAGTTTCTTCGCTTCGGTCGCTTATCTGTGGTACATCTACTATCTGGTGGGCTACGCCGTCTGCCTGCATCGCCTTTACGAAGCGAAGAGCGCGGAAGGAGTCTTCGCGCGTGCGAGCGCGAGGAAACCCCTGAGCATGTTCGATGAAGCAGCGGACGCGCCTGCCGCCAAGTTCGCAGAGCCGCTGGCAGCGCAGCACGAACGGTAATGCCAATGAGATTTGAAGTCGTCATGCAAATCTGTTTCTGGTCGGGCGCGGCACTGCTCTGCTACACTTACGCAGGCTATCCGTTGCTCCTACTGATAGTCAGCCGTCTGCGCTCGCGCCCCGTTCATCGCGCCGAATGGATGCCGCATGTCAGCGTTATTATCACGGCCTACAACGAGGAGCGCGACATCGCCGCCAAACTCGAAAACACTCTCGCGCTTGATTATCCTGCTGACAAACTCGAAATCATCGTCGCCTCCGATTGCTCGTCCGACCGCACCGATGAAATAGTCCGCGACTTCGCCTCACGCGGCGTGCGGCTCTATCGTCAGGCGGAGCGTTTGGGTAAGACCTGCGCGCAGAATGCTGCGGTCGAAGAAGCGCACGGCGAGGTGATTCTCTTTTCTGATGCGACGACGCTCTATCAATCGGACGTGCTCAAAGCCATGCTGCCAAACTTCGCGGATGAAACGGTCGGCTGCGTCGCCGGACGATTGATTTACGTTGACCCTTCAGCTTCGAGCGTCGGGCAGGGCGCGCGTTCTTACTGGAGTTATGAGACCTTTCTCAAGAGACATGAAAGCCGCGTCTGCTCTCTGATCGGCGCGTCGGGTTGTTTGTACGCCGTGCGTCGCTCGGCCTACGTGCCGATGTACCCGGAGGCGTGCAGCGATTTTCTGATTGCGACGAAGATGGTCGAGCAGGGCTTGCGCGCAGTTTACGAGCCTGCGGCTGTCTGCACCGAAGAGACAAACAAGCGCACGGATAAAGAATTGCGGATGCGCGTCCGCGTCATCACGCAGACCTTCACAGACCTCTGGCGTCATCGCCGGATGATGAATCCTCTGCGGAGCGGCTTCTACGCCGTCGAGCTAATCTCTCATAAAGTGCTGCGCTATCTCGTGCCGGTCTTTCTTCTCGTCATCCTGATCTCTTCGCTGGCGCTCGCGCCGCATTCTCTGTTCTACGCGCTGATTGCTCTGGCGCAACTCTGTTTCTATGCGGCGGCGGCTCTGTCTTGGTTGATGGAAAGCGCGGGTCGTCGCAATCGCCTGCTGGCCTTGCCGCAGTATTTCGTTCTCGCCAATCTAGCCTCGCTCATGGCCTGCTACAAATTTCTGAGCGGCGAACGATACGCGCGCTGGGAGCCAATCCGCGAAGGCGTCAATGCTAATGCGGCGACGGCAACGACGGTTGTCCACGCGAAAGAATCTGAGGTGTAGTTCAGGACTCATGGCGGAGAAAAATAAACATGAGCGCCGACCGACGCCGACCGCACGGCAGTTGTATCTCTCGCCGCCGTTGCCCGACGAGGCCGCGCAGGAAATCCTGGAGCGGGATTTCTTCTCGTCCATCAGATTACGCAACGGGACGTATAAATACACTTACTCTCATCGTCTTGATGATGTGAACGAATCGGTCATGGGATTGCTGCCACAGGCGAGGCCGCTTCGCCTGATGGATGTGGCCGTCTCGTCCGGCATCAGCACTTTGGAATGGGTCGCAGCGTTAGAGCACGCGGGTATCAAGCACGAGATGGTGGCCGGTGACTTGAGCGTCAACGCATATCTCCTCTCCGTCGGCAAGCATCTTCATGCATTGACAGATGCGACAGGCTACCCATTGCAGTTCGATCTCTTCGGGAAAGCGATTCCGAATCCGCCCTGGCGACGCCACCGCGCGCTCTATTTTTTTCCGTTGCGGTTGCTGAACAAAGCTCTGGCCGCGAAGTTCGGTGAAGCCGTTGACGATCACTCGAAGGCAATGAAGGAGCAGTCCGCCGCTCCGAATTCCGTGAACTGTCAACGCATCGCGCTCGTCAGTCCCAGATTGCAGCAACAAGCCGGTCTTCAAGTGGTCGAGGACGACATTCTCTCTGACACGCCGCCGACCGCCGATGGTTTTCACGTCCTGCGCGCGGCGAACATTTTGAACAGAAGCTATTTCGATGATGAGACTCTCGTGCACATAGCGAATAATCTTCGCCGTAGATTAACGCCGGGCGGACTGTTCATCGTGTGCCGCACCGACGACACCGGCGTGAATCATGGAACAGTCTTCGCTTTGACAAGCAGCGGAGAGTTTGAAGATGTGGCGCGGATTGGAAACGGGTCTGAGGTTGAGCGCCTGATTTTAGAGTTGCCGCCGCCAGAGGAAGCGCAGATGCGAGAGCGCGTTGAATCAGTCATGGCTTCAGGCTGAGAGCGCGGATGTTGGTCGAAGAGTATGCTGAACGTCCTGCAACTAATTCCCAGCTTTCATCAAGGCGGCTCCGAGCGCCAGGCCGTGCAGCTTGCGCGCCTGCTCAACGAGTCCGGGCGTTGCCGTGTGTCTGTCGCCTGTCTTGAGCGAGACGGCGTGTTGCTGGACGACATCTCACGTCTCGGCCTCGACGAGATTCCCGAATATCCTCTGACCAGCTTCTACGACCTCAACGCGATGAAGCAGCTTCGACGCTTCGCTGCGCACTTGCGCGAGCGTGAGATTGATGTCATTCACACGCATGATTTCTACTCCAATGTCTTCGGCATGGTTGCCGCCACACGCGCGCGCGTGCCTGTCCGCATCGCCTCGAAGCGTGAGACAAGCGGGATGCGTACCTCCGCGCAGAAGTTTGTCGAGCTTCAAGCCTACAGGCTCGCGCACGCGATAGTCGTCAATTCCGAAGCGGTCGGCGCGCAGCTTCTCAAAGACGGCGTGCGCTCAAGCAAGCTGGTGACGATTTACAATGGACTTGAGATGAGCCGCGTCGCGCCTCCGACCGATTGGAAACGCGATGAGACAATCATTGCGCTCAATCTGCCGCGCGAAGAGACACGCCGCTTCGTGACGATTGTTGCCAATCTTCGACATGAAGTGAAAGATCATCCGACATTCCTGCGTGCGGCAAAGCGCGTGCATGAAGCTGTGCCGGAGTCGGCGTTTATTCTCGCGGGCGAAGGCGGGCTGACGGATTCTCTACGCGCTCTGGCCGCAGAGATGGGGCTTGAACGTGATGCTTTCTTCATCGGGCGTTGCCAACACATTGCGGAACTGCTCGCCGTTTCGGAGGTTTGCGTCTTGAGTTCAAAGGCGGAAGGCTTCTCGAATTCGATCCTGGAATACATGGCTGCCGCGCGGCCTGTGGTCGTCACGGATGTCGGCGGCGCACGTGAAGCTGTCGCGGAAGGCGAGACGGGCTATCTGGTCGAAGCGGGCGATGATGAGACGATGGCCGCGCGTCTTATCTCACTACTCAACGAGCCGGAGCGTGCGCGTCTGATGGGCGAGCAGGGACGACGCACAGTCGAACAGAAATTTTCGTGCGCAGCACAACTTACAAACACGCTCAGTCTTTATCAGAAACTTCTCGCTGAAGCGCGTCCCGCGACATTTCAAGCTATGGAGGATGTTCACCACAAAGGTGCCTAAGCAAACGAGGCGGATGATGGAACAGACTGAAGAGAGAACTATGCGAGATTGGAGCGAGGCACAGCGCGCAGAGCGCCAGCAGCGTGTTGAGCGTCGCGCGGCGGACGCGCACACGAACCGCGCGCCGCTCCGCATTCTCATCATCGCTCCCTCTCACGACATTCTCGGCGGCCAGTCCGTTCACGCCGCGCAGCTTGTTAAAGAGTTCGGCAAAGAGTCGTCGCTGCAAGTTGGTTTCCTGCCCATCAATCCACGCGCGCCCGGCTTCTTAAAATATTTGCAGCGCATTAAGTATGTTCGCACCGTCGTCACGTCGCTTATTTATCTCATTAAGTTGTTGACGCACATTCCGCGCTACGACGTGATTCACGCCTCTTCTGCGGCATACACCGGCTTCATGCTGGCGACGATGCCGCCCATCTTCATCGGTAAGCTCTTCGGCAAGAAGGTCGTGCTCAACTATCACGCGGGACAGGCCGTCGAACATTTGCGCGACTGGCGGCGCACGGCCATTCCGACCATCAAGGCGGCTGATGCAACGGTTGTCTCTTCCGGCTGGCTCGTGGATGTTTTCGCGCGGCACGGGCTGAAAGCTCGCGCCATCTTCAATCACGTCGAGCTTGATAACTTTACTTTCCGCGAGCGCAAACCTTTGCGCCCGGTGTTTCTCTCGAATCGCAACTTCGACCCGATCTACAACGTGCCGTGCGTGCTGCGCGCCTTCGCCGCCATTCAAAAACGCTTTGCGGACGCGAGCCTGACGGTCGTCGGCGATGGAGCGCAACGCGATGAGCTTGAACAACTCGTGTGCGACCTCAACTTGCGCCACGTGAAGTTCACAGGACTGGTCGCGCCGGAAGAGATGCCGAGCCTTTGCAACGCCGCAGACATCTATCTCAACGCCTCGAATGTTGACAACATGCCGCTCTCGATTCTCGAAGCGTTCGCTTCGGGTTTGCCCGTTGTGACGACCGACGCGGGCGGCATCCCGTATATCGTCAGCCACGAGCAGACGGGCTTGCTCGTCCAGATGAATGATGATGAAGCGATGGCTGCATCCGCGATTCGCTTGCTGGAAGATGAAGAGTTGGCGGCAAGGCTCGTCAATAATGCGCGTGCCGAATGCGCGCAATACAAGTGGGACGTTGTGCGCGTGCATTGGCTGGACTTTTATCGTGAAGTAACCGCAAAGAAGTTTTGAGTTTTCAGTTTTCAGTTTTGAGTTGAAAGCCTTAACTGAAAACTCAAAACTGAAAACTGAAAACTTATAACGATTCACCGTCATGTGTGGAATTAACGGAATAGCTTTATCGAGTCGCTCGCGCAAGACGCTTGACGTGCGCCTTCTCGAACGGATGCGTGACGTGATAACGCATCGCGGGCCGGATGATGCGGGTCTCTACGTTGATGGCAACGTCGGACTGGGACACCGTCGCCTGAGTATCGTTGACGTGGCCGCCGGACATCAACCGATGACTAATGAAGACGCGACGCTTCACATCACTTACAACGGCGAAATTTATAATCATTCAGACTTTCGCGCCGAACTCATTGCGCGCGGACACGTTTATCGCACGCATTGCGACACCGAAACGATTCTTCATCTCTACGAAGAATATGGCGCGTCGTGCGTCGAACACTTGCGCGGGATGTTCGCCTTCGCCATCTGGGACGAGCGCGGGCGCGAACTCTTCATCGCACGCGACCGGCTGGGCGTCAAGCCGCTCTATTACGCTCACACGGATGACGGCTCGCTCTATTTTGCTTCCGAAATCAAATCGCTCCTCGCCGCACGTGCCGTCGTGCCTGAACTGAACTTCAGCGCCTTGCCGGACTATCTGGCGAATCACGCGACGAGCAATGACGAGACGCTCTTTCGCGGCATCAAGCGATTGCTGCCCGGCCACACGCTGCGCTGGCGCAACGGCCAGATGCAGATTGAAAAATACTGGGATATACATTTCTCGAAAGAAGATGACGGCGATGCGCGTCGAAGCGATGAAGATTACATCGCAGAGTGGCGAGAGCTTTTCCGCGAATCTGTGCGCCTGCGCCTGATGGCGGATGTGCCGCTCGGCATGTTCCTGTCGGGCGGGATAGATTCGTCGGCCATTGCTGCGATGATGAGCGAGATGGTGGACGAGCCGATTAAAACTTTCTCGGTCGCATTCGCCGAGCGCGAGGCCAACGAGCTTGAGTACGCGCGAATAGTTGCGCGAAAATTTAAGACAGATCATCACGAAACGGTCGTCAGTCCCGAAGACTTCTTTGCCGCGCTGCCGGAATTAGTCTGGCACGAAGACGAGCCGCTCGCGCATCCTTCGAGCGTCGCGCTCAACTTCGTCTCTCGTCTCGCCGCGCGCCACGTCAAGGTTGTACTCACGGGCGAAGGCAGCGATGAGCTACTGGCCGGATACGGGCGCTATCGCAAGACGGTGTACAATCTCGCGGTCGGCGCGCGTTATCACAAATTGACGAATGATGCGCTGCGCCATGTTGTCGAGCGCAGTGTGAATTTTTTGCCCGCATCAAAAGTTAAGCAGAAACTCCTGCGCACTTTCTTGTGCATCACGCCGGATATTGAGAGCATCTATTTCGACAACTTCGCCGTCTTCCCGCGCTCAATGCAACAGCATCTTCTGACCTCGGAAGCGAAGGAGCGCGCGGGCACACTCGATCCTTATCGCGCCGTCGGTGAATATCTCGCGCAGACGGACGCGCGAACATTGCTCGACCAACTGCTCTACGTTGACACGAAGACTTACCTGCACGAGCTTTTGATGAAACAGGATCAGATGAGCATGGCCGCGTCAATCGAGAGCCGCGTACCGTTTCTGGATCACAAGCTCGTGGAATACACCGCACGTCTGCCCGAACGGATGAAGCTGCGCGGGTTGACGACGAAATATATCCTGCGGCGCGCGATGAAAGGACTCCTTCCAGACGAGATACTCTCGCGCAGTAAAATGGGCTTTCCCGTTCCGGTCGGCGCATGGTTTCGCGGGGCGTTTCGCCATGTAGTTGACGAGTACATCTTAAGCGAGCGTGCGATGAGTCGCGGGCTGTTTGACGAAAAGTTTGTGCGGCAACTCGTGGCACGACATACGACGGGCGAAAATCATTCGGAGAGATTGTGGGCGCTCGTTAATTTTGAGATGTGGCTGCGGCAGTTCGTTGACGGCGAGAGCGCGGAGTTGCCGCACGCTCTTCAAACGGAAATGGTGGCTGCCCCCGCATAGAGAGGTCAGTACCGCCTGCGGTAGCGGGCGGGTAGTAGCGACATCATCACCCGCCCGCTACCGCAGGCGGTACTGACTTAAGTAGCGCGTAACCCGCAAATCAAAACATGCGTATCCTGTGGCTCAAGACCGAACTGCTTCATCCCGTTGATAAAGGCGGGAAGATTCGCACCTATCAGACGTTGAAGGAGCTGAAGCGCGAGCATCACATCACGTACCTGACGCTGGACGATGGCACGGCGGGAGAGGACGCTCGTGAGAGAGCATCCGAATACTGCCACGAACTCGTCTGCGTGCCGCATCGCACCTCTCAAAAATTCTCCGCCGCGTTTTATCTGGAACTCGCGCGCAATCTCTTCTCCCGTTTGCCTTATTTCATGAAGAAGTATGAATCCAGCGAGATGAGGCGCGAGATTATTGAGCGAACGCCGCAGGGAAATTACGATGTGCTCGTCTGCGATTCTCTACAGCCGAGCATCAACATTCCTTCAAGCACAGGGATGCCGATGGTTCTGACCCAGCACAACGTCGAAGCGATGATCTGGCAGCGACATTACGAAGTGCAGCGGAATCAACTCAAGAAAGTTTTCTTCTACGGGCAGTGGCGCAAGGCCGTCGCTTATGAGCGTGCAGCTTCCCAGCGCTTCGATAAGATCATCGCTGTCTCACGTGAAGATGCTGAGGTGACGCGGCGCGACTTCGGAGTTGAGACGGTTGAAGATGCGCCGACGGGCGTGGATACAGACTTCTTTCGTCCGAGCGGGGGAATTGAGCGTGAGCCGCACAATCTGGTCTTCACAGGCTCGATGGACTGGCTGCCGAATGAAGATGCGATCCAGTTCTTCACGCGCGAAGTTCTACCGCTCGTGAAGAAGACTATTCCAGACGTGACGTTGACGGTGGTAGGCCGCAACCCTTTTCCGAGCTTGATCGAGTTAGGCCGACGCGATCCTTCAATCGTCGTCACGGGGCGCGTCGAGGATGTCAGGCCGTACATGGAGAAGGCCGCAGCTTACATTGTGCCGCTCCGCATCGGCGGCGGAACGCGCCTGAAAATTTACGAAGCGATGGCGATGGAGAAGCCCGTCATCTCAACCACCATCGGTGCGGAAGGTTTGCCCGTGCGCGATGGCGCGGAGTTGTTGCTGGCAGACACGCCGGAAGCATTCGCGGAAGCCATCGTGCGCGTGCTGACAGATGAAGAGTTCGCGCGTGAGTTAGCGCGTCGAGCGGCTGAGACCGTGCGAGCCGAATTCGGGTGGGACAAGGTTGCAGCAGTCGTCGCCGAGATATGCGAGCGCACAGTGCGCGCGAGTGGTCAGTGGTCAGTGGTCAGTGGTCAGTTACCCGTTGAAAAAGCTGTACCAACTGACCACTGACCACCGATCACTGACCACTGATTGAGGAGACAGTAAATGAAGTTGAGTGTTTTCGGTCTAGGCTATGTCGGGTGCGTGTCGGCAGCGTGTTTCGCTCAAGAGGGACACGAAGTTTTGGGCGTGGACGTAAGCTCCGTCAAAGTTGAGATCATCAACAATGGTCAGAGTCCGATTGTCGAAAGTGGAATCGGTGAACTGATCGGCGAGATGGTTGCCGCGAGACGCTTGCGCGCGACGACCGCTTCGGCTGAAGCGATTAGAGACACGGAGATTTCGCTCATCTCGGTCGGCACGCCTGGTAATCCGAACGGAAGTTTAGACCTGACACACATCAAGCGCGTCTGCAAAGAGATCGGCGCGGCGCTCGAAGCGAAAAGCGAGCAACACACAGTCGTCATGCGCAGCACGATGTTGCCGGGCACGATTGAGAAGGTCGTGATTCCAACGCTGGAAGTTTATTCCGGCAAAAAAGCCGGGCGCGATTTCGGCGTCTGCGTCAACCCCGAATTTTTGCGTGAGGGAACATCGCTCAAAGATTTCTACTCGCCGCCCTTCACGCTCATCGGCGCAGCAGACGAAGAGACGGCGATGATCGTGCGTCGTCTGTATGACGGCGTTGATGCGCCGTGTCTGGTCGTGGGCATCAAGGCCGCAGAGATGGTCAAGTATGCGTGCAACTGTTTTCACGCGCTCAAAGTCTCGTTCGCTAACGAGATCGGCAACGTCTGCAAAGAACTAGGCATTGACAGTCACGAAGTGATGAACGTCTTCTGTCACGACACGAAGCTCAATCTCTCGCCTTCTTATCTGAAGCCCGGCTTCGCTTTCGGCGGCTCGTGCCTGCCGAAAGATTTGCGGGCGATTATTTACAAAGCGAAAGAGTTGGATGTTGACGTGCCGCTTCTCTCGTGCGTCTTGCAGAGCAATCGGCAGCAGATCGAGCGTGCTGTCGAGATGGTCTTACGCACGGGGCGCAAGCGCATCGGCGTGCTCGGCTTCAGTTTCAAAGCCGGAACGGATGATCTGCGCGAATCGCCGATGGTCGCGCTCATCGAGATGCTCATCGGCAAGGGAATGCAACTCGCCATCTACGACCGCGACGTGAATCTGGCGCGACTGTTCGGCGCGAATAAGGAGTATATCGAGCGCGAGATTCCGCACGTCTCGCAGTTGATGCGACCGAACATCGAAGAGGTGTTGGAGCACGCGGAAGTTTTAATCATCGGCAACAAGGCGGAGGAGTTTCGTGAGGCGACGGCGAAGCTCAGAAGCGATCAGACGTTGATTGATCTGGTGCGGCTCTTCGATGATCGTTCATCGAACGAGACGTATCAGGGCATCTGCTGGTAAAAGTTCAAAGTTCAAACTTCAAGGTTTAAGGTTAAACAACGAACCTTGAACTTTGAACTTTGAACTTTGAACATCAATTTGAAAAGGCGGCGATGTCTCCCAAGCCCTTGCAGTTTTTGAATCGGAAGCGCACACGCCGCATTCTGCTTGTAGCGGTCTTGTTTCTGGCAGCGTGGCCGTTCGTCGCGTGGATCGCCGCGAAGGGATTAATTGTCAGCGCCGAACTCCCGCACGCGGATGCGATGGTTGTGCTTTCCGGCTCATCTCTTTATCAGGAGCGCATCGGGCGCGCGGCGCAGCTTTTCCATGAAGGACGCGCGCCGCAGATAGTTTTGACAAACGATAATCAGCCCGCCGGTTGGTCAAACGACTTGCAGCGCAATCCACTGTTCATCGAACGCGAGGCTGAAGAGTTGCGTAACGCGGGCGTGCCCGACGATGAGATCGAGATGCTGCCGCAAACGGTTTCGAGCACGCACGATGAAGCGCTGCTGCTGCGCGAATATGCAGAGGCGCACGGGCTACATTCGCTGCTGATCGTGACTTCGGCCTATCACTCGCGGCGCGCGCTCTGGACTTTTCGCAAAGTCTTTGAAGGAAGCGGCATCAATATCGGACTGACGATTGCGCAGCCCGGCGAACAGACGCCGCAGCCAGCTACCTGGTGGCTGCATCCAAGCGGATGGCGCGCAGTCGCAGGCGAGTATCTCAAGTTGATCTATTACTGGTGGACTTATCGTTGAAGTTTGACGGAACTATGTGTGAGCGCAGGCGAATCTCAGGCAATCTTTTTCAAGCACGAAACTTCGCAAAGAGTTTCGGCCTGTTGCTCTTCGGATTACTGTTGAGCGGCGGCCTTCTGCCAGCCTGCGCGCAGAGGCGTCCGCCTGTGACGACCCAGGAGAGTGGGCGCAGCGTCTCAAGCGCGCGGACGATCAATCTCAAAGCAGGGGACGATCTGCAAAAGGCCATCAATCGAGCGCAACCGGGCGACACCATCGTGCTGGCGGCGGGAGCGACGTTCACCGGCCCATTCACTCTGCCAAATAAAGGAACGTCGTCAGCCTGGATCACGATTCGCACTTCGACGCCGGATTCCGCTCTGCCTGTTGCAAAGCGCGTCTCGCCTTCAGACTCCGCCCTGCTCCCCAAACTGCTCTCTCCCGGCAACGGGATGCCGGCCTTGCAAACAGCAGCCGGAGCGCACCACTATCGCCTGATCGGTCTTGAGATCAGAACTGTTGATGCCAACTCTGTCGTCAGCGACCTCATCAAACTCGGCGACTCTTCCTCGC
>JAVHWW010000072.1:0-12554 GCA_032159235.1 Acidobacteriota bacterium
AGAACTGCTGGGGCGATGTCAACGCTGGCTATGGTGCGATCACCCTGACGGTGCGTGGAGACAGCGGGCCGCAGGCCACGATTGAAGACGTGGTGATTAGTAATAACGTGATGCAGCACACGCCCAACGGGTTCAACCTGCTGGGCTTGGACGACACCCAGCCGTCGCAGCAGGGGCATGGGGTGAAGATTGTCAACAATCTGTTTCTCGATATAGATGGCAGTCATTGGAAAGGCAATGGCGAGTTCATCAAGATTAGTGGAATGCCCGAGGTCACAGTCGATCATAACACCGTCATGCAAAGTGGTAAGGTCATCTGGGTCTATGGAGCGGCCAATAGCGGATTCATTTTGACAAATAATATCGTTCGGCATAATGGCGATGGCATCAGTGGGCAGGATCAGGCTTCGGGTAATGGAACCTTGAAAGTCTATTTTCCCGGCGCTGTAGTACGGCGCAACTTGATTGTGGGCGCTGATTTTAGTCGTTATCCGACAGATAATTTTTATCCCACTGTGCTGGCGAAAGTCGGCCTGATTAATCCTCTGCGCGACGATTACAGGCTTAGCTCGGACAGCGCTTATAAGGGCAAGGCAACGGATGGTAAAGATGTTGGTTGCGACTTCGACGCTTTGCAGGCAGCCACAGGAAGAGTTATAACTCGCTAGAACTTATCTTTCATCTCGCAACAGATTTTCACTAACATGAGCGGCTCTCAATTCTCAAAAGCACTTAGCAGCCTGCGCTGGCTGCCTGCTTATGTCTATCAACGATTGACGCGCCGCGCTTCGCGCCGCAATGTTGCGCATCTCATCATCGCGCTGGCAGACCATTTCGAGCCGGCGTATCTGCCTGAGTCTCCGAACGAGTACGCCGAATTGAATGAACAGGAGCGACGGCTTGAAGAATGGTGCCACGTCTATCCGCAAGTGTTCGACGCCTGGCGCGACGCCGACGGCTTCCCTTTTCGTCACACCTACTTTTCTCCAGCCGAGCAGTATCACCAATCGCTCGTCGAACGCCTCGCAGAGCATTGTGGTGATGGGTGGGGAGAGATAGAGATTCACCTGCATCACGGCGTTGAGACTCCCGACACGGTTGAGAACACACGGAGAGTTTTGAGTGAATTCAGAGACGCCCTCGTTGCGCACGGCTGCCTCTCGCGGTGGAACAATGAGGGTGCACCACGTTATGCCTTCGTGCATGGCAACTGGGCTTTGGCTAATTCAGCCGGAGGACTTTACTGCGGAGTGGACGAGGAGATGCAGGTGCTGGCCGAGACGGGTTGCTACGCCGATCTAACGCTGCCTTCGGCTCCCAGTCCCGCGCAGGTGACAAAGATAAATTCTCTCTATGAATGCGTGCTGCCGCTGGACGAGCGCGCTCCGCATCGTCGTGGACGCAATCTGCGCGTGGGTCAAGCGCCGAGTGTTTTCCCGTTGATGATTCAAGGCCCGCTCTGTCTGGATTTTGCGGAAAGAGCCAGCGTGCTGTCTGCTCCGAGAATCGAATGTAGCGCGTTGACCACCGCGAACCCGCCGACGCTTGAGCGTCTGAAACTCTGGCGGCAGACGGCGATTACGGTCGAAGGACAACCCGACTGGGTCTTTATCAAACTGTATTGTCACGGCATGAACCCGACGGACAAAGAGGCCATGCTCGGAAATCAGATTCAACAATTCTTGCAGGAGTTGGTGGAAGATGCGCGGTCAAGCGGCGAGTACGTTCTGCATTTCGTCACGGCGCGCGAGATGACGAATATCATTCTGGCCGCGTGCGACGGTCGGAATAATAATCCGGGCGAGTACCGCGACTATCGTTTGCAGTTAATCAAGCCGTCCAGGACAGCTTGACCACAATGATTTTACCGACTCTCGCCTTGATGCGAACTCAGGTTCTTTTAACTTTACGATGGAGCTTTGCAGCCACCAGCGACTGCACAAAGAGCGCAACTTCACGCGGCGTGCTGCGAGGCTTTGTCGCGTTAAACTCCTGGCGGCGCTGGCGAAAGAATCCGCGAAAGAAACGCAACTCGGTTTCATGCTTGAACGCAAGCTCTTCGTGGGCGCGCAAGGATTGTGTCAGCCAGCCGATGGCGCTCTGCAAGACATTCCGGTAGAGATGGGCGGGCACATCGAACAGACGCGCATCGCTCTGCTCCATCTCTTCGGCACGCATCAGGGCGTAGAAGTGGCCGTGACCCGTGTGCCAGCGACGATGATACTCCTTCGTCATGCGCTCGGCCTGCACCTCCGCAGACATCACAATGCCGGGCACATATAATCCGCGCCGCCCCGTAGCCCAGACGCGCAACAGAAACTCGTGGTCTTCCATTGACCCGACGCCATCTTTGACGCGCTGCAAATCCGGCTTGAACAATCCGATCTGCTCAAACACCGCGCGGCGAAAGCTGAGGTTCGCGCCGACCAGACATAACTGCTTCTCTGTGTCCACGTAAAACGGTTCATCGCCGTAGTCAAGAATTGCCAGAGGCGACCAGTGTTTTTTGGTCAGCCATGCGGGAGGCTCTCCCAACCACTGCGGCAGCACTTTGCCGCCGACGAAATCCACTTCCGGGTGCTCGTCAAACGCGCGCTTGATTGAAACTATCCAGTCGGAGGCCGCGCGCACGTCGTCATCCGTAAACGCCACGATGGGCGCGCGCGCCATTGCGATGCCGGCGTTGCGCGCGTGCGAGAGTCCCTGTTGAGCCTCGAAGACGTAGCGCACGTTCGCGTGCCCGCGCGCGATGAAGGCTTCAACCGCCTCGCGCGTTCTGTCCGTCGAATTATTGTCAACGATGACGACTTCGTAACTGATGCCGTTCGCATCCTGCGCGAGCACGCTCTCCACTGCGGCAGGCAACATCTCGCACCTGTTGTACGTGCTGATGACCACTGAGATGTCGAACTGCTCACTCATTGATTGCTATCTTTCCTTCGTCATGACTCGCCGCACTCGTCCGCTTTAGCGCAGACACGCGAAGAGCGTGCGACCGTAATTATCGGCGAAGGGCGGAACATTATCGCGGTCTGTGCCCAGACGATAAAATTTCGTGAACGTCGTGTTTTCACGCAGCCATTGCTCGATATGGTCTGCGTTCCAACCGGCGAGTGATTCTCGAAACCATGCCTCGTGCTCCTGTCCCATATCAAAGAAGAAAATAGTTTTAGTCGCGCGGTCTATGAGTTTGAGCAACTCGATGGCCGGGATGCTCGCGCGATTCATCACGAAATGGTGCAGCAGGCTGAAGCAGGAAACAACGTCGTAGCTTCCCGGCTCGCTTTGTAGAAAGCGAACGGCTTCGGAGCGTGTGACCTGTTCCGGCCTTAAGCCGTACACGCGCCGAGCGATCTCGTTTGCAGCCCAATCAATTTCCACACCATGCGCCTCAAACCCCAACTCACCGAAGGCGCGCACGAACCAGCCGTAGCTGCACGCGATGTCAAGTGATGTCGGACGCTCAGGCAACAGTTCACGATGCTCCTGCAAAAATCGTTCGATCATTTCAAACCGATCACTGCAACGTCGAATGAGAGACCAGTGCGCGCCAAGTTCGGGGCTGGTCACGGGTTGGTAAAGCTCCAGTTCCTCGCCCCTCATCGCGCACCATGCGTAATCGAGGACGAGTTGCTGCAAAGGAGTGCGGACGGCGGGAAAGGTCACGAGCACGGGATAAGTCTGTTCACCGCGAACAGAGGCAATCGCAAGTCGGTGATTGCCATCCTTCACTTCATAGCAGTCGGAAAATTCGATGGGGTGCACGCGCACCATTGAATCGGGGGATGAGAATTCGGGGGCGCGTCGCGCCTGATCTGCCGACACCTCTGTGCCGTTAAAACGGTTGACGAAACCTCTGGCGATTCGTTCCACCTGGTCTTCGCGCGTGCAATCGAAATACTGGCCGACGACATTGATACATTGCACGGCATTGGCGAAGTAAGCAGTTTGTCGAAACACTTCGGGACGGAAAATCTCAGCGCCGATTTTGAGATACTCTTCGAGAAAGCGGGCGTGCGGCGATTGCGAGATGGGCGTTGACGGGCGCAGGAAATCACCTGTATGGCGAGCGTAGGGCGCGCCCGCCAGGCCATGCTCGCCGCCGCACAACAGTTTATCGATCGGCACGACTCTCTTGACCGGCCTGGGATTGATGAAGCGCCAGGTCTTTTGCAGAGCCGCCACGGTTCGCGTCAATGGATTGGACGGCCTCTGGCGAAGATAGTTGGCGAGCGTGCCGTGTCGCAGTGAAACTTTGGAATGCTTGTTGGACATCGAGTGTTTGTGTAATTCAGAAGGGCAGGTTTGTATGTCAGACTCTCTCAACTTCCCATTGACGAGGCGATTTCCTTAACAGCTTCGTCGTCTCGCGCGCTCCCGCTCTGGACGAGCCGCCATTCATGCGGCATGTAGTATTCGCCGCGCACCATCTTGCCGGGATCAACGCGCAGCACCGTGTAATTGAACTGCGTCCAGTCGAAAAACTTCGGCGTGCTGCGTTCACGGATGACGACATCTGTGTAGTAGATGCCGGGCAGTAGCGCGAGTCCCGGCCCATCGAACTCGATTGCGCCTGCGCCGGGTTCGAGATCAATCCGCTCGCCGCTCACTTCAGTCGTGCACTGGCAATGCTGCTCGCCGTCTGCGGAATAGAAGAAGACCTCGAAGACCACATCTTCGAGATGCGCGTGCGACATAAAATCCAGATGCGCCGTGAACGGATGACCCGTGTGCAGAATGTCTGCTTCGCGCCCGCTCGCATCTTGAAAAGTGAGAGCGCGCACCTCCGCCAGCTTCTCCTGATTCGCCATCGGCTCTTTATCGGACGAAGGGGATTTGAAGGCCGCCGCCACCGTTTGATATTGCGCGACGATTTCGCGCGGCTCGCCGCTCGCCACAATCTCGCCGCGCTGCATCAGAAGCACGCGGTCGCACAGACGTTCGACTGCGCCCAGATCGTGCGAGATAAAGACGATGGTCGTGCCATTCTCTTTCATCTCGCTGATGCGCGTTAAGCATTTCTCCTGAAAGGCCGCATCGCCGACGGCGAGAACTTCGTCAAGCAGCAAAATATCAGGGTCAAGATGCGCGGCGATGGAGAAGCCGAGCCGGACGTACATTCCCGAAGAATAACGCTTGACGGGCGTATCTAAAAATTGCCTGACGCCCGCGAAGTCAACGATGCTGTCGAGACGGTCGGTAATCTGGCGGCGCGTCATGCCGAGGATTGAGCCGTTCAGGTAGATGTTTTCGCGCCCGGTCAATTCAGGATGAAAGCCTGAGCCGACTTCGATCAGCGCGGAGAGCCGTCCGTTAATCATAATCTCGCCGGAGGATGGCGCGGTGATGTTCGAGAGTAGTTTCAGGATCGTGCTTTTGCCCGCGCCGTTGTGTCCGATGATGCCGAGAGCTTCGCCGCGTTTGACCTCGAAGCTGACATCATGCACGGCCCAGAAATCTTCCGCCCGCCCGCGCAAACTTTGCAGCTTACGCAGTATCCGGTTACGCGCCACGCCGTCTTCGCTGCGCTGGCGCACGCGATACTTTTTAGAGACGTGGTCGAACTTGAGGTCAATCGTCAAAGCAGTTCCCAATCCTTCGCGCTAGATGATGTCGGCGATAGTCGCCTCGACGTGCTTGAAATAGATGTACGATGCGGGCAGCAGAATAAGCGCAATCAATGTTGACACGCCGAGCGCGTAAAAATCCGGCGACACACCGAGCAAAATCACGCGCCGAAAATTCTCAACCACTCCGGCCATCGGATTCAACAGGTACAGAGTGCGCCACTGCGGGGGCACAGCACTCAACGGATAGACGACAGGCGAAACGAACATCCAGATTTGCAACAGGAGCGGGACGGCCACGCCGATGTCACGAAAACGCACCTGCGTCGCCGAAAAAACGAACGCGATGGATGTGGCGAACAACGTCAGCACCAGAATAATCGGCGCGGCGTAGAGCGCGTTGAGATTCAGATGGACGTGATAGTAGATCAACAATCCGACCAGCACAGTTGACGCCACCAGAAAATCGAAGAGCGCGGCGAAGACATACGAGAGCGGCAGAATCTCGCGCGGGAAATAGACCTTCGTCACGAGTTGCGAATGGCTCACCAGCCCGCCCGTCGAGTTCGTGACGGAGGTCGAAAAGTAAGTCCAGGGCAGCAGCGCGATGTAGGAGAAGACCGCGTAGGGCGTGCCGTCGCTCGGCATCCTGGCGACGAGCGAGAAGATGACCGTGTAAATCAACATCAGCGACAGAGGTTGCAGGATCGCCCAGAAGATGCCGAGCACCGATTGCTTGTAGCGCACCTTGACGCGGTGCGCGCTCAACGTCAACAGCAAATCTCTGTACTGCACGAGCACGCTCAGGCTTCCGAGCAACTTGAGCGGAGAGAATGACGGCGGGCGAATAATCTTCACCCGGCGATTCGTCTCGCGCCGCAATTGGGGAGTTTCGATGGAGTTGGCCGACATAAGCTATAAGTGTTGAATTATGAGTTTTGAGTTTTGAATTATGGATTCCGGCTTTCAATTCAAAACTCAAAACTCATAATTCATCATTTCTGAAGAAGTGCTTGCCGTAGAAGAAGCCCGCTAAATCCCACAGGGCAAGCTCATCCGAAAAACGTTGCGCCGGGTCTTTGCTTCCGGCAAGGAGGGCGCGTGCCTTTCTGAGCAGCGCGCGCGCAGCAGTGCCGTAAAGATGTCGCGGCACGCCGAGCAGGTAAGCGACGGGCGCTCTGTGGTCTCTGTCTCTGACGGCGAGCGAGACGGCGCGCCAAAAACACCAGCGACGATGATAACGCTTGGTCAATCGCTCCGGCGGAATGTAATGGTAAATCACAAGATCGGGCAGATACAGCCCGCGTGCGCCGACGGCCAACAAGCGTTCGGTCATGTCTTCATCTTCAACCGATAGTAAGCGCTTGCCATTGCGCCCCAACGCGGTCGAATAATAACCGACCCTTTGCAGCACAGAGCGTTTGATGACGGCGTTGCCGCCCATTAAAACCCCATCGTAGTCCTGACCGAAAACGCGCACTTCATCGCCGCCGTCAATCCACCCGATGACGGCTGGATAATCCCTGGGCAACCAGACAGGCTGTTCGCCGCCCCAGCGCGGCTGATAAACGCCGCCGATGAAGTCAACATCGTCTCGGCCAAACGCCGCGCGCACGCGCTCGTACCAGTTGCTGTCAATCTCCTCGTCGTCATCAATCATGCCGACAAAATCGCCCCTCGTCGCTGCGATGCCAGCATTGAGCGCGGCTGACCTTCCCTGCTGACCTTCAAATAAATAGTTAATCCGGTCGCCGTATCTTCTCACATAATCTTCAACGAAGGCCCGCGTCTCATCTTTCGAGTTGTTATCAACGACCGTGATGCGAACGCTCAAGCCTTCGGGCACGCGCGCCGCGAGCAGGCTGTCCAGCGTGCGCTTGAGCAACGCGCTGCGATTATAAGTCGGGATGATAACGTCCAGATTCATTTGCAATTTTCGCGTGACGGGCGGTGGTCGGCTAGGCGATGTTCTTCAGCTTTTGCTTACGCGCGAAACTTTGCTCGCGCAGATCGTAAAGTCGTCTGAGCAGTTGCGGGGCCAGGCGCAAGCCGATGAGCGTCAAACGCAGCTTGCGTTTGTGAAAGAAATCATTGGCGCAGGAGAACGCTTCGCGCGCCTGCGTGTACTGACCGGCCAGCAGTTTCTGCTTGCCTTCCGCGATAGCTAAATCTGCGCGGCGATGCTCCGTCTGCGTGCGCAGCAACTCTTTCATCGCAGGTGACAGCGACGGCTCGCGCAGCCATTTTTCATAGACACTGATTTCACCTTCAAGCTGGCGCACTCCATCGGCGCACAAACTCGCGGCGTGCAGACGATGATGCGCGAGCACCTTCGTTTGATAAGCGAGTCGCCCGCCGCGTTGCAATAAACGCAGCCAGAGATCGAAGTCCTCACTGTAATAAAGATTCGCGTCAAAGAGTCCGGCATCAATCAAAGATTGCTTGCGCGCGACGACGCATGAAGTGATGATGACGCAGTCCCAGCGCAACAGGCTCTCAAAAGTGACCTCACCGTGCGAAGGCTCGACCTCCATGAAGGTGCGTCCGGCCAGTGGAGATTCGCCGACGAGCAGCGCGTCGCAATAAATTAAATCGAGCGCAGGATTCCCGCGTAGAGCTTGCATCTGTTGAGCCAAGTAATTCGGCAGCCACACATCGTCGCTATCGAGCAGTGCCAGATATTCGCCGCGCGCTTTGAGAATCGCAGTGTTACGCGCGCCGCCCGGCCCGCTATTTTCCTGTTTGAGATAAACGATACGCTCACGGTAAGGCTCAAGCACGCGCTCTAAATCGTCCGTGTCGGGCGAGCCGTCGTTGACGATGATCGTTTCGTAGTCGGAGAAAGTTTGCGCGAAGACGGAATCCAGAGCTGCGCCGATGTACGACGCGGCATTAAACGCCGGAATGATTATGCTGACGGCGGGCGCATCGTTCGTAGATTGTGGGTTACGAGTGAGGATGTCCGAGTCAGACATCTATACATTTCTCCTGAGCGGGTCACCATCTCAAGCGCTGTGGCCGCGTTGCGCGGCGACCTCGGATGGCGGTCTTTATTGTAGCAAACTTCTTGTGTTAAACGTAAGCACTATTATAATATGCGGTGCCAGACTGATTATGCCGGGTTATCGTCATCGCCTTTACTTCAGAGGAAATGCTTTCGCCGCCCATCGCTTTCCGCAATTGATGTCCGCGAGGCACTCAGGTGCCAAAGCCAGCGTTAATGGAAAACGGGCGCAATTAACTCTCTAATTCTTCCTAGAAACTTGGAAGGAAGGTCTTATGCCCCGATCTCTTTTTCAAAAACAGACGCGCCGATTGCTCAGCGCTTTGCTCATCGCCATCAGCACGCTGGCGCTCGGTTGGCGCATCAGTGTCCATGTCTCGGCTCAGACCGCGACCATCTTCAGCGATAACTTTAATAGCACCACGCGAGACACGACCAAGTGGAAACTCGGCGTGCTCAATGTTCCAAGCACGGCTTACAACTCCAAGGTTACTGTTACTCAAGGCCCGCAACTGGTCATCAAACCGATAGCTAATACTTCCACCTGGTCGCACAACGGGTATGTTTCAGTCGCCGCCTTTAATCTGACGGGCACGCGCGCCACCGTCGAAGTGCCGCAAGTGGCTAATGGATCAGCTTACACCATTCTCGCCGTCGGCATTGACAGCAACAACTGGTATCGCATCTCGGCGCACTCAGGGCAGGTGGATTTTCAGGACACAGTCGCGGGCGTCAAGAACTCCGTCAGTGTGACCTACAACGCGACGCAGCTTCACTACTGGCGAATCTCCCACGACTCGACACACGATACGATTATCTTCGCCACGAGCGCGGATGGAGTGAATTGGACAGCGCGCCGGACTATCGCCAGAAATCTGAATATCACGGCGATGCACATTGAGCTTGATGCCGGGACATTTCAGCCGGTGAGTTCGCCGGGCACAGCAGTCTTCGATAACTTCGTTCTGGATTCCCCGTCTGCCACGCCGACGCCGACCCCAACACCTACTCCCACACCGACGCCCACTCCGACACCGACTCCTACTCCTACGCCTACACCAACGCCAACGCCAACTCCCACGCCAACACCGACGCCAACACCGACTCCTACGCCGACACCGACGCCGACGCCGACGCCGACACCAACGCCGTCACCGACGCCGCTCACGTTGGTCTTCGGCGACGACTTTAACGACAATCTGCGAGACATGACGAAGTGGAACTTGAACGTGCTCAACGTTCCACCCGAAGCCTTCAACCCGAATGTGATGGTGCTCGAACAGAATCAAAGGTTGGAGATTACGCCCATCAGCAATACTTCCATCTGGTCGCACAACGGGTACGTCTCGGCCTCGACATTTAATCTGACAGGGACATATACCTCTGTCAAAGTTCCGCAAGTGCCTAATGGCGGGACGGCGATGGCGATCTTCGCCGTCGGTATTGATAGCAACAACTGGTATCGCATGGAGACCCGCTCCGGCCTGATGTATCTTCAAGACACGGTGGCTGGAACGAAGACTTCCGTCAGCATCACCTACAATGCGACGCAGCAAAGGTACTGGCGATTTCGACATGATAGCGGAACTGATCTGGTCAACTTCGAGACCAGTCCCGACGGGACAACCTGGACTACGCAGCGCGCGATTCCACGACAACTTCCGATGACGGCGATGCGCGTCGAGCTTGACGGCGGGACTTTTGAGGCCGTGAGCGCGCCCGGCATGGCTATCTACGACGACCTCCAGGTTCAATCAGTCTATCCAACGCAGATTGCGTGGACGAAGCGCAATGAAGTGGTCAACGACAATGTTTCGACGCACACCTACAGCCATCCACAGCCGTTTGAATTAGACGACGGCGAGTTGATCGCCGGATTCTCGACTAACGAAGACTCCGCGCTCTCCGACTACAAGCTTATGCGCTCGACCGACGGTGGTAATACCTGGAACTCGAAAGTCACCATCGCCTCAACCGCGAATAATATTTATGAAGGGTCATTCGTCCAGACCAGTGCGACGAATCTGGTTTGCGTCTATGGCGACGGCGACGGTGTGGCCGCTAAACGGTCGAGTGATCGTGGCAAGACGTGGGGTTCTGCGATCAGCATTGACCCGCCGGGAGGTGGCGCTGACCCGCATCCGTCGGTTGCCAATCTCGGCAACAACACGCTGCTCGTCACCTATCGCTATAACGACAAAATCATCGCCAGAAAATCAACTGACGGCGGCGCGACGTGGAGCATCGCAACGACTATCGAGTCGAGCGCTACTGTGCCCTACAACTCGCCGTCCATCGTGCAGATGCCCTCCGGCGACCTGGTCCTGACGTATAGTTCCGGCACGGGAGGTGTCAAATCCCCGCAAATTTATCTCACTCGCTCGCTCGATTCGGGAGCCACCTGGTCATCACCTGTGATTACTAAGGCGGCAGCGCAATATAGCTTCAACGATCCGAACCTGACGGTGCTGAACAACGGCGACCTCGTGATGTGGCTCGTCAACGGCACTGAGGCTGACGGCACGCGCTGGGATTCCTTCATCCTCTCGCACGATGAAGGCAAGACCTGGAGTTGTGAGTCGTTTGTTTACGGCGACGGTGATCCGCACAGACTAAACGGCATTCAGCTCAAAAATGGCTCGATGCTCTTGATGTGCGCTTCCAAAGACGGGGCCGACGCCGACTATCACATCACGTCGCTGGCGGCTCCTGCTAACTGGCCGACCAGCCAGTGTCCAGCGCCGTAACCGACCTTTCGTACGTGAAGATTGACTGAGCATTTATCAATCGCGTACTCAGTCGCGCCCGTCGAAAAAGATTGCTGTTGACAGCAATCTATAGAAAGGTTCTAATGGTTGTGGCTGTTGCTGCGGGCGATTCTGGCCTGAGTAACAGATGATCTTTTGCAACGATTGCACACGATAAATGGCAAACCTGCCGCGAGGTAGGGACGCAAAGCCGTGAGTCTCTTCTAACATTTCAGGAGTTTGAAGAGATTGTCTGGTTGCCGAAGGCAATTGGAGAAAGCCGAAGTTTCGCGCCTCTCCGCGAGTGTTTCCAAAACGCTCGGCGGGTGGGATTGAACACGAGCCTCACAGCATTCCGGTTAGCTTGCTCTCTTTTGTGTTCAATCGAATTTCACGAGCGTCGGTTTGAGCCGCTCGAAGTCAGTTAGTCCGGCAACAGGCTCGTCTCCAATCGTTCTCTTTTCATTTCCTTCGCTTCCAATCACACATCTTAAAGCGTCTCCGTCTCCGCAATTACTCTGCAAGCAGAGTCAAAGTGGCAGGCTTGCCCGTGTCTTCACCATGAAACAGGTTGTGCGCTGACGCGCAGTTCTCGCAGAACTGCACACACTCCCTCAGACACCAGCACAACCATCACCGATTAAAGGCACCCTCGCAGCGATGCGAGTTCGCAAAGCCAGGAGTCTCGCCTTCCCTAAAGGGAGAGGCGAGATCGTCCGGTTACCGAAGTGAGGTTATCAATGTCTATCCTTCGTCCTGCCCACAGCAGGCAGCATTCTCAACTATGTCGTTCAGTCTTCCAATTCATCTGCTCAATCCTCTCAGTTATCATTCTTGCCGGTAGCGCCAGCATCACTCACGCCGCGACCCTGACCGTCAACGCAGGCGGCGACTTACAAGCGGCGCTCAATGCAGCGCAACCGGGCGACACGATTTTGCTGGCGGCGGGAGCCAGTTTTACCGGCCCCTTTACCTTGCCCGCCAAAAACTCTGCCGCCACCGATTACATCACGATTCGCACTTCCACTCCCGACTCCGCGCTACCCAACGCCTCCACGCGCATCTCACCCGCAGACTCCGCCCTGCTCCCCAAATTGCTCTCTCCCGGTAACGGGATGCCGGCCTTGCAAACAGCAGCCGGAGCGCACCACTATCGCCTGATCGGTCTTGAGATCAGAACTGTTGATGCCAACTCTGTCGTCAGCGACCTCATCAAACTCGGCGACTCTTCCTCGC
>JAVHWW010000073.1:0-40804 GCA_032159235.1 Acidobacteriota bacterium
CCTCGTAGGTTCTCTGTGTAGCCAAAATTCATCCTCCTCTTGGATGTCGAGCCTCAATTGATTTGAAGCAAGAAGGAAATAGTGGTCAGTGGTCAGTGGTCAGTGGTCAGTGAAAACAAAATGTTCTCACTGACCACCGACCACTGACTACTGACTACTGTTGTGTTGTGCCATTGCTTTGTCAATGCCGTCTCGAAGGACGGCGCGGAGCGCGTCTGCGCTGCGTTCTAAAATTTTGTCGAGTTCCGCGCGCTCACTTTTTGAAAACTCATCGAGCACGAAGTTCTTTGTATCACTGACCGGATGTTCGGGTTGAATGCCGATTCGCAGGCGAATGAACTCATCCGTTTTCGTGGCCGCGATGATTGATTTCAAACCGTTGTGCCCGCCCGCCGAGCCGCGTCTTCGTAAGCGTATCGTTCCGAACGGGAGCGCCAGATCGTCGCTGATAACGATTAAATCCTGCGCGGCGTTTCTTGCTTCCTGCTTGGCAAGCAGACAGGCGACCGTCTCACCGCTCAGATTCATGTATGTCTGCGGCTTGACGAGTTCAACCCGCGTGCCTTCAATCTCTGCCCGTCCGACGAGCGCGCGGCAATCTCTGCGTTTCACCTGCGCTCCGGCTTCGCGTGCCAGCAGATCAACGAGCATGAAGCCCAGATTGTGGCGCGTCCGCTCATACTCCGCTCCCGGATTGCCAAGACCAACGATGAAAAACATGGGGAAAAGGTTAAAAGGGAAAGGGAGAAAGGGGGAAGGCTTTGGGCTTCCGATTTTGTCTGCGCCCTTTCACCCTTTCCCCATTTACCCTTTTCACCCTTTTTCTTCCTGTCCTTCTTCTTCCTTCTTGCCCTTGCCGATTACTTCAGGCTCGGCTGGCGTCTCTTCAACAGGCGGAGCTTCAACCGGCTCTTCGCGCACGATGCCGACAGTCGCAATCACAGTTTCAGGCGCTTCAAGAATCTCCACGTCGGGGTCTGCCGGAATGTCAGAGACGCGCAGCAGATCATGAACGCCAAGATGCGACACATCCAGATTGAACATATCCGGGATGTTTCGCGGATCGCAACGAATCTCAATCTCGCGCACGAGTTGTTCGAGCACACCCTGCTCTTCACGAACACCCGCCGGCTCACCGATGAGATGCACTGGCACGGTGACTTCAATCTTCTGCCCCTTGACGAGCCTCTTCAAATCGGCGTGAACTAAGCGACCACGCACGGGATCAATCTGTCTATCGTGGAACATCACTTCGCTTGCGCCGACGCCTTCAACGTCCACCGTGAAGATTGAGTTGTGTCCCGCATCCGAGCGAAGGATCGCCGCCAGTTCACGAAGCGGAGCGACCGCCGCAACCGCCTCACCCTCGCCGCCGTAAATAGAAACGGGAACCAGGCCCTCACGTCGCGTTCGTCGCGCATCATTTTTGCCGCGTCCCTCACGCTTGGTCGCGCGCACGGTAATCTCTTTTCTTTCTGCCATAAATTTTCTTCTCTCTATTAAGCTATCAGTGTTTGCCCTTCAGACGAAGAGCGAGGAGACGCTCGTCTCCTCATGGATTGACTTGATCGCTTTCGCCAGGAGCGGTGCGATACTCAAGACCTGTATGTTCTCCAACTCACACGCGCCGTCATGCAACGGAATGGTATTCGTCACGACCATCTGCTCAATGTCCGACTCCGCGAGTTTCTCGCAGGCACGACCGGAAAGAACCGCGTGTGTGAAACAGGCGTGGATGCGTTCAGCGCCACTCTCTTTCAGCGCGCGCGCAACCTTCGTCAAAGAACCGCCCGTGTCGCACATATCGTCAACAATCAAACAACTACGCCCGCGCACATCGCCGACAACGTTCATCACTTCCGCGACGTTTGCCTTCTCGCGCCGCTTGTCGCAAAGCGCAAGCTCGGCATTCAAGCGTTTGGCGTAAGCGCGTGCGCGCTCTGCGCCGCCTGTGTCGGGCGCAACGACCGTCAAATTCGGCAGCGTGTTCTGCTGATAATGACCGATCATCACGGGCGCGGCGTACAGGTGATCCACCGGAATATCAAAGAAACCTTGAATCTGCGCCGCGTGCAAGTCCATCGTCAGGACTCTTTGCGCTCCGGCGGTCGCAATCAAATTCGCAACCATCTTGGCCGCAATCGGCACGCGCGGACGATCCTTTTTATCCGAGCGCGCGTAACCGTAGTACGGAATCACAGCCGTCACGCGCTCCGCCGATGAGCGACGAAAAGCGTCGAGCATCACGAGCAGTTCCATCAGATTGGAATCCGTCGGCGGGCACGTCGGCTGCACGATAAAGATGTCGCCGCCGCGCACGTTCTCGTCAATCTGAAAATTGAACTCGCCGTCGGAGAAACGCTCCGTGATCGCGCGTCCCGGATCGCAACTCAAGTAATGACAAATCTCTTCGGACAACACGCGATTCGCGTTGCCGGAAAAAACTTTGATGCCGCCGGTTGTACTCATAAATTAGAGGTTAGAGGCCAGAGGTCAGAGATTAGTAAATGCCATGCACTGACCTCTAACCTCTAGCCTCCAGCCTCTGCTTTTTTGGCTGGGGCGGGTGGATTCGAACCAACGAATGCCGGTTCCAAAGACCGGTGCCTTACCACTTGGCTACGCCCCAATATCAATCCCTGTAATTCCATCGGACGCGCCAAGAGGTGCGGCGCATTCGCCGAGCGCTGACAAATACTCCGCACGCGCAATGGTCGCGCATCGGAATAGACGCCAGCCCTTTTCCTCTCTGAGCGCATCAACGGCCTGTTCCTGCGCTGCCTGATTGTCAAAGACTCCAAAGACGCTTGAGCCGCTTCCCGCCAGCAGAGATGCGCGCGCGCCCACATTTAACAGAGCGTTCTTCGCGCGCTCGATTTCGGGTTTCAGTTGAAAGACGACCGGCTCAAAGTCGTTGCGCAGAGCGTCAGGATAAGAATTCCTAAATTGCTCGTCCACACGAGAAATAGAAAGGATAATGTCGCTCTCCACCTTTGTCAAGGCAGGGGCGTTGAGTGCTTTGTAGGCTTCTGCCGTTGAGACTTTCGCCGCAGGTTTGATGATTAAAAGATGCTCGGCCTTTACTTCTTTGACTGATTTCACTTCAGTTCCCAGTCCAGTTCCCAAAGCAGTTCCACCCGTCAGGAAGAATGGCACATCTGCACCGAGACTCGTGGCGATCTTTGTGAGTTCGTATTTGTTCGTCTCAATTTTCCAGAGACGCGCGAGACCAAGAAGCGCAATGGCTGCATTGGACGATCCGCCGCCGAGACCGCCTTCGACCGGGATAACTTTTTCGAGATGAAGCGAAGCGCCCTTTTTTATGTCGTGCTTTTCGCGTAGAGCGAGAGCCGCTCGCAGAATCAGGTTGCGCTCATTAACAGGGATGTCTGGCGAGTCGCAGGTGAGTTGGAGTTCGGCATCGTCTCGCGCGGTGAAACTTATGGTGTCGTGAAGTGTGACGGTTTGAAAGATTGTGTGGAGTTCGTGAAACCCGTCCGTGCGACGACCGAGCACGCGCAGTATCCAGTTGATTTTGGCAAACGACGGAAGCGTGAAAGTCTCGACAGACACGAAGGGCGGCATCTTAATGAAACGATGAACGCGGAACGCGGAACGATGAACTGAAAAGCATCGGTCTTCCATTCATCGTTCCGCGTTCCGCGTTCATCGTTTAGAACTTCGGTCAGCGCATGATGAAGACCTGCGTGATGTAAACGCGACCATCGGCGGCGCGCGCAATGCCGATGCCGGAATGTGTAAAGATTCCGCGTAGGATGTTAGCGCGATGACCCGGAGAATGCATCCACTGGTCAACGGCCAAACTGACAGGATCATCGTAACCCTGATTGAGCGCGATGTTCTCGGCCAGAGACCTCCACATAACGCCGCTCGCTTGCGCGCGTGAAGGGAGATCGCCGTCCGGCCCTTCGTGATCGAAGAAATTAAGACGCGCCATCTTCTCAGAGTGAAGCCGCGCCATCCGGCACAACTCCGCATCCCACACGAGCGGCGGCAGACGGTTCTTCGCGCGCTCCGCATTGATGAGATTGAAAGCCTGGCGCTCAAGACTGCTGGCGACTACCGATGCAGACGAAGTGGCGACGGCAGGACGTGCAGCCGCTCTGTGATTCGCCTGCATCGGCTGCTCTGCGCCCGAAGCTGTAATCAGACGCGCCACCGGACGAGACGAAGAATTCTGTGCCAGGCATTGAAGGGATGTGGCGACGAGAAATGCGAATGAGAGCGAGCACAGGAGAAGCCATCGGCTGGATGCACTTGAGCTTCTTCGGGGGAACAATTTGTTGTGTTTCATTTAGGGGAACTTTCATGGGAGTCGCCGGAGCCACTCCGCGTCAGGCCGTGAGAAAGCTACTTAAACCTGACCGCGCTTGGGGCTGGCGGTCCATTAACGTCAATTCGATAATAGCAAACGGAGTTTAACTTAATCAACAACTATTTTATTTTTGTTGCACTGGAAGGCGAGAGATGGCAAACAGCTTGCGAATGAGACGGTCTGAAGCTCAGATTATCTCTGTGCATTGCCGCTCAGTTTGGTTTTGAGGCGGGCTGTATCTTGCGCTTCGACTACGAGAGAAAGCGCCTTTTGCCAGGCGGCGCGTGCCATTTCCAGCTTGCCGCGTTGTTGGTAGAGATCGCCGAGATGCTCTTGAATCGTGGCCGATGTGTTGTTGCGGCGCGCGGCTTCGGTCAGGCTGTGTTCGGCCTCGTCGAGTTTGCCGAGCTTGAAATAAGCCCATCCGAGACTGTCCAGGAAGGAAGAGTTATTTGGATTCGCACGGACGGCGCGCTGGATCATTTCGAGAGCTTCGTCTAGGCGCTCGTTTCGTTCGACAAGAAAGTAGCCCAGATTATTTAGCGCCGTTGCGTTGTTCGGGTCACGGGCTAAGATGCGGCGCAGTGATTCTTCAGAGCCTTTCGGATCGCCCGCGCGCTCCTGTGCCGATGAGAGTGTAATCAACGCCTCTTCGATCATCTCAGGTCTTCCGGCAGGAGCAAGTTCCAACGCCTTGCGCGCCGCCACGACTGCATCTGATGCGCGTGCCCCCTGAAGATAGAGACCGGAGATTACTAAGTATGCATTGAAATCCTCGATTGTGCCTTTGAGTTGAGTTCGGATGAGCGCCACGCCTTCATCAACGCGACCGAGTTCAGCAAGTGTTTCAGCTTCCAGACCAAGGAATTCTGTTTGCTCAGGGAAACGCTGTCGCGCGGCGCGCACAGCCTGTAGTGCCTCGCTCCTCTTGCCTTGCTCACGCAGATATAAAATTTGCTGCGCGTCCGGCATGGGATCATCTTTACCGAGCAGGCGTCGCATCCGCTCGATGATCGCAGCGACATCGCTGGCGCGTCCCGCTCTTTTGTAGGCCTCAACCATCCTTTCCAGGATTCTCGCTGCGACGGCTTTTTCATCATCAGTCGTGAGCGGAGCGTTGCCGATGTTCTGCGCTTTGAGTTGCTCTTCATAGACGGCAATCGCGTCCGTGTAGCGCGTGGCGTCCGTGTAGAGTTGCGCGAGCGCCGTGCGGAGCATTTGTTGCGCGCGATCAGCTTTGGGCTGGCGCGCGATGGCTGCGCGCAGAGTTGTGGCAGCGTCGTCAACGTGACCCGCGCGCGCTTGAACTCGCGCCAGCAGTTCGACGGTTGAGAGATTCGTCGGATCGGCGGCGACCAGATGCTGCAACTCGGCGACTGTGGCACTGTCGTCAAAGCGCCCGGCTTCGATGATTTGACCGAACAGTTCTGTGTACTCTGTGTTTTCAGGATTGAGCGCGATGGCGCGCCGAACGGCGGCGAGGGCTTCGGTCGTGCGGCCAGCGTTGAATAATCCTTCACCCAGGCGCGCGGCTGCCGAATCGGGCGAAAGCTCACGGTTCGTGACGTACTGAAAGAAACGTGTGTCTGTTGAGGCAGGAGCGGCGGCCCAATTAGTCCAGGCGTTCAGCGCCTCTGCCGTGTGCCCGGTCGCTTGATAGAACTCGCCCAACAAAGCCCACGCTTCCGCATCTTTCGGATCGAGTCGCGCGACCTCTTTCAATTCCTTGATTGCCTGCTCGACGAACGAACGATCCAAAGTGCCTTCGTGCAAGCCGCTTTTAATCGTGTAGAGGCGCGAGAGCAAATGGTGTGCGCCGTAGTTGTCAGCGTCAAGGCGCGTGGCGTTTGCGCCTTCACGGGCGGCGGTCTCGAAGTCCTGCGGCGGATAATAGAAAGCGATCTCGGCGAGCGCCGTGTGCGCTTCGGCAAGCGTCGGGTCGAGTGTGACCGCTTCCTGAAAAGCGAGTTGGGCGCGGCGCAGAGTTGTCGTGCTCGTATCGCGTCTCAAAGCGGAAAGATGGCGCTGGCCTTCGAGCATCTTGGCGTAAGCCTGCGCCCGGCGCTCGCGTTGCGTTGCCGGTTCTTGCTGTGGTGAAGCGAGCTTAGTCTGAGGAGGAGTTGGAGCGGGCGCGGAAGTTTGCCCGTGTGCCTTCCGTTCTGTCTGATGAAACGCAATGACAACAGAGGCGAGGAGCAAGAACGAAGCAAGGCGAGAGACAGAAAACTTCACGCGACGATTCCTTTCGCGGGCGAATCGTCCGCGTTACCCGCCTGTTCAGCCGCTCGCACGATGCGCTGCCAGGCGGATCGTTGCGGATAAGAGTAAATCAAGACGATGACAGCGACACCTCCCGCACGGAGCATGTGATACTCGTTGTCCGTCGGGCTAATAATCATCACGATAAAACCCATCAATGCAATCGCGCCGCCGATGAAGGCTATCTGGATAGTCGTTCCCTGCAACGTCGCCAGCAGACCCGACACGCCGCGCAAGGCTGCGATGTCCTGAAGGCGCATCGCCTGAAATCTCGCGCGACGCAAGACGAACGATCCGAGTCCGAAGATTAGAATAGTGATCCACAGAGCCATCGCCAGCGAAGGGTCGCCGGGACGATGCAGAGACTCGTGGGCAACGAAAGCTATCACAATGAGCGCAATGGTCAATCCAAGCAATGCACCGACGACCATCGCCGCCGTGCGATGACGCCGCGCTAACTCTGCCTGGATGCTTTCGGATGTTTGCGCCATATCAGCTTTGACAGCTTGCCGACGGAATCAGAACGCAGCAAAATCGCTTGCACGAAATTCTAACACTCGCCTTTCATCACTAGCAAACGAATGCTTCTCTTTGCCTACCGTGCAACAGCGCCCCGTGTCTCCTTGCGGTCAACACGGGGCGCGAGAGTGGTTAGCGTCTTAATCTTCGTTGAGCCGGATCGCTCATGCGCGTTGGCAATCAACGACCGCCTGACTTACTGACTTACGGTTTCGTTCCTGTCAGTGATGAAGGAACAGTCGTCGCAGGCGTCGTGGTCGGCTGCGTTGACGGAGTAGTGGCGGCGGGAGTCGTTGCAGGCGGCTTGCCGGGCGTCGGAGTAGTGCCCTGCGGGAACTGGCGCGGTGCCTGGCGACGCTGGTCAACAGGTAAGGGAGTCACTGTCCGAAGCTGACCCTGGTTGACGATGGCTTCGTCTATCAGATCACCTTTCGCCTTGCTGTCTCTGCTAATCAACACGCCATCGTTGTTCGTCGTGATATTAGCCGACCCGGTAATTTGAGTCAGCAGATTTTGCATCATGCCTTGGTGCTCACATTGCGGCATATCCTTCTTGATCGGATCAGGTTCTGGAATCGGCACTCCGATCTTCTGCAACTCCTCCTTGGCCTTCTCCACATAATCACCGTTTGGATAATCACGCACAACGCGCGTGAAATATTTCGCGGCTTCATCCGGCTCCTCTACCTGGATATAGAGATAGCCCTGACGGAAGAGCACTTCGTCCATTCCACAGAAGTTCGGATACTTCGTAATAATTTCATTAAGCCGATTCTGCGCGCCTTTCAAGCCGCCCTCTTTGTGTTCATACCTACCTATGTAAAAACGCGCGACCGCTAACTCGTGCGTTGCCAGATTTTCCTGCACTTGATTGAGACGAGCTTCAACTTCTGGTCGGAGAGGCGTCTTGGGAAACTGCTGCAAGAGCGCTTTCAAACGCTGCTCGGCCTTGCGCGCGTGCGGCACTTCGCGGTCGGGCAAGCCCATCTGCCGCATCTCCGTTTCGGCCACCTTGAGCATCACGCGATCCGAGAGCGGGTCGGTCGGGAAGAACGTCAACCAGTCCTGATAAGCCTGCGCCGCCTGGATGAGCGAACTCGTCGCGCCTTCGAGATAGAAAGAATCGGCGATGGCGAGTTTCGACAACGCCAGAAACGGAGAGTCAGGATACGTCGTGATGATCGTGTTGAAGAGCAGACGGCCCGTGTCGTAGTTTCCTTTGCGCACCTCTTTGGCTGCGACCTCGAAAAGCTCTCGGTCGCGTCCGGGCGCGGTCGTGCCGGTCAAATCAGCATACTTATCATTGCCGCCGCCACGACCGAAGATGCCCAGAAATTTCCCTTTCTTCTTGTCGGGAGTCGGAGCGTTAACATTCTTTGCCGTCGTCGTGGTCGTGGTGCTGCTGTCGGCAGTGCGGGCGCTGGCCGTTGATTGCAGGGCGATCTGCACACGTGTGTTCAGGTCTGTGACAGAGGCTTCGACCCGGTCAAGTTCCTTCGTGTCGTAACGCTCGGCGCGATCCACCTTGCCGCGCAGGTCGTCCACATCTTTCGAGACAGAGCTGACCTCCTGCACCAGTCCGCGCAGCCGCGTGGCCGGATCATCCACATCCTTCTTGTCGCCACTATCTTTCGCGTTCATCGAAGCGATGGCGCTATCCAGCGACCGGCGCATCGAATCTAGGCGCTGGCGCATGACGGTCAGACGTTGCGCGGGCGAGCCTTCACCTGTTGCCTGTGCGAAGACCGCGACACCGCAACTAAAAACGAGAATCAAGCTCAACACGAGCACTGCAAAATTCCGAGACTGCATGAGAAACCTCCAAGAGCAGGGATGAGGGCGGAGGGATGAGGGATGAAAGAAGAGAAAGCAGGAGGCAGAAGGTAGAAGGCACTGAGCGTTTGCTCCGGGCTGCCTGCTGCCTACTGCTTTCTGCCTTCTAGCTTTTCTTCATCCCTCATCCCTCATCTTTCATCCCTGCCTTTCACGCCCACTGCAAAGTCGCTTCGCGTAATTCGCGGACGGCCTGCGCGGGGTCTGACTCATTAAAAACTGCCGAACCGGCGACGATGATCTCAGCACCGGCGGCCACTATTTGTGCGATGTTATGACGGTCAATGCCGCCGTCTATTTCGATGCGCGTCTTGAGACCGCGCTCATCAATCATGCGTCGCAGGCGACGCACCTTATCGAGCGATGTCGGGATGAATTGCTGTCCGCCAAAACCCGGATTGACGGACATTAACAGAATATAGTCGGCAAACGCCAGAGCCTCTTCGAGCGCGACGAGTGGCGTTGCCGGGTTAATCGCCACACCCGCCATCGCGCCCTTCTTCTTAATCGCCGTCAAAGTGCGGTGGAGGTGCGGGTCAATCTCCACGTGAACCGAGACCATCCGAGCGCCCGCATCAACAAACTGTTCCGCGTAAATGCCCGGCTGCGTAATCATCAGATGCGTGTCAATGGGTAGTTGCGTTGCCCGCTTGACGGCTTTCACGACCGGCAATCCGACCGTAATATTCGGCACGAAATGGCCGTCCATCACGTCAACGTGAATCACACCTGCGCCGCCGCGCTCGACTGCGGCGATCTCTTCACCCAGCCGCGTAAAATCGGCTGACAAAATTGAAGGTGCTATCTCGACCATTCGATTGCGGAATGCGGATTTCGGATTGCGGGTTTAAGAATGCGAACGATTGTTTTTCAATCCGCATTCCGCAATCCGAAATCCGCAATTACGGCGTGCCCTTGTTCGCGCCGGGAGACGTGGTTGCGGGCGCACGCTTGTTTGCGTTGCTGCGATTCGTGTTCGGCGTCGTTGTGTTCGTGCTTCGGTTGCCGTTGCTCGTGTTCGCATTGCGATTGATCGTGTTTGCGTTCCGATTATTCGCGTTGCGATTGGCGTTAGTATTATTTGCGTTGTTGCTGTTGTTGGCGTTCTTATTGTTCGAGTTTTTATTCTTGCTCTTCGGCTTGCTCTGATTTTGATTTTGATTCGTCGCCGCAGTTTGATTGGCGTTCGTATTTTCCGAATTCTTGTTTGCTTCCTGCTTCGTCTCCTGGGCGCTGGACGAGATGTTCTCACCCTCTTTCGGCGCGCGGCTGACCTGCACCGCAACTTCAATGCCTGATTTCACGACCTGCCCGGCTTCGGGCACTTGATTCAAAACCGTGTCCGGTTTCTGATCTACGCTCGGCGTCGTGCCCCTCACACGAATCTTCAGGCCAGCGTTCTCAAGCGCTTTTTCAGAGGCATAGCGATCTTTGCCGACAATGTCCGGCACTTTCACTTCAGGTGTGCGCAGGCTCAGATAGACAGTGCCGAGGAGACCGAAGAAAAAGAAGATGATGACGGACAGGACGATCCCGACCTTTCTCAGCACAGACATCGCACCGCGTCCAAAACCCACAGTTTGAAACCACCTCTCTTCAATCGCACGGTTGGCCTCTCCGCTCACAAACCGACCGCGCAGTCTAACACTCGCCTCAACACGGCGGCAAGTTGCCGTGAAGTTCAGTTCTGCCGCTCAAACGCCGCGATAAAGAAGCCGTCCGCGCCAGACTTGTGCGGCCAGGTGCGCGCCGCGCCGCACGCGCTTTGAAGTTTCAATGGAGCATTCACAACGGCTTGCTTGAAATTATCGTGCTGTTTGAGGAAGCGTGCGGCCACTTCTTCATTCTCTTCAGTTTCGACGGAGCACGTGGAGTAAACCAGCTTGCCTCCGGGACGCACCATTGGCGCGGCGTTGGCGAGGATGCGTTGCTGTCTCGACGACAAATTCAGAATGTCATCGGCTGAGATGCGCCAACGTATTTCCGGGTTGCGCCTGAGCGTACCCGTTCCCGTGCACGGCGCATCAACCAGCACACGATCAAATGAACCTTCAGTAAAAGGCAACGCGGTTTCGGCATCATGCACGATGACGCGCAAGTGTTCGACGCCCTGGCGCGCGCCTGCCTTCGTCACCGTCCGCGCGCGATGCTCATGTACATCTCCGGCGACGATGAGCGAGAGATTCGGCGTGCGCGCGGCGATGTGCGTCGTCTTGCTGCCGGGCGCGGCACAAACATCCAACACACGATCATTAGCCTGCGCGTCCAGCATATACGCGACCAACTGCGAAGCCTCGTCCTGTAAATAAACTTTTCCTTCACGCGCCAGACTCTGCAACACCGCCGTCGCGCCTTGAATGCGCCAGGCATCGGGCGCAATCTCTGAGCGACTGAGGATTCCACCCGCATCCTGCAACTCGTCTAACACTTCTTTCTCGCTCGTCAGCCGCGTGATAACACGAAACGCGACGGGCGGCGCTTCGTTGTTTGCGCGTGCGAATGCTTCCGCCTCTTCCACGCCAAAAGCCTTGATCCAGCGCTCAATCAACCACGCCGGATGCGAAGTCGCAACCGCCAATCTTTCAACCGCATCAGCGACCTCTGCCGCCGGGTCATAATCCGGCTCGCGCGTTGCGCGTCTCAGCACGGCATTGATGAAGGCTGCGGCGGAGCGTAGGCGCGCGATGTGCGCGAGGTTGACCGATTCGTTGACAATCGCCGAAGCAGGAATGCGTGAGAGGAAACGCAGTTGATACAGGCCGAGCCGCAAAGCTCTACGCACAGGAGCATCCAGACTCGCAGCACTGCGCCCTGCATAGTGCTTAATCAACGCATCTAACCACAATTGCCAGCGCAGTACACCTAACACAAGCTCATAGCAGAGAGCGCGATCATCTGCACGCATCTCCGCATCGCCCGCCGCCAGCAGCACACTCGCATACGCGCCCTCTTCTTCGACACGCCGCAGAATATTGAACGCCGCACGACGCGCGGGCGAGACGACGCGTGCCGCTTTAACATTCTCTTTCTGACTGACGGCCTTGCTCTTCGCGCTCATCCGAAACTTTCGCCCACGCGCACCCGCGCGCCATTCAGAAAATCACGCCCGCTCATCCGGCGTTTACCTTCTGGCTGAACCTCATGCAGATGCAGCAGAGTTTGATCGCCGCACGCGACAATCAATTCATCGCCATGCGCTTTCACAATCTCACCTTCACCACCTTGCCCATGATCGTCGCTGGCAACACTCGCGCGCCAGATGATTAGACGTTGCGAGTTGTATTTCGTATAAGCGTTCGGCCAGGGTTGAAAGCCGCGCACGCGCCGTTCAATCTGCACGGCATCAAGTGCCCAATCAATCAGTCCGTCCTCTTTTTTTATTATCGGCGCAAACGTCGCCTTCTCTTCGCTCTGCTCACGCGGCTCAATCTCGTCAAGCCGCTTCAGAGTTTCACTCAGAGCTTCTGCGCCCATCGTGGAGAGTCTTGACATCAACTCCGGCGCAGTTTCCATTTCACCAATCACAGTCTCGCGTTGCAAGAGAATCGCGCCCGCGTCCAACTCTTCAACTATCTGCATCGTCGTCACGCCCGTCTCACGTTCTCCGCGCACAATCGCCCAGTTGACGGGCGCAGCGCCTCTGTATTGCGGCAGCAGTGAGAAGTGAACATTGATACAACCATGTCGAGGCGCACGTAAGAAAGCTGTTGGAAGAATACGACCATAAGCTACAACGATTGCTACATCCGCCTCGTAAGAAGCAAATAAGTCAATCATCTGGTCAGTTCTTATTTTTGTTGGCTGCTCTACGGTGAGGTCATGATCTAAAGCGAATTCTTTGATTGGTGTTTCTTTAACTTTCTCTCCGCGCCCTGATGGACGATCAGGCTGTGTCCAGACGGCGACAACTTCATGACCGTCTGCGAGGCAACGCTGGAGCGTCGGCACAGCAGCCTTTGGTGTTCCCATGAAAACTAAACGCATAATGACCAAAAGATTTCACGCAAAGGCGCGAAGAAAAGCGTAAGCTCGCAAAGATATAAAAGGCGTCTTAACCCAAGAGCTTCTCTTTGCGAGCTTATCTTTACTTCTTCGCGCCTTTGCGTGAAATCGTGTCTCAAACTAAATCGCCGCGCGTTTCTCGGCACGCGCATCTTCGCGCGCAGCAATCTTAGCGGACGAAACTTTCGCCTGCATAAAGAGCGCGAGGTAATCATGCCCGCCCGCCTTCGAGTCCGTGCCAGACATGTTGAAGCCGCCGAAGGGATGCACGCCGACGAGCGCGCCCGTGCACTTGCGATTGAAATAGAGATTGCCGACATGAAACTCACGTCGCGCGCGTTCGATCTTCCCAGCATCGTTTGTATAGACAGCGCCGGTCAAACCGAACTGCGTGTCGTTGGCAATCCTGAGCGCGTCGTCAAAATCCTCTGCGCGAATGACTGCCAGCACAGGCCCGAAGATTTCTTCCTGCTCGATGGTTGCGCCCGGTTTGACATCGGCGATCACAGTCGGCTCGATGAAGAATCCCTGCTCGCCGTCTGCGCCTCCACCTGCGACAACGCGCCCGCCTTCGGCTTTGCCCTTCTCGATGTACTCGTTGATTGTCTTGAAGGCTTTTTGATTGATGACGGCGGACATCGTTGTGCTCGAATCCGTTGGGTCGCCAACCTTAATCTTCTCTGTTCGCTCGACAATCTTCTCAAGCATCGGCTCGTACACATCCGCATGAATAATCGCGCGCGAACAAGCGGAGCATTTCTGTCCCTGAAAACCGAAGGCCGATTGAACGACTCCGGTCGCGGCATCGTCAAGATTCGTGTCCGCGTCAACGATGATCGCGTCCTTGCCGCCCATCTCCGCCACGACGCGCTTGATCCAGAGTTGTCCCTCCTGAACTTTCGACGCGCGCTCGTTGATTCTCAAGCCAATCTCTTTCGAGCCTGTGAAGGCAATAAAACGCGTCAACGGATGATCCACAATCACGTCGCCGACTTCCGCGCCAGAGCCTGTCATGAAGTTGACCACGCCCGCAGGCATTCCGGCCTCTTCCAGAATCTCGAAGAACTTGTAAGTGATGGTCGGCGCGTCCGATGAAGGTTTAAGGACGACCGTGTTGCCCGTCACAGCCGCAGCCGCAGTCATTCCGGCCATAATCGCCAGAGGAAAATTCCAGGGCGGTATCACGCAGCCGACGCCGAGCGGAATGTATTCGAGGCGATTATCTTCGCCCTGAATCTTCGTCAAAGGTTGAGAGCCTGCGTAGCGCAGCATCTCGCGCGCGTAGAATTCGCAGAAGTCAATCGCTTCTGCCGTGTCGCCGTCCGCTTCAGCCCACGACTTCCCGACTTCGTAAACCATCCAAGCGGACATCTCAAATTTACGCTCGCGCAAAATGCTTGCGGCGCGAAACAGTATCTCTGCGCGCGTTGTAGCGGGCGTGTAACGCCACGTCTTGAAAGTTTCATTCGCCGTTTCGACAGCGCGGCGCGCTAAGTCAGCCGTCGCTTTCTGAAAACGTCCGACGACTTCCGTCTTCTTCGCCGGATTGAGACTCTCAAACTTGCCGTCCGTCCTGATTCTCTCGCCGCCGATGACGAGCGGATACTCGCGCCCAAGCTCGCCCTTGACCTTCTCTACAGCCTCGCGCATCTGACGCGCATTCTCTTCCTTACTGAAATCCGTAAACGGCTCGTTACTAAATTCTTTCTGCATACTCGCTCCTTGAAATGAAAGAATCTTGTTCTCTGATTGCCTTGCGGATGATTACATGACTATTCGCCTACGAATGAGCCATCTGGGGCCATAATGAAATCATCGCATAAAGGACTAAAGGCGCTTATGCCTCCGCCATCAATAGCACCTAGAACACGCAAGTCGCGTTTGGCTTTTATATCATCAAAGAAGACCTGAATCTCAATCTGATATTTTATGCCAGATGGCGAAGTTCGCTCAAAAGTCTTGCTGTCGTCAATCAAAGAAAGCAACTTCGTATAAGAATAGTTTCGATAGTGAGACAATTCTTGCGCCAAAACCAACTGTGCTTCAGCTTCATCCATGTTCATTAAATTGTCTAAAACTTTTGGTTGACGGAATCTTACCACAACTCGCACACAAAAACGCGGTCGCCGCAAGAGTGCTCGGACGACCGCGTTTCGCCTTGACTAAAATTTTTCGGCTTACCACTGACCTGCTTTCTGCAACTTCTTAATCTTACGCTTGACCATCTCGCGCTTGAGCGGCGTCGTGTGGTCTATGAAGACTATCCCGTCGCAGTGATCCGTCTCGTGCAACATGCAGCGCGCAGTGAGTTCCATGCCATCAACCTCGAAGAGATTCCCGTTCACATCATGCGCGCGGACGATAGCGCGGAAATCACGCTTGACCTCAAAGAAGATTCCGGGAAACGACAGGCAGCCCTCTTCGCCATCCTGCTCGCCTTCGACGCGCAACACTTCCGGGTTAATCATCGCAATACGCTGCGCAGGGTCTTTGCCGCCCGAACAATCCATCACAAACAGCCGCTTCGACACGCCAACCTGCGGCGCGGCCAACCCAACGCCCGGCGCTGAGTACATCGTCTCGAACATATCCGCGACGAGTTTTTTGAGCTTGTCGTCAAACTCCGTGACAGGATCGCCCGGCTCCAAGAGCACAGGGTCAGGGTAATGCACAATATTCAGTAATGCCATCTCGCTTTTCCTTCTAAGTGGCGAGCCATAAGCGGAACTTTCACGCTCATGCAAGCCATCAATTTCGTGTTTTAATTTTACGACAAATGCCGCCCACGCGCCAGCCGATAGAGTTTGACCTTTCGCTTTTGCCAACGGCCTGCGCGTCGAGTAAGATTCGCTTTCACCAAATCCGACCGAAGGAGCAATCCGAAGAATGATTAAGACTGTGGAATGGACGGACGAAGGCGTGCGGATGTTAGACCAGCGCATCCTGCCGACTGAAGAGAAGTATCTGATGCTGCGCTCTTATGAAGAGGTCGCCGACGCCATCAAGCAGATGGTCGTGCGCGGCGCTCCGGCCATCGGCGTCTCCGCAGCGATGGGACTCGCGCTCGGCGCAAAGCAATCGGTCGGAACATCCATCGCCGATCTCGAATACGATTTCGATTATATATGCGATGTGATGAGCCAGACACGCCCCACCGCAGTCAATCTCTTCTGGGCTATTGAGCGGATGCGCGCGTGCTTTCGTCGCGCGAAGGTTGAGACGGCGGATGTTGAGGAGGCCAAACAACGACTCGTCGTGGAAGCGCAAACCATCTTCAAGGAAGACATCGAGGCTAATCGAAACTTGGGACGCTTCGGCGCTGAGTTGATTCCAGACGGCGCGACCGTACTGACGCACTGCAACGCGGGCGCGCTCGCCACCGCCGGAGATTACGGCACGGCGCTTGGCGTCATACGCGGCGCAAGAGATGCGGGCAAGCGCGTCGCCGTCATCGCAGACGAGACGCGGCCATTCCTGCAAGGCGCGCGATTGACGGCATGGGAATTAGCCAAAGACGAAATTCCCGTCACGCTCATTACAGACAACATGGCCGGGCACGTGATGAAGCAGGGCAAGGTTGACGCGGTCGTCGTCGGCGCAGACCGCATCGCAGCCAATGGCGACACTGCGAACAAAATCGGAACTTACATGGTCGCCGTTCTGGCGAAGCAACATGACATTCCTTTTTATGTCGCCGCGCCCATCTCAACGCTTGACCTCACGCTCAAGACCGGCGAAGAGATACCGATTGAGGAACGCGACGCGCGCGAAGTTACACACATGCGCGAGTATCAATTAGCGCCCGACGGCATACAGGTTCACAACCCGGCCTTCGATGTCACGCCCAACGAATTTATTGCCGCGATCATCACCGACAAAGGTGTTGCGCGCCAGCCTTACACAGAAAGTTTGCAGAGAATGGCTAAAGGATAGGCCGCGCTCACGCGGCGAAGCGGCTTTGCTTCCACCAAGCAATCGTGTGCCGCAAGCCTTCTTCAAGACTGACACGCGGCTCGAAGCCTAACAGTTCACGTGCGCGCGTGATGTCGGCGAGACTGTGGCGCACGTCGCCCGCGCGCGGCTCTCTGTATTCGGCTTGAACGTCCGGGTGTCCGGTGATTGCTTTCAGCGTGTTGAGGAGTTCGTTGAGAGTGATTCTTTCGCCGCGCGCGGCGTTGATGACATGGCCGATGCCCTTCGTCGTCTCGGCGGCCAGCATATTGGCGGCGACAACGTCCGCGATGTAAGTGAAGTCGCGCGATTGCTCGCCATCGCCGTAGATGACGGGACGATTGCCACTCAGGAGATCGCTCGTGAAACGCGAGATGACGCCGGAGTATTCCGAACTGGGGTCTTGTCTTGGGCCGAAGACGTTGAAGTAACGCAGGGAAACGGTCTCAAGATTGTAGGCGCGTGTGAAGACACGGCAATAATATTCGCCGACGAGTTTGGCAACGGCGTAAGGCGAAAGCGGATCGGGTCGCATGTCTTCAACTTTCGGCAATGTCGGCTGATCGCCGTAGGCCGAACTCGACGCGGCATAGACGACACGCCGCACGCCACGCTCGCGCGCGGCATTGAGCAACGAGAAGGTCGCATCAACACAGGCGACATGCGTCTCAACAGGATTCTTGACCGAGCGCGGGACGGAAGGAATCGCCGCCTCGTGAAAGACCAACTCGACATCTTCGAGCGCGCGCCGCAACGCGACATCATCCGCCAGACTCGCACGTTGGAAATCAATCTCTCCGCCAATCTCTTCAATGTTCTCTCGATGCCCCGTCGAAAGATCATCAATCACGCGGACACGCGCGCCGCTCGCGGCCAATGTCTGCGCCAGATGCGACCCGATGAAGCCCGCGCCGCCGGTGACAAGTACGATTCCTGAAAGAGACATAAAAGCAGTGGTCAGTGGTCATTGGACAGTGGTCAGTAGATTCACTTTTACAACTGACCACTGACCACTGACCACTGACCACTGTTTCACCTTCCCACTCCGGTGTAATCAAAGCCTAGCTCGCGCATGTCATCGGGTTCGTAGATGTTGCGCAGGTCTGCGATCCTGGGCGCGCGCATGAGTGTGTGTATGCGCTGCATGTCAAGCGCGCGAAATTGATTCCATTCGGTCATGAAGACGAGCACGTCCGCTCCTTCGACGGCGGTGTATTCGTCCTCAACGTACATGATGTCGGGGAGAACTTTAATGGCCTCTTTCATCGCCACCGGATCATAAGCGCGCACTGTTGCGCCGCGCTCTGTGAGACCGCGAATAATATCAACGGACGGAGCATCGCGCATGTCATTCGTCTCAGGCTTGAACGAAAGTCCCAAGACAGCGATTGTTTTGCCTTTGAGATTGCCTGCCAGCTTTTCAATCTTCGGGATCATCCCGGCGCGCTGGCGCTCGTTGACTTCGATGACGGCCTCAACGATCAACGAAGCAGTGCCGTACTCGCGTGCGACCGCTGTCAGAGCGCGCGTGTCTTTCGGAAAGCATGAGCCGCCGAAGCCCGGGCCAGGATGAAGAAACTTGCGATTGATGCGCCCGTCCATCCCCATCGCACGCGCCACATCATGCACGTCGCAGCCAATCAGGTCGCAGAGATTAGCGATCTCGTTGATGAAAGAAATTTTGGTGGCGAGAAAAGCGTTGGCAGCGTACTTCGTTAGCTCTGCCGCTTCGAGCGAAGTGATAACGAAAGGCGTTTCGATCAAGTAGAGCGGGCGATAGAGATCTCTCATAATCGCAACGGCCTCTTCATCGCGGCTGCCGATGACGACGCGGTCTGGACGCATGAAGTCGTCAATGGCCGCACCCTCGCGCAGGAATTCCGGGTTCGAGACGATGCCGAAATTGTCTCGCCCTTTCTGATGCTCGCGGATCAGCTTACGAAGGCGTTCGCCCGTGCCGACCGGAACGGTGGACTTGGTGACAATGACCTTGTAGCCATTCATGTATTCGGCGATTGATCTGGTCGCCGCTTCGACATAAGCGAGGTCGGCTGAGCCGTCTTCGCGTGGAGGCGTGCCGACGGCGAGAAAGATCACGAGCGCCTGTTCGACTGCCGCTTTCAGGTTGGATGTGAAGTGCAGGCGACCAGCCTGCGTGTTCTTGGCGACTAACTGTTCGAGACCTGGCTCGTAGATGGGGATAATTCCGTCTGAAAGCCGCGCGATCTTTTCCGCATTAATATCAACGCACGTCACGTCAACGCCGAATTCTGCGAAGCACGCGCCCGTCACGAGTCCGACATAGCCTGCGCCAATTACTGCGATGTGCATCTTGTCGTAAAAGGTAAATAGTGAATGGTAAATGGTGAATAGACGAACCGTTCTTTTCTATTCACCATTGACCACTTACTATTTACGAGTAAGCAAAACCTTGCGGGTCATGCGTGCAACTAGCGCGTATGACCCGCAAGGTTATGGTTAATTGGCCGTGCGGTAAATGACCGGCACGGGAGAGATGGTCTTGTTTGATGCGGCTATCTGGTCGGGCTGACAACTACGACCGTGCCGCCGAAATTAAGGTCGTTATTACTGCTCTTGCCGGCGATGATTGCCGCTGCAATCGCACCACCAGCTGCGAGCAAGAGGGCTGCCAAAGCGCCGCCATGGAGTCCCTTCATGCCTTCCAGCTTGATACGTGTGCAGCGAGTGCCCGGCGCAGCCTGACCGGCTGTGTCCTGCGAACCGGCAGCGATAGGCGAAACCTTGTTACCGGCGCGAAGTTCGACCTTGCCCACCTGTGTGGCGACAATCGTGTTGCCGCATTCGGTGTCAATGCTGAAGGCATCAGCCTGCGTGTTGTCGGCAACGACGGAGCCGTCTTTGGTATTCACCATCGTTGAAATGCCAGCCGGGACCGAGACGCGCGCGCGCCCCGATTGAAGCATGGCCGTAATCCCCGACTCTGTAAAGCTGATCTTCATGATTGTGCTCGGCAAAAGTTCAACGCGACCGAGCTTGCCTAGACTGAGTGTGGCGCCGGAATTTGCCGCCGTTTCAAGGGTGCTGTCTGTGAAGACTGTCGCACCTGAGATTGCGCTTTGGCCGTTGACGGTAACCTGACCGGAAACCGATAATTCGCCCGACGCTCCTGTTTGGCCCAATTGTCCGGGCGTTGCCAGCACTACCATCGAGTACACGCTCAAGACGGCTACTGCCAGGCAGAACGCAATGGACTTGCGGCTCCAAGTTCTGCTGATCATTAATTCTCCTCCCGTAATGTGAAAAAAGTTTTGAGAGCGCGCCGCGTAATCCAAAGATTCGCGGGAGATGGATTTCCTGTTCTTACTCGCTTGACCCACCTCGACATTTCAAATCCGACCGCGCGAAACATTCCTAAAAAAGCAGGCATGACAGCCACAGAGGGCTTCAATATCTCCGCCTTTTTACACGAATCCTGACCCTCTGTCAACAAAGATTTGCGTAATGGTGGCATTAACTTAGCATACTCAAGGGGCTTTTACCAGATAATTTTACGGCAATGCCTCCCAATAAACGTCGCCTCACAGTCTCCAGCGCAGTCCCGCTCTTCAGAGGCTATTTGATTCGGCAATCAGCAAACTGTCTTGCTTGCGACACTCTCGCCTGTTGCCACCTTAATCCTTGTAAATTTCAATAATTGGCTGTCCATCCGCGCCGACATGCCCTCTGTACATTCCAGATGTGCTGAAAGACATCGCAAGATGACCGTCTTTATCAATGGTAATCAATCCGCCCTTGCCTCCGAGCTTATCTACTTTCTCAATGACGACATCAGCAGCCTCTTTCAAGGATAAGCCTTTATATTCCAGCAAGGCCGAAAGATCATGCGCCACTACCGAACGAATGAAATATTCGCCATCACCTGTCGCGGAGACTCCGCAGGTTCGATTATTGGCGTAAGTGCCCGCGCCGATAATCGGTGAATCGCCGACTCTTCCCCACTTCTTATTTGAAATTCCGCCAGTCGAAGTTCCGGCGGCGATGTTTCCGCCTTGATCCAGCGCGACGGCTCCGACCGTGCCGTACTCATGCTCCGGCAAACTGGCGTGCGCCTTCTCCGGTTTCTTATCCTTCGGCGTTTTGTTCTTCTCTTCTTCGACAGCCTTCTCGCGCTGCAAGGCTTTCCAACGATCCTCAGTATAGAAATAACTTTGCGGGACTAACTCGACACCCTGTTCTTTAGCAAACGCTTCTGCGCCATCGCTCACCATCATCACGTGCTTGGATTTTTCCATCACGAGACGAGCGAGGCTAATCGGATTCTTGATGTGCTTGAGACCGGCGACTGCGCCAGCCTTGAGCGTCTTGCCGTCCATGATTGAGGAATCAAGTTCGTTGGTTCCGGCGTTGGTAAAGACAGCACCCTTTCCGGCATTGAAGAGCGGCGAATCTTCCATGAATCTAATCGCAGCCTCGACAGCATCGAGTCCCGGCCCACCCTTTTTCAAAATCCCGTAGCCGGTCATCAACGCTTGCGTCAGCGCGTCACGATATTCTTTCTCGCGCTCCGCGCTCATTTGATTACGCAAGATAGTCCCGGCTCCGCCATGAATCGCAAATTTGATGGAAGGCTGCTCACTTCTAACTGCGGCGTGCGAGCGCGACACTTTACTTTGCGCGGGCACACTGGAATAAAGCTGCGCGCCGAGCGCAACAGCACCGACACCACCGAGAGCATCACGTAAAAAATGGCGGCGGCTTTTATCTTTTGTCATCGGAATGCGGGCGCTCTCGCATCAACAAAGATGACGCGAGAAGCTTGTCTTCAGAATTTTACTGGAACGACGCGAATGGTAACAGAAAAAAACAGAATCCAGAAGGTAGAATGAAAGGCGGAATTCAGGAGTCAGAAGTCAGAAGCCAGAATGATAAGGCGGCAACCCGCGTCAACAGATTTTGTTTTTCTTTTATTCTGGATTCTGGATTCTGGATTCTGGATTCCGCTCTTCTCGATAGGTGCGTTGCGCGTGTTCGGCCAATTCGTTTGGAACGACGACGCGGAACGGATGTTTGGCGACGAAGGATGGAACTTGCCGCACCTCTGCGCCGAGCATTCTGAGCGCCGCGACAGTATCTTCATCCGACAACTCTTCAACGTCGTGCGCTTCGGACGCTCGCCTCAATGCGCCGCGCAGACGATCAAGCGGCAACTCTCTCTGAACCAGAACTTTTCCACGCGCCTGAAAATCGCCGAGCGCGTAGAGCACAATTCGCTCTACGTCAATCGCACGCTGTCCGCGTCGCTTCTCAAAAAGTGTCGGCTGGCGCATCAAAATAGGATGAATTTGTTGACAGTATCATTACGGCGTCCCCGTTCGTCGCGGTCGGCTCGTCGCTTGACCGGAAACAGGCGCAGGCGTGTTCGGATGCATTTCTTCAGTAGGCTTCCCCTTCTCTGACTCCATTAAATCCGCCTGCTCGTATGGATCAAGTCTGGCGAAGACGTAGAAGAGGTCGCCAGAGCGCACCGTGCCCAGGAATCTGAAAGTGTTACTGTACACCTCGCCGACGCGCAGGCTCGCAGTCTGCGGCGGATTCTCAAAGATACTCCCAAGCTCATCGCCCGCCGCCGCTTCCAATTCCGGCAGGTAATCATTTTGAGTTTCGCGCGCAATGCGAATCGCCATCTGGCGCAGCGCGCGGATGCGATTCGAGTTGCGGGTGTAGTAATTCCTGGTAATCTCACGACGGCTGGCGCGGTCGTCCACGACTTCCTGTTCGTTCTTGAGATAGCCCAGATAGGCTCGCACCACCGGCCCAAACTCGGAACTATCGTCGTGCGCGCGTTGCGCCCTGACGACTCCCGTTCCCGCAAAGCAAACCAGAATCACTGACCAGACCCAGTAAGACCTTTTCACTCTTTTCATAGCTCTTAGAGTTTGAAATCGGAAACAGACGTTTATGCCAAGGGGGCTGATTAACCGGCCAGAGTTTACCACAACCATTATCGAAGCGCGTTGCGACGCGCACACCCGCAATGTTACATTTTCCCTGCAATAATCTAGCGGGCTAAGACTAAAACAGACATGGCCGATGATGCTCAAGAAGGCGGATTCATAGGCAAGCGTGTCGCGCTCGGTATCTCCGGCGGTATCGCGGCCTACAAAGCCGCCGAAATCCTGCGCGGACTCCAACGCGCCGGATGCACTGTGCGCGTGGCGATGACCCAGCGCGCCTGCGAGTTCATCACGCCGCTCACGTTTCGCGCCCTCTCCGGCACGCATGTCATCGTTGACGATTACGCGCCTGACAATCCAGACCCCATCGCGCACATCACCTTTTCGCAAACGGTTGACCTGCTCCTCATCGCGCCTGCGACAGCCAATATCATCGCCAAGTTTGCCAACGGCATCGCAGACGATTTTCTCACTTCAACATACCTGGCCTCAAACGCGCCCGTCATCATCGCGCCAGCGATGAACACGACGATGTGGAATCATCCGGCGACGCAGCGCAATCTTCAACAACTGCGCGCCGACGGCGTACGCATCATCGAACCCGACGCTGGCGAGATGGCCTGCGGAACGTTTGGGCCGGGACGCTTGAGTGAGCCTGAGCGCATCGTCTCTGCCGCGCTCGAAATCCTGCGCGAAGCCGAAAGCCACACGACGCGCGACATGGCAGGCGAGCGCGTCTTGATAACTGCCGGTGCGACGCGCGAAGAGTTAGACCCTGTGCGCTTTCTCTCGAATCGTTCTTCGGGTCGCATGGGCTTCGCGCTCGCAGAAGCCGCGCGCTCTCGCGGCGCTGATGTGACCGTCATCGCAGGCGCAACCAGCGCAGAGCCGCCCGCGAACATTCAACTCGTGCGCGCTACTTCCGCCGAAGAGATGTACGCCGCCGTGATGAAAGAAATCTCAGCCGCGACAGTTTTCATCGCCGCCGCCGCCGTCTCCGACTATCGTCCTGCGAAGCGTGCGAATAATAAGATCAAGAAGTCCGGCGAGAGTTTTACGCTCGTACTCGAACCGACGCCAGACATTCTCGCCGAAGTTGCCGCCGCGAAGCAGAACGACTTGCTCATCGTCGGCTTCGCAGCCGAAACCAACGACGTGATCCAACATGCGCGCTCGAAACTCGACCGCAAAGGTCTCGACGCCATCATCGCCAACGACATCACGCGCGAAGGCGCAGGCTTTGACACGGAAACGAATATCATCACGATTATCACACGCGCCGACGATACGTCCGTCGAGTTACCGTTGATGTCGAAGCCAGATGCCGCGCATCGTATCCTTGATGAGATCATGCGGCTGCGCCGCAACGGTTAATCCAAGTCAAGGCCGTTTGCAGCTTCCGTCCAAACTTTATGGCTGAAGATGAAAAAACCTTGATCGCTCGGCGACCACGCCGTGATCCATACCGGCTAGTAGGCGAAACATTCGGCGGGCGTTATCGGCTCGAAGAGTTCGCCGGGATGGGGAGCTTTGGCGCAGTCTATCGTGCTGCGGATACAAGAGTGGGTCGCACGGTTGCCGTCAAAATTTTGAAGCCTGATCTGGGAGACGATGAAACTGCGGTGGCGCGTGAACTGTTCCAGCGCGAGGCCTTGACCGCCGGACGACTCATGCATCCGCACATCGTCGCCGTCACAGACGTGGGCGAAGAATCAGACTTTGCTTATCTGGTGATGGAGTGGTTGGAAGGGCACACGCTCGAAGATGAGTTGCGTGCTCGTGTGCCGTTTACGCCTGAAGAGATTGCTGCGCTGCTCGCGCCCATCTCGGACGCGCTTCAGACGGCTCACGACGCAGGCGTCATTCATCGTGACATCAAGCCTTCAAACATTTACATCGGACGGCGTGACCGCCCGTTAGTTAAAGTTCTCGACTTCGGCATCGCTAAGGTCGTCACTTCGTCAACAGCAGTTGCCGCGAGCCGCATCGCGGGCACAGTCTCCTACATGTCGCCTGAGCAAATCACAGGCAGCCGCATAGACCGTCGCACGGACATCTACAGCTTAGGCATCGTGCTTTATCAAATGCTCACGGGCGAACTACCTTTCAAGGGTGAATCACAGGGACACATCATTCAGCAACACATAGCCGTCCAGCCTCCCTCGCTCGCAGAGGCACGACCCGACATCCCGCCCGCGCTTTCGCAAGTCATTGGGCGCGCGCTCGGTAAGTTGCCGGAAGCGCGCCAGCAGTCGGCACACGAACTCAATTCCGAATTTAACGCTGCGCTCAGTAGTAAAGCCGCGCCCCAATCGGCGCAACAGCGTATCTCCTCGCGCGAACAAAGAACTGAAGTAATGCCCCACGAGCTTCCGCCAACGGTGTGGGACGGACATTTCGCTGCGCCACCGCCATTGCCGAATCTAGGGCAGCCAACTATGCCGGTCACAGGCTCAACCAAGGACAACTTACCGGCTCCGGCATTTCCCACGGCCACAGCCGAAACCGTGACAACAGAGTTGGCGCGACAGGAAAAAGTAGTTGCTCCCAAATCGGCAACGATTTTTCTCTTCGCCCTTGCCGGAGCAATTGTTTTTCCGCTTTTGAGCGTTTTAGCTTTCCGTGTCATATTTCATGACTGGTACTTTACCGAACTCCCCAAATTTACTTACATGCTATTCAGCATTGTTTTATTTGGTCTCTTATTCGGCATCACAGCTTCCGCATTGCGCTGGTCTAAGTGCGCGCTCTACTTTGCGCTCGGTGGCGCGGGCGCACTGCTTCTTTTAACTTTCCTAATCCCTCTTTTGATGACAGTAGATTGGGAATTTTCTGAGCGCTATCGTTTCCGCTACTTTTTGCTACATAATATGCTTGCAGGAGCATTGCTCGGATTAGCAGCTTGCGCGTTACGCTCGGCAACGAGAATCACGCTGAGGCTTAAAGCTCACCTACTTTGTGGGGCATCGTGTGCCATTATTCTGATTCTGTCTTACTACCTTTATCAATTAACAAATTTTTCAAATCTGATGCGGGCTGCTGATTATTATCTTGAGGAGGGCAAGTTCAGGACTTGGCTGGCCTGTGCCGCTATCGGCTTCATCATTGGGATAATCATTTGCGGGCCGAGAATTAGTTACAAAGAAAGGGTAAGATAAGCGTTGAATCCAGCAGGAGCAGAATCGGATTTGAAGAATGAGTTGCTTGAATTAGTCAAAGATGCCAGCGAGCACGTTTCATACTTGCGCGAACTAGGCGTTAGCGGCGTGGAGGATTCGTCAAGCTCATTGCAGCCGCAGGCTGCAATGAGCACAGAAAAACTTAAGCCTGCCGCTTCGCCACCAACAGATAACGCCGCGCTCCGTCGCAACGCGCAGGCTTCAACCAAAATTGATTCGCCCCTAACGAGCGCGACGCTTGCTTCACCAAAAGCAAGCGTCGCACAATCCACATCAGAGCAAATCGCACAAACTTCAACAGGGCAAACCGACATGGCTAAACGAACCGCTCCCAAACGACCAAAAGAACTTGAGCCGCCGCCGCCGCAGGACACTCTCTTCGGCGAAATCACGCCGAAAGACGAAGCCAGCTTGCCGCGCTCGAACGAAACGCTCGAAGACATCTGGAACGACATCGGCGACTGCACGCGCTGCCCGCTCGCGTCGGGACGCACGCACATCGTCAACAGCGAAGGCAATCGCAAAGCGCGTCTGTTGTTCGTCGGCGAAGCACCCGGCGCGGATGAAGATGCGTCGGCGCGTCCCTTCGTCGGTCGTGCCGGACAACTGCTCAACAAGATCATCGAAGCCATCGGTATGAAGCGCGAGGACGTGATGATCGGCAACGTCAATCGCTGCCGCCCGCCGCAGAACCGCACGCCGACGCTCGACGAAGCGAAGACCTGCAAGCCTTTCCTCCTGCGTGAAATCGCTGTCGTCCAGCCCGAAGTAATCGTCGTCCTGGGCAACACGGCGATGAAAAATCTGCTCGACACGAAAGAAGGCATCACGAAGATGCGCGGGCAGTTCTTAGACTACAAAGGCATCAAAGTCATGCCAACCTTTCATCCCGCCTATCTCCTGCGCGACCCATCCAAAAAACGCGAAGCATGGGAAGACATGAAGAAGGTGCGGGATTATTTAGACGGAAAGATCAAAGGATAGTGAAAAGTGAATAGTGAATAGTGAATAGTTCAAAACAACTACTCACTATTCACTATTCACTATTCACTTTTCACTTTTCACTTTTCACTGTTGTTATGCAGTCTTCACTTTTCGACGAATCGCCGGATTCCAACGAGACGCTTGATGAAATCAACGCGGAGATGTTGCAGCGTGCGAAACAGAATCGGCAATTTGCGGATCGCGTCTTCATTTTTGGCGAAGGGCGAAAGGGCGCGCGGGTGGCTGTTGTCGGCGAGTCGCCCGGCCCGCCGGATATTGATTCGGGCAAGCCGTTCATGGGGCCAGCCGGACAGATGCTCAATCGCATTCTTGAAGCCATTGGCCTCAAACGTGAAGATTGCTATCTGACCAACACGGTCAAGTTCATTTCAACTGGTGATGAATTAGCGCCCGACGTGCTCTCATTCTTCACGCCTTACTTGCACCGCGAACTCGCAGTCGTTCATCCGCGCGTCGTCATCGCCTTCGGCAACACGCCGACACGCGCACTGCTCAAAACCAAAAAGCCAATCTCGCAGATGCGCGGCGAGTTTCACGATTATCAAAATACAAAGCTGATGCCGACATTCAATCCGGCTTATCTCTTGCGCGACCCGTCTAAGAAACGCGAGGTCTGGGAGGACATGAAAAAGGTGCGCGCCTTTCTCGCATCAAATGAATTTAATCATTGAATCATTTCCAATGAATCAATGATTACATGAATCAATGGTTAAATTCTTTTCGCTTTTCACCGCTTCACCTTTTGCCCGCTTCACGTTAATTTAACTCACCGTGCAATCGTCAATCGCAACTCAGACAGAGCAGAAAGCAACTCAAACGCCGTTGCCGCAGTATGCGGAGGTCGCCGTGCCGTTGCGCGTCAACAGGACGTTCACTTATCGCCTGCCGCTCGCGCTGCAAGGTGACGCGCGTCTGGGTTCGCGCCTGCTCGTCCCCTTCGGACGCAAGCGCATCACCGGCTACATCGTCGCTCTTCTCAACGCGCTCGACCCGGCGGCTGATCTCACGGATGCCGACATCAAAGATGCTGAAGAGTTGCTCGATGCAGAGCCTCTGCTCACGCCTGAAATTCTGGAAATCACGCGCTGGGTCGCTGAATATTACGCCGCGCCCTGGGGCGAAGTCCTGAAGGCGGCGCTGCCCGCCGGATTGAACGCAACGGTCGAGCAGGTCTTGACCATCACCACCGAAGGCCGCGACGAACTCGCGCGCCTGCCCATTAATCGCACGGCGACTGCGAAGGCACGCGCTCTCCGTCTCGTCGCCGAAAATGAAGAGATGCCTCTGCGCCTCGTCGCGCGACACATCGGCGAAGCGCGTGCCTCTGCTGTCGCACGCGACCTCGAACGCGCAGGCTGGATCAAGCTCACGCATCGCGCACGCTCTGTCTTAGCCAAAGCGAAACGCCGCAAGGCTGTGCGCTTGTTGCCCATCGCCGAGCACGTCGCGCCTGAATCCGCACGCGCCCTTTCTAAAACTCAACAGCGAGTCATCGAGACTCTGATTGACGAAGGCGGCGAGATGGCTTTCACGGATTTGCTGGAAACGGCTGACGCCAGCGCCTCAGCGATTCAGACTCTTGAGAAGCGTCACGTCATCGAAGTCTTCGTCCGCAACGTCCGGCGCGACCCGCTTGCGACAGCCACGCTGCCCGAAATCGAAGAACTGGAATTAACAGAGGAGCAAGCGAACGCGCTCCATGAAATCGAGAAGCCGCTCAAAGAGAATCGTTACGCGGCATTTCTCCTGCACGGCGTGACAGGCAGCGGCAAAACAGAAATCTACATCCGCGCCATGCGTGCAGCGCTTCTGCAAGGCCGCACGGCGATGATGCTCGTGCCTGAGATTGCACTGACGCCCGTTTTCTCGCGTCGCCTGCGCGCACACTTCGGCGATCAGGTTGCCATCTTCCATTCATCGCTGACGACGGGCGAACGTTTCGATGAGTGGAGTCGTTTGAAACGTGGCGAGGCGCGCGTCGTCATCGGCACGCGCTCCGCAGTCTTCGCGCCCGTCTCGAATCTCGGCCTCGTCGTCGTTGACGAAGAGCACGAGACCTCTTATCGCCAGCAGGAATCTCCATACTACAACGGGCGTGACACGGCGATTGTCCGCGCGAGTCGTGAGGGCGCTGTCGTTGTGCTCGGCTCTGCGACGCCTTCGCTCGAATCGTTTCACAACGCGCGGAGCGGCAAGTACACTTACCTGCAACTCGCACAGAGAATCGCCAATCGTGCGATGGCACGCGCCGAGATGATAGACATGCGCGCAGTCTTCGCGCGTCAGGGTCGGCCAGAAGTCTTTTCAGATGAACTCCTCAAGGCCATCGAAGAGGCGCACGCGCGCGGCGAGCAATCAATCATCCTGCTCAATCGTCGCGGCTATTCGAGTTTCGTTTTGTGCCGCTCGTGCGGCGAGTCAATCCATTGCCCGAACTGCGATGTCACGCTCACCTATCATCGCAGCGAGATGAGCATCATCTGTCATTACTGCAATCATCGTCAGCCTTCGCCCTCGCGCTGCCCGTCGTGCGCTGGCAAATATATTTACTACGTCGGCGAAGGAACGGAACAACTCGAAGAGATGTTGCAAAAGCGCTTTCCCACGCTTCGCATCGCACGCCTCGACCGCGACACGACCTCGCGCCGTAAACTTTTCGAGCGCGCAATTTTGGAATTCGGCGCGGGCGAACTTGATATGCTCGTCGGCACACAGATGCTTGCCAAAGGCCATGACTTCCCGAACGTCACACTCGTCGGCGTCGTCTCCGTTGATGCCGGACTCGCGTTGCCGGACTTTCGTTCAGCCGAAAGAACTTTTCAACTGATTACACAAGTCGCCGGACGTGCCGGACGCGGGAGTCTTGCCGGGCGTGTGCTGATTCAAACCTATCACCCGAATCACTACGCTCTCAAACATGCCTGCGCGCAGGACTACGCGGGCTTTTATCAGGAAGAGATTCGTTACCGCAAGAGCCTCAACTATCCGCCTTTCGTCGCGCTCGCATCGCTTCTCGTTCACGGCGAAGATTTCACGCGCGCGCAAGGATGCGCCGCCGAAATCAGGAAAGCGCTCGATGAAGCCAATACCGACCGCGCCTGTCGCATTCTTGGCCCGGCACCCGCGCCGCTCGCGCGACTACGCGGTGAGCACCGCATCCAGCTTCTCGTCAAATCACGCAGCCGCCCGCAACTGCGCGAAGTGATAGACATGGCGCTCGCCAATGCTGCGGCGCGCGATGTTGACTTGCGCTCCGTCAATCTTGAAATTGACCCGATTAACTTGATGTGATGAAAAGCAGAATTCAGGAGCCAGAATTCAGAATCCAGAATGGATAAGGCTGAAACCAGCTTCTGTTTTATTCTGGCTCCTGACTCCTGAATTCTGAATTCTGCTTTTCGTCGCATGTTGCGCTACACTCTCGCGCATGAAACTCTCAGAACTTGCAGAACAAACAGGCGCACGAATCGAAGGCGGTGACGCCGATGCGGAGATTAGCGGCGCGGCAGGTTTAGACGAAGCCGCAGCAGGCCACGTCACCTTTCTTGCCAATCCACGCTACACGCCGCGCGTGCAGACGACGCAGGCGACGGCTATCTACGTCGGCGAACATGTTGAGGTCGGCAGAGAGATCGCCATCTTACGCGCAAGCGATCCTTACTTAGCTTACACACGCGCGCTCAGACTTTTTCATCCCGAACCGTCTTTCGAGCCATTCATTCATCCGACGGCGGTGATTGACGCATCCGCGCAGATCGGCGAAGGCGTGTGGATCGGAGCGCACGCGATTGTTGGCCGCAACGTCCGTCTCGGCGCGCGGGTTCGCATCTATCCGAACGCGACCATCTACGATGATGTCAGGATCGGCGCTGATTCCGTTATCCACTCAGGCGTGAGTATTCGTGAAGGCTCTCGACTTGGCGAGCGTGTCGTCGTGCACAACAACGCAGTCGTCGGCTCTGACGGTTTCGGCTACGCGAAGGACGAAGAGAAACGCTGGCTCAAGATTCCGCAGACTGGGATTGTCGTTATCGAAGACGATGTTGAAATCGGCGCGGGCACGACGATTGACCGCGCTTCGGTCGGAGAATCCCGCATTGCGCGTGGAGCGAAGATTGATAACCTGGTCCAGATCGGCCACTCATGCACTGTCGGCGAAGACGCTTTAATCTGCGCGCAGGTCGGACTCGCCGGAAGCTCGCATGTTGGGCATCGCGTGATTCTCGCGGGTCAGGTAGGCGTGGCCGGACATTTGACCATCGGCGATGATGCGGTGCTGACAGCCAAGAGCGCGACGAGTCATAACGTCGAGGCGGGCAAGATACTCTCCGGCATTCCCGCCTTCGATAACCGCGAGTGGCTCCGCTCAATCGCAGCCTTTCGACGACTCGGAGAGATGCAACGCACCATCCGCACGCTCGAAACGCGCCTCGCCGTCTTGGAAAAACTTCTCGCCACCAAATAAGAGGACTGACCAAATCCGAGATGATGGCAGACGCGCCGGGATGAGCTATAATTCAGGCCGGGTAACGTGGGGCGCAACCCCCTCCGCAACCGGCAGAAGAAGGCGAAAGGAGATTCCGCGATGGCTGCAAACCCGAAAGACGTGCCGCCCTATCACTACTACTCGCTCGACGAATACTTCGCTCTGGAACAAGCGAGCGATGCGCGCTTCGAGTATTGGGACGGCGACATCTTCTGCATGAGCGGCGGCAGCCGTGCACATGGGATAATCTCCGGCAACGTCTTTTACCGACTCAGACAAAAACTAGAGGGCGGGCGGTGCATGGCTTTCACTGCCGATACGGCTATCTGGACGCCGACGCTGCCGCCTTACCGCTACCCGGACGCTAGCGCGGCGTGTGGCGAGTTGAAATTCAAGCACGTGCACGTCCTTGACGCCCTCGTCAATCCTGTCTTGATCGTCGAAGTGCTTTCGCCGAGCACGGCCTCACACGATGAAGGGCTGAAGTTCGCCCCTTATCAAGCGATCCCAACCTTCCAAGAGTATCTGCTCGTCGCGCAGGACGAGCCGCGCGTGACGCACTATCTGCGGCGCACGGAGGATGACTGGGAGCGGCGCGATGTAATTGACATGACGGCCTCACTTGAGTTGGAATCAGTCCACTGCGCGCTCAAGCTGCGCGACATCTACGAAGGCTTGACATTCACCGCCTGAGAGGCGCTCGTTTCCAACGTATAGTCTCTCTGCATGAAGGCGTTATCACGGTGGCAGGCATCAAGTGACAGCACCGCCGTCAACGATGACGACTTCTCCATTCATAAAACTGTTGCGCTCCGAGACCATGAAGGCGGCGTATTCGGCGAGTTCTTCGGGGCGACCGAGACGACCGATGGAAACCCAGAAATCGTGCATTTGCAGCAGACGTTCTGGCAATTCATGTGCGAGGTCTGTGTCGAAGATTCCGGCGGCGATGGCGTTGACGGTGACGCCGAAGGTGGCCGCTTCACGCGAGAGACATTTGGTGAAGCCGATCATCGCGGCCTTCGAGGTCGCGTAATGAACTGAGGTCGGCAGCGAGCGAATCGCGCCGATGGAAGTAATGTTGAGGATCGTTCCCTTGCGCTGGCGAATCATCTGCTTGTAAATCGGCTTCGTCACGGCGAAGAGACTATTGATGTTAGTGCCGGTGACTTCATCCCACGCGCGGTCGGTCATGGTGGCGAAGTTGTCGCCCCTGTTGATGGCCGCGTTGTTGACCAGAATATCTATCCCGCCCCACGCTTCGACGAGTTCGCGCGTCAACTTTTTCATCCCGAAGCGGTCGGTGATGGAAGTCTTGTAGGAAAGCGTGCGGCGATTATGCGCGGTGATTTTATTGCGTGTAGTTTCGGCCAGATCGTCGCGCGCGTTGTAGCTGAAAGCCACGTCCGCGCCTTCGCGTGCGAACACTTCGCACATTGCCGCGCCGATGCCGCGCGTGCCGCCGGTAATGAAGGCTCTTTTTCCTTCGAGCAAAAGGCTCACCTGTTCAGTCTCCAAAAAAACCCCGCTTCGATTTGACGGAAGCGGGACGGAAATAAAAATCTTGATCGTGGTCCTAGATTAAACCCGAATCGGCGATGGGCGTCAACAAGGCAGGCCGCTTACGCAATGCGCGCTTCGACCAGCACAGGCTCTTCGCGTGCCAGCACCGGCGGCGCGATGAGCGAGGTGATCTCTTCGACGATGTGCCGCGTCGCGTTCGGAAGCGTGATCGTGAGTGTCGCCGCACGCATCGCAGCGTAGTGCTTCGAGTCTTCCAACATGCGTCGGACAACAGGCACAATATCAATCGCGCGAGTGAGCAAGACACCCGCGCCGCGCTGTTCGATGAGATGAGCCGCGCCCGCTTCCTGCGGCATCGGCTCGGTGATCGTATCGGCGATAATCGGGATGCGACACGCGAAGGCTTCGTAGGTCGTCAAGCCACCGAGCTTCGAGATCATCACGCTGGCCGCGCTCATCAACTGCTCGATGTGCTCTGAGTAACCGATGACCTTGATCTGAAACTTCGCTTTCGCCGCGACCGTTTCAGCTTCAACGCGCAACTCTTCATTTTTTCCGGCGAGAAAGATGGCCTGCACGTCCAGATCGCCGCGCGCAAATTCGCGGAAGATGTGCGGGATGTTGCCGCCGCCAGCCCAACCCGCATTGATGAAGACAGTAAATTTGTGCGGGTCTAAACCGAGCGCCGAGCGTGCAGCCCTCGCCGCCTGCTCGTCTGAAAACTGAAACTTCGGATGCACGGGCATCCCGGAAATCTTGATTCGTTCAGGAGCCACGCCGTAATCAATCAACTGCCGCCGCGCCTCTTCGCTCGCCACCAGATACAGCCTCACGTCGTCGCACGCCCAGCCGCGCCAGAAGCCGTAGCAGGGGTCTGTGACGACAGTGATGAGTGGAATTCTATCGGCCAGACCAAGCTCTTTGAGAACTCGTGCGATGAAGTGCTGCGTCAGAGGATGCACGCTGACGACGACGTGCGGACACCAGCGTTCAAAGAGGTCGCGCACATAGCCGACCGTTCGATTGTAGAAGAACTCGCGCGTCTCCGGGCGAAAGCGATTGACGGCCCAGTAGAGATATTTCATCCAGTGCTGCTTGCGGCGCAGCACCCAGTTGTAGAGCCTGACCATCTTCGCTGTGATCGAGTGCGATTCTTCGAGCGCGCGCACGACGCGCACCGCATAAGACTGCCCGTAAAAAAATTTCTGCACGCCCGCGACGATAGCCGCCGCCGCCGAACGATGGCCGCCGCCCGTGTCGGACGAGATAATCAGAATCTTCGGAACCCTTGCTCTAAACATAATTCAGTGGTCAGTGGTCGGTGGTCAGTGGTCAGATGAATCAGTTTTTAACTGACCACTGACCACTTCCTATGCTTTTATTGCTACGCCGCCTGCCTGCGGTTCGCCCAAATTAGCGCTCCTTCGCGCCTTCTTCATCTCGCGCTCCAACTTCTTAATCTGAATCAGGTGCTTCGGATTGAAAGGCAAGCTCGGATAATAACTGTTCGACTCGTGCGTGCAGAAACATCCGTCGGCGGCCTTTTTGCGACGCGCTTTCATCGCGGGGGAAAGCCACAGCTTCTGAAAGTTCCAATCGTAATCGCGCAGGTTTCCGACCGGCTCAAGATTCTCGCAGGACGAGACAGTGCCCTCGTCGTAGATGACGCCGCCAGCAGTTCCGGCGTAACAGGTCATCTGTGCCTTCTGTTCTTCCTGCGTCCTGGCAATCAGGCCGTGCATGTAAATATCAATCGCGGCTTTGAAGAATCCGGCGTCGCCGCCGTAGTTGTTCTTAATCGCCGCGTGGCGCGAATCGTCGTCAATCATGCGTGCGAGACGACTGTAACGCTCGTGGTCAATGTCTAACTCGATAGGGTCGGCTGACGGCGGGCGGATGTAATTGAAGTTGACCTTGTCGGGCTTCAACTCGTACTTCAGAAAATCGTACCACTCGAAAATCGTCTCCTGATTCGAGTGCATGAAGCAGGTGCAGGTTTGCACGTCAAGGCGCGGATACTCCTGCTTGATCTGTTGAAGTTGTCGCGCGGTATCAATCGCAATATCCCACGAGCCTGGCTTCTGCCGAATCTTCTCATGCTGCGCTTTGAGTCCGTCAATGCCGAGCGCGACCGTGACATTCAGCGTCGGACACTCTTCGAGAATGCGCACGACATCCGGCATGATTCGTTTCTGAATCTGCCCGTTCGACATCAGGTAGATTGATTCGAGCTTGTTATTCTTGTAAAAGGCGCGTGCGATTTCCGGCAGGTCTTTGCGCGTGAAAGGCTCGCCGCCCGCTAAGATTAAGACGCCAAGATTGCCGCCCAACGTCTCCGAGATACGCTCAATCTCGTGCGTCTTCATCTGCAACTTCTTGCGCGGGCGGTCATCCAGTTCTTCCGTGAAGAAACAGTGCGTGCAGCGCATGTCACAAACCGATGTGACAAGGATATTCAGCAGGACGGGAGAAAAAGGCTGACCAACTGCGAGTCGCGCGTAGCGTTTCAAAAGCTCTCTGGTCGTGTAATTCATCTTGATTCCAAACGATTCCCGTTCTTCATTAGCTTACAATCACACTGTGGCGATTTTCTCACGGAAACCAAACTTAACAGATACGCTATTCATATCGTGCTGTCAAACTCAGGGGGAGAAAGGTTGATAGTGAACGCAGGGGCCGTGAGCTTTGATGCAACTGAAGGTGAGAAATATCGCCTTTGACTTTCGTTCAGTTAATGAAAATTCACGGAGAGGCTCTGGCGCACCCGCCGCGAGCTACACTCTGCTTATTTGAAGTCGCTAATCAGGACGAGGTCGCTGGTCGAGTTGGAGCGGGTGAAGGTCAGCATCTTGCCGTCGGGCGAGAAGGCGTAATTAAATATGGTAGATTGCAGTGAACTGTCAGTGAAGTTGGTCAACGATTTGGGCGGGCTGCCGTCGAGCGGGAGTTTCCAGAAGTTGTCTGCCCCTCCGCCATTATGAAGTAAAGTGATGGCGCTCCCGTCGGCTGTCCAGCCGGGAAAACCAAAGAACCTATCCGGCGGCTCAATCACTTTCACCGGCTCACCGCCTTCTATCGGGAGCAGTAAGATTTTCCATTTGCCCTGTGTTTGGGAGGAGTCAGCGCAAACAATCAACTTGCCATCGGGAGAGGCATTGCCGCATTGAAGCTGCTTATCGCTCAGTTGAACAGGTTCGCCGCCGTCTGTGGATACTTTCCAGGGCGTCAGCTTTCCTGTGCTGCGGAACGAACTGAAGATTACCCACTTGCCGTCAGGCGTAATACTTGGTCGCGACTCCTCGCTGGGGCCGAAAGTAAGTTGTTTGAGGTTGCTTCCGTCCATATCAATGCGCCACACGTGTGGCGAGCCGCCGCGTAAAGAGATGAAGGCGACGAAGCGTCCGTCGGGAGAGACAGAGGGCATGAAGTTGTTATCAGTTCCGCTTGTAATCTGCCGGCGGTCAGTGCCATCTGCTTTCATCACCCACAGGTTACTGTTTCCGACCGTATCGAAGACAATCCTCCCGTCCGGCGTCCACGCGACTCCGTTTCGCCCGTCGCCTCGCGTGAATGTTACCTGTTTGGCCTGACCCGAATTACCGCCTACGGGCGTCACCCAGATGTCTAACGGGTGTTTTTCCTGCACGGCCAGCACCGTCTTTGAATCGGCGGTCGCGCTCGTAAAAAAGTAGTTGTTCAGGTCATTGGTGACTCTGCGCGCTGCGCCGTCGGGGTAAGAGACATACCAGACCTGCGTGGGCGCCGTTCTGTAGTCGTCCACAGCAACCAACAGTCCGCTACCGTCGTGGAGCCACAGCACATAAGCTGCACCATACCATTTCGCCGTGCCGACCTCTTTCTGCGTTCCCTCCGCCACGTTTACAATGAGCAGAGTGTGGTGGACGCCGCCCTCATAAGTCCCTGCAAAGCAGGCGATGCTCTTGCCGTCAGGCGACCATGTGGGAGAGCCGTCAATCCAGTCCTTGATGCCCTCGCGTTTGACAAGAAGCCTCTCGCCAGTGCCGTCCTCGTTAGCGACGAGTAGGCTGCCGCCCCCGTTCTCATCGTACCGCAGGAGGGCCACCTGCTTGCCGTCCGGCGAGGGAGCGAAGTTAGCCCTTTTGATATTGTCAATCAGCTTTTTCGGCACGCCCCCGATCACTGAGATTTTGTAGAGCGAGACCTGATGACGCTCATCGGAGCCGTCCCAATAATAGACATAGTCGCCGTCATCTGCGAAAGCGAGGCCGCCGTATGAATCCTTCGAGGGCGGCAGGATTTGTTTGGCGTCCCCTGTGGGACGATACATCTCCCACATGCTCTCCACGTCCTCACCCTTTTCGTTATGCGTTACGAGCACATAGACGACGTACTTGCCGTCCGGGGAGATAGCCGCGCTGCTCCAGCCCGCATTCGCAAGGATGCCGTTAATCGGCAAGGGCGTGATTTTCACATCGCGCGCGGCAACAGTCTTATCCGCCGCGCCACGACTGAAGAATTTATACACGCCGAAGCCGAGAGCCGCGACCACGACGAGCGCCGCGATGGTCAGGAGGATGCCCGTGCGATGCCGCTTGAATTCGCTGACGATGTACTCGGCGCTCGAAGTCGTATGCGCCGTGACCGCCGTAGAAGTCGCAGACTCGCCCGTGTTGGTCGGACTCGCTTGCTGCCCGCCCGTCGAAACTCCTGCCGCTATTTGCGCTCTCTCGCCCGGCGGCGTCGAGCGTTCGATGTCTGCCTCGCGCTCGTAATGGCGCTTGAAGCGGCGCAGGTCTGCGAGAAAATCTTTCGCCGTTTGATAGCGTTCGTCCTTCGACTTGTCGAGCGCCTTCGAGACGATGTGCTCAAGCTCTGCGGGCGTATCCGGCAAGAGCGAAGTAAGCGGCGCAGGGTCATGCTTGAGAATCGTCGCAATCACATCGCTTGGCGTTTCGCCATCGAATGGCTGTCGCCCCGTCAACATCTCGTAGAGCACACAGCCTAAGCTCCACGTGTCCGTGCGCTCATCCACCTTGAGTCCACGCGCCTGCTCCGGCGACATGTAATGAACAGTTCCCATCACCATGCCGGGCGTGGTGCTGGCCTTCACGCGCGTCGGCGCTTCGTTCGGGTCGTTCGTCCCGCTCCTGGCCTTTCCCTCCGTCAGCTTGGCGATGCCGAAGTCTAAGACTTTGACGTAGCCGTCCGGCCTGAGCATGATGTTCTCCGGTTTCACATCGCGGTGGATAACACCTTTCTCGTGCGCGTAAGCCAGGGCGCTGGCGACCTGCAAGGCGATGTCAACAGCTTCCTCAATCGTGAGGCGCACGCTCGTCATTCGCTCGCGCAAAGTCTGGCCTTCGACAAACTCTGTCGAGATAAAGTGGATGCCTTCCGATTCGCCGATGTCGTAAACGGTGACGACGTTCGGATGATTGAGCGCGAGCACGGCACGTGCTTCCTGCCGGAAACGTTGGACACGTTGCCCGTCGTCGAGAAAGTGCTGAGGTAGAATCTTCAGCGCGACCTCGCGGCTCTGCGCCGTGTGTTCAGCGAGATAGACTTCGCCCATTCCGCCGCGTCCGATTGGCTTCGTAATCCTGTACAGCCCGATTAAGTCTCCCTGTTTTAGTTTCGGCTCGTCATCGAAGATGTCGCCGCTGCCCTGAAACGCGGGTGATGCCATGAAGCTGCCCGCCTGCTCGTGAGAGGCCAGCACGGTCAGCACCTCGCGGCGCAGTTGTTCATCTCCGGCGCAGACTTCCAGTAGATATGCCTCGCGCTCTGCGGGGGCGCGTTCGAGGACTGACTGTAAGATTTGATCTACTTCGTCCCAGCGTTCAGGCTTCATGTGGAGTGCCCTTGCTGATGGCGTGATGGAGCCACGCCTTGGCGGATTCCCAGTGGCGCTTGACTGTGCGCGATGAGAGTCCCATGACCTCCGCCACCTCGTCAAAGGTTAGGCCGAGGAAGTGATGCAACTCGACCACACGGCTTTTCTCATGGCTGCGCGTCTCAAGTTCAAAGAGAGCTTCATCTAGCGCGACCAGATCGGCGGCGCGTTCCGGCGTTAAGGTGGGCGCGTTCTGTGCGAGCAAACCTGCTGCCTGTTCTAATGTCAATGCGCCCGTCTCGTCCAGCGATGCAGGACGCGCTCCACCGCCGCGCTTTGCAGAGCGACGTGTGCGCGCATGGTCAACCAAGAGTTGTCGCATCACGCGCGCTGCGATAGCGAAGAAATGTTTGCGGCTTTCCAAATCCGTGATGGGCTGCCCGGCGAGTTTCAGATAAGCCTCGTTGACGAGCGCCGTCGTCTGCAACGTATGGCCTGCGGCCTCGCGCTTCATGTAGCGATGTGCGATGCGGCGCAACTCATCGTAAACAAGTGGGGCGAGTCGGTCGAGCGCATCCTTGTCGCCCTGACTCCATGCGACGAGCAGCCCTGTCACATCCTGTTCGGAATTATCCATCGCGCAAATCCGTACCGCACGGCTAATGCGAAAGCTGGGCCTTGTGACAGGCATTCTATCACCGTCTGGGCGTTTGCGGATACATGGAACCGTGCCATGAATCCCCAATAACATAGTCACAGAGACGACCTGTCACTTTTCTCCGCCGGTTATCGCACTACTAAATGAGCGAGGATCAACCTACAACGGAAGGCTTGTTGCTGAGTTGCTTCGAGTCTCCGCAAAGAAAGGCAGGCAATAGATTGGAAATAGATTTTTACAAGAAAAATCCGCTCTATTGCAAACTCTAAACAAACCGAAAGGAAAGAAAAATGAGAATCAAAATAACGTTTGTGGCGTGTCTTATCACGCTACTGCTCGGCTTTCAAACGGCGCAGGCTCAAAGACCAGGCGGGAAGGGTAATACGTCGAAAGAGGATTTCGTGGTTTTCGGCGTGCATGGCACTATTACCGTCGCCACTCCATTGAACCAAAACCTAACCGAGCTTCAATGCAGCGACATTGAGGTTCGCATTGAGCAAGAAAAGCCTTCACAGGGTGGACTGAATATTCCCACTTACGAAGTTGTAGCTAGTAGCAAAGCCACCGGCAAGATATCTAAAGGCAAATGCAGCTACATTATTCCTAACTCTTTCGGACTCCCGGTCAAGACGTACAAAGTTTCTCTCACCACCTCTAAAGACGTGCCGAATTGCAACTCCATAGATGTGAGTGCCGGTTACAAACCGGTTACCTTTCCAACGGGGAACAAAGTTGAAACAATAGATTTCGACGTAAAAAAGCCGTTGTGCAATCAGATCAAGTAACCGGGCATCCCGTCTGAGTCATCGCTTACCGTCGCCAAAACTTGATTAAGGTGACGGTAAGCGATGACGTATTAAACGCAACTACAAATTCATCGTCGCACGGGGTCATGGTACTAACGCACCTTTATGAAGCCACCCCGCGCTCGCCGCGTCCCTGAATCCCTAATGCTTTCATCCGGCGATAAAGGTGGCTGCGGTCAACGCCCATCAATTCTGCCGCGCGCGAGACGTTGCCCTCAGCTTCTGTGAGTTTGCGTTGAATGAACTCACGATGATAAGCGTCCGTCGCTTCCTTGAATGACGGAAATCTGAAGGAAGCGGCGGGCGGTTCTTCACCACCGACGGGTGGCAAGTCCGTCACGCTCACTTTCATCTTCGAGTTCATAATTACCACGCGCTCGACCGTGTTCCTCAACTCGCGCACGTTGCCCGGCCACGAATAACTCTGCAAGGCATCCATCGCTTCCGCTTCAAAACGCTTGGGCTTCTTTCCGTAAGCGATAGAAAACTTCTGGT
>JAVHWW010000088.1:0-30322 GCA_032159235.1 Acidobacteriota bacterium
ACGCAGAGAGCGCAGAGCAGGCGCAGAGAGTGGATGCTTTTCTCGGCGTCATCTCCGCGTCCTCTGCGCCTCTGCGGTGAGTCAGTCTCGGAGAATGCTCTCTTAGATTTCAAACTGAACCACTACCTAATTCGTGATCGTTCCACTGAAAGTCTGACTCCACGGGCCTGTCTCGCCGCGCGTGCTGATCCAGCGCAGCAGGTAGTAGGCGGTCTTTCCGGCATCCGCCGCGTCGAACTCCACCAGATAGGGCGAGCGCGTGTCTGTCGCCAGATAACGGAAATCATTGGGGCCGGTGGGCGCGTTGGCTCCGATGAAAATCCAGATTTCGCAGCCCTGCACGCCGTCCGGCTTGGCGCGCGAGGTCGGCGTCAACTCGTCCAGGAAAGAGATGATGTGGCGCAGGCGTTGGCTGATGTCCACCTGCGCGAGAGGCTTGGACGTAGGCGCTCCGGTTGCCGTGCGTGTCGCGGAGCGAACAGTAATAGCTAAAGACTGACGTTGTGCGTCCGTCACGTTTGGCGATGCCTGAAGTTTGCCGACCAGCGAGCGGACGATCCCTTCGGTCGCGGCGCGTGAATCGTCTTTGGCCTGTCGTGCGCTCTGTGCAGCCGCCTGTGCCGTAGTATTGGCCGCGTACTTGGTCTGCCAATCCGTCACTGCGTCCTGCACAGGCGTGATGTCGGCGGCGGTCAAACCGAGTGCTGCCGTGTTGGTCGTGACATTGCCCACGAGGTTCTGGAGCCAGGCGTCGAAATCGCCATCCGCTCTGGGGATATAATCAGATGAAGTTGCCATTGTTGTTCCTCCAAAGTATGGGAGATGCGGGTTGCATCTCTGGGGTTAATGATGTGGGAGTGGCGCTGGTGGTCGCTCCCGTGAGTCAAAGAGCCGGAGAATGAAAAACTACGTTTTGATTGGCGCAGGTAAATGAATCATGTTGTGTCGAGAGTCAAACGTCATAGTGCGACAGCAGGTGACGGACTGACTTTATGGCTTCGGGGCAGTATTCCGTTTCTGCTTGATCTTGTTGGTTTCCTTTTCAATAAAAGACTTGAGGCTGGGACTGATTTCGAGCGCCTTGTTGAAGTCCTGTTCGGCTTCCTGTTCTTTCCCTTCGTCAAGTTCTGCCAGTCCACGATTAGCATAAGCCGCAGCGAAGTTAGGCAGCAGCGAGATGGCTTTTGTAAAGTCGGCTATCGCGCCATCGTCGTCGCCCTTTTTCCCTTTAGTGTTGCCGCGATTGTTGTAGGCATAAGCATAGTTGGGTCTCAGCGCAAGGGCCTTGTCATAGTCTGCAATCGCGCCGTCATAATCGCCTTTAGCATTTCGAGCAATGCCACGATTACTATAAGCCCCAAAGAAATTGGGATCGAGGGCGATTGCTTTGTCATAGTCGGCCAGCGCAATATCCAGATTGCCCATTTTTGATCGAGCCGTGCCACAGGTATTGTAGGCTTCAGCGTAGTTGGGATTCAGACCGATGGCGATGTTGTAGTCGTTGATTGCCGCCTCATAGTCGCCTTTATTGCTGTGCACCTGACCCCGGTTAAAGTATGCCTGATACAAGTTGGGCTTAAGAGAGATAGCTGTGTTGAAGTCTGCCAGCGCGCCATTGAAATCGTGTTTCTCGGCACGAGCAGTGCCGCGACGATTGTAAGCTGCCGCATCGTTTGGGGTCAGGGCGATAGCCTTATCATAGTCCGCTATCGCTCCATCAAAGTCGCCCTTCTTTAATCGCGCAAAGCCACGATTAGCGTAGTCCTCCGCCGTTTGCGGCTCTTTCTCCTGAGCTACAGCAATGCCGAAGAGCATCAGCAGGGAAATTGCTACACAACAGAAACGGCGCATGATTGACTCCTTCAATGAGAAAAGGGCTGAGACGGTTTAACTGGCGACTGCGGGCGTCGCGGAAAGCCTCTTTGCAAGACCGCTTGTATGGCAAATCAAGAGAAATGTCAATAGTTAATTGCAGAGAATCCCAACGACTCGTCCAGCCGTCTGAATGAATCATCCAGCGGCTTCAATCACTCATCGCCGCAGTTCGACGAATCGTCGCCGCAGTCCGGCAGATCATCCGCGCACTTCAGCCGCTCGTCCATCGGAGGCCGGGACTGATCCATCAAAGTCAACGATTCATCCGTTGGACTAAACGGCATCTGCGTTGGCTTCAATGCGCCAGCCGTTGGAGTCAACAGCACCTCTGCTGACTCCGACAGCTCATCCGTTCATTTCAACGGATGAGCCGTTGGCTTCAACCCGGCGGCTATCGGCTCGATGGATGAGAGCGCGAGTTCAGCGGATAAGCTCTCGAGTCCGACGGAAAAGCCGTTTACTCCAACGGATCATCCGTTGAGCTTGATGGATGACCTGTCGAGGTTAGCGGACAACTCGCTGACATCGGCGGGCCAACGGCGTAAGTGCTGAAAACAGGCGGGAAACAGCCGGATTCGGTAGTTGCACCGACCAGAGCCGTGTGCCGTCCGCGCGATGAAAGGAAGATGATAATGTCAGATGCCAGATAACACGCGCGTCAAGAGTATTATCTGGCAAGATGTCATATAATACTCGTTAGGCGTCTTATGTGTACACAAATATGAAGATACATGCAGTAATCACTTTGCTGACTTTAATAATTGTTACTAACCCAATCTATATGTTCGGGCAGTCTCAGCAAATAAGGCGTGAGGAATTATCAGCTGAAGACCAAGAGTTGATAAGAGCAAGGAAAGCAAATGAAGAAGCTCAGGCTGAATATTACCGAGAACTTACAAGAAAACTTCAGCAGCCTTCTCCTACCCCTGTTCCTCCAAAAACTTTTAGCCAAAGCGTAGCCGAAAATCCCGCGAGCGTTATAGGCATAATCGGAACAATTCTTGCCGCGTTATTCGCAGCCCTTGTCGGGTTAATAACTCTTTATGTTAACAGTTTCAATGCTTATAAGGCACAAAGAGATACTCAATTCTATGAAGCTCTGAAAAGGTTTGGGGATAAGGATAGCCCAACCATCCGCTCAAGTGCGGCGGGGCTACTTGCGCAGATGGCGCAGACTGAGTGGAAGAAGGTTTCAATTAAAAGGAAATGGCCTTTTCTTACAATCGAGCGATCCTTCCGTCACTTCACTACTGCGTTAGATCAACTCCTAACAGGATTGTTGCTAGAAGATAACCCAGTTGTCCTGAAGTCTATTGGTGATGCTATTGAACAGATTATCTCACACGACCCGCGAAAAATAACAGAGAAGCTGTATCATGCAAACTTGAAAATACAAGAAGAATTAGGCTCTTTGCTTGCCGAATTGTTTGTTGTTAATGGCTGCGAAACGCCTCCTAACCCGAAAGATACCACTCATACTCACTGGGGATTATGGGAGCAAGCCCAATCTTTGACCAGTTACGACCAGTGGGTCTTGAGAGATTTCGTTCTCAAAAGCAATTCGTTTGGAAAGAGATTCAGAACATTCCTCCAAGCGATAAAAACAAAAGGAAATGAAGATATAGGCTCAGTATTGACGAGCTTGCAGCATGGCTTACGAATTACCTCAAACCGGCTTCAGGCTAATGTAGATTTATATTGCACAGCTTTAGGTCAATGTCATTGGGAAAAAGGAGATCATCACTGCCTTCATCATTCGTTTTTAATTGGTGGTAATCTGGCTTTACAATCTGCCGACCTGAGCTTTGTTGACCTGTCATTCTCTCAATTAACTGGAATGTGGCTTTTCAAAGCAAACATGGAAAATGCCGGATTCATTGAGACTGATTTGAAGGGGGCGAGTTTACATCATGGCAGTTTGCGTGATGGATGGTTAACTAGAGCACAATTAGATAATGCTGGTTTAGAAGATATGGATTTGACCAACACAAAATTTGCCGAAGCCCAAATAAATGATTGGACAAAGTTGAAAGGTTCAAACTGGTGGGAATCCGATTTCTATCTACCAGCAGGTAGGGGTGAAGTTGATGCTAACCTGCTTGAAAAATTATTCGAGCTGTATGGCGATGCTGTACCAGCAAACCTAGATGAAATGCACACATCTGTACGTAATTTCATAGAAAGTAAAAGGAAGGAAACATCAAAACAGATTCAGCAGAACACAGCAGAATGATTTAGGGGTAAGCGCCGCCTAAAAACTCATTCAACCGTAGCGCGAATAGCACAGCTTTCATCTGCGACACTTTCTTCTTAGTATGGCTCATCGCGCCGCGCTGGATCGAGCGTTAGGCGCTTGTTAGAGTTCGCCAAGCTGTCGCAATAGTTCAATCGGGCTGACGATTTGAAAGCGGAGTCCGCGTAAGCTGGCTTTGGGAATGTCGAGTAAATCGTTGTCGCGGGTGATGAGATACTTTGCCTTCCCGACGTAAGCTGTGTCGAGGAACTTATTATCGTCTGGGTCGCGGCTGAGGTAAAAGCGAAGGCCCAGATTGACCTGCGTGACGGTCTTTGTCATTGAAAGGTAGGTTTCTAAGCGGGCGAGATTCTGCGGTATAGCTCCAAGCATTTCTCAAGTGCCAAGATATTCATCAAGAATCGGACGGCTGATAACCAGTTGTAATCGCCGACGCATGAGCCACAGATTGAAGACACGCTGATTGCTGGAGTTCTTCCTGTGTCTCAGCACGCGCGTAATAAACAGATTGGTGTCAAACACGACAGGAATTCTATCTTTTCGCGCCACCTCATTTTCTCCGGGAGGCGCGGTAGGATTTAACTATTTCAACAGCATCATCTTCACTATAAGCTGTGTGCCTGATGTCGCGCTCAAGATCGTCGAAGATGGCAACACCCTCTTGTGTTTCGAGAAAATCAGCTATCACATCTGCTAGTAATTCAACCGGACGACGACGTTTATGGCGGGCTGTTTTCTCAAACTCTTGCCACAGATCGGACTGGATCAAAGTATCTATGGTTAATGTTTTCGTTGACATTAGAAACTCCTCCATCTTTGATTAGACTTTAACATGTTGTAAGAGTCCGAACCAAAGAATGAAAAGAGATGATCTGACACCAACGACGCGCCGAACGGTATACGAAAGGACGCCCCTCTTCGTGATAGTTTGGAGTTGTCGAGATTCCAACTCATGGAACGCGAGCGCGAAATAGCGTACAAGATGCCAGATAACACGCGCGTCAAGAGTATTATCTGGCAAAATGTCATACAATACTCGTTAGGCATTTCCGCTTGATTTTTCCGCTTAAACCAATAGAATCCTGAGCTATGAAAGTTCCGCATCCAATTCCGTATCAAGGAAGCAAACGGCATCTTGCTGCCGCCATTTTGCGGTACTTTCCGACCGGCGTAGAAACGCTTTACGAGCCGTTTGCAGGTTCGGCGGCAATCACAATCGCGGCGGCGTCCAATTCATTAGCCAGCGAATTTGTTCTAAATGATTTTAATAAGCCGCTTGTTGATTTGTGGCGCGAAATCATCAATCACTCTTCTCGAATTGCAGACAATTATGCTGAATTATGGAAAGCACAAAACGGTCAAGAGAGGGATTATTATGATTTTGTAAGAAACGAATTCAACAAAACCAAGCGACCGGATTACCTGCTTTATTTGCTTGCCCGTTGTGTCAAGGCTGCTGTTCGTTATAACTCGAACGGTGAATTTAATCAGAGTCCAGATAATCGTCGAAGGGGCGCGCATCCCGATACAATTAAAAAGCACATTTTCGGAGCATCCGGGTTTTTACGCGGAAAGACAAAATGCCTATCGCTTGATTATCGAGACGTTTTGCCAAACATAGGAAAACGCGACTTGGTTTATCTTGACCCACCATATCAAGGCGTTTGCGGAAAACGTGACCCGCGTTATTTACAGAGCATCGCTGTTGATGCCTTCGTCGTAAATCTTAGTGAGTTGAACGATAAAGGCATTAGTTTCATCCTTAGTTATGATGGAAGAACGGGGGATAAAGTCTTTGGCAAACCTCTTCCTTCCTTCCTCAATTTGCATCGGGTTGAAATACATGCTGGTAGGTCTTCACAGTCTACTCTTTTGGGTAGAGATGATAGTACATACGAATCGCTTTATATCTCTCCCGCTTTGAGCGAGCGTCTCAATGGTGCTGCATCTTTATATCAGATAAATGCAGGAGAAATATCAGAGATGGAGGCTTCATTGTGAAGCAAGATTTACCGGAGGAGTTTCTTAAGCTCTGCCACAGTGTTAAGAGCAAAAGACCAAGAACAGTTATTGAACACATTATCGAACACGGTTTTATTACTACGGAAGAACTCAAGGACAAATATGGCTACAATCACCCGCCACGCGCTGCCCGTGATGTTCGAGAGCAAGGCATACCGCTTGAAACCTTCAGAATTACTGCCAGCGATGGGCGAAGTATTGCAGCATACAGATTCGCTGACTCTTCCAAAGTTCGCGCTGATAAGCTGTCTGGTAGAACAGTAATTTCTAAAGCGTTCAAACGAAAGTTGCTTGAACATTATGGTTCAGTTTGCGCTATTCATAACGACCCGCTTGATGAAAGATATTTGCAGGTTGACCATCGTGTACCTTTTCTTGTAGCTGGAGATGTCCCATCAAATGACCGAAATGTGGACGATTACATGTTGCTTTGCGGTTCTGCAAATAGGGCAAAATCATGGTCATGCGAGCATTGCGTTAATGGAATCGAGTTAAAGGACGAGGCAATTTGCAAAACCTGTTACTGGGCATCTCCTGAAGAGTACTCTCATATTGCCATGCAGGACATTCGGCGCGTTGATATTATTTGGAGCGGAGAAGAAGTCAAAGACTACGACCGCTTGAAAAAGAAAACGGAAGAGTTACAGCAAGATATTCCTTCATACGTCAAAGAAATTATTAAGAAGCATGTCGCTGATAAATAATACCACGCAGAACAAGTCATTCAACCGGAGCGCGAAATAGCGTAGCTTTCATCTGCGAGACTTTACTTCTTAGTACGGCTCATCGCACCGCGTTAATTCTGGCGTTGGACGGCGCGTTTTCAATCTGGCACGCCCAATAACGGGTCTCTTGATCTCCTACAACTGCGCTGACCGCTCACCGTGAATCAACTAAATTATTGCCAAAGATAATTTGGCTTCTGCTATGTTCGCCTCATCTCTGATTACCAAGCTGCTGGTTGCGCTTCTGGTCGTCAACCGTCAGATGCGTCGAGGGTTGAGTCGGCGTGTAGGGCGTGTAATCAGGTTGCCCTGTGAAGATGCCGAACATGGGCGCGGCCAGGCGATCATTGAGATTGAGCGGATTCAAGCCGAGCAGGACTTCGACGGTGCGCAGCATACTGAGTTGGTCGTAGCGATCTGCGACCAACGCGCCGCGCTTAACAAAGGGGCCGACGGCGAGTGCGACAGTGCGCGTCGCGTCAACGTGGTCTGGGCCGTTCTGCGCGTCGTCTTCTTCAATCAGGATCAACGAGTCGCGCCAGACGGGACTGTGCGAGATGGTCTCGATGATTCTGCCCAGCGCCGCGTCGTTCTGAGCGACATACTGGTAGGGGTTGAGCAACTTGTCGCTCGTTCCGTTCGTGTGATCGTTAGGCAGCCAGATATATTGAAACTGCGCGACCTTGCCCGCTTGAAGCTGGCGCGCGAAATCTTCTTTCCATGCCTGCACGCGGTCAAGATCGGAATAACTCAAATCCCACGAGCGGTAGTTGAACGGATAGCGATAGAGAAACTCCGCAAACTTGCGACGCAGCGCAGGATTCCTGAGCATGGCCTGAGAGATGCTCTCATCGCCGATCAGGTAGTTTGAAAAAGCGCGTGCGAACTCCGGCTTTTCTAACAGACGGAGCGCATCCTCCGGCGTGTTGGCCTGTCCGTAGTAGGGTTCCGCGAATTTGTAGAAATCATTTCCTCTATCGCCCTTGGTGGAGAAGACCATCACCTGATCGTAGAACTTGCGTGCCAACTCGCTCTCAATCCCGAAGGTCTCAGTGATGATGCGATAGGCGCGCGTGTAGAGAAAATAGTTCTCGCCGTAGATGCGATAGTCCACTTTGCGCGCGTCCATCTCATCCCAGAGATACGCGGGCGATGTCACCGCCGGAACTGTCCCGAAGGGATAGCCTTTGAAGCGCCCGGAGTAATTGGTATTGCCGAGCCATTCGAGAAACGGGCTGGCGTAGCCGCTCGTCGTGATGCTATGGCCGAGCACGCTGATTTCGCCATCGGCATAAAAATTATCGAGTGTGACGTAGCCTTCGGCGAGCGCGTGATGATTCGGAGAAACGCTGCGACCGAAGATTGTCAGAGACGGATCATTGTTGCCGCGTTTGAGATCGCCGAAGACCTGATCGTAGGTGCGGTTCTCCTTGATGATGTAGAAGATGTGATGGATGGGAAGATTGAAACCTGTGACCGGACTGTACATGGGCGAGCCAGCTTCGACCTGCTTCGTCCAGTTCGCTTGATTCGTTTTCAGTTGATCCTTCGGGATGATGGAGAGGCTGCCTTTGAGCAGCGTCAGCACATAATAATCATTGCTGCCCTTGCCCGGAACAGGATGCGGGCCTTGCGGATTGGGACGACGCGGACGCACGCCCTTCGCGCTGACGACCAGCAACTGCTGGTCGTTGACTAAAACTTTCGTCGGATACCATCCGGTCGGAATCAAGCCTGTCTGTTTCCTGCTCTTCTTATCAAGCACGGCGACGGCGTTCATCCCGGCCAGCGTGACGTAGAGATTGTTGCCGTCAACAGCGCATGAGGATGGAGAGACGCCGAAGCGATCACCCTGTCTGCGGAGGCTGATAGTCGAGACGAGTTTGTTAGTTCTGGTATTGATGACGGAAAGATCGTCCGAATCGGTATTGACGACATAGAGCCGCTCGCCGTCAACGCACATTCCCTGCGGTCGCTGGCCGACTTCGATGGAGGTGACGAGTTTGAACTGCGCGTCATAGACCCGCATCCTGTTCTCGCCAAGAATCGTCACATAAAACTTGCCGTCGAGGTAGCGCACAGCGTAAGGGAAATATCCGACATTAGTTTCCTGCTCGACCTTGCCGGTCTCGGTATTAAGCAGCGCGAGTTTGCCTGCGATGTAATCTCCCGCAGCGTTATTGGCGACGAGATAAGAGAGCGCGATGTGTTTGGCATCAACCGGCGCGAGACCTCCGGCATAGCCCGCCAGCGCATACTCGCGCACGATGTCGAAGTTGCGATTGACACGATAAACTTTCTGATCGAAACCGCCACTGATGTAAAGGTCGCCGTCAACTCCGACCTCTGCGCTGGGAAACAGAGATTTAATGCGCAGGGTCTTGACGACCTGCCCCGAATCCACGTTGACGATGGAAACCTCCGGCTGTTCTTTGGTGTAATAGCCGTTATTGAGAACCACCAGCCGACCGGCGAAAGCGACAGCTTCGTAAGGAAGGCGTCCGACTTCCACCTGCGTGCCTGCCGGAGCGAGCTTCCAACCAGTCGGCAGAACAACTTCGGCAGAGCGTGTGGCCTGCGACTGGCGCTGCGCGCTCTCGACATAACGCAAGGCGTCATCATAAGGAGTCTTCTTCGCAAACTCCCACAACTCGCGGTTCAAATCATCTTCATCATCCGCCTGATCGGGAGCCGCCAGCCGCCGTGCTTCTTTCTCTTGCCGCGCCTTTTTATCTTGCGGCTCATCTTTGTCCTGAGCCAGCGCGAGGCTGTTGAATGGGATGATCGTTAAGAGAAGAACGACAAGGAAGGTTGACCATTTATGATTCATAGTTGATTTACCGATAGCTAAAGGGTAGCAGGCTTACAGTCACACTCAATCGTTCAAAGCTGGATAGAAAGTAGCAGGAGAAGAGTTATCAAGCCAAGCCTTCGATGTCAACCGGCGAGAGTGTGATGGTTTTTCATGGCGTTGGGTGATAAGAAACTTTTTGGTTCACCGCAAGCTCAGGTGATGATAAATTATACGTTGACGGCTGGAGATGTCGGCAATCTGAGCGACCATGCGGGGGACAATTTCAATGAGTGCATCCAAATCTGTTGATGAGCTAACAAGGCGAAATATTGACACCATCACCAAAATGGAAAGGGCGTTCAATCTGCACCGGACGCCCGGAGAGCGCGTCGCCGATAGTTTCGCCAAATTTGTCGGCAGTTGGACTTTCATCATCGGCCAATCAATCATTCTCGCTATCTGGGTCGTCCTCAACATCGTCGCCTGGGTTAAGCACTGGGACCCTTATCCGTTTATCCTGCTCAACCTGGCCCTCTCATTTCAGGCCGCCTACGCCAGCCCGATCATTATGATGAGCCAGAACCGGCAGGCCCGACTCGACGAGCGTCGCAATAAGCTAGACCTCCAGATCAACCTGCTCTCCGAACAGGAAAATACAGAGATGCTACGAATGCTGAGAAAAATCTGTGAGAAGTTGGAGATCAGCCACGAGGATGAGCCAGACCTCGAAGCTCTGGAACAATCTACGGAGCCAGCAAGTCTGATTGAACAGATCGAAGCAACAGGTGAAAGCGAAGACGGCAAACAAAAGAAGACTCGTTAGTCTCTTTCTCCCGACTCTTATTCGTCAAACAGTTTGACGTTGGTCGAAAGGCCGAGTAGTGTAGATGAAATAGCAATTTCAAACTGCGCTTTAATATCGAGCATGGGGACGGTAGCCGCATGGTGATGCTCACGAAGCTCCGGCGCTTTGAGCTGGTTGACGAGCAACAACAACACGCCAGGCTGATTGATTTTGCCATTGACCTCACGGCGGGTGAGTATCCGCCCGTCACGCAACTCATCTTTCTTAGCGCCGATAAGAAACAGATGGCGCTTCCCTGGGAAGCGGTCAGGCAGCTTGATGAGCACGATTGCGTCATCAAAGTTTCTGACCTTAACGCGGGAGAGCCTGCCTCAGAGGAGACGCTCGCCAAAGAGGTGCTGCTGCGGCGCGATGTCCTCGACACGCTCGTGCTTGATTTGCAGAACCGCCGCGCGACCCGCGCCAACGACCTTCAACTCGAAGAAGAAAACGGACAGCTACAACTTCGCGCGGCAGACACCAGCGCGCGTGCGATCCTGCGGCGTGTCAGTCGCGGATTGTTCGCCGAGTCGCCTGAGAAATCGTTGTATGATTGGAAGTATGTTGAGTTCCTGCACGGCGATCCTCATGCTGCGAGACAACATGACGAAAGCGATCTACGCATCGCACGCTTGCCGCCCGGCGAGATAGCTCTCCTCAGCGAACAGATTCCTTATCTACATGCTGCCGAACTGCTGACGATGCTTCCCGACCCGGTCGCGGCAGATGTGCTCGAAGCCCTGAGAGATGAGCGGCAACTACAAGTCTTCGAGGTGCTCGAAGAGGATCAAGCCTTACGTCTGCTCGCGCTCATGGCTCCCGACACGGCAGCCGATTTAATCGGACGCCTGCAAACTGAAAGAGCGCATCGCTATCTTGAGCGGCTACCGAAAGAGCAGCACGAGCGCATCATCGAACTGCTCCGTTATCCGATAGATACGGCGGGCGGAATTATGACTAACGACGTAGTGATTGCCACTAAAGAACTCACCGTCGGTGAAACGCGCGAGAAAATTCTTGTGCGACTCAAGCAGCCGGACTTCACACACTTCATTTATATCGTTGACGATGAAGAGTCGCGCCATCTGGCAGGCGCTGTCTCGCTCCGAGGACTGTCTGTCGCTGAGGCTGAACAGAGACTGGAAGAGATTATGAATCCTTTCTTAGTGACGATTCGCGCGCTTGAGACGGCTGATGCTGCGGCCTATCGCGTGCTTAACAGCGCGCTGGCAGCGTTGCCTGTCATTGGAGCGGAAGGTCAGTTGCTGGGTGTGGTGACGGTTGATGCTGCCGTCGCGCAAGTCGCACCCGCAAGTTGGAGATCGCAGGCATCGAGGGTCTTCTCATGAGCGAACCATCAACGCCGCACGGCTTAGAGCCGGTGTCAGACGTGACGTTGCCGGGAATTCCTACTCGTCATCAGAGCCGTCAAGCTGGCGTGCGTCTGAACATTCGCGGACGCAGCGTCAAGTTGCGCGGCCTGCGACGGCATCCGACCGGCATCTTGCGCTGGCTGTTGATTCTTGGACCGGGATTGGTCGCCGCCGCTGCCGGTAACGATGCGGGCGGCATCGCCACCTATAGCTCCGCCGGTGCGAAATACGGTTACGACCTCATCTGGGTGATGATTATCGTGACCTTCTCGCTGGCGATTGTGCAGGAGATGTGCGCGCGACTCGGCGCGGCGACCGGTCGCGGCCTGCTCGATTTAATCCGCGAGCGTTTCGGACTCGGCTGGTCACTCTTTGCCATGAGCGTCGTGATGATCGCAAACGGTGGGTTAATCATCACGGAGTTCGTGGGCATCGGCGCGGCGACGGAGTTGTTAGGCGTCAATAAGTATGTCGTCGTTCCATTGGCGGCGGCGTTGCTCTGGTATCTGGTCATCTACGGCTCTTACGGTTGGGTGGAAAAGATTTTCATCGTGATGACGATGGCCTTCTTCGCTTATCCTATAGCGGCTATCATGGCTCATCCACACTGGGGAGAGGTGGCGCGCGGAGCGTTCATCCCCAAGCTGCATTTAGATTCCGACTACATCATCATCCTCGTCGGGTTGCTGGGCACGACCATCACGCCTTACATGCAACTCTACCAGCAAAGCGCCATCGTCGAGAAAGGCGTCGCGCGCGACCACTATGGACCGGAGCGTGTTGATGCTTACACGGGTGTCATCTTCTCCAACCTGATGTCCATTTTCATGATTATCGCCACCGCTGCGACTCTACACGCGATTGGCAAGACGAATATTGATAGCGCTGCCGATGCGGCGAAGGCGCTTGAGCCTGTCGTCGGAAACGCCGCCACGGCGCTCTTCTCAATCGGCCTTTTGGGAGCGTCGCTGCTGGCAGGAGCAGTGCTACCGCTTGCGACCGCTTACGCTGTCAGCGAGACGTTCGGGTTTCCGAAGGGAGTGAATCTTGATTTCCGACGCGCGCGAATCTTCTTCGGTCTCTTCACGCTGCTAATCATCTTCGGCGCGGGCATGGCGCTCATTCCCGGCGTGCCGGTGATTAAGCTGCTGGTCTGGACGCAGGTGCTCAACGGAGTCTTGCTGCCGATCATCCTGGTCTTCGTCATGCTCCTCATCAACGACAAGCGCCTAACGGGGAAACTGAAGAACACAAGCCTCTATAACATCCTCGGCTGGGGCACTGTGGCGATGATTACACTCGCAGTGTTGACGCTGCTGGGTAGCCAGTTACTTGACCTGCTGGGCATTCATCTATTCGGCGGCTCATAAATAATATCGGGCCGTCAATAGCAGAGGCTTCGCCTTCGCTATCCGGCCCGATTAACTTACCGTTTTAGAGCCGATGATCTTCGGCTTTATTCGTGTGAGGTTGAAACGATCCGCGCTTGCGTGCTCGTTTCGCCGTCATATCCTGCTGCGACAATATACTTGTCGCACTCGCTCGGCTCGTAAACTTCGTTGCCTTTTTCCATATCCTTGAAGGCCGCCATGGTGGTGGTGCCGCGTCGGCATTCATAACAGTCGGCGAGTCCGAGCGAGTGTCCGATCTCGTGAGTCATCAAACTTGTCAACGCAGTCAGGCTGGTGAGAGTCGGACTGATAACGACGGTCACATGGTTCACACCATTCGACAGCGAATAGAGCTTAACCTCGCCCACTCGCTCTCGACCCTTTGGAAAACCGCGCGTCACGGTGAGGCTTGAATCATCTTCGGCGACGCCATTGCGCTCACCGCCGATGGTGAAAACGATGTGAGCATTGATCTCCCTGAGCGCATCATTCCAGTTGTTGACGGCGTGTGAGAGCGCCTCTCTTTCTTCCGCACTGAAATCATTCTTCAGGTAATAGACCCTGACCTGCGCGTTCGTCTTCCAACGCCAGCCGAAAGCTTGCGTCGAGGTCTTGCCCGGTCGGCACTGCTTCGGCATCGTGATGGTCGTCTCGCCGCTTGGTGTGGAAGTCGCAGCCTCGACGGTTGGGATGGCCGGTCTGGCCCACAGCAGTAGCGAGAGGCCAGAGGCGACGAGGAGACTGCATAGAAATGGCCGCAACGTGTGTCGTAACATTGGTTTGCTCAGAGGTCAAAGTCGGAGTTGGTTTTTCTTAGCGACGTGCGAGCGATGCGACGCTGCCGTTGTTGACAGAACGCATCGTGATGGCAACGTAGCTGCGAACTGAGCCGCTGCGTTTGACTTCGTTATTGCTGACCAGCTTGAAGACTGCGGTCTGGCCGGGCTTCAGAAGAATGTCTGCATCGAGGTCTGCGGTCTTGCTGCCGCCGCCGTTGGCAGTGGCATTCACGAACCACGAGACGAGGCTCAGGTGATAAAAGTCACCGCTCATCGCATCTTTATAGACACTGACTTCCGTTTCACGATCAAGGCCGTAGAGGTAGCTCGGGTTCGACGATGTCCAGTTGGCGTTGACGGTTCGCGCATCGCCATTGACTGCGTTGCGCTCAAGATTCAGTTCGGCCATATCGCCCAGGAAAGGGTTGGCTGACTGCTGCTTCTTGATGCGCGCCAGACCTTCGCCTTCCAGCTTCTTGAGTTGGGCGACGAACTGTTTGGCATCGAGGTTGACGTAACTTGCGCTGCGATGAAGTCCGGCCTGTTCGGAGATGAAAGCGTTGGGATCATTCGTCGTGAAGTAGGTGACTTCGATTTGCGACTGAATGTTCTTGTCGGCGATCAGGGAAGTGTGCACGCCGAAGGCTTCCTGATTCGGGCAGGACGATTGGGCGTTGGCTCTGAGCGAGCCTATCGAGATGAGAGTGAGTAGCGAGAGGGCGGCAACGAAGAATTTCTTGTTCATTAACTTTCTCCTTAAAGATTTGGCAACCGAACTGGCTCGTCGTTAATGGTCGAGCGTTTCGGTCTTAAAGAACCCGCGTGGCTGCGGGCGGTGGGTACGCTTTCGGTTTCGAGAGCGTGTTTGCGTTGGATGAGTTGACGACGACAGAAACTCTTCCTGTTCTGGTCGAGAGCAAAAACGGAAAACTCCCTCTCAGGCCGAAAGGCCGTCCAGAAAGAAACAGGTCATGTGATGTGTCTGATTGAGTGCAGAAGGAACGAATAAGCTGAAGGAAGCGGAATCATCCGACGAGAACTAACGCAATGATTCCAACCGCGACTTCAAAAGTTTAAGAATGAGTGAGCGGTAACATCTTCTGCGTCGAGTCAATCAACTCGAACACGGAAAACATTATGACCTGCCCACTGAAGTCTCGGCCATCTCAAGATCGCCTTCGGCAACCAGACAATCTCTTCAAACGCTTGAAATGTTAGAAGAGACTCACGGCTTTGCGTCCCTGCCTCGCGGCAGGTTTGCCCTTATCGTGTGCAACCATCATCTTGAAAAGAACAGCGTCACAGGCTTGCCATCCGGCTTCCTACGACACTTGATATTAAACAATATTTGACATCCTTTGTCAAGGATTTACCCAGAGATAATGAGAATGCGATTTTCCTCAGCAAAATGCAGGACACCGGCAAATCGCCAGGCCGCAAAAAGGTATCAATCCACCGAACGGATCATCTGATAATTATCCAGCACGTACTGAAGCACGCTCTGTTCTTCGGTCGAATGGCACGTAATGTAGTTCTGAAATTGCGACAGTCGGCCTGTCACCCGCGCTTCATGGATGCTCCGGCGCGCGGCGAACTGCACACGCCAGCTATGTTCGTTGACACGCTCACGATGCAGATAACGCAATTCATCAAGACCCTTCAGCCCGGACTCGTGACGGATAAAAAATTCCGCGCTCTGCACTGCGTGCCCGTAACACGTTCGTCCCCGATAGCCATCCAAGACCAGACGCCCCTCTTCATATTCATTGATAATCATCTGCCCGGCTTCGTCTGTCACGTGCCCATAAAAAAGTCCGTGCGGGAAGCAGATGAGATTGGCCGCGAACCTGTCGCCGCCGACGTGCGACGATTGCCAGACACTCTCGCCCGTTTCCGCACGCAGAGACTTATAAAGAGCGTAGCCGAATTTCGCGCAGCACTTGTCGCGCTTGCCGTGCGTGCAGATGAGATAGAGCGGCTCGCGCGTGATGATTCCACTCATTGTCTTTCCTGTCGCCGCCGCCGCAATATCCGTCTCCATCAACTGCTCATAACTCTCTAAATGAAACTTCACCATGAAAGGGTCGCGCTCGCGCGAGCGAACGACGAACAGTGTGAGCGGGTGCACAGAGAGACGCTCCTGCTTGATAAAGAGCAGGCGTGCGCGCGGGATGTTTCTGATGGTTCTAGTCAAATGCCTTTTGACAGTTGCTGACAGGTCGCTGTCCTCAAAGGCTCTGGCATTCCACCCGCGACTGTATTCGAGGAGCACCCACACCTCACCCGTCGAGGCTGTGCCGTAAGGCTTCTCAGCATCATGGCGCGAAAGTTCGGAGCAATAAAAGAATGGGCGGCTCATCGTTCGGCAGTTTAATCTTTGACGACCATGATCAGCCCGTTTAGGAGCAACTCACTGAGAAACGCCTGCACGGTCTGTTCATCGAGTTTTTCTTCCGACGCCTTGAGCAATTCATGGACAGCGCAAACACGCTGCTCATCAAGCAATCGCAGAATGGACAGCGCAGGAGCAGCGAAGCGCCAGCGCTTTTTCAGACAAGAGAATTCGACAACCTGATCTGCAATCTTGAAATCGAGCGGGCGCGGCGCGACCAATCGCACGAGTGTCTCTGGCGTTGAAGGTAGAACGCCCGCCATCGCAGCCCAGGGCAGACTCACGCTCGCACGGGCTTCCGCTTTCTGATCCATCTCGTCGAAATAGCGTTGAAGCAAATCCTCACTCCACGCCGATAACAACTCTTCGCGCAGACGATTCGTATGTGCTTCGCGCTCCTGGTCTGAACGGAAGCGCGGCAAGTCCTGACGAAAAATCTCGCTGGTGCTGATCCGTTCCGTGAGCCAGCGCAAGAGGTCGAGGCCGGTGCGGTTATGGATGCCGACGGTGAGGTGAAGCGTCGGCTCGTTCAGGGGTTGCGCGACGTGCCACCAGCCGCGCGGAATGTAGAGGAGGTCGCCGTCTTCAAGCGTCGCTTCCCAGATGGGATTCTCGCGGTCAGGCTTCGGTGATGGCTCGCTATCGCCGACGAACGGATAGGCGCGCGTCATGCCATAGACGCTCCAACGCTTGCGCCCCGTCACCTGTAGAATGAAAACGTCGTGATCGTCCCAATGAAGATCGAAGCCGTGCGAGGTGTGCCATCCGGCGTAGGTGTTAATCTGCACGTGCTCGCGGAAGCAGAGTTCGAGTCCGGCGGCTAAGTCTTCGAGCGGTTGAGAGAATTCGTCAACGGCGTCAAGGACGAGCGTTGCGCCGCGCCGCAGTTGCTCTGTGAGTTTGACGGATTGCAGGCGCGGGATCGTGACTTTGCGTTGTCCGCTTGTGGTGTAGCGCAGGTAGGAAGAGGCCGGGAGGCTCTTGCCGTCGAACACGAGGCGGAGGCGTGGGAAGTCCAGACGATGCTGCCGCAGAATCTCGTTCAATTGATTCCAGGGCAACAGGTGCGCGAACTTTCCCTGCCAACCTCGGATGTGCCTGTAGGTCTGGCCCCAGGTGGAGGCGAGAAATGCCTCCACCGAGTCAGGCTCTAAAAGTTTCTCAAGCTGTTCAATGACCACGACCTTCGTCAAACGGCCAGCACACATTTAACTATCTTTACCGTCGCTGGCAGTGCCTAACGGGTCTGTCCCGTCCGCATCGAGGCCGGTGTCCGTTCCGTCTGCATCGGACGCATCAGTTCCGTCGGCGTCAGAGTCTCCGGCGTCTGTGCCATCCGCGTCTGAACTATCCGTGCCGTCGCTGTCGCCGGCAGCATCGGATGTGTCCTTCCCGTCAGTATCCGTGTCGGTAGTGTCGGTTGCGCTCGCACTGTACGACACGCTGCCCTGTAGCGGTTCGACTGAAAGTAAAAGACCTGATGATGGCGTTTCCATCTCTTCGCTACGAGTTGAATTAGTCTCTTCCTGCATCTTGATCCTCCTGAGATTGAAAGTGATTGTGTGAACGAAAGCATAGCACGCGCGCGTGCCGAAAGCAGAAGAGAGATTTCTTCTTTTTTCGTGTCAGGCGATTAGGCTGCGATAAACTCTTCGCTTCTTAAGTTTGAAAATCTCGAATATCTTTGAAAGGCTGCTTGCTGTCTGTGAAGTCTGGACGGTAATAATGTGACGCGCCGTCGTACTCCTGCATCCAGCCTTCTTCCATTCCGAGTTCGTCAAGGGCGGAGACGGCGCGCAGCCATTCGGATTCCGAGATGCGGCGTGAGAGCAAGGTGTAGCGCGCATCCGATGCGGCGCGATTGGTGGCGTAGTATTGCGCCATCATCGAGACGGCGACGCGCTGGCTCAAAGCATCTCGCATCCATCGGAGCGAGTCGCGCACGCCCGCGAGATCGTTCGGCAGCACCAGCAGACGAATCACGAGGCCGCGTTTGAGCAGTCCGTCGGAACTGAAGACGAGTTCATCGCCCATCTGACGATACATCTCTACGATTGCGCGTCGTGCGTGATCCGTGTAGTTCCTGACTTTGGAGTATTCGTATCCAGCTTCATTCTCGGCATATTTCAAGTCTGGCAGATAAACGTCAACGATGCCGTCGAGCAGGCGTAAGACCTCAACTGAATCGTAGGCGTTCGTGTTATAGACGATTGGCAGATGAAGTCCCTGATTCGCGGCGAGCAGGATGGAGCGCGCCATCTGCGGGACGAAGTGTGTGGGCGAGACGAAGCTGATGTTGTGGCAGCCGCGCGCTTGAAGCTCAAGCATCATCTCGGCGAGGCGTTCGTGCGTGACTTGATTCCTGATCTGCTCCTTGTGCGTCTGTGAGATTTGATAGTTCTGGCAATAGACGCATCTCAAATTGCAGTTGCCGAAGAAGATTAGCCCCGCTCCCTTTGTGCCCACCAAAGCAGGCTCTTCGCCGAAGTGCTGAGTGTATGAGCTGACTATCGGCAGCCTGCCCGAAAAGCATCTGGCGAGCTGATCCTCCATCCTGTTGTTGCCGCAATCGAGCGGGCAGACGGTACAACTAAATAATAGGTTTTCGAGAGCTTGCACTCTTTCGGCCAGCTCGCCTGATTCGTATAGAGTTAGATAAGACGGTTGATACTCTTCTGCCATAAATACCCCCGGCGCTAGTCTAAAACAACCTTCACGACTAGCGCTAGCGGGCGTTCCCTTTATGCTCTGGCGACCTTAACGCTCCTTGATAGTTCGCCTCTTACTTGTCTTCTTTTCACTCACGAGCCTCATCACGTCGCCCGGTTGACAATTAATCCCCCGGCAAATCCTCTCCAAAGTGTCGAAGTTGATTCCGAGCGCCTTACCCTTCTTTAACCGCCACAGCGTTGTGTGGCTGATGCCTGTCTCTTTAGCCAGCCAATAAAAAGTCCGCCCGCGCTCCTCCAGTAACTCATCGAGTCTAATTCCAATCATAATGCGCCCCTCTCAAAGAGATGATCTTCAATTTCCTTTGTATCTGTTATATATGAAATATATCGAACATAAAATATATTCTACACTTGACATATACATTTGTCTAGCGTAAAGTTGTTGCGAACCGAGTCAAGCTAACTCTCTTCTCAGCTCCGCTGGAATCTTCCAGTTCATCTGAAGCCCATAGCTCAAACCACTTTTGGGAGCTAAGTATGTCAAACCGCCCTGTGACGCTCAAAGTAGAGTCCCACTCCGCCGGGGAGCCGATCCTGACCATCGAGAGCGAGAGTCTTCCACTGCTCCCCGATCAAAATAGTCTTCCCGACCAGATCGTTGTTGCTCCCATGCCCGCTTCTCTCAGCCGTGATTCTAAGCTCGTGGGATTTGAAAGAGGGCAGAGGCGTTTACAACCCTTTGTCGGACCTAAGGAGTTCTAGGCCTTATCAAGTGTGGTGGTGAGGGCACAGGTGGATGCTTTTGTGATTCCCGATTCAGCATTCCACAAGCTCGGTACTCAATCGGGAGAAAAACGTAGAAGGAGATTGAAACCAATTATGACGACAAATATCAGGCCATTACATGATCGCGTGATCGTGAAGCGGATTGAGGAAGGCGAGCAAGTTCGCGGCGGCATCATCATTCCCGACTCGGCCAAAGAGAAACCGCAGGAAGGCGAAGTGATCGCCGCAGGTCTTGGCAAATACAGGGAAGACGGAACGCGCCAGTCATTGGATGTGAAGACGGGCGACCGCGTCTTGTTCGGCAAATACAGCAGTTCTGAAATCAAGATTGATGGTGAAGAGTTGCTGATTATGCGCGAAGACGAGATTCTCGGCATCATCAGTCGTGCGGGCGCAGCGGCCAGTTCAGCGGGAAGCAAATCCGCAGTTGTCAGCAGCGGTAAGAAGAGCGGCAAGTAGTCTAACGAATTGAATCATTGATTCATGTAATCATTTAATCAATGATTAAATTCTTTTGAGTTAGGAGAAGAGAAAAAGATTATGGCAAAGCAAATAGTTCAGGGCGGAGAGTCGCGCGCGGCAATCCTGCGCGGCGTCAACCAACTCGCCGACGCAGTTAAGATCACGCTCGGCCCGAAGGGGCGCAATGTCGTGCTTGATAAGAAGTTCGGATCACCAACCATCACCAAGGACGGTGTGACGGTGGCGAAAGAGATTGAACTCAAAGATTCAATGGAGAACATGGGCGCGCAGATGGTGAAGGAAGTCGCCTCGAAGACTTCGGATGTGGCGGGCGACGGCACGACCACCGCGACAGTGCTCGCGCAGGCGATCTTCCGCGAAGGCGTGAAGACGGTCGCGGCGGGCGCGAACCCGATGGCTCTCAAGCGCGGCATTGATAAAGCGGTCGAGCGCGCGACTAAAGAGATTAAGAAGATGGCGAAGCCGGTCAAAGGCGAGATGATCGCGCAGGTCGGCACGATCTCCGCCAACGGCGATGCGACCATCGGCGAGTTGATTGCCGAAGCGATGAACAAGGTCGGCAAGGACGGCGTCATCAGCGTCGAAGACTCGCAGACGATGGAGACATCTCTGGAGTTTGTCGAAGGGATGCAGTTTGATCGCGGCTACCTTTCACCTTACTTCGTGACCGACCCGGAAAGCATGGAAGCCGTGCTGGAGAATCCGGTCATTCTCATCAGCGAGAAGAAGATTTCTTCGATGCGCGAGTTGCTGCCCGTGTTGGAGCAGGCCGCCAAGCAAGGCAAGCCGATGCTGATTATCGCGGAGGACGTGGAAGGCGAAGCGCTGGCAACCCTCGTGGTGAATAAACTGCGCGGCACAATCAACGTCGCGGCGGTGAAGGCTCCCGGCTTCGGTGATCGTCGTAAGGCCATGCTCGAAGACCTCGCTGTCCTGACAGGCGGCAAAGTTATCAGCGAAGACCTCGGCATCAAGTTGGAGAACGTCAAGCTCGAAGACTTGGGAAGCGCCAAGAAAATAACGATTGACAAGGACAACACGACCATCATTGATGGCGCGGGCAATGCTGACGACTTACAAGGTCGCGTGAAAACGCTCAAAGCTCAGATTGAAGACACCACGTCGGATTACGACCGCGAGAAACTACAAGAGCGTCTGGCGAAACTCGTCGGCGGTGTTGCGGTCATCAAAGTCGGCGCATCCACCGAGACTGAACTCAAAGAGAAGAAGGCGCGGGTTGAAGACGCGATGCACGCGACTCGTGCGGCGGTCGAAGAGGGCATCGTGCCGGGCGGCGGTGTGGCGTTGATTCGCGCGGCGAAGGCGCTCGACAAGTTCAAGATTTTCGAGCCGGATGAAGATGGTGAAGTGGACGGTGACTTGGACGAGCAGATTGGCGTGACCATCGTGAAGCGGGCGCTCGAAGAGCCACTGCGTCAGATCGTCCAGAATGCCGGCAAAGAAGGCGCGGTGATCGTCGAGAAAGTTCGTGCTAACAGGGACGCCAACTTCGGCTATAACGCCGCAACCGGGAACTTTGAAGACCTCGTGGCCGCAGGCATTATTGATCCAGCGAAAGTTACGCGCTGCGCGCTGCAAAACGCCGCGTCAATCGCCGGTTTGATGTTGACCACCGAAGCTCTCATTTCCGAAATCCAGGAAGACGATAAGCCCGGCGCAATGTCCGGGATGGGCGGCGGAATGGGCATGTAAGACACGCGTGCAGGACGCGAGTTGAAAGATAGTCACAAGGACTCCGCCGGGAGTCCTTGATTTGAAGCGGGGTCGCGCGAGAGAGCATGGACAGCTTGACCTGCGTCAGAAACGATGCCGTGAGACAAGCGCATGGGTGAAAGGTGGTGCTTGAGATGATCTGGTATTGCCATGACTGCGGAACGATCCTGCGACTATGGAAGATAAAATGCCCACACTGTCATCATTCAGCGATGAGTTGGTTACACGCCATCGTCATTGCTGCTGTCGCATTGACGACGGTTTTTTACCTGCTCAAGAAATTCCAGTAACTATTCGGAGGATCGCAGCAATCTGCAAGGCGTCATTCTTCAGTCCAAACACAACAGGAAGCGAAAGCAAATTATGAATAGAACAGACCAGAGCACACACAATGGCTTCAGCCACATCTCGAACGAGGAGCAATGGCCGGGAGTGGATTCAAGGTATCGCCTGATCGTCGTCGCAGCTTTAAGAGCCAAGCAACTCCTGCGCGGCGCAGTTCCCAGAATCGAAGTTGATTCCCGAAGGCGTCGAAATACGAGCATCGCCCTCGAAGAAGTCAAACGCGGACTCGTGCCCTTCACCGTCACCCATGAAGATCAGAAGGAAAACGATAATGGCAGCCCCCTCAAGCTGGATGAATAATGGTGGCTGAGAAAGAGATGTTCTAACGAGATGGAACTAATCTACGTAGGTGTTGCGCTAACTATGTTGGCCGCTACTTTATTGCTGATGATTCTTCGCCATTTTAAGGTGACGCGGTCTCCAGCGCCTCCTGTTGCATTCGGACTCACGCCCATCCCCGTCGGCGATAATTCCATCAAATCGCCGACATCTGGGGATGCCGTCTATTGGGCGCAACTAAACGAATGGCATCTGGAGGGACAGTCCGATGACAGAAGACCTATGAATGGTAGTGTCTCCGGGAGTAGTGGGTCAGCGGGAGCGCATCGGTCAGTCGCTCGTCTGTCTCATCAGACGATGTACAAAGAGTGGTCAAAAGAGAGGCACGACTAGCGCACACGCCTGACCCGATGGGTCAAGAGTTTGATGTCCACCTCGTCTCAGCAGCACGTGACCAGGGTCGTGACCGTGTGGGATGGCTGAGAATGATGCCGGACGCTCTTCGTGATGAGGTTTCGAGATTGCATGAACGCCATTGATTTTTTGCGTTCGTCGGAAAGCAGGAGAAAGATTATGGCAATCACAGGCAAAGCGGACGAGATATTTAGCGTTAGATTCATAGATCAGGGATCAACTGTTCTTTTAGAGTTGACGAATGAGTGCAATCAAGCGCTCAAGTCTGTCGAGATTCTCACCGTCTTTCTGAAAGATGAAGAAACAGTAGGCGGCGGCCCTTCACAAGCTCATATTAAATTCGAGACCTTAAAGTCTATCCAACCCAAAGAGAAGGCTGTCCTGTCGCATAGAACATGGATCAATGGCAAGCCATCCGACCTGACTCAAGACCAGTTAGCACGGCTCAAAGTCATCGCGGGTGAAGTCAAACCTTACGTGCTGGATATTTCATGGGAGGATGCAGAAGGGAAATCGAGGTTTCAACGGCTGTCGGTGGGACACTGACAGAAAAGCAAGAGATGTCTAATCAAAACAATATCAAGGTCGGCGACCATGTTCGTGTGCTCTCCGGCAGCCATACAGGTGAGATCGCCACCGTCGGTAATATTACATGGCTGTCCAATCAATTCGGGTCTTATGCGCGAGTCCACCTCAAATACGAGGGCGGAAAAGTTGCGGATCGAAGCATGGAGAGCGTGGAGAAAGTGAATGACGAGACGAGGTCAGGCAATTGACCGAAGAGCGACTTTCATGAGCAACATTGAACAGGAGTTCAGGGATTTGGATCGCGGATGGATCGCAGCCTACTTGCAAGGCGACTCGGAATTGTTTGACCGAATCTGGATTGATGGCTTCATCTTTACGTTTCCCTTTGGTCAATGTACTGACAAGGCACAGGAGATCGCAAACATTAAATCCGGTGATCTCGCGTTCGAGTCCCTCCATACCGACAACATTAAAGTGAGAGTCTATGGAAAGACGGCTGTGATGGCTGGCCGCTTGACGATGAAAGGTCAATACAAAGATCGGGACATCAGCGGTCAATATAGCTACACAGATGTCCTGAACAAGCAACAGAAGTGTTGGCGGATAGTCGCCTCACACGCAGCGCGTCTTGCGTAACCGCGCTGCTGCCTGCCAGAACTTAATGCGCTCCCTGAACATGAGCGGCGAGTCGCCATCGTTAGTCAAGAGTTCTTAAAATTGTTCAGCAAATAAAAAAGGTAAAGGAATTAGGATACGGAAACATTTACAGATCAGAACTTCAGGGAATTATGTGACGTGGTTAAGAGCATCTACACCGATCCCGCGCATGTCACCGCCATCGGCTGGGATGCTGACACGCCCGTGCCGCATATCGAAGGGGCGGTGATCGCCGAAATACATTCCAGAATGGAAGCGTTCATCGGAGAGAGAATAGAAGTCGCCGAGAGGATTCGTGCCGAGCACGTGCCGTCCGAATCTCTTGGCGAATCTCACACGCGGCGGCGCAGGGAAGAGATCATTAACTTTATGAGGAAGCACCGCAGTGAAGGTCTCTCACACCCGGATGCCATTCTTAACGAAACAGTCCGGGCTGTGGTGGATAACTGGCAAGATGAATTCGGATCGGATCAAGCATGATTAGATCGGGAATGTCAGCGAGAGCAGTAGAGAACGTGAACAGTCACAGACGGATTGTCAGCCTGTCATACATGAGGCTCGTCTATTTCACCGCTCCTGTCCACAGGGTCGGAGCATTTGACACAGTGAGGATTTCTTAACATGAATTTTCAAATAATCTCAAGCTCGTATCTCAAGGCTCTGACCTTGAGTGCTGCTTTACTAATGGCGGTCGGTCTCGGCGCGTGTGGGGGCAATAAACCTATCTCGACAGGCGGCAGCACTGCACGCCAGTCCGACACCGCAGGTTCAATCAACCCTGCCGGCTCGTCCCGCAAGCCTTGTGAATTTATGGCACGATCAGATGCCGAAACAGCCGTCGGACAACCCTTGCCGCAGACTACGGAGAACATTCCCTTGAAGATGTGCGATTACAACGCGGAGGGCTTTGCGGCGGGCGCTTCTTTGACTATGAGCGATTGGGAAGGAATCAAAGGTGCAGCGACTGGCGGTCGTGTTGTTCCGACGCCAATCTCCGGCATTGGCGATGAGGCGCTGAACCTGAACGGCTCGAACGGTTCCAACCTTTACGTCCGCAAGGGGAGCCAGGGATTTCTGCTCGTCTTGAATGGTCCGAACATTGATGGCCTGGCAGATCACGGGCTTTCGCAGGAGAAGGAACTTGCTGTGAAGATTCTCGCTAATTTCTAGCTTCCTTCTCGGTAATATTAAATCAAAGGCGCTCTGTCTCTCCCTCACGCAATCCTTCTGACCCCTGACCTCTATCCTCACTCATGTTTTCTAAAATGCACGAAGTGTGGTTTGTGTTGTTCGACCATCTCGCGTGGAGCGAAGTGTTTGGTGAAACGCCAGATGAAATCCATCTCCATGTGAATGGTCGTTAGTGCCAGCCGCGCCTCGAAGATGAGCAGCACGCTGCCGTAAAAGAGAAAGGCTGCGCCGCCGAGCGCGACGACGACCGGAATCCAGCTATAACGCGCGCTCGTGATGGCGACGATACCGATGGCGACGCTCGTGGCGACGAAGATGCCGAGTGCCATGTAGAAGACTGTCAACGAGCGTTGCAGGATGCGCGCGCGGCTGGTCAGCTTGTCTAGTTGCGAGTAGATGATTGAGCGCCTGTCCTCTAAAAGTTCTACCTCGCCATCGGTCTTGGCTAACTCCTCCAACTTATCCGAGAGGGAACGCACGCGGTCAACGATGCGTCCCAATCGGGTTGAAGTGGACAGGATCATCGTCCCGCAGGCTGAAATCAGCACGGCGGGCGTAATCATGGCCGTCAAGACGGTTAGCGCTGACGAGAGACCTTCCATTGCAAAAAATCGGCGGCGAGAGTTGAATCTTATTTATAACGTCTGGGAGCGCGTGAGGGCAACCGGAGGGTCGTTGAGGTGAAAATTTTTTCGCTGACATGAGAAAGTGAGAAACAGTTGCGCGCAAGTTGTGTTATGCTCCGACGAAAACAAACAGAGGTCTGTCGTAAGTTCTAATTCAACCTCTAACAGACAGGGTTTCAACTTAGAAAAAGGAGCAGACGTTATGGCTGAACAGGGGAATGACAATCGAGATGATCGGATGAATGAGGCCGGAGGCGGCGCTGGATCAAGCGACGCTGGCGGCGGCGGCTCTGCGACAGGCGGAGCAGGAGGCGGTGCAGGCACAGGCGGCGGTGAAGAAGGTCGCGGCGGCACTGCGATTGGGCGCGCGACGGGCGTCGGCGCAGGAGGCTCGTCAGGTGCGGGCAGCACGGGTGGTGGAACATCCGGTGGCGGAACGTCCGGCGGCGGCGGAAGCTCGACCGGAGGCAGTGGTAGCGCAGGCGGCTCGAAAGGCGGCGGCGCTAAAGGCGGAGCAGGAGGCGGAGGCGGGAGCAAATCCGGCGGCAGTGCTAAGGGTGGTGCAGCCGGAGGCGGCGCTTCCAAAGGTGGTGGAGCGAAAGGCGGCGGCAAGGGCGCGTCCAAGACGGGCGGCAATGCTGGCGGCGGAAGCGGCAGCGCAGGCGGCGGCGGTAAAGGCGGCGCGAAGAAAGGCGCTGCATCGAAAGCCGGAGCGAAGGGCAGCACCAAAGGCGGAGCCGGTAAAGGTGGAAGCAAAGGCGGCGCGAAGGGCGCTGGCAAGAGTGGCGGCAAGAGCGCAAGCAAGAGCGCAGGCAAAGCCGGAGGTAAGAAAGCCGGTAAAGCTGGCGGCGCAAAGGGCGGCTCTCAGAAATCTGGCGCTGGTAAAGGTGGTAGCAAGGGTGGAGCAAAGGGCGGCGCAAAGGGCGGCTCCAAAGGTGGTGGAAAGAAAGTTGGAGGCGGCTCTCAGAAAGGCGGCGGCTCGAAAGGTGGAAGTAAGGGCGCGGGTCGCGGCTCTAAGAAGGGCGGCGCGTCCAAAGGCGGCGGCAAGTCCGGCGGCTCGAAAAAAGGCGGCAAGGGCGGCGGTAAGAAAAAAGGCGGAAGCCGTAAGAGCAGTGGTGGCATCATCGGCACTGCGGCTTCAGCCGTCAGCAACTTAATCGGTAGTTTGACCGGAGGCGGCAAGAAAGGTCGCAAACGGTAAGCTCCACATCACGCAATGCAAGCACAAGAGGCCGCGTAACTTTTCAGCAACGCGGCCTCTCGTGCTTTTCGGTCTCTACAACTCTCGCATCCTCAGCAAGACGCTTATGAAGAAGGCTTCTTCTTAATCTTCTTTGCCGGCGCAGGGGCGGGGCCGGTCGCATCAATGGTCGCATACTCGATCTTGGTCGCAACGCCTTCTTTGAAAACGATGCCCAGCCCGATGATCTTCTGCTCTCCTACTTGCGGCGGCGTGGTGCAGTCCCAAAAACTATAGCTCCAAACATTCTTGTCCCGGCTGCCCGGCTCGCCTAATAAATCCAACACCTCAGACTCACGCATTCCGACTTTGATTGCCGGAGCATTCTTCAACCCAGCAGCGCAAGATACTTTCTTCTGTGAGTTGTCGTTTTGGGTCAACATCTCAAGCGAGCATTCTGCCTGTGATGCTCCACGCTCAAGTGGAAAGCTCATCGCCGCAATGATCTGCGGCCACAGGATAAATACCGTTATCATCAATAGCCATTGCCATGAATTTGTTCCAGACTTTTTCATTCAACTTCTCCATTGCGCGCAGATAAAGCACATACCGCCGGATTGAGACCCCCGGCGGTATGACATTTTGCGTTGATAAAGCGTCTGAGCTTCACTCCACATCTCTGATCGTGGGCTGCGCGTTAATCGGCGCGGTGAAGAACAGGATGGCAATGAGCGTGAGCAATCTTTATCATCTAGCGCTTTCCTTCCGCTCGGATTCTTTCAATTTCCTCTTCCATCTTTCCGGCAAGCATCAATCCGAACATCTTCTGATCGGCGATGAATGACCAGAGCGGATACTTGAAGGTTGCGGGTCTGTTCTTCTCAACGAGGAAATGTCCGACCCACGCCGCCGCGTAGCCGGGAACGAGCGCGAGCGGCAGCCACTTCCACTTTTGATTCGCCGCCAGCAGAGCGATGCACGTCAGTGCCGCAGCCGTTCCCACAAAATGCAATGCGCGCGTCGCAGGCTTGCTATGCTCCGCAACGTAGAAAGGCCAGAACTCCTCGAAAGAATTAATCTCTTGTTCAGTCATAACGAGTTACTCAAAACGCCCGAACCAACGAATTATCAACGCGGAGGTTAAGAACCGTGCAATGGCAAGTTCGGTTGAATGGTTTGTCAGACGGAACATTGACCATTCACGGTTCCTTCATAGGAGGCGGCGGAGGGATGTTAATTTCTATCTTCGCAGGTGGTGCAAGACTTGTGTCCATAAATGGTATCGTCGGCGATATAACAGGAGGTACTTCTAAAGACACCATAACACCCATTGTTGGAGTAACCTGTTTGTTCCTCTTAATTCTTCTGTGTCTTTTATTCTGCCCTGATTTCTTGCTGAAGTGCTGTGCGGATTGTCCATCTGTGATTGGAGAGGCATACGTGTTAGTTAGCCAAGCCGGAACGCTTAAGAATGCCGCTAGTATGGTACTTGAAAATCGAGTCAGGCGCTGTTGTAGAAATCGTAATCCTTGTGGGCAATTACTGGTAATAATCGTGCCATCATAACGCCTGTAGAGTTTGATGCAGAGTCTTCCTTCCGTCTGTTGTATCAAGCTCAATGCCTCCTTACGAGTCATGGCCGAAATATTATAGACGTTGAGATTGCATTGATTGCAGAAACGAACTTCCTCAGTGCCTTCCATTCGCTCCCAGCTAGCCGTGCATGGTGCAGCAACTTTAATTCGGTCTAGTGAGTTGCTCTGCTTTAACAATCCGCTATCTCCTTATTACATTACTGATGCTTAGACAAATAGAGCCTGGATTTTGTTCCGCCTACTCAGCAAACAATCGCTCGAAATCTTCCGGCAAAGTCCGAGCGACGCGCACGAGTTGCAGATTCTCTTCGACGTGCTCGCGGCTGCTCATGCCGGTGAGCGCGGTCGTAATGCCGGGTGTGGAGCGGACGAATTGAATGGCGGTTTGCGCGTCGGTGGCTAATGATCCGAGCGGTTCGCGGATGTGTTCGGGAAGACTGTGAGCGACCTTGCCTTGAAGAAGCGAGGCGCTTGCCACGACCGTCACGCCCAACGCGCCCGCCGCTTCGAGAAGGGAAACGTGCTCGCCCTCCGCCGTTTGATTATCCGCGACGAGAGCTTCGGGCATGGCGAGGTTGAAGGGAAGCTGTACGAAACGAAAGCCGTGCTCGTCGCCTCCGACAGAGCGCGCAATCTCGAGGATGCGTTCGAGCGAGAGATACTCGCGCGCCGTCGGTGAAACGCGAAAGCCGTTCCACGTTGCCGCGCCGTACATCCTGATCCTGCCTTCTGCGATGTTGCTTTCGAGTTGCTCGAACGCGGCGCGCAATCTGGTTTCAAATTCTTCGCGCGAAATCACTGCAAGCTGCGATTCGGGATTGTGCAGGTAGTAAACGTCAATGCATTCCAGATTCATGTTGCCGAGCGACTGGTCAATCTGGCTCTGCAAGTAGCGCGGCGTCATGCAATGGCCTTTCACGATGTCCGACGCTTGCGCGATGCCCGGACGCACGAATGTTTCTTCGACATAACGTCGCACATCCGTCGGCGGCGCACCATCGAAAGGCAGGTAACCGCCTTTCGTACAAATCGCAAGCTCGTCGCGCTCGCAGATTTGTTCTTCCGTCAGATGACGCAGCGCAACGCCGATTGATCTTTCGCTTCTCTGAAAACGATAGTTGGCCGCAGTGTCTATCAAGTTGATGCCGAGTTCGACGGCACGCATGATTGACTCTTCGTAACGCTCGTCAGTCGCCTCATCATGGTTCCCCAGATAAGTGCCGATGCCGATTGACGACAGCCACAGATTCTGTTCAAGACGAAAATGGTTCTCGGCGGCGCGCTCTGTGAAACGATCACGATAGCGCGTCGTCCCTTCGAGCGTCGCATAGCCATTGATGGACATAAGTTTTTACGGAGGGAAAATGGGTAAAAGGTTAAATG
>JAVHWW010000028.1:0-33480 GCA_032159235.1 Acidobacteriota bacterium
CCGTTTTCGGAGGCGATGACGAGTGCGTGCGTGATGACGGGCGGCTTGTTGGCGTCAATCTGCGTCTTGCGCTCTTCGACTGTCAGAATCGAGCCGGTCGCTGTGCGCGTCGCCGTTGCCACGACGACACGCGCGCCCTGCAACTGGCTCAATACTCCGGCCAACCCGCCCTGCAAATTGTTCTGTGATTCAGACGCGATGGAGAAGGGAATGTCAGCCATGCGTGCAGACGGCGGCGCAGACGAGTTGTAGCTGACAGCGCCGATGCGTCCCTGTCCGAGATCGAGCACGACCATTGATTTCAGCACGTCGTCAACCTGCGATTGCTTGAACGAGAGATCAACCTCGGCGTGGCCTGTGACCGTGCCGCGCCGCTCGATGTAGGCGACGCCGTTGCTGTAGAGAATTACACGGCGAATCGGCAGCGTCTGTCCGCTTGGCGAGACGACGCTTGCTTGCCTGAACTGTGCCGGGCGCTTTGACTGTCTGACTTGCGCCTGTGTCGTGATTGAGAAGACGAGCATTGCTGTCAACAATACTTTGAATTTCATAACTGGCCTCCAGAGTCGAAGAGAAAGAGAGTCGCGGGGAGATTCCTTTTGTCTTGCTTGACGGCTGGATGGAAAGCGTAGCCAGCCTTTGCCAGGTGTCATTTAATTGATGCCGATTGTCGTGAAGTGGTTGACTGAAAGAAATGATGAATGATGAATGATGAAGTAAAAGCATCTGCCTTTACTTCCGCGTTCATCGTTCATCATTCATCGTTATTTTTTCAGAGTCGCTCTCGGCAACGAATGTGTGGCACTATTCACCGAAGACAAGGAAAACGGCGCTTGTGAGAACGAGAACCATCTTTTTAGAAATCGTCTGCCTCTGTGTGCTGGCCGTGAGCGGCTGCGATATGATCCCGTCCACACCGACGGAATCATCACGCGCGGAAGCTGTCCCAAACAAATCTTCAAACGACGCGCGCGGTGAATCCGAACTCTACGAGCCACCCGTTCACCTCGCAAACCTCGAAGATCGCACGATCAATGAGAGCAGCGGCATCGTCGCCTCGCGTCGCAATCCAGACCTCTTCTGGACGCACAACGATTCCGGCGACGGCCCCTTCATCTACGCCTTCGACCGCAAAGGAAAAAATAGAGGGCGCTGGCGCGTCGCAGGCGCTCAGGCGATTGACTGGGAAGACATCGCCGCCGGGCCAGGCCCGCAACCCGGCATTCCTTATCTCTACATCGGCGACATCGGAGATAATTATTCAAGGCGCGAGTCTGTGACGGTCTATCGCGTCGTCGAGCCGGACATCACGGCTGAAAATAGTTCGTCGCCCGCAAACAGACTTCACACGACCGAAGCAGCCGAAGCGTTTCGCCTGAAGTATCCAGACGGCAAGCACGATGCGGAGACGCTGATGGTGCATCCCACGACGGGCGACCTCTACATCATCGCCAAAACATTCAACAGCGAGTCCGGCATCTACAAGCTCAAAGTTCCGCTCACGAGCGCGTCCGTCAATACACTCATCCGCATCGGCAAGATTGGCACGCCAAGTCTCGTCGGCGGATTGATGACCGGAGGCGACATCTCGCCTGATGGACGCAGAGTTGTCTTATGTGATTATTTCAACGCTTACGAGATGGTTTTGCCCGACAACGCCGCCAGTGATTTCGACCAAATCTGGACACAGCCGTTAGCGACCATCAAACTTGGCCCACGCCAGCAGGGGGAAGGCGTCTGCTATCGTCTCGATGGACAAGCTATCTTAGCGACGAGCGAGAAGCTGCCGACGCCGCTCATTGAGGTTAGGCGTAAAGGAAAATGAATTTGGATTAAGCCTTTTCTAAGCCAGCATACTTTTCAATTAGTTTCTTCTGACCGAATCCGGGAAAGCTCACGGTCAACTTCGCTGAATCACCCACTCCTTCGCGCCTGAGCACAAGACCGCGCCCGTATTTGGGATGGCGAACGTGCGAGCCGGGAGCGAAGTCGCCGCTAGCGGCAGATGAAGAGTCGCGTGATGCGAGTTTTGATGTGTTGGTCTGAGCAGCGCGACGTTTGATGGTCGGCTCACTTTGAGCCTTGTAATCCGAGCCGCCGAGTTGTTGGCCGCGCTGGCGGAAAAATTCTGCGATGGAATCAACGCTATCGTAAGTCTTGCCCGAAAATTTCGTGCGCTCGCGGGTGTCGCCGCGCAGCGCGCTGGCGGCCTGCTTGTTCTCTAAAGTTGATGAACTGCGTGCGAAGGAGAGCCATGAGTTTCCGCGAGAGAGGTCTTCCATCAGATCGAGCGGCATCTCGTTCAAGAATTGCGAAGGCTCACTTGCCATCTCTTCGCCATAAACGCGACGCTTCATCGCGTGCGTGACGTACAAAAATCTTTCGGCGCGCGTGATGGCGACGTAGCAGAGACGGCGCTCTTCTTCAAGCTCCGCCGGGTCTGTGGCGGAACGTGAGTGCGGGAACAAGCCGTCTTCGAGGCCGACGATGAAGACGAGCGGAAACTCAAGACCTTTGGCCGCGTGCATCGTCATCAACGTGACGGGCGCATCGCGTTTGTACTGATCCGCGTCGGAGACGAGCGCGGCGTGGTCTATGAAATCGCGCAAGCCTTCCTGCTCCTGCTTGTCATAATCAACGGCGGCGTTGACGAGTTCCTGCAAGTTTTCGAGACGCGCTTCGGCTTCGTCGGAGTTCTCAGCCTTGAGCGCGTTGGCGTAACCCGTGTCGAGAATCGCCGCCTTGACGACCGTCGAGACGGGCGACTCGGAAGATGAAGCATTGGTAGTTGCAGTCACGAGACCCGTGATGATCTGCTGGAAATTCTTGAGCGCGGTGATGGCGCGCGGATTGAGACCCTTACCTTCGTTAATCAGGATGCTGATCGTCTCCCAGTGCGAGACGCCGTAATCTTTGGCGTAGCGTTCGATCTGATCCAGCGTTTGTTTGCCGAGTCCGCGCGCGGGGCTATTGATAACGCGCATCAGAGCGATGGAGTCGTGCGGATTAAGCGCGAGCTTCAGATAAGAGATGATGTCGCGCACCTCCATGCGCTCGTAGAAGGAGAAGCCGCCGACGATGTTGTAATTGATTCCGACACGCCGCAATGCTTCTTCAAAGACGCGCGATTGAGCATTGGTGCGATAGAGGACGGCGGCGCGAATGTCCGAATCAACGCGGCGATGCTCCTCGATTTTGGCGGCGACGAAACGCGCTTCGGCTTCCGCATCGAAAGCCTGGTAGTAGCGTATGCGCTCGCCCGCAGGGTTAGATGTCCAGAGCGTCTTGCCCTTACGCTCGGTGTTATGTTTGACGACTGCGCCCGCGACATCGAGGATCGTTTGCGTCGAGCGATAGTTCTGTTCGAGGCGAATTACTTTCGCGTTCGGATAGTGCTGCTCGAAGTTGAGAATGTTGCCGATGTCCGCGCCCCGCCATTTGTAAACTGAGTTATGGGTATAGACCCCGCCCGCGACAAAGTTATGCGTTCGCTCGACATTGAAATCATAAACGTCACCCGTGTATTGCCAACGGCGAACAGACATAACTTCGTCTAAGCCAATGCCTGCTTCTGTCTGTATATAGACCTTCATGCCAGGCAGAACATGGGAAGCAGGCGTGAAGTAGAGTGATAACCCATGAGCAAATCCAGCCTTCAGGATCAAATTCACATCACCCAATGCTTCGCTGACCCTGTCGTGCAACCGCATAATTTGCGCGAAGTCTTGAGATGTTACTCTAATTCGCCATCCGGTGCGTTTGGAGGCAGTCGGTTGGAATCCAGCTAACCGAAGACGCTCGGCATCAGAGGCATCTGTTCCAAGCACCTCACAGTAGTGCAGAGCATTATGGCGTCCATCTTTGCAAAGTGTAACCCCGAAGTTCCGCCGTCTTTTGATCGTAGTGCATTTAGGCACATGATGCGGATGTTCAGAGAACATCTTCTTCGCAGAGAGTAGCTTCATCGCCGCAGACTCTGTGTCAAGGCTCGAATAAAGACGATCAATTGCGGATTGCGACATTCTAGTTCCCGGCAGCGCAACGAATATGCACGTCGGCAATCCGTACTTGGCGGCATAATATTGCTCCCAGTAGCGTGCCCCTTCTTCGGTGGGACCAACCTCTAAAAGCCAGATCGCGTCAGCGCGTTCCTGATTTGTACGTTGGATAAACCCGAGAGATGGTTTGTTCTCGCCCTCAAACCGATAGCGCCGGGTAGTCCCGATTCTGTAGCCCATTCCTCTTTTAAACATCAGATAAGTAAAAAAGAGGTCGTCGCCATCCAGCATGTATCGTGCAAAATGCACGTGCTCAGGAGTTGTCGTAACTTCATGCCCTAACTTTGTTCTAAGCGTGATGACGGAATGGTCGGTAACTAATCGGCGAAAAACATCCGTCACAATACTGTATTGACTTCGGCTATCTCCTTTGGCGCTCAGTACCAGATCACCAAGACAAATGTTTTCTGCCTTAATCAATCCTCTTGAAGTGGTAATTGGAGTGCCCGCAATAACACACTGGTCTTCGTCGCCGACGACACAGATGTTCTGCTGCTTCTCCGTCAGGAAACGAATCAGCGCGAACTGGAGCATGTTGGTGTCCTGATATTCGTCAACGAGGATGTAACGAAACTTGTCGTTGTAAACTGCGCGCACTTCCTCGACACGCCGCAGCAGTTGAACTGTTTTGATAAGCAGGTCGTCGAAGTCGAGCGCGTTGTTGTTGACGAGGCGCTCTTCGTAGAGCTTGAAAACGCGGGCGATGGCCGCGCGCTTCTCATCATTGAATTCGACGCGCGCCGTGTAGGATTCCGCGTCGTCGCCTTGACGATTCTTCGCGCCGGAGATTGCGCCCTGCGTGGCACGCGGCGCGAGTTGCTTGTCATCGTAGCCCAAATCCTTGATACAGGCTTTGACGAGACGAACGGAATCATCCTGATCGTAGATCGTGAAGGATCGCGTGTAGCCAACGCCTAACTTTTCGATGTGCTGGCGCAGGATGCGAACGCAGAGACTGTGAAAGGTTGAAATGAGCGGCGCGCTGCTTAAGGTTGTGCCACTGAGCAAGCGCCTGACGCGCTCGCGCATCTCCTCAGCCGCTTTGTTAGTAAAGGTGACGGCGAGGATGTTGTATGGCGCGACATTGCGCTCCGCGATGAGATAAGCGATGCGATACGTGATGACGCGCGTCTTGCCTGAGCCTGCGCCAGCGAGAATCAACAACGGCCCTTCCGTTTCGGTGACGGCTTCGCGTTGCTGCTGATTGAGTGTTGAGAGGAAGTCCATAGACCTTATTTGATTAGTTTCTGAATAGCTTTGAATTGTTCATGCCGGGCGTCGCGCATCAACTCGAAGAGCGCCATTTCGGTTGAAGAGGGAAGCGCGCCGCTCTGTTGCATCTTGGCAAGACCCGTTTGTTTGTTGTGCTCGGTGCGTGCGGTGATGCAGTCCGTCAGAAGATGCACGCGGTAGCCGCGCTCCAATAGATCATGCGTTGTTTGATTGACGCAGATGTGCGCTTCGATGCCGCAGATCAGGACGTGCAGAGCCTGCGTGCGTTCGAGTTCGGCTTCAAAGGATTGCGCGCCGCAGGAACTAAAGGCTGTCTTCTCAATAAAGTTGAAATCGGCGGGCAGGACGGCTTTGATTTCGTTGGCCGTGTGGCCGAGACCTTTCGGATATTGCTCTGTGACGACGATGGGGACGTTCAAGAGTTGCGCCGCATGAGCGACGAGAGCGATTCGCACAGCCGTCTCCGCGAAGTCGGAGATGACGGAGCGAAAGCCCTCCTGCATGTCTATGATGGCGAGTGTCGTGTGCGCCGGGTCGAGCGTGTTCTGGTGTAACATTGTAATCCTCGAAGAGACATTTAAGCATACGATGTGCGGCGCGTAAAATGAAGGTGCGAGAACTTTGAAGCCAGACAGTGGGAAAGCTCTTCGCAATCGCGGTATGCGATTGAACGAGACCAAAGATGAACCGCAGAGGACGCAGAGGGTCGCAGAGGAAAGACAAGGATTGAAAAAGCAGACCGCAGATTTGAGATTTCTAAATTCAAATTCTTATTTTTTCTTATCCTCTGCGATCCTCTGCGTCCTCTGCGGTGAAAAATCTCTTTCTTTGTCTCACGCATCTGCAACCAGCTATAAGATCGTATGGATAACCGTTGAGAATCGCAGGCGTTTTTTGATAGTAAATGAACTGAACTGAAGATAGACATTGGACGTAGTAACTGTCTTAATAGTGAAGAATGCGAGGTCAATTTATGTATTGTCCAAGTTGCGGGTCAGAAGAGCGACAACTAAGCCAGTTTTGCCGCACGTGTGGAACGGATTTGCGGGCGGTGCGCGCAGGATTGGAAAGGCCGGACACTATCACCAGCTCCGCCGCCACCGCGCGCGTTGAAATCGGGCGCTCCATCGCAGCCAAGATCAGGGAACTGGAATCAGGCTCTGATCTGAAGCAGGTGGCCGAAGATGTCTTGCCGCAGATTGAGAAGTTTCTGGAATCGCCGGAGGAGAAGCGTCTCAGGCGGATGCGCGCGGGCGTGATTACTTCAGCAGTGGGCTTGGGTGCGATGCTCATGTTCTTTCTGATCGCTCTGTTCACAGGGCAAGAGGAGGTACTCGTTGCTGTCGGCGCGGCGGCAGTCGCGTTCGTCATCGGTCTGGGAATTTTGATTAACGGGAAGTTGCTCACCGTGCAGACGAAGCAGATGCCGGATCATTCGCCGGAGGCTGACTCGCAAAATGCGCTCGACCATTTGCCGGGCGGCGTGTCGGGTGAACAGAAAGAGATTCCGTCCATCTCGAATCAACCGCTCTCCGTCATCGAACACACGACGCACAGACTTTCAAACGAGCCAGTGAACGTTCGCCGCCAGCAGACCAACGTCAATCAGAAGTGAGTGCGGAGCGGGCTGCCATCAAATGCGTTAATCAAGGTCGCCTGCGTGAAGGTTGTTGACCCGGAGAGCCTGGACGCGGTTCGTTCGGCGGAAGTTCAAGGGGCGGCTGCTTGAGAACGAAGTCGTAGTTAATGGCTCCGGTTACTTTAACCGGAACGCCTGACATTACTAGCGGTTTGAATCGCGCTTTGTAAGCGGCATCCTCCGCCGCCTTTCGCAGAAGATCAGGCCCCTTCCGAGCATTCGCTGAAATTACCTTGCCAGATTCGTCCACCGTGACTAGGACGACGACCTGACCAGCAACTCTCGCCGCCACAGCTTCCTGCGGATACTTAGGTTTCGGCAAACTGATCGCCATACTGTTTAGAACTCCGAGAGAAACAGGCGCATTAGGTGTAGGCGCAGGAGTCGGCGTTGGCTGGGGCGGCGGGGGTTCTTTATTTTGAGCAGGGGTTTGATTGCGCTCAACTCCTTTCGTCTTCTCGCTCTGCTGTGGATTGCTGGACGTTTGCTCGCTTGCTGCCGGAGGAAGAGAAGTGACGGAGCGTTCTATCGGAGAAGAGGCGAGTGTTCCCGGTTGCTGGTTATCGTTTGAATTCGTCGGTGCGGCAGTCTGTTGTTGGTCGCTTTTCGGTGAAGGAGTCGGCGCCGCATTCATCGTCTGTTTCGGAAGAGGTGATGAGTTTGCGATTGGAGAAGTATTACCATTGTCAGGAGTGATTTCCGGCTGAGGCGCAGAGTCCGGCGCTGAAAGCGGCTCTGAATTGACAGGCGTCGGATCGGGCGACCGCTTGATGTTTTGCGTCACCAAATCCGGCGCAGGGTTGCTTGCGGTCACCTTCGGCGAGAAGGCTCTGATCCCGATCCAGACTACGCCGACGAGAAACAAGGTGAAGAGAAAACGCGCGCCTGTTTTCAAGCCGAACGCCGGAACGCCTCTGTGATAAAAGAGATTTCGCAAGCGATCAGGCAGAAGAAAATCCAGAGGCGTGCGCTGGGCGGATTCGAGGAAACGTATCAACGTCAGATCGCGGACGATTTGACTGCGCGGTAGTTGTTTGACGAGTTCGGTCAACTCGCGCAGGCGTTTGCGTGTGCGGCTCTGAAGCCAGCGTTGCGCGAAGAGATTGAGGCGGTAGTGATCGCTGGCAAAAGTTTCCGGTGGAGCAGGGTCTTTCTCCAGCAGTTCGATGAGCGCGGCACGTACAGCCTTCTGGCGTTCGGGCGCGAGTTCGTTGATGAGCAGCCAACGCACTTCGTCGGGTATCAGTCCCGTGCGAAACCAGGGCAGGCGAATCAGCTTGAGCAGGTTCGATTCCGTCACGAGTCCCGGCGGCATCGAGGGCAGCGAGCCGATAAGAAGCGTCAGATTCCACTGCAACTCCGTATAGACTGCGCAGGCCGCGAGCCATTGAAAAGCGTCTTCGCCAAGCGAGCGACGGAGCGCGGCGACAGTCTCGGCGGGCGTCCGCTCAAACACCGGCGTCTCGAAATCACCGCGCACCCACGAGCGCAGGTCTGCCGGAACAGTCGTCTCGAAATGGTCAACGAGCGCGAGCAATCCGTTGAGCGTCGCGGGCAACACGATGAAAAGTTGCGCCAGCGAAATCTCGCGCAAGCCCCAACGCGCGGGCGTCTCGACGGTCAACAGCGCGCGATCCTGCCAGTGATCGAAGATGGCAGTCCAGCCGTCCAATCTTCCGGTAATCTGATCAAGCAGCTTTTCGCCGTTGCCGAAGATGAGCAGGCGATGATTGCTGTACCTGTTCTGCAACTCCGTCAACTGCACGACGCCCGCGCCGCTCTCATCACGACAGACACGCGGATCACCATCATAGAAGTAGCGCGAGACGAAGACGCTTTCGCGTTCTAAGGCTTGAGTCATCTCGTCGAAGAGACGCGCCTGATGGTCTCTGTAAGATGCGCGATCAATCAGCACCAGATATTCCGGCACGCGGCTGTCTGACTTGTAGCGAAAATCCGGGAAGCCCTGATGCTCGACTGTCGCCGCGACGGTAGCTTCGACATCGAGGCGGCGATGTTCGTCTGTTTGACGGCGACGCAGGAGGCGCGCGGCAGTCAAAAATTGCTCCGAATCGTAGAGACCGGCTGCGGGCGCATCAACTCTAATCGGCCAGATGAGCGGAGGCTTGCGCGCCTGTTGTTTTTGCAGCAGCAGTTTGCGCCGCGTGAAGCGATACCATTCGTAAAGCAGAAAGAGGATGAGCGGCGAGAGGATGATGGCGATGTGGATGCCGATTCGATAACGCTGGTAAAAGCTCTGCTCAGGCGTGGACGTCGGTGTTGGGATTGGCGTTGACGGCTGCGCTTCGGAAGATTGAAGAGGCGCTTCGGATACTTTAACTACCTGTGGCCGAGAAGTCGTCACCGTCGCAGGCGAGACGTTGACGCTTTCAGGTGAAACATCTGGAGAAGCAGTGGCTGTCGCTTCCGTTTTCGCTTGAGTCGAAGCAGATTGTTCGATGGCCTTCGGTTTGAGAAAGAGAACAAGGATGAAGATGAGCGCGGCGAGCGCAACGGGCATCGCAGCATAGAGCCACTTCCGGCGTGAAGATTTGGGCTTGAAAGCGAGCATCTGCGTTTGTGCGTTTTCTACAAACGACTCATCTGCTTCTGTTGATTCAGCTATCACCCGGAAAAGTTCAAAATAAGAATCGAAAACTTTGTAGAACTGTTCCTGCTGAGTCTTGCTCGTGGCGAAGATCGGGCAGAGCAGTGTGCGTAGCTCACCGGGAGCGCAGTGGTCGCCGACCTTGTCGAGCAGTTGTTGCAAGCGCAGGTAGTGATCCACACCAATTCTGAATCCGTGCTGGCGCAGGAGTGCCAGCAGGTCGCCAAACATCAGTAAATCCGTTTTGAAAACTGCGCTGCTCATTAAGTTTGCGAGTCCCAAGTCCCAAGTCTCAAGTCTCAAGTGCATTGCTCCCGACTTGGGTCTTGAGACTTGAGACTTGGGACTTGGGACTTCAATAATCCGAATGAAGATTGCGGACGATCAGGTCCCGATCTTCTTTGCTCTTTGAGAGAATCGAATAGGTGAACGCGAGCGCTTCGGCCTCGCCGCGTTGCAGGTTGGAGACATCAATGTTGCGCTTGTCGAGAATCCTGAGCCAGGCGAGGAGTTCTGCGGTCGCGGGTCTCTTCTTCAACGTCAGGTCGCGTATCTTCTCGAAATGTTGAAGCGCGTGGTCGAGCATCTGCGGCGTGAAGTTGCTGTCAAGACGCAGGCGTCGCTGCACGATCTCTTTCAAGCGTTCTCTGCCGGGAAAGCTGATGTGGTAGAAGACGCAGCGACGCAGGAAAGCGTCCGGCAAATTCTTTTCGGAGTTGCTGGTCAGCACAACCACCGGCCTGTAGCTCTGATCGGCGGAGAAGGTGTGCCCGGTCTCTCTGACGTTGAAAGACATGTTGTCAATCTCGTTGAGCACATCGTTGGGCAGATCGCGTGGGGCTTTGTCCACTTCGTCAATCAGGACGACGGAGCGCACGGGGCCAGTGTAGCGTAGCTGCTCAGGCAGATATGGATTCGCTTCCTGCGGATTCATTGAAAGCAGGATTGCGAGGCCGAGAGCTTCGTAATGAATGTAGTCCTCAACACGAGTTTCATCTTTACGAAATTGCGCGTCATGGAAATGTCCGAGCGCGTCGTAGCGATAGAAGAGATCGCGCGCGGTTGATGTCGTCTTGGTGTGAAAGATTAAGGGCGCGGAAAGATTCAACTCGAAGGCGATACTGGCGGCGAGTTGCGTTTTGCCGGTGCCGGGTTCGCCAGTGACAAGTAGAGGCTGGCCGAGCATGAGCGCGACGTTGACGGCATCGCGCAAGCCTTCGTCGGCCAAGTAGCCCGCAGGGTCATTGAGTTCGGCTGCTCTCTCAAAGAGGGGCAGGCGCAAGCCGCGCTCAGAGATGGTCGTGCCGTCGCCGGTGTAGAGCTTGAATCCGTTATCACTCATAAATAACCTCGCTCTCTAACGTAGGTCTGGTGAATCTGAAAGAGCGCGTGTTCGATGTCGGCCATGCTCAGATGCGTGGCCTTGCGCCCGTCCTGCGTCTCAAAAATTCTTTCGGACAACTCGTGACGCTTCTTCTCGTCGTAGATGTTGTAGCGACTGAACCAGTCGTGAACCTCGTGCGGCTGAATCGGCGTCAACTCTTTGAGGATGAGGAGCGGCAATTGAGCCTTAATTGCAGTTGCGATTGATTGCAACTCTGCTTCGAGGTTTTGTTTATCAAAACCTTTCGCGCTCATCAGAGACTTCCACCAACTCAACGCTTGCGCACGCGGATAGATGATGCTGAAAAATATTAGAAACTGCGGGCCAGCCGATCTTAAAACAAGGCCAGCCCAATAGCTGAGAAACCAGTTGAGCGTGGCGGCGGTCAGTTGATCCCAACGCGAGGCGTGGATGCGATAGCGTAGAACGACAAGCGGGCTGAGCGCGAGCGGCGGGAGACGGCTCAAAGCCTTCGCGGACAAATCGTCTTCCATGTAGGCCGGATCGAATTCGGAGAAGAGCGTGCGTTTGAGTTCGAGTTGTCGCTCAATGAGTGTGCCATCGTAAGCCCAGTCGGGCGTTTTGAAGACGATGGCGCTCTGCTGCGCGCCCCACTTCTTCTCCGCGACCTGTTTGATGCGCGTCGAGACGAGGCGTTCAATCAAACTGTCGTGACACTCCTTCTCCTCTCCGCGAATGAGAAAGACCTGCGGGCAGCCGGGAAGTTGTTTCAGGTTGGCGATAAAGAAATCTGAAAACTCGTTCTCCTGCTGGCGACGATTGCACATCTTCGCAACCAATGGGCCGAGATTCGGCTCGCCTGCAAAAGGAACAGTGAGAACTGTCGCCTGTGTGAGCGAATAACGACTCGCGGCGCGCAGCGCCTGACGCATCTCGGTTGCTGATTGAAAACGCTCTTGCGGATTTTTCCTGAGCGAGCGGGCGATGATCTCTTTGAGAGATCGCGGAATCGAGTCGGAAAGTGGATCAGGCTCAAGAGCAATGAGAGCTTTGAAGAGTGAAGCCATGTCCTGTTGCGGGAATGCAAGATGACCGGAGAGAAGTTGATAAAAGATTGCGCCTGCCGCCCAGATGTCTGTTTGCGCTGTGCGCTGGCCGTCGAAGACTTCGGGAGCCATGTAAGCGGGCGTGCCAGCGATAACTCCGCTCTGCACGGTCTTCAACAGGCGCGCGATGCCGAAGTCTGCGAGGCGCGGCGTCTCTCTTTGCAATAAGATGTTGTCGGGCTTGAGGTCTCGATGAATGATGCCGCGCTCGTGCAGGTGTTCGAGTCCGGCGAGAATGCCGAGCATCATCTCGACAGCCGCTTCGATGGATGGAGACTTGCCCTTATGTTGCTCAAGCCAGGTCTTGAGCGAGCCGTCAGTGACATACTCGCTCACGATCACGACCTGTCCATCATAACTTTCCGCCTCGATAATCGGCAGCACGTTCGGATGGCCGCTCGCCTGCATCCAGACTTCCGCTTCCTGCTTGATGGCCTCGATCTTGAGGTCTGCGTCTTTCGGAAACTTGAGAGCGAAACGGGTGGTGACGATTGACGTGCGCCGTTCGCCCAGCCAGACGACGCCGAAATTTCCCTCACCAATTTTAGTGGTCAGCGTGTAGGGGCCGATCTGCGTTTGGGGTTGGAGCATGGTTGGGGGAATCCCTGCGCTGAAACAAACCGAAAAAGTACAACGCCGAATTCTAACGAAGAGGAGCAGCCATACGCAAGAGAATGCAAAATGAAAAATTAAAAATGCAAAATGGAAATACCAGAGCCACCCCTCTCTTCACTTTTGCATTTTGCATTTTTAATTTTGCATTATTCTACGTCCTTTGCGGTGAGAATCTCTATCTCATTATTACTCGTCCGCAAATGAGTATCATCGTACTATTCGGGCAACAGTCGCCAGTTATTCGTCGGCTCTGTGGGAATTTGTTTGTGGCGCTCGACCCAATCAATAATCAGATTGCGTATCTCTTCGCTGGATTGAGACACAATCGGCGCTTGCTTGTACATCGTGTAGCCGCCACCGCCGTTGACGCGATAGTTGTTGACGGCGAGCCGCAGTTTTTGAGTCGGACTCAAGGGCTGGCCGTGAAAGCGCAGGTTTTGAATGCGCTGGCCGACAGGCTTGGAGATGTCCAGGTCATAAGTGACGCCTTCCGCGATATCGAAGTTGAAGGCTGGGATCGCATCGTCAACCTGATCCGACGGCGGCTTGCCCGGCACGTAGGCGCGGAAATATTTGGCGGAGTGTTCGAGCGCATCTTTCAATTGCTGCCCGGTGACCTCGAGCACGTAGAGCGTATTGTCATAGACGTACAACCCTGCGATGTCGCGCACCGTGACAGTGCCTTTCGGAATCTTCGCTTGCAGATTAAAAGGCGCGGCGACAGAGACATCCGCCTGGCCTGCGTCCAACTGAACGCGCTGAATCAAATCCATGATGGCCGTATCACGAAAGCGTGAATCCTGTGCAGACAATTCGGCAGAGGATTGGCCGATGACGCGACCGAGCCAAGCCTGCGTCTCACGATCATAAGGTTCGGCGATCTTTGCAATCTCATCGTCCGGCTTAATATTATCCACAGGAATCGTGCGCGCAGATTTGGCGACCACGTGCCAGCGCCCGCCGTTCGTCTCCGTCTTCTCAAGATAGAAATCAACGCGCGCGAGGCGGTGACCCCAGTAATCCGCCTGCGTGAGCAGTGTGCCGTTGATGACGACGGCTGGAACTTCGCGGTGCGTGTGTCCCATCAGGATGACATCAACGCCCGCGACCTCGCGTGCGATTTTCACTGCGGCATTTTCGTTCGGGACATTGCTGGGATTAACTTCGCCCGTTCGCAAATCCTCTTCCAAGCCCATGTGCATCGCAATCACGACCAGATCAACGCGCTCTTTCTCACGCAGCACCTTCACCCACTTACGCGCTTCGCTGACCGTCTCACGAAACTCCAATCCCTCGTAGTTCGGCTTGTTCTCCCAGTTCGGAATGCCGGGCGTCGTCAGTCCCAGAATCCCGACGCGCACGCCGTTTACTTCTTTGATGAGATAAGGCTGGTAAGCCGTCTCATCCGTGCCTTTCTTGTAAGTGTTCGCGGAGAGCCAGGGAAAGTTCGCTTCGTGACGCGCCTTCTCAAGCACGTGCAAGCCGAAGTTGTACTCGTGATTGCCGACGGTCATCGAATCGTAATGCAGCGCGTTCATCGAGAGCATCATCGGATCGGGAGGCGTGTTGTTCTTTCGGTTGTGATAATACTCAAGCGGAGTGCCCTGAATCGTGTCGCCGGAATCAATGAGGAGCAGGTTCGGATTCTCCTTGCGCGCCTGCTTAACGAGCGTCGCAATTTTGGCGAGGCCGCTATTGTCCGGCTTGTTCGTGTAGTAATCAACGGGAAGGATATGGCCGTGCAGGTCTGTCGTTGAAAGAATTGTCACCGTCGCGCGTGTCGGGTTTGAAGTGTAGCCTGCGTTTGTCGAAACAATCAGAGCCAGCGCCAACGCTAACCCCGTCGGCATAACGAAAGCGAAAGACTTTTTGACTCTCATCTGATGAATCTCCTTACTCGCTCGTGGATGCGACCTTCGCACTCGCCTCTTCAGTCATTGCTTCTTCATTCTCTTCCGCGACCGCCTGCGTTGACAACCCGCGACGAACAAGTAGGGCAACGCCGAGCGCAGTCCAGACGATGACGCGGGCTTTGCGAATGATGGCGAGCGTCGTGCCGGTCGGTCCGCCAATATTCAGACGATCCGTCACCCAGCTTGAACCTGCCTCGTCAACGCCCGCGCGCAACGGCACGAACTTGAAGACCACGTTGATAATGCGATTGACGGATTCGAGCACGTAAGCCGAGAGAAACGTCGGCGGCACGGGACTGATGAAATAGAGCGTCACATAGACCTCCAGAACGCCCGCCAGATGAAAGCAGGCTTCCAGCAACATGATGAGCGCGCAACGCGCACGATGACGCGAGTAGAAATTGTAAACCGTGTCTTCAACCGCGAGCGTGTTCTCGCGTTGTTTCTCTTTCAGGAAGCGCTGCCCGAAGCGAGTCTTACGCAGTCGCTCAAATCCGGCGGTCAGAAATTTCCAACGCAGATGAAAGATGGTGAAGCCAGCGAGCGTGAAGGTGATGACCACGCCGAGCGAAACCAGGCTCAGCAGCCGAATTCCTGATGTCAACGGAAAGCTCAGGAGCAGGACAGCCAGGCCGGACAGGATGAAGAGCGCGACCGATAGACTGTAGAAGAGATTCTGGACGGCTAAAGCTGAGACGGCGACGATGAGCGGCACACGATCTTTCACCAACGCAGCTTTGGTCGGCTCCGAGGCGACGATGCCGAGCGGCGTCAGGTTGCCCATCGCATCGCCGACGACGTAGGCTCTGAAAGCATCGCGGAAGCGCACACGCTCCGGCCCTTCAAAGCAGAGCATCCAGCCGAATGTGCGGACGATGTACCTGATGCCCGAAACCGCCAGCACGAGCAGGAAGCCCGCGCCGAGTTTTTTAATGCCGTCGGCAATCTCCTTCGTGCCAGCCTTCCACACGAAGAAGGCGAAGAGCAGAATGCCGATCACGGCGAAGATGATTCCGATAGACTTAGTTTTCTTGCCCGCAGTTTTTTTGTTCTGGTTCATTAAATATGCAACTCTGAAAAACGCCTGTTGATAGCTCACGAATCAATTCACGCACAAGGAATCAGCAAGATACGGTATAAAGAATGTAAAATGCAAAATTAAAAATGCAAAATGGGAGACGAAAGATTCGCGCTCTATCTTCCCTTTTGCATTTTGCACTTTTAATTTTGCATTCTTCAGTTGACCGGAGTCATCTGCATGAGCGATGCTACAAGGTCAACCAACATCAGAAAATTTCGATTGAGCTAGACCGAAGATGAGCCAGACGATTGAGCAACAGACGGCGCGGCCACTGACCGTGCTTGCCGAAGATGAGGAGATGTTTCGGGCGAGCGTGCACGAGTTTGCCGAAGGCGAGTTGAGGCCGCGTGTCGAGGAGATGGACGAGCAGGGCAAACTCGATCCGGGTCTCATCAGGCAATGCTCCGATCTCGGCTTGATGGGCATTGAGACGCCGGAAGAGTACGGCGGCGCAGGCGCGGGCTTCTTCACGGCGATCATCGCTGTTGAAGAACTCTCGCGTGTTGATCCATCCGTCGGCGTCTTCGTTGATGTGCAGAACACGCTTGTCAATAACGCGCTCCTGCGTTGGGGAAACGCGGAGCAGAAGAAAAAGTATCTGACGCAGCTTGCGTCTGAGAAAGTCGGCGCGTATGCGTTGAGTGAAGCGGGTTCGGGTTCTGATGCTTTCGCACTCTCGACACGCGCCGTCGAGCGCGGCGACCATTACATCCTGAACGGGCGCAAGCTCTGGATCACGAACGGCAACGAGGCAGACATCTTCATCGTCTTCGCTAACCTGAACCCGGAAGCGGGCTATCGCGGCATCACCGCCTTCATCGTCGAGAAAGATTTCGAGGGATTTTCGGTCGGCAAGAAGGAAAACAAGCTGGGCATCCGCGCCTCTTCGACGACGGAGTTGATTCTGGAAGATTGCCGCGTGCCGAAAGAGAACGTGCTGGGCGAAGTGGGCAAGGGCTACAAAGTTTCGATTGAGACTCTGAACGAAGGACGCATCGGCATCGGCGCGCAAATGATTGGCCTCGCGCGTGGCGCTCTTGAGGCTGCGCTCGCATACACATCTGAGCGCGAGCAGTTCGGCAAATCAGTCAACGAATTTCAGGGCGTGCAGTTTCAACTCGCGGAGATGGCGACCGAACTTGAAGCCGCGCGCCTGATGGTCTATAACGCTGCTCGCCTGAAAGAGATGGGTCGGCCTTTCGTCAAAGAAGCGGCGATGGCAAAGCTCTACTCGTCGCGCGCGGCGGAACGCATCTCGTCAAAGGCCATCGAACTCTACGGCGGTTACGGCTTCGTCAAGGATTACCCGGTCGAAAAGTTCTGGCGCGATTCCAAAATCGGCGCGATTTACGAGGGCACTTCAAACATGCAGTTGCAGACGATTGCGAAACTCATTATTGGAGGTAAGTAAAAGAGTGAGCACAAATCTGGAAAGAGTATTGAGTGAGATTAAAGCTCTCTCGCCCGATGATTTGAGAAAGCTGCGTGATGAGTTGGATGCAATGATTGTTCCAGTCCGTCCGCAGATGACCGAAGAAGAGTTCGAGCAGCATCTTCTGGCACAGGGTGTGATTAGTTCGATCCCAACGCGCGACCTGGACCCGGCGGAATATCACAACCGCAAGCCAATCGAAGTTAAAGGCCCGCCTGTTTCCGAAACACTGATTGAGGAGCGCAGGTGAATGGCGGCTTTCTTCTTCGACAGCAGCGCGCTGGTTAAACTTTACGTCAACGAGACCGGCACGGTTTGGGTAAAGTCACTAGCTGATCCTGGGGCGGGCAATCGTCTATACATCACACGCATCGCTGGAGTGGAAGTTATTTCAGCGATTGCACGGAGGAGAAGCACAGGGGCACTCAATGTCAACGACGCGACGACAGCAATCTCAGACTTTCGCCGCGATCTTGTGAGCTTATATGTCATTATCGAAGTTGATGCGCCTCTTATCACACATGCGATGTTGCTTGCGGAAGCGCACGCTTTGCGCGGATATGATGCAGTACAATTGGCCGCTGCACTGAAAGCACAATCGCAAAGGCTTGCTTCGGGGCTTCTGCCTCCGACGCTGATCTCCGCTGATGTCGCGCTTAACGATGCGGCGATAGTTGAGGGCTTCAACGTGGACGACCCGAACGATCATTAACCCGGATGGCGCATCGTGAATGCTGATGAAATCAAAAGCTATTTGAAAGAACTGAATGATGAGTTGTGCGCCATGAGCATCAAGGGCGAGGTCTGCTTGTACGGCGGTGCGGTGATGTGTTTGGTTTACGATGCGCGCCCTGCGACAAAAGACGTGGATGCTGTTTTCAAACCAACGACAGAGATACGACAGGCTGTCGAGCGAGTGGCAGAGAGAAATAATTTGCCCCCTGACTGGCTCAACGATGCGGTTAAGGGGTTTTTGGTCACTCATCCGCAGATAATATTTCTCGATCTTCCCTGTCTCAAAGTTTACGTGCCGGAGCCTGATTACTTGCTGGCGATGAAGGCTATCGCGGCGCGAGTGGAATCTTATGATCCAGAGGATGTGAAACTGCTGATTCATTTGCTGGGACTGAAAACGCCCGACGAAGTTTTTGCCGTGATAGAAAAATACTATCCGCGCCGGCAAATTAAACCAGCGACCACGTATTTCATCGAAGAGTTGTTTGAGCAATGATTACCTTGCGCAAAGTGAGAGAGCAAATTAACGCCGATCCAAAACACTGGCGTATCTATCTCATGGACTTTGTTGACGATTTCCGTTACTACAAAGATCAACGCGCGCTGGTCGAGCCTTTCGCTTTAGCAGGCGATAAGATGGACGCCTTGCTGGCTTCAACTGCCGAAGCCCTGTGCGATGAATTAGGCTTCGAGCCTCCGGCATGGCTCGCAAAGATTCCCGCATGTGAAGAACCATATTTCGTCGGCGGGTTTGAAAATCTAAAGGCAATCTCTATTGTCGAAAGTCCGTTGCGCTTTCGCATTCGTAAGATATTCGTGCTTGAAAATTTTTTGAGTCGCGTTTAGATGTTACTTGGTCGAAGGGATGAATATGGCTGCATCGCGCATCGAGACATTCAAACAGATGTTGGAGTCAGACCCCGACAACACGCTCGTGCGTTTCGGGCTGGCGAATGAATATTTGAAGGCGGAGCGTTACGAAGAGGCCATCGCCGCGCTCAACGATTATCTGCAACGCGCAGATGATGAAGGCGCGGCTTTCGGAATGCTCGCCCGCGCTTATGAGAAGGTAGGTCAACGCGACAAGGCGCGCGAGGCTTACCAGCGTGGGATTGAAGCCGCACAGTTGCACGGTCATCCTTCGATGGCTGAAGATTACCGCATGACGCTTCAGACGGATGACGAAGATTGAGAAATCGGCGAACCCTTTATGAAGACTGATACCAAAATATTAAAACTCGTCAGGAGAACGGAGACGATGGGAAGCGTAGCAACCAACGCCGCGATTGAAGCGCGCGAGGAGAGCGGTCTCGACCGCGAGCAGATGCTCGGCATCTATCGCACGATGTACATGTCGCGGCGCATTGACGACAAAGAGATTCAACTCAAAGGCCAGAATAAAATATTTTTCCAGATTAGCGGCGCAGGCCACGAAGCCGTGCTCGTCGCGGCGGGGCTGGCGATGAAGCCCGGTTACGACTGGTTCTATCCTTATTACCGCGACCGCGCGCTCTGCCTGCAACTCGGCATGACGCCGCTCGAACAACTCCTCGCAGCAGTCGGCGCAGCAGAAGACCCAAGCTCGCACGGTCGCCAGATGCCCTCGCACTGGGGACACAAAAAACTCAACATCGTCTCGCAATCTTCGCCGACGGGCACGCAGTTTCTGCAAGCTGTCGGTTGCGCTGAAGCGAGCTATCGTGCGTCTCTGCTCGATGAAATTAAAGAACGGGTCGTGGGCTTCAAAGGAGATGAAGTCGTTTATGTTTCGGCTGGCGATGGCACGACGAGTGAGGGCGAATTCTGGGAAGCGCTCAATACGGCGTGCAATCTCAAACTGCCCGTCATCTTTTTAATTGAAGATAACGGTTACGCGATCAGCGTGCCGGTCGAAGTGCAGACTGCGGGCGGCGATGTCTCAAAGCTCATCGAAGGTTTCCCGAATCTCTACCTTCAGAGATGCGACGGCACAGACCCCGTGGAATCGTTAGAGACGATGCGGCGCGCGGTCGAGTATTGCCGCCAGCGTAAAGGCGCGGCGCTCGTGCACGCTAAAGTTATCCGTCCTTACTCGCACTCGCTCTCCGACGATGAAAAGCTCTATCGCCCGGATGAAGAGAGAACTACGGACGCCGAGCGCGATCCAATCAAACGCTTCGGCGCGTTGCTCATCGAAGAGGGATTCGTCACGCAGGATGAGTTGCAGAAGATTAAGACTGATGTTGACAAGGAAATCAACGAAGCGACAGACCGCGCGCTTGTCAGTCCACAGCCTGCGCCCGAGACTGCGACGCAATTTGTCTTTTCGCCCGACGTTGATCCGACCTCCAAAGAGTTCGACACGGAAGATGAGGCGCAGCATCTCACAGGCAACGCGGGCACGATGGTTGACCTTATCAATCGCTGTCTGCATGAAGAGATGGCGCGTGATATGCGCATCGTCGTCTTCGGCGAAGACGTGGCCGATTGTTCGCGCGAAGAGAATTTAGAGAAAGTGAAAGGCAAAGGCGGCGTCTTCAAAGTGACGGCGAACCTGCAACGCAAGTTTGGCACGGCGCGTGTTTTCAATTCGCCGCTCGCGGAAGCAAACATCGTCGGGCGCGCCATCGGGATGGCGACGCGCGGACTCAAGCCTGTCGCCGAGATACAATTCTTCGATTACATCTGGCCTGCGTATCATCAGATTCGCAATGAGCTGGCAGTGATGCGTTGGCGCTCCGGCAACGAGTTCAAGTGTCCTGTGGTCTTGCGCGTGCCCGTCGGCGGATATTTGAAAGGCGGCGCGGTCTATCACTCACAATCCGGTTCGACCATCTTCACCAGCACGCCGGGACTGCGGGTCGTCTATCCTGCGACTGCGCTCGATGCCAACGGACTCCTGCGGACGGCGATTCGTGCGGATGACCCGGTGATTTTTCTTGAGCACAAGCATCTCTATCGGCAGGCTTACAACAAGTCGCAATATCCGCCTGACAATTTTATGATTCCGTTCGGCAAGGCGAAAACGGTGCGCGAGGGCACGGATATTTCCATCATCACTTTCGGCGCGCTCGTCCAGCGCTCACACGTCGCCGCCAAGCAAGCAGAGCAGCAGGGCATCAACGTCGAAGTGATAGACCTGCGCACGCTCGTGCCTTACGATTGGGAAGCTATCATGCGGACGGTGAAGAAGACCGGCAAGGTAATCGTCGCGCATGAAGATTCGCTCTCGTTCGGCTACGGAGCGGAGATCGCCGCGCGCATCAGTGATGAACTCTTTGAATATCTGGACGCGCCCGTTCGTCGTGTGGCCGCGCTCGACACCTTCGTGGCTTACGCTCCGCAGTTGGAGGATGCCATCTTGCCGCAAGTGGAAGATGTAGCGAAGGCGATTGCGGAGTTGTACGCCTATTAAAAAGATTGGGGGAAAAGGTTAAATGGTGAAAGGGATAAAGGGCAGAAAAAGCTTTCACTCCCTTTAACCCTTTTCCCATTTAACCTTTCCCCCATCTTTATTTCTGGGCGGCAAAATGCAATACACTCCTGTATCATATTATTTCGCTTCCAGCGCCCGCCTTGTCTCATTAACCTCTGTTATTTCTCCAATTGATGCTCTCGCCTCATGGCATGGTGATTGCCGAATTGTTTAAGGACAAAACGTCAATCAACTTTCCAATGAAACGAAAACTTCGAGTTTTCAGGAGGAGAATAGCTCATGAGCAAACGTTTACTTTGTATCTTGGGAGGCATCATCCTCTCGCTTTCCGCCGCCAGTGCGGCTCTGGCGCAAACCACAACCACCACCGTCACTCCAACGACCGTCACTAAGACCACGCAGAATCCAGATGGCACATACACGATAGTTGAGTATCCGGTTGGTAAAGAAGTCACGGTCGCTTTAACGCCGACCGGGACGATTACAAATGCCACAGGCACGGCGACCGTCATGCACATGGCTGACGGCACGACCGTTAAGTTGAACCTGACGGGACTGCCAGCCGATGTGAACAACGTCAATCTCTATGCAGTTGATCCGACCGGGGCGGTCTCATTGCTGGGGCCGGTGACGGTTGATAACGGCACGGGCACGTTCACGACGACGACTCCGCTCGACAAGTTCATGTTAGTGCTTTCGCCTGAAGCCAACTTGACGGCTTACAATCCTGACACGAACGTGTTGTTTAGAAGCGCTGTGCCGACGGGCATGGCCGTGATTCCGTATGCTGCCAGTCGCACTCGGAGCGGCGCGATGGGCGAGAATGTGCGGGCGACGACGACGGCTGTCTCGACAGCTTACAACGTCCCGATGTTAGGAATTCCTTCTTACAAGGTTGGGGAGGACACACAAATCCGTATTAACTTCGCGGGCGATTTGGCGGGTTCGCGTGCCAATGCCTTTATCACGCCGCGTAAAGATGGTCCGACGCAGATTAAAGTTCGTTTCCACGAATTGAAGAAGTCGAACACGCCGGACACGAGAATCGTGGTCTGGGCGGTTGGGCCGGACAACTCGATGGTGAAGATCGGACAGGTCATCAACACCGGTCGTCGCAATGAGACGGAGATCAAAGGCGAAACTGCGCTCAGAGATTTCGGTCTCTTCATCACCGCCGAACCGGCAGACGTGAACGCGCCGACGACGACCGTGATCGGGACGTTCATCAAGTAGTCTAATTCGACAGATGACTCCCGACAGTTGTCCGTTTGAGAGCAAACGAAAAGAGCCGACCTGCTCATCAAGGGGTCGGCTCTTTTTCATGATTAATATCTTGCTTCTTCTCCGCCCGTGTGTGATATAGTTGGCATAGCCGGTGTTTCGGCAAACGCGAGGCTTCCCGACACAGCCTGCGTTTGACTCCGGCCCGGCGCACCAGAGCACGTTGTTTCCCCAACAAGCTGAGATTAATCTCTCGCTGAAACCTTTTTGACGGGCGCGCCTTCGCGCCTCGTCCACAATCTGAGACAAGCAAATGCTGAAGCGAATTTTCCCCCTATCGCTGGCTCTCTTTCTTCTCGTCACAGCAAACCTCGTCACGCGCGCGCAGGGTGAGCGGCTGCCAGACCTCATCCGTCGCGTCAAACCTGCGGTCGTCTCCGTCATCACTTATGATGCCAAAGGCGAAGTGCAGGTGACGGGCAGCGGATTCTTCATCCGTCCCGGCGAGGTCGTGACGAACATGCACGTCATTGACGGCGCGCATCACGCCGAGATCAGAACTCTCGACGGCAAGGGCCGGACTTATCCGGTCAAGGGCGTCGTCAGCTTCGACGATGAAGGCGACCTCGCAGTCCTCAGCGTCAACGCGCCAGCCGACCGCGACCGCACGCTTCAGATTGCGGATTCTTTGCCGGAAGAGGGCGAAGATATTTTCGTCATCGGGAGTCCGCTCCGGCTCGACGGCTCAATCTCGAACGGCATTGTCTCGGCTGTGCGCGAAGTGCCGAACTTAGGAGAGGTCATCCAAATCACCGCGCCCATCTCACACGGCAATTCCGGCAGCCCCCTCTTCAACATGAAGGGACAGGTCATCGGCGTTATCACGATGAAGGTGACCAACGGGCAGAACATCAACCTCGCGCTCGGCGCAGCGCGACTGAAGCAACTACGCGAAGGGAAACTCTTATCTTTTGATGAGATCGCGTCGAAGAATAGAAAGAACCCGCAGTCGGAGGCTCTGGCCGAATGGTGGTATCGCAATGGGCTGAACTCGCTCTGGCTGGGAAACTATGACAGCGCGCTCGGCTACTTCGAGAATGCCGTCAACCGTAATCCCAACCGCGCCGAAGCGTGGATTCAGGTCGGCTACTGCAAAGTCAAACAGGGCAAGAACGACGACGCCATCCGCGCCTTTCAACACGCTCTGCAACTTCGCCCCGATTCATCCGAGGCCTACGACAAACTCGGCGACGCCTATTACTACGCCGGAAGATTCAACGAAGCCATCGAAGCCTACAAACAGGCCGCGCGCATTCGCCCAGAGATGGCCGAAGCCTACTACGATCTCGGCATGACCTATCTCGAAACAGGCGACCGCGCCGCAGCCATCGCGCAGCTTCACACGCTCCAACCGCTTGACGAGAAACTTTATCAGAAGCTGTTGAGCGAAATACAAAGGTAAGGGAAGGTTAAACGGGGAAAAGGGGAAGAGGTTAAAGGGTAAAAGCACTGCCGCTTTCTGCCCTTTAACCTCTTCCCCTTTTAACCCTTTCGCCCTTCTCTTATTCTCCTAGCTGGCTCGTAAACACTGCCTTGTCCACGCGCTTCGGATCGCCGAGGACGACGAAGCGGAGGTTACGCATATATTTTTGTGAGACGCGCTGCACGTCTGCGGGAGTGACGGCGCGCAGGCGTGTGATGGTGTCGAAGGAATTCTTCCAGCCGCCGCCGATGATTTCGTACTCGGCGAGGCTCGCGGCTTGCGCGGCGTTCGTCTCCTGTCCCAGATAGTAAGTGGTCAGATATTGCGAGACGACGCCCGTGATGTCCAACTGGTCAATCGGCTGCGTCTGAAGTCTCTTGATCTCGTCGAGCATGACGCGCACGGCCTGATTCGCGTCAACAGCCGTCACGTAGATGCCGCCGACGTTCGCGCCCTGACTATTCAGGAATGCGTTGGGCGCATACGAGAGATTGCGCTTGACGCGCACTTCCTCAAAGACGCGGTCGCGCAGGATGCTTGAGGCGACTTCCATCGGGTAAATGTCTGTGGCTGTCAGCGGCGGCGCGGTAAAGAGTCCCTGAACGTAATTCGTCGGCAGACCGCGCTGCGTGACTTCAACCGTCGAAGCGCTGAAGGAGAGTTGCGGCACAGGCTCAGGGTGATAGTTGCCGCGCGGGAGTTTTCCGAACGTAGCGGCAATCGAAGCGCGCAAAGTAGCCGCGTCCAGATCGCCGACGATGACGAGCAGCAGGCGCGACGTTTCCATCGTCTGCTGATGATAACGGCGCAAGTCTTCGAGCGTCAGTCGCGTGACGGATTCAACCGTTCCTTCCGGGCGATTGAGGTAAGGATGCCCTGCGTAAGCGACGCGCTCCTGGAGGCGTTGCAGATATGTGTCCGGGTCGTCTGTATCATCGGCCAGCGCGGAAATCTGCCGGTTCTTCACCAGATCAAAATCTTCTTTCGTGAAGGCCGGATGCAGCGCGATGTCCGTAAAGATGTCCCACGTGCGGTCGAAGTTCGGGCGTGTGGATGTAAACGACAAGACGGAGTAGTCGTAATTTTCGCTGGCACCGACGACTGTGCCCGTGCGCGCCAACTCCGCACGCAATTTCTCGCGCGGATAACTGGCGCTCGCTTCGGTGGCGACATCAAGCATCAATGATTCAATGCCCGCGTTCGCCGCAGTGATGTTGCGCGAGCCGCCGCGTATGAAAAGCCCGCCCGCAACCGTCTGGCTTCCGGCACGACGCTTGACGAGCACCTTCAACCCATTGACATCAAACTCTGTGACGAGCGCGGCGGAAGCGGCGGCTGCACGACGTTCCGCTTCAGCCTGTGCTGCATCCGTTTGCGGAGACTGCTTCGACGCCTTCTCTTCCTGCGCGACCTTCGGCTTCTCCACACTCTGCGCGAAGACTCTCAGCGCGCCGCCTGGAATAACCGCAGCTAACGAAAGCCACACAACTAAAGCGAAAGACAAACCCGAACGCAAAAAGCTGAAACCGGATTTCACACGTCCTTCACTGACCACTGACCACTGACCACCGACCACTTCTTTTCTCATTGTCCGATCAACTCCTCCGGTGTCAACTGAATCTGCTTCTGCGCTTCTTCAGAGAGCAAAGCCAATCCGACGTGCGGCTTGCCCTGAATGTAAGTTGTGATGTAGCGACTGAGGTCTGCGCGCGTGGTGCGACGCAGGTTCGTCAGATAACCGCGAAAATAATCAAGCCCGGTCGAAGACCACCAGAAGCTCAAGGTGTGCGCGTAATCGCTCAACTTCTCACGCGAGTAAAGATCATCCGCTTCGAGCAGAGCCTTCGCGCTTTCGAGTTGCTCATCGGTGAAATAATCCTTGTCGTTGAAGTGCGCGATCTCGCTATAAATAGCCTTGAGCGCGGCGCGTGCTTTGTCCGGCGTGGTCTGCGCGATGATTTGAATAGGGCCGACGTTGCGCTGCGTCAGATAGCCGATGGTGACGCCGTTGACCAAGCCTGTATCAACGAGGTCATGCTGAAAACGCGAGTTGGGCTGCGTCAGGATGAAAGAGAAAACATCCGCAGCATAAGACCCGGCGTTGTCTTTGCCGATTGAGGGACCTTGCCAGCCGATATTGAAGACGACGTTCTGCACGGGTTGCTTGACGACGGCGCCCTCGCTCTTTGCAAGCGGCGGATGCTCGACGAGCGGAAACTCCACGAACGGGTCTTTCTCTCGGCGCGGCCAGTCGCCGTAAAAATCCTGCGCCATCTTGAAGACTTCTTCGGGCTTCACATCGCCCGTCACCACCAGCGCCGAATTGTTCGGAACATAATAGCGCGACTGAATCAGACGCATCATGTCCGTCGTCGCGGTCGCCACGGTCTGACGGTTGCCGAGCGGATTCTTACGGCTCGTATATTTGTAAAAGAGCCGATTGGTCATCTCCAGATTGAGATAGTAAAACGGGTTCGACTCGTTGCGATCAATCTCGCCGATGACGACTTCACGCTCGCGCTCAAACTCGCCCTTGTCAAAGAGCGGATAACGCACGGCATCGCGCATGAAGTTCATGGCGGTGCGCAGGTTCGGGCTGGTCGTCGTGAAGTAATACTCGACGACCTCTTCGCGCGTCGTGCCGTTGTAGGCGATGCCGAGTTGTCCGATCTTTTGCAGATACTCTTCCTGATTGGCGATGGCGCGGTTGGCCTTGAAGAACATGTGCTCGTAGAGATGCGAGAGGCCGTTCAGCTCAGGCGGTTCTGTGAAAGAGCCGTTGCGGACAGCCAACTCGATAGTGACGATGGGCACGGAATGATCTTCAAGCACGACGATTTCAAGACCATTGGCAAGCACGCGATTGACGAGTGCTGCTTGCGGTGTCGGCACAGGCGCGACAGCCGTCGCCGTCGCACGCGGCGTCTGCGGCATGGCTGCTGCTGCCCGCGTTGGTTGCGCCAAAGCGGGCGCAAGAAGTGACCACAGGAGAACGAGAATTAAGAGATTACGTTTCACAAAAAACTCCGTTTCGTAGGAAAAGCAGAATTCAGAATCCAGAATCCAGGAGTCAGAATAAAAGAAAAACAGAATCTGTAAAAGCGGTTGCTGCCTTATTATTCTGGATTCTGGATTCTGACTCCTGAATTCCGCTTTTTATCAGGCTGTTCGATGTTGCAGAAGACGTTTTGGATGTCAGCCCTGATACGACTCGTCCTGCTCAATTTTCGAGAGTACCCAGTCGAATTCGCCCGAAGTCACTTTGCCGTGACAGTATTCGCAGATGCCCGTGACGTTCACTTTCAAGGGTGCGCCGCAGTTCGGGCAGTTGAGGTCTGCGCGGGCCGGGCCGGGCTTGGCGTTGCGGTTGCGGATGAACGTCCAGTATTCACTCCAACGCCGCAGTTTCTTATTTGAGCCACTGACGATCTTGCCTGCGCTGTCCACAGTGTAGTCGTTGCCTTCGGCCCAGATGCGCATCGTGATCGAATTGTAGAACGCATCTTCCATGAGCTTGACGGGCTGCATGGCCGTGATCTTGAAATTGTCGAGCGCGTTTCTGAGCTGCTGTCGCTTGTAGGCCTCGATCCAATATTGGTGCATCTGGAAAATGTTGTCTGTTTCGTGCGGACGCGCGCGCTCCCATTGAAGCGTTGACCAGGCCAACTGCAATTCGTTGAAGATGAGACGCACACGCGCTTCAAACTCAGGCCAGCTAAACGTCGGGTTGTTCTGCTGAAAATACGCCATCACGCTCTGAAAATTCGGCTGCACGACAGACGGATAATCCGTCCCGACTTCAGGCACGTCCGACGTGAGCAGTGGCCCACGCGCTTCGCTGCTCAGGAGATTAATGCCGCGCACGAACCATTGAAACTCGCCGCTCTCAATCTTCGCGCCGCAGAAGGCGCACGCGCCCGTCGTATCTTTCATCAAGGCCGCGCCGCAACGCGGGCAATGCAGAGCAGTCGCCTGCGCTGGCGGCGGCGAGAGAACATCTTTCTTGCGCTCAAGCACCCAACGCTCGCGCACGTAGTAAGTCATCTCGCCGGGCTTGCTGCCATTGCCTCCGACAACCTCCGTGTAGTTCGTCTCAAACTCGACACTGATTTGAACGATGGGCGAGGCGAGTCCCTGCACGCCAGCGACCTGCATCGAGCCGATGATGACGCCGGCGACCGCTTGCAGGTTTGGCGGGTTGCGTTGCATGAGAGCGTTGCGCGCATCGTCGCTGATGTAAGGCGAAAGCTCATCGAGTTTCCCGCGCCCGCGCGCGTCCTGCGCTCTGGCGTAAAGCGCGTAGCAGAAATCCGAGAAAGTGATTTCGGAGAAGTTCGGATCGAAGCGGCGGAGCTGGTTCAGCTCCTGCGTGAAACTCCTCTGCGCCGGAGTAGTCGTTCCCACCGCAGCGTCAGCAGAGCAGACAGAAGACGGCGTCTGACCTTTCTTTTTATAGAAATAAATGACGAGGCCGATCACGATGATGTCGAGCGGGATGCCGATGGCCGGATACTCAAACGTCAACAGCAGCAGGCGCAGGAGCAACCAGATGATGAGGCCAGCGCCACCGCCGCCGCTCCCGCCGTGACTGCCGCCGCTATAAGAACTACCGCCGCCGACACGCGCCAGCGCTTCGGGCGTGAACAGCAAGATAGCCAGGAGCGCAACGCAGATGAGACACGCGAAGACTGCGAGGCGAGAGTAAAACTTTGTGCGGCGTTGATGATTCATTTAAGTTGGTAATTCATTTGAGATCGAAGCGTGGCATGTCCGGCAACTCGTTCGGATTCTCGCCCGTCGGCGGCAAGTGTGCGGCGAGCAATGCGCCCAGATCGCGCAGCGCCTTGAGCAGCGTTTGCAGTTGCGGCACACGCCCCGCGCGATGCAACTCATACACGCGCTCGTTCCACGCAAGCGGCGGCACGGCCTTGAGCACGCCCCTGTCCGCGATCAACTCCAACCGCCGCTCAAGCAGAGAGAGATAAATCAGCACACCCATCTCGGCCATCGTGTTCGCAATCCCCGCTTCATAAAACGTCGCCGCCGCGCCCTGTCTGACAGCTTCGGCGCGAAACTTCTTCGTTGTCAGCAGACGCCGGAGCGTGTTGCTGCGCGACGAGACGAAGGCTCCCACCGCAAACATCAGCGCCACGTCAATCGCCACCCAGTAAGGTGTCACCTCAAAGTAGTATGTGAAATCGAACGGCGCGAAGAGGAGGAAGAGTAAACTGGCGAAGCTCAGGATAAAGCCCCAGAGATAATCCGCATGACGATACATGCCGGAGCGCGCGTGCACCACGATGACGATCTCCGCATCCGTCTGAGTCTCGATGTCACGAACCGCATCGGCGAGTTGATCGCACGCGGACTGATCGAAGCGTGGATTGCGCATAAGGGAGCGGGCGACAGCCTCTTTCCAGCAGCCAGATTGAACTCGCAACAGCGTGCGCTATCTTGCCACGACTAGCGGACAGGCGACAAGCGGAGAGAGAATGTTGACCGCTTAAATCGCAAACATTATGGTGAAAGCGTTGTTATCTGAACTTGATATAGATAACATGCACATCAAGCGTGTTATCTTGCATGTTGTAGTGAAATGCGTGTTGGATTCTTCGTGTTAGAAAGGTAGCATCGAAGGGGGTTGACCCTTACCATGACTCTACTTGCCGCACATAGACTTAATGACATTCCTGTGCTGATTGGTGACGCAGTCTGTACAGCACCAGATTCTCGAAGTCTCAAGAAGAAAATCTACCTCATAACACCCAATCTAGCAGTCGGCTGGACTGGCTACGCCATAACAGCCGCGAGCGTCATCGGTGAAATGCGTTCGGCCTTAAATGATAAAACCGTAACGCGGTCAGCCCTTGAATCCTTCTTCAAGGGCTTCCAATGCCATGGGATGTATAAGCGTGACGTTAAAATCGTTGGCTGGATCATTGATGATCAACCCAGCCCATTTATCTGGCAGAGTTCATATCCAAGTGAGGTTTTCTATAACGATTACTATTTTGAAGGGTCCGGTGAGAGATATTATGAGTCGCTCCTTGAATCCAATTTACTTGGAGGGATAACACCGAATCGGGACGGGGTTATCAACGTGGCCTTGGCAGCCGCACATGAAGCCCTCATGCATTGTGGTCAGGCTTTTTTCAGTGAACAGTTAGATTATGCTACATGGGACAGAACTTTTGGATTTGCATATGAGGTTATCGTTTACGGTTATGGCCGATTCTGGCCGTTGGGATCTACCATGTACTTACCGTGTATATATCATTGGGACCAACAAACTGAGACCGGCAGGTCCGAATGGACACGTCGAATATGGAAAATGCTTTTTTTCGGCGATTACTCAGTTTTACAGAGAAATGAATATAAGGAGGGCAAAGTATTCCCCACACATCATGTGATCAGGCCGGTTTATCCGCATGAGATTGATCTTAATCAGGTGAGGACTTTGACTTTTAATACTGAGGCCGATTTCTATGTTCATTATTTTGTCTTGCATCCTTCGCCAATTGAAGGATGGCGGTTGGGAATGTGTATTGTAGGTGATGAAACCTCTGACAAGGTATCTATTATTCGAACTAATGAGCGTATGCGTTTTCACGTAAATACTGCATTCCTTAATGAGAAGTTTCGAGAAGCGATACGTTCAGTGAGCCAACGTGGGAATTCACATTGATCAGCAGCCCAGACTTATCCCACTATCCTTTATCAAAACACTCAAAAAGGCTCGTGTTGAAAAGAGGTGAAAAGTTTGAAATCCAGCACGAATCTAACAACTTCTTCAACCGGAGCGCGGGATAGCGTGCTTTTATCCCCTAGACTCCATGACCAGCATGGCTCAAGGCTCATCCGTAAGAGCATTCCATCTTACCAAGTCTTTCTGATTGGATGCGCCTCAGTATTAAAGATTACTTGCTCGAACTTCAATGTTTGCGGAGGAGAAAACAGCAAGTAGAAGTATTTGAATGTCTCCGCGAAAAGAAAGCTCTCCATCGAGTCGGCCTTCTCTTTCGTTACAACATTCTTGAGCGCGGCGTAGGCTTCGTCGGTCTTGCAGTATTTCACGAAGTCGTCGAAGAAGACTTTGCCCATTTGTAAGTATTGCGGGTCGCTGGTGAAGTGATAGAGATAATAGGTTGATTCGATGATCTCCGGCCTCAAAGGGTATCCGGCGTCACCGACTTGCATCGTTCGATAGTTAAACTCTTCAGGTTCGATGCCATGCTGCGTCCACATCTTGAAGGATGACGCCTGCAAGCGTCGCGCGCGATTGATGTCGCCTGAGAGAGCGAGCACAGCCGGGAAGAAGGCATCTAACGCGCCGTAGGTCGTAGCGGTGCGCTGGCCCGTGAGCATGTCGGCGTGGCCGTACCAGAGTTCCGTCCCCGTTTCATCTGCCAGATACTTGTTGATCGCCGCACGGCTTTCGAGCCACATCCGTTTGCAGTCTTCATCATTGAAGAGCCGCCAGCATTTGAGTAGATATTCGTAGTAGGAATCTATCTCGGCGCTGATGTGGCTGTCGGTGTTCGTCCACTTGCCGGTTTCGACATTGATTCTCTGCCCGACGAGTCCGATTGACGAGCGGCGTTTGTAAATCTCAACGAGCGCGCGCTTGGCTTTATCGTAGAAGATGGGTCGGCGTGTGAGCTTACTGAGCGTGCCGAACTCGATCAGCAGAGTTCCTGCTTCAGCCGGATTGGATTCCGCGCCGCGCGTCTTGCCTGTTTTGAGATTGACGTATCTGTAAGGCAAGCCGGTCGGCGAATCGAAGACGGGTAACAGCCTCGTCCCTAAATCTTCGGCCAGCGAGAGCAGACGATGGTCTCCTGTGAGTTGATAGCTGGAAAGCAGGCCGCCTAAAAGTCGAATCGAGACTTCAAAATTCTTGACGTAAATATCTTTGTCGAAAGAGAGATTGGCGATGATGAATTCTTTAGTCCGCGCCGCTTCGTCTTTCAAGCCCATCAGGATCATGGTGTCTAGCGCATCAACCGGCGTCATGGAGAGCGATTGCTGATACCAGTCATGCGAGGTCTTGCTCAGTGGCCGCAGGTCGTCGTGTCCCCAGGCATACTTCTGGTAGCCGCGCCAGGCGTGCAGGAATTCCGCGCGCACCTGTTCGGCGATTCTGTGTCTCTCGGCGCTCGACATGACAGCCGCCTGTTGCGACATAGCGCAAGGCGCTGAGAAGACAGTCAAGATAGAGAAGACTAAAAGAAGAGTTGAGATTCTGAGCTTAATCACTGTGCTACTCTTTAGTGTTTGATACCTTTTCGTTCCACTGTTCCAGCAACGGCTTCACTTCTGGAAAGCTCAAGCCCTCGCTTTTCCAGGTGTATTCGCTAAGACCAGCGATGGCGTTCCACGTCGGGTGATAGCGTTGATAAATGTCTTTCTCATGCCTGTTGCCCCAACTGCCGTCGGCGTTCTGGTGTGCGAGATAATACTCCATGCCCTGGCGGATGAGCGGGTCGTTCGTCGTCAGGCCGAAGGCGCGCAGCGTGTCCATGAATTCGCCGAGCATGTCCGCATCGTTCTCCCTAATCGCTTCCTTGAGGTTTGCTTTGAGATACTCAAACTCCTGCGGCAAGAGATTGGGCGAGAGTCTGTACTGACTGTAGTTGTTCAGCGTATAGACGATGTGCGTGATGGCATAAACCGTAGTGTAGAACTCTGTATCGTCAGGGTCGTTGCGGCTGGCGTGATACGGGCGCAAGGTCGGCAGCCACTTAAACACGTCAACATAATGCGCGCCTAAAGTGACGCCTGCACGGTCGCCGACGTAAGTTGTAATCAGCGCGTCGTACCAGACATCCTGCGGTGTACGCATGACGAGCCGGTGCTTGCAGACGTGGCAGATTTTACTCCCGCGCGGATTGTCGTCCGCCCCGCAGTATTCACACTCGTCCGGCACATCGCTTGGCGGCGGCTCAGTTCGCGGGTCGAAGAGTAGATAATCACGCGCCGTGAAACGCGATGCGGCGCGTTTGAGTTGCTCTCTCCAAGTATCATCTTTGAGTCCCAGACTCGTCGCGGCGTCGTCGCCGTAAGTTAAACCCGCAATCAAACCTGCATCCGCATCCGCCGGAACATGGCGATGCGTGCGCCGCCAGAAACGAGCGCGCTCGATTCCCATCTGTCGCGCCGCGCGACTGGCCTTCCCATCCTTGAAGGCTTCCGAAAGAGAATAGAAACACCACATATAATCTGGGCCATGCTCTCTGAAGTTGCGTGGGTTGAGCGCGGTGCGATAGATGAAATTCAGTCCGCGTAAGATCGCACGCTCGCGCGCCTCTTCTGTGAAGCGCGAGCCGGGCCAGAGCGGTTGACTGCGTCCCGCCGGAACCGGAAGCGGTGCAACGCTTGTTTGCCTGAGCGCAGCATTGTGCGAGTGTAGATGCGCGTGTGCGGAGACGGTCGCAAGCGGTGGTGAATGAAACAGAGCTGTCGTGAGCAACGTGAAGAGAATTAAGCACAGGCAGAGCAGTTTTCGGCGCATGGACAGTCTCCTCGCAGTCGGGATTCCGAGCGGGAGTTTACAACAAGCAGGAAATAAGTCTAGGGGCTTGCGCTCGACAGGAAAT
>JAVHWW010000018.1:0-38577 GCA_032159235.1 Acidobacteriota bacterium
ACGAGCGTTTGCGCGATTTCGGAGACAGAACTTTTACCCGCGACATTCTTCGAGACATTACGCGCCACCTCCTTGCCTGCGGCGTCATAAATAATCGTCGTCAAGTTTACTTGTTGATCGCTTTGCGTAGCGTTGCGCACGCTCGTCCTGATTTCCACTCTGGATGATTGCTCGCTTGCATCCGGTGTGGTGATATAAGTTCCCCAGTGATCTACAAAAATATTATCCGTCGTGGTCAGCCAGACGTTGCGGTAGATTCCTGAACCTGAGTACCAGCGTGAGTTCGGTTGCTGCGAGTTGTCCACTTTAACGGCAATCACATTCTTCTGTCCGCCGTAATTCAGATAAGGTGTCAACTCGTACTCGAAAGAGACGTAACCGTAGGGGCGCTTTCCTAAATAGTGACCGTTGATCCAGACCTCGCTGTTGCGATAAACGCCGTCGAAATCAACGAACGTCAATCTATTCTTGTCAGCAGCAGGCAGCGTGAACGTCTTACGATACCAACCGATGCCGCCCGGCAACGCGCCGCCGCCCGGAGTCGCAGGATTCTTTTCGCTGAACTCACCCTCTATGCTCCAGTCGTGCGGCAGATTCAAGCTCCGCCACCCTGAATCATCAAGCGCGGGGCTTTGCCCATCCGCAACATCGCCCAGATGAAAACGCCAATCCTGATTGAAGCTCACGGTATGGCCCGGCCTCGGGTTGGCGCGAATGTGCGGAGCGGAAAATAGAAGAACTGAGATCAGCAGAATCAACGGACATATCAATCTCTTCATCTCTTAAGCGACTCCTTCAGCCATGATATGCGGAACGAGAACGGATACCTGCAAACTTACCACAACAACTATTGCGCGACATTTATAATCTTGTTCAGCTTCGCGTCCGCAGAAGAAGACCCGATCATAATTTGAACCTTGTCTTGCTCGACGACGAAGCGATGCTGACCCGCGTCCCAGTAGGCCAGTTGGCTTCCTCTCAACTTCATTGCCACAGTCCTGGTCTCGCCCGGCTGCAAGGCCACGCGCGCGAATCCCTTCAGTTCTTTGATCGGCCTTGCAACAGCGGAGTTCAAATGCTTCACATACATCTGAACCACCTCTTCACCTGCTCGGCTTCCAGTGTTCTTTACGTTCAAGCTGACTGTCAAAGAGCCTTTCTGAGAGAGCGAAGCGGAACTCGTGTGCAGATTGGAATAAGCGAAAGTCGTGTAACTCAGGCCATAGCCGAAGGGATAAAGCGGATCGTTTTTGAAATACATATAGGTTCTGCCGTGACGGATGTCGTAATCCATCATGGGCGGCAACTGTTCGATGGAGCGCGGCCACGTTTGCACAAGACGACCCGCAGGGTTGTAGTCACCGAAGAGAACGTCTGCCAGAGCGTTTCCCTCCTCTTGACTGTTGTGCGTCATGTGCAGGATGGCTGGCACGTTCGTTTGCGTCCAGTTAATCGCGTAAGGGAAACTCGAGATGAGCACGATGACCGTGTTCGGATTAGCCTGAGAGACCTGCTTTATCAACTCTTCCTGTTCGAGCGTGATTGATGCGCGGTCAACCGCTTCTCGACCTTCGCTCGGCGAAGAAACTTGCGCCCAGCGTGCGTTGTAACCTCCGGTCGGATGATTCCCAACGCAGACGATGGCAACGTCCGACGACCGCGCGATGTTGACGGCCTCGCCGTTCTCATTGCTTGCGGCGTAGTTGATTTTAACTTGAGTGCTGAGCTTACTCTTTATTCCCTGAAGCGGAGTGATGACATAAGGCGGCGTGCCGCTATACCAATCAAGGAGCACTTCATCTGCGCGCGGGCCGATAATGGCGATTGATTTCAGTCTGCTTCTGTCCAGAGGAAGCAGATGGTTAGAGTTTTTCAACAACACGATTGACTCTTGTGTGATGAGACGTGCGACCGACTTGTGCCTGTCCGTCAGCCACGGCTCAGACGCTTCGCCGATCTTGCTGTAAGGGACTCTCGAAGGCGGGTCTAAGAGTCCGAGACGAATCATCACTCGGAAATTATTTTTGACCGCGCTGTCTATATCCGACTCCGTGAGCAGATTGCTCTTGAGCGCTCCGGTGATGGCGTCGCGGTAGTTATCAAGAAACTGTGTGATACCCGCTTTGATAGAAGCTGCGGCGGCTTGTTCTTTGTCAGAGGAATATTTGTGTCCGGTGACGAGCAGGCTCATAGCGCCAGCGTCCGTGCAGATGATTCCGTCCTCACCCCACTCTTTGCGCGCGATCTCTTTGAGGATGGGATTGACCGTCATCGGGATGTTGTTCATGGCGTTGTAAGCGGCCATGAAAGCTCTAGCTCCGCCTTCCTCTATGCCCATGCGGAAAGGGACAGAGTAGTATTCTCGCAGAAGTCTTTCGTCGAAGTTGGAGGAGGACTTGTCGCGCTCGTTCTCGTTGCTGTTGGCAAGAAAATGTTTGAGGAGCGCAGCCGCCTGCCAGTATTTCGGGTCATCGCCCTGCAAGCCTTTGATGAAAGCGACGGCCATCGTGCCGTTAAAGTACGGGTCTTCGCCGTAACACTCTTCGGTGCGTCCCCAGCGTGGGTCTCTTCCTAAATCGGCGTTGGGAGCGCGGACAACGATGCCGCCCTGATGATACTTGCTGCTCTGAAAAACGTAGCGCGCTTCGTAACCTTCGATTGCGCCCGCCTGTCGCAAGATATTTGTATCCCACGTCTCGGCCATCCCGATGCCTTGCGGGAAGGTCGTCGTCGGAACGACGATAGGTCTGCCCCATTTGCCCGGCCCGCCTTGCGCCAGCCCGTGTATGCCTTCGACGTGCCCAGAGCCTTTGACGCCAAGACGCGGAACGCTCGGATTCGTGCCGAGGCAGGCAATCTTTTCGTCGAGCGTCATCAGAGAGAGCAGATTGTTCAGTCTCTCTTCAATCGGCAGATCAGGATTTTGAAATGGGTATTGATACTGACCGGACTCAACTGTCGTGTCGCGCTCGCCTTCAGCTTGAGCATCGAACACTGACGGATGAAGAGAGAGCAGAAGCAACGCAGAGAGAAACGAAAAGAGTATTGCCACGAATCTCGTTGTGGAACGAGGGCTGCGACTCATTCTGATTTCCTTTGACGACGTTGACGAAGTAGAGCAATGTGATTTTAACAGAATTGGCGGCTATTGAAATCTACAACTATTCCGTTAAGATACAAGCTCTCTCAAACTCTGCGCGGTCGAACAAAAATTTATGGAACCTCCGATGCAACCAGACAAGAGTCAACGGCTCATCAGTAGCCAATCGTTCTCGAACAGATTGGGCGGCGTTTTAAGTTTGATGCTCGCCCTTTCGATCTTTCTTTTCGCTCCCGTGCGTTTAGCCGCACAATCAACTTACAAGCCTGGTCCCGCTAATCTCGCAGCACGACGCTGGTTTCAGGATGCAAAGTTCGGCCTCTTCATACACTGGGGCGTCTATAGCGTTTTGGGCGAAGGCGAGTGGGTGATGAACATCAAGAAGATGCCCGTCAGCGAGTATGAGAAACTTCCGCCGCGATTCAATCCGACCGAGTTTGACCCTCAAGGGTGGGTCGCGCTCGCCAAGGCCGCAGGAATGAAGTACATCACCATCACGGCCAAGCATCACGACGGGTTTGCCATGTTCGATTCAAAAGTCACGGATTGGGACATCGTTGACCGCACGCCTTACAAGCAAGATGTCATCAAGCTGCTGGCCGACGAGTGTCACAGGCAGGGGCTAAAGCTCTTCGTCTATTATTCGCAACTGGACTGGCACAACCCGGACTATTTTCCGCGCGGCGAGACGGGGCGGACAGCCGGGCGACCTGAAAGCGGCGATTGGTACAAATACCTCGATTACATGGACGCGCAACTCCGCGAGCTTCTGACAAACTACGGCGAGATCGGCGGCGTCTGGTTCGATGGCATGTGGGACAAGCGCGACGCAGACTGGCGACTCGATAAGACTTACACGCTGATTCACTCCCTACAACCGCAGGCGCTCATTGGCTCCAATCATCACCATCAACCTTTCCCCGGCGAAGATTTCCAGATGTTCGAGAAAGACCTGCCGGGCAAGAACACAGCCGGGTTCAACCAGACGAGCATCAGTGACTTGCCGCTCGAAACATCTGAGACGATCAACAACTCTTGGGGTTATAACGCTTCGGACAAAAGCATCAAGAGTACGCGCACACTGATTCAATATCTCGTGCGCGCAGCCGGAAGCAACGCCACCTTTCTCCTGAACGTCGGCCCGATGTCGAACGGACGGATTCAGCCCGAATTCGTCGCGCGTCTCAAGGAGATGGGCGCATGGCTAGAACAGAATGGTGAAGCAATCTACGGCACTCGCGGCGGGCCGCTTACTCCGCGCAGTTGGGGTGTGACGACGCAACGCGGAAACAGAATCTATGTTCACGTGCTCGACTGGCAAGACCCCGTGCTCGCATTGCCGCATCTCTCTAAGCATGTCATCTCGGCGCGACTATTGAGCAACGGGAGCAAGGTCTCTTATGCCGAAAACGAATTCGGCCTTCTGCTCAGACTTCCACAACCGACGGCGGATGATTACGACCGCATAGTTGTTCTCGAACTAGCCAGATGACGAGAACGTTGATTCGCAAATCGGAGAGAGATGAAGACTCGTTTGAGAATGAAGAGTCATACCACATTGCAGTGAACAGAGAGGAAGCAAAACGATCCACGAATCAGCACGAAACAAGAAAAAATAACACGAACTTTCGCTTTTGTTTCGTGTGGATTAGTGGACAGTCTCGCTTCTCTGGTTCTTCTGCATGATGGTATCAGTTAGGAAACGGCTCGCCTTCTCTGACGATTCTGATGCGATGATCTGTGAATTTGAAGTGCGTGCCGGGAACTTCGATCTTCGGCATGTGGCATGTGACGCAGTTCTTCTGTGCGACCGGACAAGCCTTGTCAGTGCGCCCGGCTTCCGTTTCAGTTTTGGCTATCTCCGCAGACTTCAAACTCTCGCCCGAATGATGACAGACCAAGCACTTCGCATCATAGAAGCTCGGTTCATCCACTGGGTTCTGATGCGGGTTGTGACAGGCTGTGCAACGCAGTCGCTCATCTTCGGGGTCGTGGCCGCGACTCGTGTAGATGCGATAAGGCTGGAAGCGCACACTGACGATTCCATTGAACATCTTATTGGAGAGCACCTGCTCTGCACTACGATGACATGAGCCGCAGAACTCCTGCGCCATCTCATCAGGCCCCATCTTGCCCGGATTAAAGATGCGCTTGTTCTTAAAATCCTTCGCCTCCATCGCCGCGATGTGATCCGCGCCCGGCCCGTGACAGGCTTCGCAAGTGACGCCCGGAATCAAACGATCAAGTTGTAACTGCTTGCCCGATGTTGCTGCTGTCGTATGACAGGTGAAACATTCGCGCGTCTCGTCTGCGCCGAGTGCGCGCCCCGTCGCGTCATCGAGCGAGGTTGGCCGACTGAGTTGATAGCCCATCGTCCAATCCAGCCCGCGAAGCTCTTTGTAGAAGCTGACGCGCGTTTCATAAAGAGAGCCGTTGTGCCGAAAGATGTAGGTCTGACCTGCTTTGCCTTGACCGAAGGAGTAGAGAATCGGCTCGGAGATGGTGTTCGTGCCGTCCGTGACAGTGTAGATGCTTTGGTCGCCGCGCCTGATGATCTCGTAAGAGTACGGGTCGCTGCGAAAGGTCAGGCGCGCGTTTGAGCGTAGCACATCGCTCACGTCAACCGTCTGCGCGGCTTTGCCCATCGCGGTCGCGTGCTGTGTCGCTGCCTCATCCGCGTGACACTTGGCACAGGCTTGAGAACCCGCGTACTTGGCATCGCTTCTGTTCGGACGCCAGGTGGTTGGAGTTTGACTGCCGCCGCCGCCACTCATCGCCGGCTCCTGTGCGTGCGATCTCAACAAGCAACTGAGAGCAACCAGGACGGAGAACAGAACTAGAGCCACAAGCTGCGCTTGAGTCCTTCGCCGAAATGAACTATCAGACGTGAAGAGAGGACGACGGGGCATGATGGTTTAAGCTCTTCCTGCACTTCTTCCCAAACTCTCAAGGTTGCGGCGGCTTTTCCGTCGCGGGAGCATCGTCAGGCAAAGCGCTGCCTGATGTGCCCGCCTGACCTGCGACTTGATTCTGTTGGCTTAATTTTGTGAAGGTCTCACGCGCGCGGTCAGCGTCTTCTTTACGATGAACTTTGCTGTAGGCTCGCGCGAGTGCGAAATAGATTTTCGCCTCGTTGGGAACCATCTGCGCCGCCGTCTCAAGCTCTTGAATGGCGCGCGGAGTTTGTCCGGCTTCGAGCAACAAGCGCCCCAGTAGATAATGAGCGAGCGGTAAACGCGGCGCTTGCTTGACAGCCTCTTCGGCGAAAGGCAATGCGCTGTCAATCTCTTTGCGCTGAAGTTTGATGTAGGCGATCTGGCAGCGCGCCAGGACGTGCTTCGGCCAATTCTGCAATTCGCGCTGGAAGGCTGCGAGCGCGCCGTCCTCATCGCGGTTGTTGAAGAGGAAACGCCCGTAGGCATATTGCACGTTTGGCACTTTCGCGTAGTCGCGCGCGAGCATGTCGTACTCGCGCTGCGCGTCAGAGATATTCTTCTGGGCAGCGAAATGTTCGGCCAGTCCGGCACGGCGGACGAGGTCGTGGTCGCGGTAGTTGATGTCCACCTCCTTGGGCGTCATCCCGATGCGCAGCACCGCGAGACCGAGCGCGGTGATTAAATCTTCGCTCTTCACGCCTTCGTAGCTTAATGCTCCGAGTAGTTGCTGCGCCTGCTCGAACTCACCTTTCAGGATTGAGAGCACGCCTTCGTGATAACGCAGGACGCGGGTCAACTCAACATTATCGCCGACGCCGAGTTGCCGCGCCTGCTGGATGTGCAGCAGCGCGTCGTCGTAGTGCAATAGTTGAAACTCACAGAGGCCGAGCATTCCCCAGACAGCTCCGGCCTTGGGCTGCTGCTTCGCAGCCTCACGAAAGGCGTGCGCCGCATCAGCGTAGTTGTCCCGGTCATAAAAAATTGTTGCCAGGTACCACCAGCCTTCCGTCCACTGCGGCCTGATGGCAAGCGCCTTGCGGTAGTCGGCGATGGCTTCATCAAGCCTGTCGCCATCACGCGCAGCGTTTGCCTGAGCCGCCAGTTGATCGAAATCACCTTGCGGAACATTCTGAGTTTCCGCCGCCTGCTGTTTGACAGGCGCAGAACTTGTGCGCTGAGTGCGGCGTTGGCCGAACGCGCTCTGTGCGCAAACTATCGCTATCAGACTCAAGAGGCCGACGCGCAACAGCGCGCGATGTTGAAGGAGTGAGAAGAGACGACGCGAGCAGACGGCGCGCGTCGTGGATGTCTGAGTCAAGCAACTTCTATTCATTAGATCACTCGCCGGATAAAGCTCTTTCGGTTTACTTCGCCTTGTTAGAGTTTACCTTGATGCCTTCGCCTTCGACGACCTTGATGTAAGTATTGATCGGCAGGTTCGAGAGCTTATCAACCTTGCCGCTCGGCCAGCGAATCTCGACCGCGTCAATCTTGCTCGCGCGTCCTGCGCCGAGAATCTCGCGCGGGTCGTGCGATGCGAGATAACTTCCGCCTGCTGTCTTCAGGCGACTGAATTTTTTATCGCCCACGTGCCAGGTGATAATTGCGCCGACCGCCGCAGGGTTGCTCTTGGTCGCTACAAGTTGAAGTCCCAACCAGTTGTTGCGATTGCCGCCATCGTTGCGCAGGAGCAAAGGCGCTTCTCCGTTGTTGGAGATGAGCACGTCCAAGTCGCCATCGTTATCAAAGTCGCCAACGGCCATCCCGCGCGCCGGATAGCTCTTGCTGAAGGCTGCGCCGGACTGCGCGCTCACATCCTTGAACATACCGCCGATGTTTTGAAACATCAGGAGCGGCTCTTTGTATTTGACGCGCGTCGTTAAGGTTTCAACCATGTCGTCCGGGTGTCCATTGGCGAGGAAGAGATCGGGCGTGCCGTCGTTGTCGTAGTCGAAGAATTTCAGTCCCCAGCCGGAGAGCAGTCGCGTCGCCGGTGCAATCTCGCCGGGCTTATCAACGAAGGTCAAATCCTTTTCGTTATGATAGAGACTGAACAACTCCTGGTCAATGTTCGCCACAAAGAGGTCTTGCCAGCCGTCACCATCGTAGTCCGTCGCATCAACGCCCATGCCTGAGCGCGGGCTACCGGCTTCACTGTAAGCGACGCCAGCAGAGAGTCCGACCTCTTCAAACTTTCCGTTGCCCTTGTTGATGAAGAGAAAGTTCGGCATCGTGTCGTTGGCGACGAAGAGATCAAGCCGCCCGTCGTTATTCACATCCGTTGCCACCGCGCCGAAAGACTTGCCCGGTGAATCAGCGATGCCCGATTCTTTGCTGACATCTGTGAATGTGCCGTCGCCGTTGTTGTGAAAGAGATGTGAAGGCTGTGGTTTGAAGACGCGCGGGATGCAGTAGAAATTTTTGCCCAGACGATTGTTGCCGCAACTCATCTCTTTATTGTAGAGCACGAAGCTGGAGACGAAGAGGTCTAGTTTGCCGTCTGAGTCATAATCGAACCACACGGCACAGGTTGACCAACCGGGCGCGGCGACTCCCGTCTTGTCCGTCACGTCAGTAAATGTGCCGTCGTGATTGTTGTGATAAAGAATATTGCGACCGTAAGAGGTGACGTAAAGGTCTTGCCAGCCGTCGCCGTCGTAATCACCTGCCGCCGCGCCCATGCCGAAAGTGCCGCCCGCGACACCAGCTTTGTCTGTCACGTCAGTGAACGTGCCGTCGTGGTTGTTGTGATAGAGGGCGTTTTTGAGAGGCTTCGTCGGCGTGTAGAAGTCGGACGGGCCGCTGTTGACTAGGTAGATGTCCATCCAGCCATCGTTATCGTAGTCGAAGAAGACGCAGCCCGCGCCGACCGTCTCAGGCAGATAACGCTGCGGCGACATGGCGTTATTGTGAACCCATGTAATGCCGCTCTCTTTGGGCGATACTTCCGTGAAGATGACCGGCGCAGAAGAGGCTGCGGGCGCAGTTCCAGCCTGTTGAAGATGAACTGCGGGCGCTTGAGCGCAAAGCAACATCAGAGAGAGGGCGAAGATAAAGAATGTGCGTCCCACTAAACTATCCTTCAACTGTTACGGATTACTTCTTCGGCTTTGCGTTAGAGTTAGCCTGCGCGTTCGGCGTCGTTGCCGGTTGAGTTTGCTCGGTCTGAGTCGCAGGCTGAGTCTTTTGCCGTTCCTCATAAAGCCGTTGCTCTTCTTTGTTGAGCCGATCAATTTCGGCACGCTCGCGCTCGAAGTCTGCCGTGTGATTCAGTTTCCCGTAGAGACGCGCCAACAGAACGTGCGCCGGAATCAGATACGGGTCTTGCTTGATAACGCGCTCAAGCAACCCGACGGCCTCTTCGTCCGAGCCTTTGTCTTTGGCTAACTGCGCCATCTGATAAAGCGCCGTCAGATCGTCCGGTCTCATCTCAAGGGCGCGCTTAAGCAGGACGGACGCTTCGTCAAGGTGTCCGGTCTCGCGCAGTATCCAGCCCAAATTCACGGTCGCATTAAAATCGCGCGGGTTGATTTCAAGCTCTGCTTTGAACTCTCTGGCCGCCTGTTCGCGGTCGTGTAAAGAGAGATAAGCATTGCCGAGCGCGGAGTGAACGGCTGGAGCGCGTGGATTTAAACGACTCGCGGTCGTTAATACTTCGATGGCCTTCATGAATTCCCTGGTGGCTATGTAGTACGAACCCGTGATGAGCCGCGCTTCGGTCGTGTTGAGCGGGCGAAAGACTTTGTCAATCAACGTCTGCGCCTGGTCCAATTGTTTGTTGCCGATGTAGGCGGAGGCGAGTATGTAAGAGGCCGGGAGGTTGTCCGGCTGTGCGCTGTGAACGATTTCTAGTTCAAGGATGGCGTCAGAAAGTTTGCCCAATTGAAAATAGGAGAGGCCGAGCAGAAGATGCGCCTGATAGTTTTTGGGCTGCGCGGTAGTCACCTGCTTCAACTCTTGCGCGGCCAGTTCAAACTGTTCCGTCTTGTAATAAGCGACGCCCAGATTCGTTCTGACCTCATGCAGCTTCGGGTCAATGGCGAGCGCCTCCCGGTAGCGAGAGATGGCTGCATCGTACTTGCCCAGACTCGCCAGAACATTGCTCAGCCCGGCGAGAGCGTTTGTGTCCACTGGTGATTCGCTCAAGGTCGCCTCATAAGCCGCGCGTGCGCCCTCCAAATCCCCTTTGGCTCGCAGCTCATCGCCGTTCGGTTGCGGCTTAAGATTAGCGGCAGATTCTTTGACTGCTTGCGCGCGCTGAGTCTCAGGCGTTGGCTCTTTGTTCTGCTGTTCCTGATTCAGTTTTTGAACGATAGCGCGCTCGCGCTCGGCATCTGCGGCGCGATTCAATTTGTTGTAGAGCCGCGCGAGCAGAACATGCGCGGCGGTGAAATCCGGTGCCCGCTTAACGACTCTTTCCAGCAGAGAGACGGCCTCGCTATTCTCGCCTCTGGTCTGGGCGAGTTGAGCAAGTTGATAGAGCGGTGCCGGGTCATCCGGTCTCATCTCAAGCGCTTTCTTGAGGAGCGCGGCGGCTTCGTCCAATCGTCCATCTTCACGATAGAGCCAGCCGAGACGAATGTTGGCGTTGAAGTCGCGCGGGTTGACCTGAAGCTCGGCGGCGAAATTTGTGATCGCCTGTTCGCGGTTGCCGGAAAACAGATAGGCGTTGCCGAGTTGAGAATGCGCCGTCGCTAAACTAGGTTTAAGTTGAACGGCTGACTGTAACTCTTCGATGGCTTTCGGGAAATTTTTGACGGCGAGGTAGAACGAGCCGACGATCAGATGAGCCTCTGCGGAATCAATGCGGCTGAAGACCTGGCTAATCAGAGGCTCCGCCTTATCCGTCTGATTAAGATTGATGTAGGCCGTGCCGAGCGCGTAGGCAACAGCCACGTTATCCGGTTGCGCTTTATAGACGACTTCGAGTTCGTTGATAGCTTCCGGCAGTTTGTTCAATTGGTAATAGCAGAGACCGAGCAAGGCATGTGCCTGATAGTTTGCGGGCTGTGCTGCGACTACTTGAGCGAGTTCGCGCGAGGCTGGCTCAAACTCTTCCGTTTTGTAGTAAGCGATGCCTAAATTTAATCTCGTATCGCTCTGCTTCGGATCAATGGTGAGAGCCTGCTTGTAGTATTTAATCGCCTCGTCGTATTGACCCAGCCGCGCGAAAACGACGCCCAGATTGGAGAGCGCATCCACGCGATCAGGGACTGCGCGAAGCGCTGACTGATAGGCGTCACGCGCGCCTGCGAGGTCACCCTTCTGCTGCAACTCTACGCCGCGTGCAAAAGCTGCTTCGGATTGCTGGACATTGGATTGCTGCGCAGCAGTGCCTTCCTGAAGAGGCATCAAGGCAAGCATGAAAGCTAAAGACAGACTGAGCCACATAGAAGACTTTGATTCGGACGGCTGTGATGCCTGGGAATTTACCGGGACGCTTTACGGGGAGACATCCACATCCAAAGCTGCAAGCATTGATTATAGCCTAATAACGAGAGCGCAACAAAGACGACCACCCCGTGCAGACTCAAGGCGCGGTGGTCGCGGCCTGCGCACGCCACTCAGATTCTATCTCTTTGATCTCAGCCGCGTCCGAAGCTGTGGGATTCGCTTCAAGATACCTTTGCAGTTGATCGGCTGCATCTTTGAATAGATGCTCACGAGCATACAGCTTGCCGAGATAAATGTAGGCACGCGACTCATGCTGAGAGTTGAAACTGAGCGCCTTAAAGAGCGTGAGCCGAGCGGCCTCGCGGTGGTCTAACTCAAGATGGGCGATGCCGAGCAGTAGATACGTGTTGGCGTTATTTGGTTCTGCGGTGGTTGCTTTTTGCAGATACTCAATCGCTTCTGCAAACTCCCCGCTTTCGAGTTTACAGTAACCTGCGCCGCGCAGGGCCGGGCCGTACTGTGGATTGATCTTCAGGGCACGCGCGAAATCCGCCGCAGCTTCAGGCAGCTTGCGTTGCAGCACAAACAGGTCACCGCGTTCTGCCAGCGCCTGAAAATATTCTGAATAGAGTTCGACGGCGCGGCTGTAGCGCACCAGAGCTTTATCAGGTTGATGATCTCTTCTGAACTTGAGTCCTTCTTTGAATGCCTGGCGAGCCTCCCTCGGAACTTTCTGTTCTGCTTCAGCAGTGGTCAGAACCTCTGGCGATTTAGAACTGCCAACCGTGTTCGATTCTCTGCGCAGAATGAGATTAACGTTTAGGTCGCCGGTCGCAGTGCGGTTGGTATCTGTGTCCACGCTCTCTGAGACCAGATTGGAATCGCTTATGCTCTTAGCACTTAAAGTGTAGCTGCCTTCGGGTATTACCGGAAACTCGAATCTCCCGTGTTCAGTGGTATAGGTCTGACGCGGAACGCCTTCTCTATTGATAAGCGTGACGAGAATTTGCCCGGCTGGCATTCCTTCGGGAAGAGAGACCTGTCCCTGCACTGTGAAGACTCTGGTCGGTTTGTCCGGGACGGGCAACTCTTTCTGCTGTGCGTGCACGAAGGCTGGCAGAGCCAGCAGCAGCGCTACGGTCAGCAGAGGCTTCGCAGAGAAGAGAAATCTCAAACCAGAGTTACCGTCTTCAAATTGAGGGCGTGCCATTATCGCTGATACCTCTTTCCAAATGGACTAAAGGAATAATAGCACCTTCTACTTCTTATCAAAGAGAGGCTTTCAGAGAACTCACCTGGCGATGACCACCCGCAACGGTCAAGTAAAGCATCGGATAAAATAGTTCTGGTGCGAGAGAAGTAAATCTCTCTCGCACCAGAGTCTTTGCCCAGCTAACACACCGGCGAGTTTAGAAGTAGAACTTCAATGCCAGTTCAACTCTTCGGTGACCATGCTTGGCGACGATTCGACCGAAAGTGGTCAGCGAATTCGGATCAATCGTAAAGCCCTTGGTCGGATCGCAGAGCGTGCTGCCCGGTTGTATCGTCCCCGTGCCGGTCGGAGTGCCGACAGGAATGAGGAAACAATTGCCGCCCGGATTCGCCACAGTGCGGCTTGCCGGATCAATCGGGAACTGTGTATTGATTGAGAGGCTCGTGCCATTAAGCCCAGCGATGTCTCCGAGGTCAGGATTGGGGAAAGCCTGATTGAAGATATCGAAGACCCCTAACCTGAATTGCAACTTCTTGCTCTCCGTGATGTTGAAGTTCTTAAAGAACGTCATGTCGAAGTTGCTGGTGGTCGGGCTACGAATATAGAACGGCGAACTGTACGCGCCGCTGGTGCCGAAGGCCGGGACCGCAAAGGCCGTCGGATCAATGTAGGTCTGATTGAGTCCCGTATTGCCCGTTATTGGATTGCGCGTGATGACCGGCATGATGGCGGAGGATGTCGCGTTACCGCCCGGGAGGGCGTTGTTGCCGAAGAAGGCGAACAGAACACTGTTGCCGGTCATTGCGCCAGTGAACTTAACATGAATGGGTCTCCCGCTCTGGAAGGTCGTAATGCCTGACATCTGCCAGCCGTTGAGCACGCCTTTCGTAAACTTATTCTTAAACGACCCGCGCGCTAGGTCGGGCAAATTATAGTTGTAGGAGAAATTGAAGATGTGCGTTCTGTCAAAAGGCAGAATGCCGTAGCTGCGTCCGCGCGTGTTGAGCGGGTCCACAACCTGGTCGCCGTCAGACTCGTTCACCGCAGTTGTTCCGAGCGCTTTCGAGAACGTATAGGTCAGGAAGTATTGCAGCCTCTTGCCCAGTTGACGATTCAAAGTCACTTGCAGCGAGTGGTAGTTCGATGTCCCGTCAAACTCCTCCATCTGGATGCCGCCGCCGTTACCCGCGTAGGCCGGGAATGGAAGCAATGCAGCCAGAGCAGCCGGATTGTTACCGACGGCGGCGCGCTGCACAGGGTCGGCCAGATTGGCATTACCGAATGTGCCGGAGGTCATTGACTGGAGAATGAAGTTGATGCCGTGTTTTTCGGGCAGGTGTCTGCCGAAAGTTCCGACGTAAGCAACCTCAATCACGTTCTTGAACGGCAACCGTCTCGCTAAAGAGAGACTGGTCGTAAAGACTCTCGGAACGCTGTTCGCGGTAAGGTCCTCGGATGTGATCCCAGGGCAGTTGCCCGCGACCCGGCAGTTAGCGCCCGGAGCCTGCGCCACAGGGTTAAAGGTCGCAAGATTGCCCAGCGTGATGTCGTTATTTGGTGCGCCCCAACTGTCCGCGTGAACGCTCAGTGTATTCGGCGGCAAGGTCAGAATACCGTACTGATAGTTGCCCTGGACGCGGTTGTAGAAGACGCCTGCACCGCCGCGCAGCACCGTCTTGCCGTTGCCGAAAATGTCCCACGCGATATTAAGGCGCGGGGCGAACTTCAGACCGGGGTTAGTTCTGTAAACGGTATTGGGTATCTGGCCCCGGCTCGCGAGCAGGATTCCGTTCGGCCTGCTCAGGTCTGGCTGGCCGTTAGCGCCCAAGAGGTAAGGCCCCTGGCCGCGGACGTAGGCTGATGGATCAAAGACCGCTCCTAAGCCTGTCGTCTCCGTGTTATTTGCGAATAGCGCGACACGCAAGCCGTATTCAAGCGTGATGTTGGAGCGCACTTTCCAGCTATCCTGACCGTAAGCTTCATAGTTCCAAAACCGGAAGCGACCGTTGGGCACGTTCGTAGTTTGGTCAATCCCGTTGATGCGACCTGTGTATAGATTGGCGAAGGCGTTGCCGGTTGTTCTTGCCTCACCGGCCTCGTAATCAATCTGTCCCTCAACTGGATCAGTTTGGTTTTGTATCTTGCCGGCCTTTTCGACCAGCCCGCCGAATTTGAACGTGTGGTTCTTGTAAACCTTGGACAGAGTTTCCTCCACCGACCAACTATCGTTGACAGCGAAGAGCGGCAGACCACCCGGCTCCCACAGGTTCGCGCCGTTGGCCTCCCAACTGATCAGCGCTGCCGGGGCGTAAGGGGTCTGCGATGCACTGCCAAAAGGCAACTGGAGGTTCGAGATGCCTAAAGCTGATTTAGTGACCTTCGCCGGATCGTTATAATCATAATGCAGCCGGAGCTTGCTGACGGAGAAGATGACCTCATTAGTCATCGTCGGGCTGAGCACGCTCGTGACGTTCAATGAAGCAGACCGTCCCAGGTTTGTTCCGACTACGTGGCTCGGAAGCTCAAACGATGAAGGCCCCCACCAAATCCCGTAAGGCGAATCATCTGACTCAGACTCGCGCGCCAGGCGGAGATAGATGTTGGTTTTATCGCTGACTTTGTAGTCGAGTCTTCCCTTAGTGTCAATTCGATTCGTGGGCGAGAGAAGCGTCGAGGCGTAGTTTCGATTTTGAGCGGCTAACGTGCTCCCGGGAGCGGGAGTAAAATTGGGCAGCGGAAAGAGATTCAAGATCGCTGCGCCAATGGGGTCTCTGTAAGGAACGAAATTTCCGTTCGGGACAGGAAGCGGTTGACCGTTCTGCCCGTTGCAATCAGACCAACCGATTGTCGTCGGCGGACAAAGATGATTCCCATACTGCCCTCTGTTAAGAGCAAAGGATTGGCTGAAATCTCCATTACGCTCTGCCAAGGTCGGCACTGTGCCGAATTTCGTTCCACGATCCGGCTTCTGGCGCTGCACCTCGAAGGCGACAAAGAAGAAGAGCTTGTCACGATTGCGATTGAATTTAGTGCCCGGGAATATCACTGGCCCGCCGATTTGACCGCCTGGATATTGAAAACTGGTCTGAGGCCGATCTCGACCGGCGTAAACGTTTGAGCGATCATTCGCCTGTAAACTATTGGGGCGGATATAGTCGTAAGCTTCACCGTGGAACTCTTTGCCGCCGCCCTTGGTCGTCTGCGAAATCTGAACACCACTGGTGCCATATTCCGCCGCGTAGTTACTGGTCTTGACGGTCACTTCCTGAACCATATCCACGTTTGGAGTAATGATCGTCCCACTATTCGAGCCGATGTCAACGAGGCGCGAGCCGTCAATGGTGACGTTATTGTTGACGCCACGGATGCCGTTGACCGTGTAGTTCGCGGTATTGTTTGCTCCGCCTCCGAACGCCACGCGATCTATTCCGTTGTTCGGGTCACTCGCATCAGGAGCGACGACGCCGGGCAGAATACGCAGTAGTTCCAGACTGCTGCGGCTAATGATTGAGAGATTGTCTATCTGCTGCGCGGTGATCGTTTCAGACCTTTCGCCCGTTTCAGTCTTAATCGGCGACGGCTCGTTAGTCACAGTCACTGTCTCACTGGCGACACCAATCTCTAGCGTCGCATCCAGAGCGCGAGTTTCGCTCGGAGCAAGGGTTACTTTTTGTTGATATGTCTTGAAGCCTTGCACCTCAATCTTAAGTGTGTAATCACCAGAATCAACGGAGGTAAAAACGTAGGCACCCTCGCCGCTGGTTGTGGCCTGCCTCTGGTCACTACGCTTATCGCTGGTGAGCGTCACGGTTGCACTGGGGATGATCGCCCCTTTCGGGTCTTTAACGACACCGCGCAACGTACTACCAGTTCCTTGAGCGAAGGAGACAGAGACAGCTGCTAACAGAAATAACCCTGCAAGCAGCACACTGAAGACGAGGCGTCCGACTCTTTTCCTCTGGCTGAGAGCTTGGTCGGAACCGTTTAGCATTGATCGCTGCGCTCGATTTGTTATTAACATGCGTGGCCTCCCAGGGAATCCAAGGCGTTGAAAATGGCTTAAGACTACCAGCCGACAAAGTCAGATACCACGATGCACTTACGTGCATCGCAGCGAAAGTTCAAGATCACGAGTGGCACAGACGGAATAGCATATCCTGCTCTTCTCAGACCGCTTGCAGATGTGACTTGCTAATCCTAACAGGCTTGCAGCAAGAGCCGGGCAAGCCTCTTTAGTTAGCAGTTGATCCTGATAGAAAATTGTACGTTTAGACTTAAAATCCTGAATCGGGCACTTTGTTGCAAAACCTTACAAAAGCATTTCTATTACTAAACCAACTCTTTGTCAAGATTTTTTCAGTCTCCGAACAAACTTTTTAACTGCTGATAAGAAGTTTAGCCTAGTCAATCATGGTCGCACCAAAATTAACGTCTGACCCAGCACATCTTTGGAGGAAGAAAATTAAATTATCGCAATATCAATGCCAGAGCTTGGGAGAGTTCCATTTCCGAAGAAAATCGTAAAGAGAGGCATTGTGAGTGCTCACCGCTTTAACCGAGATTTCATTTTCTCATCCAAAAATTCGGAGAATGTGAGTGTCCAGCGGATTGAAACTAAACCGGAAGCGCAGAGGCAAATTTGCTGGCGAGCACCAAACTGATGGCGCCCATTAGTGTCGGGTGTTCGCCGAGCGTTGAGGCGATGATCCGTGCCGTTGGCAAGCCGCGACAGATACTATTCTCTTCGACTGCATTCTTCAGCTCATCTGCGATGAGCGGCCAGGCGCGTGCGATTCGACCACCGACAATCACAGCCTCCGGGCTGAGACCTTTAATCAAAGTTGAACTGCTCAGTGAACGCCGAAGAGAATATCCATCGTCAGTTGATCGAGCCGCTCATATTGCAAGCCCTTCGCACTGAGCGCGGCACGATCAAAGTTCTGCGCAAGGAGCGACGTGGCTCTTCCCTTTTCAAACTTTCCGACCGGCGAGCCGTTTTGATTATTGGCCTCATCAATCTCTGCGAGCAACGCTTTAATCTCAGGATGTGAATTCCACTGCTGCGCCTTCTCCTTGAGGATGAGATAAGTTCTCATGCTGCCGCGCACAAACTCCTTAACGCCCTCGTAATCTTCCGTGCGGTACGCATGTGAATCGAAGTGGCGCGGCCCTTGATATCCAACATCCTCCAGAAACTTCACCAACCAAAATGCGGTCTTCGGGTTCGCTGATCCGAAACGCAGGTCCTGATCGTAGCGTCCTGGCACCTGATCGTTGAGATCAATGTGAAAGAGTTTTCCGGTCTCCCAAGCCTGCGCAACGGCGTGCGTCATATTCAATCCGGGCATGTGCTCGTGTGCGACTTCAGGATTGACGCCGACCATCTCTTGATGATCGAGCGTCGTGATGAAGGCTAGATAAGCTCCGGTCGTCGGCATGTAGATATCTGCGCGCGGCTCGTTCGGCTTGGCTTCGAGCGCGAACTTGTAACCGTAGTTCTGCGAGAGCGAATACTCGCACAAATAGTTGAGAGCTTCACGAAGGCGCTTGATGGCTTCATCTGGACGCCGACACCCATCTGTTTCCACACCTTCGCGTCCGCCCCACAGGACGAAAATCTTTGCCCCGAACTCCGCTCCCAAATCCATCGCGCGCATCGTCTTCTGCACAGAGTAGGCGCGCACCTGCGGATCGTTGGCTGTAAACGCGCCGTCACGAAAGACCGGATCGTAAAAGAGATTAACGGTCGCCATCGGGACAGTGATGCCCGTCTCTTCGCAGACGCTTCTGAACTCGCGCACGATGCGGTCACGCTCTTGCGGTGTCGCGTCAATCGGCACTAGATCGTTGTCGTGAAAGTTGACGCCCCAGGCTCCGACTTCCGATAACATGCGTACGGCATCAACGGGCGGCAAGGTCGGGCGCACGGCGTCACCGAAAGGGTCGCGCCCGCGATTGCCCACCGTCCACAATCCGAAACTGAATTTGTGTTCAGGTCTTGGCGTATACTGATCGTTTGACATCAGTCTGAATTCCTCCTTAGTCAAGGAATGCTTACAGTTCTCTCTCGTGCTGTTTGAATAAGCAGTAGAGCATTGAAGACTTTGTTCGATAACCCGGCAAACTTTACTCTGAAGATTAAGCCCAGATGTATAATCAGTCAAGAACAACGTTTCGGCTCTATTTAACAGGGGGGATTGAACAGACCTCTTCGGTTCACTATTAGCCGATGGCTCAATCAATTTGGCTCTTGACTGACATGATACTACTTTTAAGTGCCTGCCACGAATACTGCTGAGAGATGAGAGACACGAAGAATGCGCAGGCACGGAGGAATTTTTCACATGGTGATTACTCCCCTAGCTTCAGTGAACAGAGGAGAGGAAGCAGGATGGACTTTCTAGGCATAGATGTCGGAACAGGAGGCTCGCGCGCCGTCCTCATTGACACGCGAGGGAGCATCGTCGCTTCCGCGACAATCGAGCACGCGCCGTTCGCTTCACCGCAAACTGGATGGGCTGAACAGGACGCGCGCGATTGGTGGCGCGCGTCTGCTGCTGCCGTGCGCGCTGTGCTCTCAAAAGACGGAGTGCGCGCCGAAGAGATTACTGCTGTCGGACTTTCGGGACAGATGCACGGTGCTGTGCTTTTAGATGAACGAGATGAAGTCCTGCGACCTTCGATTATCTGGTGCGATCAGCGCACAGACGCGCAATGTCGCGCGCTCACAGAAAGGGTTGGCGCGGCGCGTCTCATCGAACTGACCTGCAATCCTGCGCTCACAGGCTTCACGCTTCCCAAGATGCTCTGGGTGCGCGAGCTTGAGCCTGAAGTCTGGAGTCGCGCACGCGCTGTTCTTCTTCCCAAAGATTACGTGCGGTTTCGCTTGACAGGCGATAAGGCAACAGACGTGTCGGACGCATCGGGGATGTTGCTTTTGAATGTCGCCGAAAGAAAATGGTCTGATGCGATGCTCGATGCAACAGAGCTTGACGAAAAGATGTTGCCGCGCGTCTATGAATCGCAGGAAGTGACCGGCACGATCTCAGCCGCAGGAGCGGAGGCGACGGGCTTGCGCGCAGGCACGCCGGTCGTTGGTGGCGCGGGCGATCAAGCGGCGGGCGCGGTCGGGATGGGAATCGTTCGACCCGGCACAGTGAGCGCGACCATCGGAACATCTGGCGTTGTCTTCGCCGTCACGGATCGTCCATCGCTTGACCCACGCGGGCGTGTTCACACCTTCTGTCATGCAATCCCCGAACGCTGGCACGTGATGGGAGTCACGCAGGCCGCCGGACTCTCTCTGCGCTGGTTCCGCGATCAATTCGGCGCGGGCGTTGACGACGGGCGCGACCCGTATGAGAGATTATCGGAAGAGGCTGCGAGCGTTCGAGCGGGAGCGGGCGGCGCGTTATGGACGCCGTACCTGATGGGAGAACGCACGCCGCACCTTGACCCGCACGCGCGTGCAGCGCTCGTCGGCCTGACTGCCAACCACACGCGCGCGCACGTCATTCGCGCCATCCTCGAAGGCGTTGCTTTCAGTCTGAGAGATACTTTCGAGATTTTCAAAGAGATGAGTGTGCCCGTTGAAACAATCAGGCTCGGCGGCGGCGGCGCTCGCTCCTTTCTCTGGCGACAGATTCAGGCGGACGTTTACGGCCACGAGGTCGAAACTGTCGCAGCCGAAGAGGGCGCGGCCTACGGCGCGGCTTTACTGGCAGGAGTCGGAGGCGGCGCGTGGCCTTCTGTTGATGCAGCCTGCGCTGATGTGGTGCATGTAGCCGGAAGAGTCAAGCCTCAGCCTGACACGGTTGAGTTGATGAATAGACAGTACGAAGCATTCCGCGCTCTCTATCCGGCCTTGCGCGGCATCACGGAGGGACTTGTGAATTAAAGCTCTCTTTGTTGAAGGTCTCAGTTGTCTCTTCGTCAAAGTTGCTCTAATTTACTCGCATGAAGTTGACGCTGACCGCACTGCTGATCTCCGCATCGTTTCTCAACTTTGCGACAGCGACCACACACCAAGCACTTCAAAAAGAGACTAAGCCAATTGAGTTCGTTGACATCACAAACCGCGCGGGCATCAAGTGGGGAATCAAGCAACTCGCTCCCGGCGTGAAATATCTGATTGAGACGATGGGCGGCGGCGGCGGCTTCATTGATTACAACAACGATGGCCTGCTCGATATTTACCTCGTCAACTACTCGCAAACGCCACAGTCCGACCCGAATGCCAAACTCAAAGACGTGCTCTATCGCAACAACGGCGACGGCACGTTTACGGATGTCACGGAGAGCGCCGGAATCAACAACAGCATGTTGGGCATGGGAGTGGCCGTCGGCGATTACAATAACGACGGCTTCGAGGACATTTACGTCACAGGCTACGGCGCAAGCAAACTCTATCGCAACAATGGCAATGGAACTTTCACGGACGTGACAGCGAAGGCCGGAGTCAACAACAAGGGTTGGGGCGCGAGTGCTGCGTGGTTCGATTATGACAACGATGGTTATCTTGATCTCTTCGTCACCAACTACTTGTCATTCGACCCGGAAGGAAAAGTTCCCTGCGATTTTTTTGATGGCCGCCCTTATTGTTATCTCTCGAAGTTCAAAGGCGCGTCGAGCGTGCTCTATCATAATAACCATGACGGCACGTTCACGGACGTGAGCGAGAAGGCTGGAATCGCCGGGCACGAAGGCAAAGGTCTCGGCGTGATTGCGTTCGATTACAACAACGACGGGCGCATGGATATTTTTCAGGCCAACGACTCTGCGCCAAACTTTCTCTTTCGCAACAACGGCAACGGAACTTTCACAGAGGTCGCGCTCGACGCCGGATGCGCGCTCGACCCGAACGGCGCGTTGCGCGGCGGGATGGGCGTTGACGCGGAGGATTTGGATGGCGATGGCTATCAAGATATTTTCGTCACGAACTTTTCGCAGCAGACCAACGCCTTCTGGCACAACAACGGCGACGGCACATTTGATGAGACAACTTACGAACTCGGTCTTGGCAAGATCAGCATTCCGATGAGCGGCTTCGGCACGCGCTTCTTCGATTACAACAACGACGGGCTGGTTGACCTCTTCGTTCTCAACGGTCATCCCTTCGAGCCGATTCAAAAAGTCTTTCCCGAAACGACCTACGCCGAGCCGCCCTTTCTTTTCGAGAACACGGGCAAAGCGTTCCGCGAGGTAGCAGCCGAACACGGCGCGGCGTTGAAAAAATCTTATCTCGGTCGCGGCCTTGCCATCGGCGATATTGATAATGATGGCGACACCGACTTGCTCCTGATGAATGCCGGAGAGCCGCCCGCGCTGCTGCGCAACGATAATGGGAATCGCAACAACTGGCTCGGCATCAAGCTCGTCGGAACGAAAAGCAACCGCGACGGCATCGGCACTCTGGTAACTGTCAAAGCCGGAACTGTGCGCCACACGAAACAGCTTCTCGGCGGCACGAGCTACTGCTCTGCGTCCGACCTGCGACTGCTTTTCGGTCTGGGAAATAATCAGAAGATTGAAGAGGTTGATGTGCGCTGGCCTTCGGGCTTAACGACGACGCTGAAGGATGTCGCCATCAACCATTATCTCACCATTAAGGAAGAGGCCGCGCAGCCGACTAAACGTTAATGCTCTCGACTCGGCGCTTGACACTTTCACTGCGGAGGTGAAAACTTCCATCGTTGACATCAACTGAACTTGCAATCGAGGTCTTATGAAAATCTTAACTTCTCTTCTGATTCTCGCTCTGGTCACCGCTTCAACTCTTCCGACTCTCGCTCAAAAACCAACTAACCAACAGGAGCAGGATGAAGAGAAGTTAGTCGTCGGAACAAATGAAGTCTTACTCGATGCCGTCGTCAAAGATAAGAAGGGACATACGGTCAAAGACCTCAAGGCTTCCGACTTTGAAGTTTATGAAGATGGCGTCAGGCAGCAGGTCAAGTCTTTCCGCTTGGTCAACCGCGATGAGACACCAACCACAGCGAACAACGCTGAAGCTGGGCCCACGCAGTCAACTAAACCAATCATCACACCGCGCCCCAACGCCCCGTTGAACACCAATCGCCTGAGCGCGGTCGCACTCGTCTTTGATCGCCTCTCGCCGGACGCGCGTGCGCGTGCGCGGGAGGCTGCGCTCAGTTACATCGGCAACGAAGTGCGCCCGGACGACTTCATAGGCGTCTTCGGCATTGACCTCTCGCTCAAAGCTATCCAGTCTTTCACCAACAACGCCCAACTCATCCGTGCGGCGATTGAGCGCGCCACCTCGCACGCGCCCTCAAGCTTTGCATCCAGCACAAATCAACTCACAGACCTGTCGCAGCAGACAACCGCGCTCCAGAGTCAGGTGGATGTGAATTCGGGCAATCTGGCAGGAGGCGGGCCGACGGGAAGCGGTCAGGCGCTCGCAGGCCAGTCGGGGCCAAGCCAGAGTTCTATCGCCGCAGCCGGTGCAGCCGCCGCCGACCTACAGTTTGCAGAGATGACAGAGCGTGCGGTCGAAGGCTTCGAGCGACTCGAACGCAGCCAGCAGGGTTACGCGACGACCGAAGGCTTGCTCTCAATTGTCAACGCGATGGGTCGCCTGCCCGGACGAAAAGCGCTGATTCTCTTCTCTGAAGGACTGGCGATACCTGTTCAGGTCGTCTCACATTTTCGCAGCGTCATCAGCGCAGCCAATCGTGCGAACGTCAGCATCTACGCTGTTGATGCTGCCGGGTTGCGGGCACTCAGTTCAGATGCGGATGCCGGGCGCGCCATGACCGCTCTCGGCCAGAAGCGCACACGCATCGCCGGTAGTCCGAGCGACGGCACGGGCGGCCCCATGATGCGCGACCTTGAGCGCAACGAAGACCTGCTGCGCCTTAATCCTGAGAGCGGACTCGGCCAACTCGCCAACGAGACGGGCGGACTTCTCATCAGCAACACCAACAATCCAGGCCCGCGACTGCGCCAGGTTGACGAAGACCTACACGCTTACTATCTCTTAACCTACACTCCGCAGAATCAGAATTTTGACGGCCACTTTCGGCAAATCAATCTGAAAGTTGATCGTCCCGGCGTTGAAGTGCAGGCGCGCAAAGGCTACTACGCCCTCAATGCTTCTTACGACACGCCCGTGCTCGACTACGAAGCGCCGGCGGTCGCCATCTTGAGCGGCAAGTCACAACCTAACGCCTTCGATTCACGAGTCGCGGCCTTCAACTTTCCTGAGCCGGGCAAGAACGGCCTCGTGCCCGTGATGGTCGAAGTGCCCGCCGATTCGATCAACTTCGTCGCCAACAATGAGAAGAAGAACTACTCGACGAACTTCGCCGTCGTCGTGCTCATCAAGGACGAGAATCAGCGCGTGGTTCGCAAACTCAGCAATCAGTATCTGCTGAGCGGCCCGCTCGATAAACTCGAAGCGGCCAGGCAGGGAAAGGTTCTCTTCTACCGCGAGACTCAGCTTGAGCCTGGACGTTTCACGGTTGCCTCTGTCGTCTATGATGCGACGACGGGTCGCGCCAGTACCAACACGGCAAGTCTCGTCGTGACACCCGCCGATCAATCAAGATTAAGGATGAGCAGCATCGTTCTCATCAAAAATGCGGAACGAATGCCAGCCGTCGAACAGAACACGTCAAATCCGTTTCACTTCGGCGAAGTCGTCATCTACCCCTACATAGATCAGCCTTTGAGCAAAGCGGCCACCAAGAATCTGCCCTTCTTCGTGACCGTCTATCCCGCGCCGGGCGCGAGTGAGACGACTCGATTGACGTTGGAAATTCTGAGAGGCGGACGTGTCCTCGCACAAGTGCCGCTCAAATTGCCTGCACCGGATCAGACAGGGCGCATACAGTTTGCGAGCACCATCCCGATTGATAAGCTACAGCCCGGCGATTATGAGTTGAAACTGACGGCGCGCGATGCAAAGGACACGGTGACGCGCACAGAGTCATTCACAATCAAGCCTTAGAGAAGGGATGAGGGATGAAAGCGAGGTGTTGAAGGTTCGGCTTTTCCTTCATCCCTCATCCCTCATCCCTCATCCTTTAACTCGGGAACGGCTCGCCTTTCCTGACGATGCGGATGCGGTGATCTGTAAATTGAAAATGAGAGCCGGGAATCTCGACCTTCGGCATGTGACAGGTGATGCAATTCTTCTGTGAAATCGGACAGGCTTTCGCTGTGCGGCCTTCTTCCGTCTCTGCTTTGGCTACCTGCTCTGACTTCAAGCTCTCAAGCGAACGATGACAGACCAGACACTTCTCGTCGTAGAAGGCCGTCTCATGTTTCGGATTCTCGTGCGGGTTGTGGCAGACGGTGCAACTGAGACGCGAGTCGAAAGGATCGTGGCTGCGACTGGTGAACATGCGATAGGGCTGAAAACGCACGCTGTTGTTTCCGGTTCGCAGATTGCTGTTTGCCAGCACCTGTTCTGCGCTGCGATGACATGAACCGCAGAACTCCTGTGACAATTCGTCGGCGCTCATCCTGCCTGGATTAAAGATGCGCTTGTTCTTAAAATCCTTCGCCTCCATCGCCGTGATGTGATCTGCGCCCGGCCCGTGACACGCTTCACAAGTCACTCCAGGAATCAGATGTTCCAACTGCAACTGCGTCCCGTTGGTCGTGGCTGTCGAATGGCAGGTGAAACAGTTGCGCGCTTCGTCTGAACTGATGGCACGCCCCGCAGCTTCATCTATTGTCGGCGGCGCTTCGCGGACATAGCCTATCGTCCAATCCAGTCCCTGAATCTCCTTGAAGTAGCTGACGCGGCTTTCGTAGAACGAACCCTTGTGTTGAAAGACGTAAGTCTGACCAGCTTTGCCCTGACCAAAGGAATAGAGAATCGGCTCGGAGATAGTCTCCTTCTCGTTCGTCACGGAATAGATGCTCTGCTCATTCTGCCGTGTAATCTGATAAGTGTACGGCCCACTGCGGAAGTTGAGTTTCGGATTGGAGCGCAGGATCACGCTCGTCGTGACAGGCTCCAGAGCTTTGCCCATCGCCGTCGCGTGTTGCGTTGCGGACTCTTCCTGATGACACTTGGCGCAAGCCTCAGAGCCGACATACTTCGCATTCTTTCCGGGTCGCCATGAGACCGGAGGCGACGCTCCGCCACCACTGCTCATCCCCGGCCCCTGCGCTTTTGAAGTGCGCGTGCAGATAAGCCACACCGCAACGCAGCAGGAAAAGAGCAACACAACGCTGGCTTGAATTTTTTGGCGACGAGAGTTCATCAGACACGCTTAAGACTTTGGTGAGGACTTGATACGTCCCGGCATAATCTTCAGCAGCATTATTACAGCAACCCCGACAAAAGCCGGAGCGACGCGCGTGGGGAGACAGACACATCTTCAAAATTGCAGGCGCGAGTATAGCACCAATTTTTTCTGCTCAACAAACAGGGCTTCTGATAGCTGATTGGAAGTGACGCCAAGTCGGTACTGCCTGCTGCAAGCGGGCGGGTGATGTGCGCCAAACCCGCCCGCTTGCAGCAGGCGGTACTAACCAAACCAACGTTATTGAAGCGAAAGTTGTGGCGCGAAATAACAAAAGGTGCTACGTTGCGAAACTCTCGACGTTATCATGTTGCCGAAGAAGATAGATTGAAAACCATCCTTGACGATAAAGGCAGGACATTAAAATGCGACCTGTAAAAATTTTGCTGGCAACCTTCGCCCTCTTGCTCTCGACCGTTTTCAATGTTCAAGCTCAATCCCGCGTCGGAATTCAAAGAGACGCCAAAATCAGAATCCCCATCGAAACGGGTTGGCGTTTTCGGCAAGCCGACAAAGATGCCTGGTATCCGGCGACTGTGCCCGGTTGCGTGCACACGGACTTGATGAAGAACAAGTTGATTGACGATCCCTTCTATCGTGACAACGAGCCGAAGCTGCAATGGATCGGCAAGACTGATTGGGAATATCAGACCTCATTCAACGTCACGCCGGAAATCCTCAAGCATAAAAATCTGGAACTTATCTTTGAGGGACTTGATACTTACGCCGATGTCTATCTCAACGACACGCTCGTACTCAAGGCGGACAATATGTTTCGCACCTGGCGCGTTGACGCCAAGCCTGCTCTTAAATCTGGCAGCAACACTCTGCGGATACACTTCCGCTCACCCATCAACGAGATTCTGCCCGTGATGGCGAAGATGAGCTATCAACTCCCGGCGGTCAACGATCAGGGCGAGAAGACTTCGCCCTACACACGCAAAGCGCCTTATCAATACGGCTGGGACTGGGGGCCGCGTTTTGTGACGAGCGGCATCTGGCGTCCCATCTCACTCGAAGCGTGGGACACTGCGCGCGTTGAAAGCTTGCGCATCGTGCAGAACAGACTCGATACTGCTTCGGCGCAGATGACAGCAGATGTCGAAGTCATCTCATCCAGTGGCGGCGATGCGACCATCATCATCGAGAACCTGACGGACAAAGGCGCACCCGTGCGCCAGCCCGTAAAACTCATCGCGGGGACGAATAAGGTCGCCGTCAATTTCACAATCAACAAGCCGCGCCTCTGGTGGCCGAACGGAATGGGCGCGCATCCGCTCTACGACCTGCGCGCAAGACTCTTTGTTGGAGGCAGAGAGGTTGATGAGGCCGCCACGCGCACAGGTTTGCGAACGCTTGAACTGCGGCAGCAGCCGGACAAGGACGGCAAGACTTTCACATTCGTCATCAACGGTGTGCCCGTCTTCGCCAAAGGCGCGAACTGGATTCCGGCGGACAGTTTTCCGACACGCATCACGCGCGAGAGATACCGTCAACTGCTCGAATCTGCGCGCGACTCGAACATGAATCTCCTGCGCGTCTGGGGCGGCGGCATCTATGAGGCGGACGATTTCTATAAACTCTGCGACGAGATGGGCTTATTAGTCTGGCAGGAGTTCATGTTCGCTTGCAGCATGTATCCGGGCGATCAGGCGTTTTTAGATAACGTGCGCGCCGAAGCGATTGATAACGTCAAGCGTCTCAGGAATCATCCGAGCATAGTCATCTGGTGCGGCAACAACGAAGTCGAAACAGCATGGCAGCACTGGGGCTGGAAGCAGAATCTTCCCGCCTCGCTCTGGGACGATTACAAGAAACTCTTTCACGGCGTGCTGCCCGAAGTCGTCGCGGCCTACGACCCGACGCGACCCTACTGGCCTAGCTCGCCGAGTTCAAATCTTGAAGACGATCCAGATTCTCAAAAGATGGGCGATGTGCATTACTGGGAGGTCTGGCACGCGGCCAAGCCTTTCACCGAATATGAGAAACAGCACCCGCGTTTTATGAGCGAGTACGGCTTTCAGTCCTTCCCGCAGATCGAAACCGTCAACGCGTACACTATTTCTTCGGATCACAACATCCAGTCGCCCGTGATGATGGCGCACCAGAAACACCCGCGCGGCAATCAACTGATCCGCGAGTACATGCTGCGCGAGTACGCGGAGCCGAAAGATTTTGAATCCTTTCTCTACGTCAGCCAGGTCTTGCAGGCCGAAGGCATCAAGATCGGTGCGGAACACCTGCGCCGCATCATGCCGCACAACATGGGTTCGCTCTACTGGCAGATAGACGACTGCTGGCCTGTCGCTTCGTGGTCGAGCATTGATTACTACGGGCGTTGGAAGGCGCTGCAATACTACGCGCGCCGCTTTTACAACAATCTGCTCATCAGCCCTCACGTCGAAGGCGATAATCTAAACATCTACGTCGTCTCCGACCGCACGCAAGCAGTTCCGGCGCAGATCAACATGAGCCTCATGGATTTTGATGGAAAAGTTTTGACGAGCACTGAGAAGAGCGTGACTCTTGCTCCGCAGTCGAGCAATTCATACCTGAGCATTCCGGTCAAAACGTTGTTGCAGGGAAAAGAGAGCAAGAGCGTGTTTGTTCATTGCGAACTGTTGATTGATGGTCAGGTGGTTTCCAGCAACGACCATTTCTTCGAGCCGTACAAAAAACTCTCCATCCCGAAGCCTTCGATAAGCTCGGAGGTGACGGCGACGCAGGGTGGTTTCAAAATTTCCCTCGTCTCTGATAAATTTGCGCGTGCCGTCTATCTGTCGGCGACCGATGCGGACGGCTTCTTTTCCGACAACTACTTCGATCTGCTCCCCGGAAAGAAAGTGGAAGTTGAATTTCGCACGCGCGCGCGGCTCTCGCTCGCAGATTTTCGCAACCGCCTGAAGGTTCGTTCGATGGCGGATGCCTTTTAATCTTTCTCGGTTGGCTCTCGCAGTACGATTATGAATTTCGTCAAGGGCATCATCCTCTTCATTGCTCTCGTCCTCTCTTCTGGATACCTGTTGAACTCTCGCGCACACGCGGGGCAAGAGAAGCAGGATAAAGCTGAATCGGCGACGGTTTCGCCTGAACAGTTGGCGCACGCGAAAACTCTCTTCACTGAAAAATGCGCGCGATGTCATGGGCAGGACGGAACGAGTAAGACTGTTTTAGGTTCGATGCTCGGCGCGCCCAACTTCACAGATGCGCGCTGGTGGAAAACGGACGTTGACGACAAGCGCCTCGTGAAATCCATCACTGAAGGGAAAGACGAGATGCCCGCGTTTGGCAAAAAGCTCACGCGGCAGGAGATCGTTTCACTCATCGCTTATGTGCGGCGATTCAATAAGGCAAACGCTCCAGCGACAGGTCATTAAAGTCAGTACCGCCTGCGGTAGCGGGCGGGTGATGAACATAACTACCCGCCCGCTACCGCAGGCGGTACTGACTTTATGCCTTACCTAACTCTGATGAAAGATAAAGTGCGTTGGGGAATTCTCGGCGCGGCCAGGATTGCCATCGAGAAAGTTGTTCCGGCAATGCAGCGCAGCCGGTTCGTCGAAATCGCTGCCATCGCGTCCAGAGATTTCGAGAAAGCGCAGCGCGCGGCTCAAGCTCTCGGCATAGAGCAAGCCTACGGCTCTTACGAAGAGTTGTTAGCCGACCAAAGTATCGAAGCAGTTTACAATCCGCTTCCAAACCACCTGCACGTTCCCTGGACAATCAAAGCGGCGGAGGCTGGCAAGCACGTCCTCTGCGAAAAGCCAATCGGCATGAACGCCGATGAAGCCCGCAAGCTGCTCGAAGTTCAGAGACGCACGGGCGTCAAGATTCAGGAAGCCTTCATGGTGCGCACGCATCCGCAATGGCTCGGCACACTCGAACTCATTCGCTCCGGGCGCATCGGAGAGCTTCGCGCTGCAATCGGCTTCTTCAGTTACTTCAACTGCGATCCCGTCAACATTCGCAACCAACCGGAGATGGGCGGCGGCGCGTTGATGGACATCGGCTGCTATCCTGTCACCATCTCACGCTTCATCTTCGGCGCAGAGCCGCGTCGTGTGATGGCACTCATCGAGCACGACCCGGAAATGCGTGTTGACAGCCTGACCTCAGCGATACTCGATTTTCCCGGCGGGCAATCAACCTTCATTTGCAGCACGCAGTTAGTTCCCTACCAGCGTACGCAATTCTTCGGCACGCGCGGACGCATAGAGGTGCTGATTCCCTTCAACGCGCCGCCCGACCAGCCGACGCGAATCATGATTGACGACGGCTCAGACCTTTTCGGCAGCACGATTGAGATCAAAGAATTTCCCGTCTGCGACCAGTATGAGATTCAGGGAGAGCTTTTCTCGCAGGCCATTCTTCAAAACACGCCGCAGCCGATTCCTTTAGAGGATGCGGTGCAGAACATGGCTGTGATAGATGCCATCTTTCGCTCGGCGGAATCGGGGCGATGGGAAACCCCTTGAGACTAAGTTTCCGGTTGGCGCTCTAATTTATTTCTTGTCATCCAGAGCGTCAAAGAGATATAAATTGCCGTCCGCACAGTTTGCGCGGGAATTCACTCCCCTGAACAGATAACCAAACTATGGAGGCTCTACTATGAAACGCATCTCAACGTTCTTTGCAGTCTTCTGCATTCTACTGATGGCCGCGTTGACGGATGACGTGATGCAATCCTCTCGCACGGCGAAAGCGCAGAACACTGCCGCGCCAACAGGCGACAGTTTCGTCTATGCAGATTTTGAAACGCTGAAGGACAACAGACCTGTCAGCAACGGCGGCGGTCTCATCCAGTTGATTTCCTATCAGGAATCAACTCCGAGCCACTTTAAGGGGCTGGCGAACTCTTCGCCCCCTGCGCCCGAATCCGTTCACCTCAAGAAAGATGATCCGAATCATGCCATCGCGTTTGATTACGAACTCTACTCGCCCAATCAGTATGCTGGCGTCGGCGTCGAGATGCAGGGACATCCCCTACAAGATGGTAAAACAGTGGCGGACGATGTGAGCGCTTACAAATTTCTGTCAATGCAGATTTATGCGACGGGCGTCACAGTGCTGAGAGTGGAACTGATGAGTCGCGGGCAGGGCATCAGTTTAGCAAGCGGCTTTCCGCAAATGTCCTTCAAGCTCAAGCCCGGCTTCAACATTTACAAGATTCCGCTCAGTTCACTTTCTCAACCCTCCTGGGCGCAGACCAAAGTGAACACCAAAGACGTGCTCAAAAAATTGACAGCCGTGAGCCTGACTGCATATTGCGAACAGTGCGCGCCGGTCAATGGCACGGTCGTCGTAGATAACCTCGTCTTTCAGAAGTAGCTCGATGTGAATAAAGAGGAGGTAGCCTTTGGCCGCGCAAGCGGCGAGAGAGAAGGTAGCTGGACGCTGCACGTGCGGGCTACCTTCTTGATGCACCGAAGGTGCGTCAAGCGGAACGACTAAACGATCTCTCGGATTTCAAAAAGTTTCATGAAAGCGCTCATCCTCTTCTTAACTTCACTGCTGCCTCTGGTGGCAGCGCCAACGACACAGATCAAAGTTGACCAGGTCGGATATTTATCCGCCGCGCCAAAAGTCGCATTTGTCGTTTCCACTCAACCCGCAAGCGACTTCAGTGTTCGCCGCCGGAGTGACGGCTCGATTGCTTTTCGCGGCAAGCTCTCGACTTCTGTTGACGATGCAGATTCTGGAGACCGTGTGCAGGCTGCCGATTTCACAAAGCTGGAAGAGAGCGGGAGCTTTTACGTGGAAGTTCCGGGCGTCGGGAGAAGTTGGGATTTCAATATCGGCGCAGATGTCTATGCACGCGCTTTCTATTTGAGTATGCGCGCTTTCTACGGGCAGCGTTGCGGCACTGCTGTTGATCTGGGAACGGAATTTCCCGGCTACACTCACGCGGCTTGTCATCTCACGGGCGCATATCATCCTTCTTCCGGCAAGAGCGGCGCACGTGAATCTGCGCGCGGCTGGCACGATGCAGGAGACTACGGTCGCTACATCGTCAACTCAGGCATCTCGACAAGCACTTTGCTCTGGACTTATGAGATGTTCTCGCCGCGCGTCAAGAACATCCGTCTCAACATTCCAGAATCCGGCAACGGCACGCCGGACATCCTCAACGAGATACGCTGGAATCTGGACTGGATGCTCACCATGCAGGACGAAGACGGCGGCGTCTGGCACAAACAGTCAAGCGAATACTTTCCGGGCTTCATCATGCCGGAAAAAGACAAGTCCGTCAGCTATGTGATCGGGATTGGCCGCGCGCCTTACAAGAGTTCCTGTGCGACAGCGGACTTCGCGGCAGTGATGGCGATTGCCGCGCGAGTCTATCAGCCTTTCGACGCAGACTACTCGCGCAAAGCTTTACGCGCTGCCGAGCGAGCCTGGGGCTGGCTTGAGAAATATCCTGATGTGACGTTTGGTAATCCTGCGGGAGTTGTCACTGGCGGATACGGTGATCGCAACTGCGGAGATGAACATCTCTGGGCTTCCGCCGAACTGTGGCGGACGACGCGAAGCGAGGTCTATCATCGTTACTTTCTCGAACACTTCAAAGAATATACGAACACGCTTCGCGCGACAGCGCCGCCCTCTTGGGCAAACGTCGCTCCGCTCGCACTGTGGACTTATGCGCTCGGCGGAGGCACTGATAAGACGGCTGTCGAGACGATCAGGCAAGCATCATTAAATGCCGCCGATGAGATTGTTGATCGCACGAGCCACAATGGTTATCGCATCAGTCTGACGACGAGAGATTACATCTGGGGATCGAACGGCGTCGCGGCCAACTACGGCGTGCAGCTTCTCTTGGCGAATGCCTTGAAACCTGATCTGCGGTATGTTGAAACGGCGCTTGAGAATCTACACTACCTGCTCGGCAGAAACACCTTCTCGCTCTCATTCGTCACACGCCTTGGCGAGAACCCTTTTCGTCATCCGCATCATCGTCCAAGCGTCGCAGATGCGAATCGAGACCCCTGGCCTGGATTGATGTCGGGCGGCCCGAATCAACATCGCCAGGATAATGCCATGAAGCGACTGCCGAATCTCCCGCCCGCCAAAATGTATCTGGACGAGCAGGAGGCTTACGCCTGTAACGAAGTGGCTATCAACTGGAATGCGCCGCTCGTTTTTCTTCTGGCGGGTGTGCTGGCAAAATAAAGTCCCAAGTCTCAAGTCCCAAGTCTCAAGTCTGTTTTTGACTTGGGCTTTGGACTCGGGACTTGGGACTCAAACACCAAAGCCCGCGATGTGCTCTAACGCTCGCCGAGTTTGTAAAGCAACGTTTGCGGGTGATAGGTCTGCCAATCGAACCAGTAATCGCTCAGCACTGCGACCTGCTTCAACTCTTTTCCAGCGAGCGCGCCTGTAACGGCTTTCCCCTCGAAGTCCCACTCAGTTCCCGTCTCAGCATCAACTAGATGCAATGGAGAACTGTCAGGCTTGACGAAGAACTCTAACTTGCGTCCCTCAACCGTTCGCTCAAACGCTCGCACAGATCGCTTGTCATCTCCCAGAACGATGAAGACGGGAACGCTTCCGACATCATCAAGAATCGGACTCTGTTTGACCAGAGCATCAAACGGATAAGCCTTCGAGACATTGTTCACAGTCAAGCCGATGACGAGCGTGCGTGGCGCGAGCGCAGTATCAACCTTCTGCGAAGTCGCCACCGGAGCTTTCGTCATCTTCGCTTCCCAGTCGGCTGGCGCGTAGTCGCCTCTGCGCGCAACCTCTTCGTCAGGCTTGAGCACGCGCCCCTGCGGGTTCTCGCGCTTCCAGACACCGAACGTCACCTCATCATTGAAAACAGAACGCAGATGCTCGCCCTTGAGCGGCCCCTGGATGGCTTCGCCTGTGACCTGCTGCCACCATGAACCCGTCTCCTCATCGCGCATGATGAAGTTCTGATTGTTGATGCCCGCCAGATGAAAGTTGAGATGGCGTCCGCCGACTGTTGATTCCCACACCAGACCGGTGTGACAGAGCGTTCAATAGGTGACGGTAATCGGCGTGCCTCCAACCACGTCCTGCACCACGTGATGATAGGCCATCAAGCGCACGGGATAAGCGACGGCCTCGCCATTATTTTTGACGGTCATCACCATGTCGCTGTCATTAACAAACCCGGCCTCATCAGCTTTCGCGTAAGTTGCGCGTGCGAGCGGATTGAACATCCACTCAAAATGGTTCTGCCGCGCAAACCACGTCGAGGCAAACAACGGCAGAAGCAGAACAACCAGAATCGCTTTCCGCCACCAGCGACGCGCGCCGCCCCAGAGTCGCCAGACTAGAAAAAGCGCCGACACCAGTGCGATCACAGTCACAAGCGGCGACCAGCGTTTCAGCAGATAAGAGATTTCCAAGCCCCGCGTCGTCTGCGGCTTGAAAGGCATGATGAGCCAGACAGGAATGGCGACCATCATTAGCCCCGCCAGAACGATAACAATCAGCGTGAGCCATGCCGCTCGCCGACTCAGGAAGGTCTTGATCTTTTCAGTTGACATAAAATTTCATCGTAAAATGGAGTTAGAGTTAGGACGCTGCGTATTTGCGCGTCCGCCGCCTGTCTTTGTTATGCCGCCCGTTAAATAGATTATTCAACGGAATTCACACGGCTAACTCTCATCAAACTCAAAGACTGGATACTTAAAACCGCCTTCTTCAATAAATCCCACACGCTTCACCTTTCTCCCCCGAAAGAAAATAGGATCAAGCCAGTTCTTATCTCCGGGAACATAATGCCACTTCTTGCACTTACTACATTGAACGGTGAGATTCTTTTCATCATCAGCTCCACCTCGGTTAAAGGGATAGATATGATCTATATCGCAATTCTCGAAATCCACTTCTTTGCCACAATAAGCGCAGATGCCTCCGTCGAGATCGTAAATTCTACGCCTATCAATGCGCTTACGCGCACGATTGAAGCTGGCATAGACTGGTAAGCGCAATTCGCTTGGAGGGGGCACGGAAACAGGGATGAGTGGCATTATCTTCAATAGTGCGCTGCGCCTTTCGACTCGTATTAAGCCGACAGTATCTAAGAACTCTACGAGAGAGCCATCCCGCCGATCTATATACTTCACAGGAATTTGTGTGTCGGCATGATGTTGCTGTTTAGTCTTGAACGCATGAGAATTCGGAGCGCGGACAAAGGACTCGAAGAAATCCACGAGTTTCGGAGTAATCGCCTGTGCCCATTGAGAACGCAAGTCCGTCGTCTCCCAAATTTTCGTAGCAGTCATAGTTGAACATCTCTAAGCGGCATAACTTACTTTTCAGCATCTCTGACTCGTCGAACACTCATCGTGTCTCGAAGCGTTTGACCTGCCACTTCACTTTGCCGCGAAGCGGATCATTCTTCAAAGCATATGCACCTTGCGCGCTCTCCAACGTGAGCGGTTGAAGATTTCCCTGCGGCAAAGTGAAGAGGCCGGAGACTGCCGCGTTGTCCGTGCTGAAGACGCGAAGTTCCACGTTGTTCCAGTCTATCGCGGACGTACTCTGCGCAACCTGCACGTGCGGGATGACGGAATGATCTTTGACGAGCAAAACGACAGGAATCTGCCCGGTTGTGATCTGCTGCCACTGCCCACCGTGATAGACCTTGCCTGTTTGATAATCAATCCATGCGCCCGGCGGGAGATAGACGTTGCGACTGTTAGTTTCCTCAAACAGAGGCGCGACGAGTAGATTAGAGCCGAACATATACTCATCATCTATCGTCCATGAGGTCGGATCATCCGGGTACTCAAAGAAGAGTGGGCGCAGCATCGGAAAGCCGTGCGCTGAAGAGTCTTTGGCCTGCGCCAGAATGTAAGGCATCAGCGAATACTTCAGTCCGAGCGCGCGTCGAAAATCTTCCGTCAGCGCTTCGTCATATTCCCAAGGCTCGCGCGGCGGTGCGCCGTGTGCGCGTGTATGCGAAGTGAGCACGCCCCACGCCATCCAACGCCGATAAAGATCGCGCGGCGCACGGTCAACGAATCCGCCCACGTCGTGACTCCAATAAGTGAAGCCCGATAACCCAAAAGAAAGTCCGCCGCGCAGCTCTGCGGCCATCGCAGAGTTCGTGTTCTCAGCGTCGCCGCCCCAGTGAAGCGGATAGCGTTGGCTTCCAGCCCAGGCGCTTCTAGCCCAGATGATGTTCTCGCCCGTCGTTTCGCGCGTGATGTCAGCAACGGCCTTGTTGTAGCGCAAGGGATAAAGATTGTGCTCGTAGAGTCCTGTGCGCCCGGAGGCGTATTGACCATTGCGCGGAGCACCCTCGCCAAAATCAACCTTGATTGCGCCGACGCCCATCTTCAGAAGATTTGCGAGCTTCGCCTGATACCACTTCACCGCTTCGGGGTTGCTCATGTCGAGCACCGCGTCCTCGAATGGCAGACGCCCGCCTTCATTCCTGACGTTATAACCTTTCGAGATGATCTCGCTGTACAACTCGTTCTTCGGCGTAAAATATGTGTACTGCCAGAGGCTGATGTGAAAGCCCTGCCGCTTGAGGTCTGCGATCATCTTCGCGGGGTCGCGGAAGCGCGTCGTTGAAAATTGATAATTGCTGCGCCAATCTGTCTCGAACCAGCCAGTGTCGAGATGTATGACATCGGATGGGATGCGATATTGTCTTAGTTTCGCCGCAACGTCTCTGACTTCATCCTCCGATTTATAAGTGATGCGGCTCATCCAGAAACCGAACGACCAGAGTGGCGGCACTGGGCTTCGTCCCGTGAGAGCCGTGTACTCGGAAAGAATATCTTTCGGATTGCCTAAGAAGACGAAGAGGTCAAGGTTTTCGTCGCCCGTGTAGATGACGTTGTGCTGGTCGTAGGTCTTTCCGAAATCGAAGGTGACGGGAGCAGAGGTGTGAACGAACATGCCGTAACCGCGACTGCTCATGAAGAACGGAATCGGCTTATACATGTACTCATTCTGCGCGCCCATGCCGTCTCTGGTGTAAAGCACAACCTTCTGGCCGCGCTTATTGAGGCGCGTGAAGGATTCGCCGCAGCCGAAGATTTTTTCGTCGTGCGCCAGCTCGAAAGTGGCGGCGATTGATCGGCTCAAGTCGCTCGCGCGGCGGATGAAAGAGAACGGGATGGGAGTGAAGTATGTATGCGGGTCGTTGATGTTCTCCGTGCGCGTCAAGAGTCGCCCGCTGTTGTCGTAGATTTCAATGTGCCAGGGCTGCTTGATGAGGCGCACCTGTCCGTAAGCGCTCGTGTAGATGACGGCGTTCTCTGTCTGTTCGACCTTCCATGAATTATCGCGGGGCGGCGTGCCGACGAGCATGAGCGATGGCTCATCGCGCTGTAGTTGCGTGCCGTGCGTGGTAAAGCGCAAGCGTATAGTGCGCGGGCTGGTGAACGTGATGGAGAAAGGCAGCGCTGGATTCTCATCATACTCAGTTCCGGGAAACTCTGTCGCTCTGCCCTTCGCCAGCGTCACGTCAATCTTATTAAATGAGAGCGTCGTGCTTCGCAGGTATCTTGCCCATTCGAGCAAACCTTCGCCGGTTGACGGATTAAAGTTCGTGACGCGATTGCCGATGAAATAGACCGGCTCCATCTTCTGGAAATCCTGGCTCACATCTATGGGGTCACCGAGCACTTGCGCCTGCACAACACTGTGCTCGAAGCAAACAGCCATCAGGCTCACAATAAGAAGCCAGAGCACGGCGGATAGTTGACGCCCTTCAGTCAAGCGCATTCTCAACTTTGATTTCCTTCCTTTCTGCCAATTGCGGAATGCGGACTGGGAAAAGAGAGAAGGCACAAGGCAGAAGGCAGTCAAGACATAGAGCTTCGCTTTGACTGCCTACTGCCTTCTGTTCTTCTGAATCCGCAATCCGCAATCCGCAATCGTAAGGCTTCGCATCCTCCACTTTTTTCCGACAATTTGCAAGACCTATGTTAAAGCTTGCGGGGAACTTCCTCATCGAGAGTTCTTTACGAGTTCACACTTGTCCTGTTAAAAATAAGGCACTATGGTGAAGAGCGCTGGAACGCGGAGCATATCGAGAGAGTCATTGCGCTGGCCGCCCGTTGGGCCGCGAGGCACAATGTCCCGCTCCTATGTGACGAGTTCGGAGTCTATCGCGCCTTTGCTCCGATGAACGCGCCTGCGTTGGATCGAGGATGTTCGCACTGCATTAGAGCGGCACGGCATCGGTTGGACGATGTGGGATTATGCTGGCGACTTCGGTGTCGCCGTGAAGAAAGACGGACGCGCCACACCTGATCCGCAAACCGTCGCGGCGCTCGGGCTGCCAGCGTCGAAATAATTTGGATGGAGAGACTATGATTCGTGCCGTTTATGTTTCCGTACTATGTTTAGTGCTTCTGGTAGCTTGCGCTCCGAACTTTGCACAGGCGCAAACTTCCGCGCCTGATAAATGGACTGATTACGCATCGGGCGATTACGACATCCAGGCTAATATCACTTACGCAATCGCAAACAACACAGAGTTAAAGCTCGATTTATATCTGCCTCACGACCGTCGCGCGCCGAAACCAACGCTCATTCTTTTTCACGGCGGTGGTTGGGTGGGTGGCAAGAAAGAGCAGAATGTCTTTTATCTTCTTCCATACCTGTCTATGGGCTGGGCGGTCATCAATGTGGAGTATCGCCTGGCTTCTAATT
>JAVHWW010000029.1:0-30731 GCA_032159235.1 Acidobacteriota bacterium
AGATGAGCAACCGTTTCCACGTGATGTGTCTGCGGAAACATATCAAATGCAGCGAGAGAGTCAAGCCTGTAGCCGCCCGCCGCTAATGCTTTGAGATCGCGTGCGAGTGTGGCGGGGTCGCAGGAGACATACGAGATGCGTTGCGGACGCAGCGGGAGGATGCCATCAATCGCGCCGTCTTCCGCTCCGGCGCGAGGCGGATCGAGCAACACGAAGTCAACGGGCGCGAGTCGCTCGCTGTTTTCCGCCAGCCACTCGCCGACATGGGCTGTCTCGAAAGTTGTGTTGTCGAGATGTGCTGCTTGAAGATTACGACGCGCATAATTGATGGCCGTGGCATTCGCTTCGACACCGTAAACGCGGGTGAAGCGTTGCGCCAGAGGAAGTGTGAACAGTCCTGCGCCGCAGTAGAGATCAACTGCCGTCCCGCCTCGCGCTTTATCCGTCGCGGCGGCAATCAACGGTTCAAGCAGTTCGTGATTGATTTGAAAGAAGCCACCGGCGCTGAAGCGATAAAGATGCGTGCCGATGGTGCGGCTTACTTCGCGCGTCGGATGTTCCGGCACGGGCGGCGCAAGCGATGAGCCGTCATCACCCGCCACCGCCTGAAACTCCGTCAATCCGTGCGGCAACGCGCCAATTCTCACTGACGCGCGCAAGCTCTCAAGCATCGCCTCTAATTCTGGAACAAGAACTGGACAGGCTGCGACATCGCAGACGTGATGTGAAGCGCGCTCGAAATAACCGAGCCACATTTTTTGCGCGTCATGTTGCCACTGCGCGCGTGAGCGATAATGCCAGACGCTCGGTGAAGCCGTCATCGGAATCTCAATTGTGAACTCGATCTGCGCGATGCGACGCAGGCAGTCGCGGATGATGGCGACCTTGGCATTGAGTTGCGCTTCGTAGTTCAAATGCTGGAAGTCGCAGCCGCCGCAGCGACCGAAGTAAGGGCACGCAGGCTCAACGCGGACAGGCGAAGGCGAAATGATTTCCGCAATCGAAGCGAAAGCCACACGTCCCTGCACGCGCTCGACCCGCACGCGCACGCGGTCGCCCGGCGCAGCTAATGCAACCAGCAATGTTTGTCCATCAGCATGAGCGAGACCCAGGCCGCCCGGCAGGATGCGCTCGATTGTGACGGCGATAGTCGCGCTCGATTGTTCTCGCGGTTGGCGTTCTCGCGCTCTGCTCTTAACGTCCTGGCGCGTGCGCTTCTGCTTTCTCATCTCCCAATCCAATACTATTTCTTCGCGTTAGAGATAGAACAGACTCAAGCGCGGCAGGCCGTGCGCGTCGCGCAGCCGTTTGAGCAAGAGATTATCGAGCGTCTGCTCGAAGACGCCGCGTTCCATCCGGCTGCGATATGGCTGCAACTGTTCTTCCGATGCCGCGCGAGCCGTCGCCAACTCGCTTGACGAGATGTTCGCACGCAACGATTCATCCAGCATCTTTTCCAGACTCGTCAACGAATCTTCGAGCTTCTCCGCGTCGGGTCGCGCGGCGCGTGCGAAATCTTTTTCCAGCTCCTTCAAGCGTGAAGCCGCACGTGAGAGCGCATCACAGAAATTATCTCTGCGCGACTTCTTCCGCTCATCGCAGATTTGCACGAGCGCGGCGCGCACACGTTCAAGATGTTCGATGATGACGGCGCGCGGGAATGGCAGCCGCGCATCATCGTTTGTCGTCGCCTCCTCGCCTGCACCATCGCCATCGTTATCGCCATTCGCCGCTCCGATCTGCGACTCCTGCCACTCGCCAAACTGCGCTTCGACTTCCTCCTGGCAATACAACAGAGTCTTAACGCTTCGTCGTCTGGGCTTCGCCTCGAACGAATCAAACGCGCTCTCGATGCCGCACAACGCGACGTGCAGCGGCACGCCCATCTCCTTCCAGCTTTCAATCAACGCCCAATCCATCGAACTGAGCAACAGATGCTTGCCCCGCCGACGAATGAAAGTCTCTTCGATTTCCGTGAAATAATTAAAGTAGTTCAAAGCAGTGGTCAGTGGTCAGTGGTCAGTGGTCAGTGGTTTTCCAGTTCTTTTCAACTGACCACCGACCACTGACTACTGACCACTTCTTTCGTATATCAATCGCAAGCCTTCGAGCGTCAGCGTGTCGTCAACTGTTTCGATTAACTCGGAGCCTGTGGCGATGAGAGAGGCGAGGCCGCCGGTGGCGATCACGCGAGTCGTTGCGCCGAGTTCTTCAATCATGCGTTTGAGAATCCCGTCAACCAGTCCGACGAAGCCGTAATATAGACCTGATTGCATTGAGCTGACGGTTGACGAGCCGATGACCGTTTGCGGGCGTTTGATCTCGACAGGCGGCAGCCGCGCGGCTCTTTGAAAGAGAGCTTCGGAAGAGATGTTGATGCCCGGTGTGATGACACCGCCGAGATACCTGCCTTGCGCGTCAATCGCGTTGAAGGTCGTCGCCGTTCCGAAATCCACGACGATGCACGGCGCGCCGTATTTGTGAATCGCCGCGACCGCATCAACCAGACGATCCGCGCCGACATCCGACGGCGGATTGTAGAGAATCTCCAGGCCCATGTCCGTCGTGTGGTCAATCATCAACGGCGTGAGATTGAAATAGACTTCAGACATGCGCTTGAGCGTGTAGTTCAAAGGCGGCACGACCGACGCGATGACAACCGCCGTGATCGCCTTGTAATCAATCCCTGCGAACTCAAACAGATTGCGCGCATAGACGCCGTACTCGTCCACAGTCCGCACGCGCGCCGTCGTCAAACGCCAGTGCGTGACGAGTTCCGCGCCGTCGAAGACGCCGAGCGTGGTGTTGGTGTTTCCGGTGTCAATGACTAGAAGCATAACGTAAAAGCAGGAGTCAGAATTCAGAAGTCAGGAGCCAGAATGAAGAAGCATCAACTATCATTCTTCGATTATGTCCCAACGCTTGCGCGCAGGTTTGTAATGTCGCCAGCACGGATAATTCTAATTTCTCCTTGCTCTGTTTCTACACGCAAAGCGCCATCGGGTTCAAGGCCGCGCGTGATGCCCTCGAAAGTTTCTTCAGCGAGAGCGACGCGCACGTGGCGGCCTTGCGCGTAAGATGAATGCTGCGACCACTCACGGATTGTCTCTGCTTCACCGCCAGCGCTTTGCAGAATTTCGTAGCGTCGTTCAATGGCTCGAATGAGCGACTGCAACAATCGCTCGGCGTCCGCGCTGCGTTCGATCAGCGTGGCGACTGAGGCGGCGATGCTTTTCAGTTCCGGCGGAAAGGCGCGGTCATCCAGATTGATGCCGATGCCGACGATGACCGCACGTCCGATTTCAGTCTCGACTGTTTCTGCCAGAATCCCACACAGTTTGCGCTCGTCGGCGATGATGTCATTCGGCCATTTGATGTCCGTCTCAAGCTCGAATGTCTCAAGGAGCGCATCACGAACGGCGAGCGCAGCCATCAATGTGATGAGCGGCCACGAGCGCACGGCGAGTCTTGTAGGTCTGAGCACGATGCTGAAGTAAAGCCCTGCATCTGCGGGCGAGAGCCAGGCACGTCCTGCGCGCCCGCGCCCGCGCGTCTGCTCGCGCGCGACGATGCACAAGCCTTCGGGTGCGCCGCGCACGGCCTGTCGCGCAGCCTCCGAGTTTGTCGAAGGCAGCGAGTCGAAGCGTAGAATCGTCGGGCGCAGTGTCAGTCTTTTCAGCTTTCGTCAATGTCTTATCGTGGAATCTTCTTGCGAGAAACAAAGCTAGTACGGTAGCTTTCAATGGTCAAGGGATTTAACCACAAAGACACAAAGGCACAAAATGAATAAATTTGAGCCGATACCGCCCGAAGTAGAACAAGCAGCTAGAGTAGCTACTGATGCCGCTTTCAAAGTTCATAAGACTCTTGGCCCGGGATTGCTTGAATCAGTTTACGAAGCATGTCTCGCGCATGAGCTAAGGCAGCGTGGCATTAATGTGGAGACTCAAATCGCTCTCCCGGTCATTTACGAAGGATTGCGTCTTGAAGCAGGATTACGCTTAGACATGCTGGTCGCAAACCAACTTATCGTCGAACTCAAAGCAGTAGAAAAGATGAACAGTCTGTTTGAAGCACAACTTTTAACTTATCTCAAATTAACTGGCCGGCGACTTGGTTTACTAATTAACTTTAATGTTCCTCTAATCAAGCATGGAATCAAAAGGATCATCTTATAATTTCAGGCGACAACAATCCGCCATCAAGATGCAGAACAGAACAAGCAGATAACAATTCTCCTATCAACTCATATTTATTTGTGCCTTAGTGTCTTCGTGGTGAATTCTTTGGACTGGTTTCCGATCAAACTCTCATTCGCAGTAGCGAGCGCGGCGACGTTGATTGCGCTCGTCGCTGGTTCGGCGCTCGCATGGCTGCTGGCGCGCAAACGTTTTCCGGGACGTGATGTCGTTGATGCCATCATCACGCTGCCGCTCGTGTTGCCTCCGACCGTGCTCGGTTATTACCTGCTCGTCCTGCTCGGCACGCGCTCATCCTTCGGCGGATTTCTTTACAGAAACTTCGGCATCCGTCTGACCTTCACGGTCACGGCTGCTATCATCGCGGCGACGATTCACGCGCTGCCGCTCGTCACGAAAAGTTTGCGCGCAGCCTTCGAGGGTGTTGACCCACAGCTTGAGGCCGCCGCGCGCACGCTCGGACTCAACGGGCGGCGCATCTTCTTTCGCGTCACGCTGCCACTGGCCTCGCGCGGTGTGCTTGCCGCAACCGCGCTCGCCTTCGCACGCGCGCTCGGCGATTTCGGCGTCACGATCATGATCGCCGGAAACATTCCCGGTAAAACTCAAACCGCATCTGTCGCCATCTACGACGCGGTGCAAGCGGGGCGCGACAACGAAGCCTTCACGCTCTCCGTCATCGTCTCGCTCATCGCCGTCGTGACGCTCTACTTCATCAATCGCTTCGGACGGGTTCGGCCATGATGAAGGAAAAGGCGAAATGAGATTCCATAGCTCTGACGGCGCGATGATGTGCCGAAGCTCTGAGTTGTCGAACGCACGTTGATGCTTGCCGGGAGACGCTCGCGCCAGGCATCGCCGATAGTGGGCGAGTTTGAATTTATGAGGCCGATCAATGCTGGCGTTTATTTTCAAACCAGCCCACTACTAAATATTCTTGACTTACTCAGGGATTGAAGATAAAAGTCGCTTTGCTGACTCGTGAATCGAAGAATTGATGCCGCAGACGCGAGCGCTTCTCCGTAGCCCGGAACTCTTTTAATAGTAGCTCGCAGAGGTCGAGCCGCATTTTAATTACCACCCCTCGCTTCTTTCAGGAGAATCCGTCATATCTAGCCCGATTCGCGGCAGAGAGAAAGCACCACGGCACTAAAGAATGCGTTCGCCCGGCGAATCCCGCGAACTCTTCGACCAATTATTTTAGTCTTCCTGACAGCTACATATTTGAGAGAGGAACGAAGACAATGAAAATGCGAATTATTACTATTCTGTTAGTTTGTCTGACGGCTTTTGTGCAGATGCAATGCGGCGCCAAAGACGCAAGTCAAAATTCCAATAATGGCACAGGCCAAAAATCCGGGACGAATAAATCCGCAGAACTGAAACAGCCCAAGGCCGGGATTGATGCGCCGGATGAGCAGGGACGCACGCCGCTGATGCGCGCCGCCGCCCGCAACGACCTTGAGGCCGTGAAAACTCTGCTGGCGCAGGGCGCGAACGTGAACGGCAGCAGTGGCGACGGCTACACAGCAGTGATGTACGCGGCCTTCTACGGCAACTCAGAGACCGTTGAATATTTGCTCGACCACGGGGCCGATGTTAATGCCAAAGATAAGAACGGTCTCACGGCCTTGATAGAGGCAGCCAAGCAGAACCTTGACGCCGGAGACGTGATAGCAAGCTATGTCGGCACAATCAAAGCTCTGTTGAAAAAGGGCGCAGATGTAAATGCGCGGGATAAAGATGGCATGACGGCCTTAGCGTATGCCGAAAAGTATGGCCTGCGTAATAAGGCTGAGATCGTCCGGCTGCTGAAGGACGCCGGGGCCAAGGATTGAGCATGATACCGTCGCGCTGATTTAGAGCAGGGGCTATGCTCTCTCGGCATAGAGATGGAATCATGAGTAGGCTCCGCCAACTGTAGCCATCTTTGATTCGCTACACATCAGTGAGGAACAATATGGACGCGAGACACTCTCAACAAAAGAGCAGACGTTTTCTATATCTCAGCGCCAGCCTCGTTTTAAGCATCTTGGTTTTCGAGGGCGGGGCCGAAGTCCAAAAGGCGGAACGGCAGGTGAGAGTCAAGGTGACAGCCTACGGTTTCTGCGGAGAAGGAGGAGTTCCGTTGGCGGGCGTCGAGGTGAATGCTGGTGGTTCTGCGACGACGGGCGCTGACGGAAGCGCGATGATTAGTGTCTCTCCCGGCAAGCATAACGTCACGGCTACTGCGAAAGGCTTTAACATAACTGGTGTGGGTTGGCATGGCAGTTGGGTGCAGGAGGATGGAGTAGAGCTGCCGCCGGATGCAGCAGGAGGTTACTGTAGCACGCGGTCTGTTGAGGCGGAGTTCAAAGGGCCTCCAGAAAACGTGGCACCGAGCGGCGATTATGACGAGGAACTGTCGGTCTCTCTGGTCTGTGACAGAGGGTGCAAAGAAACAGAGAAGCAAAAGGAGAACGCCGCTAAAGAGATCGCTCTGACGGCTGCTTCAGAAGACTGCAAAGATTTCGACTGGTCAGGTTCTAAGATAAGCTTTAGCCCTCCGGGCGGCGGCGGGATTCCTATCTCCATGCTTAGTGAGTTCCCCGAGTTCTCGCTTAATAAGTATGGTCTCGCTCAGAATAAAACAGAACTCAGGCCCGGCACTTATGCAGTGAGCTTTCATCACCCCAGCCTTGAAACCGGCGCGGGCGGAATCCCCATCACGAAAGAAGAGACCGAAAAGTATATAGGCCTTGCAAAAATCTCGAAGGTCGAAGTCTATCGGGCATTTCAAAAACGAGAACTCGTCGGCACATATCCGGCAGATGAAAAAGGCTACGCGACGGTGACGTTGGATAATAGTTTATGGAAAGACAACAACGTTCCATACGTCAAAGTGTATGTGGAGAGGCTCTGTGACCTTCGTTTTGCGACCATAGAATTTTTTCAAGGGCAGGTGGATGTCGCTCTCAATGTCGAAGGCTTTAAGTCTGAGCCTCAACCGGCACAGGCAGGGATGGAGCTTTTTAAGAAAGACCTGATTAAAATAGGGCCGGGAAGTTCGGTTCAACTGAAAAGCCAGGGCGGAATCTATCTCATCAGAATATCCGTGCCAAAAGATGCGCAACCAGCCCATCTGAATATAGGCACCGTCATCACCGCCGAAGGTCGAAAATTTATAGAAGCCTCGACCGACAGCACTGTCAATATTGAAGTACAGCGCGTGGTCGTCGCTCCGCCGCCACAGCCGATGCCAGACAACAACGCGCTGCCGGAGCCGATGCCAGTGGATGTCAAAACCCCGACACTCACAACTACGGACAAGCAGACGAACTACATGGTCAGCTACGACGAGAAGACGAACACCACTACGGTCGGAGTCGAAGAGGGCGAGGTGGAGATTACGCCGACCAACTCATCTCTAAAACCCGTCACGCTCGCAGCCAATCAGCAGGTCGAGGTCACAGAAAAGAGCGTTAGCGCTATTACTTCTTATTCCGGGTCTGGTAGCAAGACAGGTCGCGTCCTGCTCTATGTCGGCATCGGTGTCGTGAGTTTGCTGGCTCTCGTCGCGATGCTCTTCTTCTTCCGCCGCCAGCACCGATTGGCGATGCAGCCCGCATATTTCCCCACAGGTGTTAATCCCGCCGGATGGAATGCGCCGACGGCGAATGTCGTGCCGCCTGTGGTTGAGAATGTTTCGCAGAAGTGTCCTAATCCGCAGTGTGGCAAAGATGTGCCTGCGGACAAGGAGTTTTGCGCGCACTGCGGCACGCGCTTAACCTAGCGCGCCTATATTCAGAAAGGCGCAACGGTTCAGATTCTGAATCCTCTGTGCGCTCTGCTGTGAATCACTTTGCATCCGACGCAACTGAAAAAGAAAGGGACACTGCGATCAACAGTGTCCCTGCAAGTTTGTGCCTTTGCTCTTTGACCTAACCCAACACCCCTCGAAACTTTGAAGCATTCGCCGCGTAGCCCGGAAAGACGCCTTGCAGATTCGAGTCGCCCAGATGCTTCTGCGCGAGTTCGCCGAAGACATCGCGGAAGTCTGTCGTCAATGCGAGGTCGCGGCCTTCATACAAGTTGCCGGACTTCAGTCCAGGCCAATCTCCATAGACCTTCCCGCCGCGCACGCTGTTGCCGACGACGAACATCGCGTTGGCGTGGCCGTGATCCGTACCGCGCGTGCCGTTCTCGCGCGCCGTGCGTCCGAATTCCGACATCGTGAGAATCACGACATCATCCATCTTCGCGCCGAGGTCTGCGACGAGCGCGCTGATGCCGCCCGCGAAATCCGCCAGGCGCAGTGCGAGTTGGCCGCGCGCGTTGCCTTGATTAACGTGCGTGTCCCAGCCGCCGATGTCCGTGAACGCGATCTCAAGGCCGACGCCCGCTTTAATCAACTGCGAGATTTGCAGCAGCGAATTGCCGAACGGCGAGCGCGGATACTGCGCGCCGTTCTCAGGCTTGTACTGCGACGGATTGACCTTCTTCAAAAAGTTGACGGCCTCGAACGTCTCCTTGCCCGTGCCCTGCAATGAATCATTGTCACCCTGACCGTAGATCGCTTCAAACCCGCCCTGCACGCTCTGCGAACTCGTGCCCGCGCGAATCGCAAAGTCGTTCAGATTCGACATGGCGATGGCATTGGCTTTGCCTTGAAGCACACGCGGCGTGTTCTGTGTCATCGAGACGGCGCGGAACGGCGAAGCCTTCGGGTCGGGCTGCGTCTGCAAGATACGATTGAGCCAGCCGTCGGGCGTTGACTTGACGCCGGGCGTGGCAGACTCCATGTAATCCTGCGCGTCGAAGTGCGAGCGTGTGTTGTCCGGCGAACCGACGGCATCAACAATCGCCAGTCGCCTTGAATCCCACAGAGGCTTGAACGGCGCGAGCGACGGATGCAGCCCAAAGTAGCCGTCCAGGTCAATCGCCGCTTCCGCCGCATCGCCCGCGCCCTTCGGTTTCGGAATCGCCAGCGTCGGGCGCAGATCGTAATACGCGCTCTCGCCGTGCGGAACGACCACGTTGAGACCATCAACCGCGCCGCGCTGAAAGATGGCGATCAAGACTTTGCGACGACCACCCGTGAGACGATCCCTCGTCTGCGCCATCGCCGCGCGCTGCAAGAACGACGGCACCGCCGTCACCATTCCAACACTCGCCAGCGCCACACCACTTGATTTCAAGAAAAATCTTCTGTTCATAACTCACTCCGTTCGAGTGATAAGTGATAGGTGATAAGTGATAAGAAAGGCTTTCTCTCATCACTCATCACTCATCACTCATCACTGTCGTTGAAACTCCGGCGACCCCAAAATCAGCCCAACTATTTTGACGAGTTCAGGATTGCTCACTTTCGATAAATCCGCCATCGCAACCTGCGCTTGCTGGCCGCGTCGTCCGCCGCCTCCGTTCGGACGCATCATCGCATCTTCATCATTCGTCATGCTCGCCTCTGTCGTCGCAGGCGGAGTGGCTGGCAGAGGTTCTTTCAGTTGCTTAAGCAGTGTCGCTTTCGTCCTCGGCGAAACGTCACCCTGCACGATCACGTCAAGGAAGCGATCCATGATCCGCTCGGCATTCGTCGAATCTTTCGCATCTCCGGCGAAGCGCGTGAGATCAACGCGCGTGCCGGGAATACGATTGCTGGCGAGCGCGAGGCCGAAGTTCAGACGCTCAAGCAGAGAGCCTGTGTTGACCCAGTTCTCGGCCATGTCCGAATAGCCGTTCGGCGTTTGATAGCCGTAGAGCGGCTGGCCCATCCGCGCGATCCATTGATGAATCGCTGGCGCGCCGTTGGTGTCGCCGCCGAGCGTGCGAATCGCGCTGATCGCCAACTCGAAAGGCCGCTTGATCTTGGCGCGATAGGCTGCGGGCGCATTGAATTCGGGCGAAGTGAAAACCGCGCGCAGAGTCTCGCGGATGTCGCCGTCGGTCTTTAAGAAAACATCTGCGACGTGCTGCACGAGCGCGGGACTTGGATCATCCGAGACGAAACGGCGCGCGAGTTTCGTGGCGATGAACTTCGCGGTCGAAGGATGATGCGCGAGAATGTCTAAGACCATCAGGCCGTCTTTCATGCCGCCGCCCGCAGGAATCTTGTGGCCGAGCACTGTCTTCTCGCCGTCGTCGTGCAGGCGCGGATTGAAGTAAGACTGTCCGGCTTTGCCGTTATCCATGCCGAGCGCAGCACCAGCGCCACGCGGAGCATAGATCGTCCAACCCGTGAAGCAGCGTGCGACTTCCTGCACGTCCTTCTGCGTGTAGCCACCATCAACGCCGAGCGTGTGCAGTTCCATCAATTCGCGCGCGTAGTTCTCGTTGATACCACGCTTGGCGCGTTGTTGCTGCTGTTGCTGTGCGTTCGGCTGTTGCGGACGCGGCATGTTCACGCCTGCGCCCGGCTGCTGTTGATTGCGACGCGCTCCGCCGCCCATCAACAGATCGAGCAGCCCGCCACGCTGCGCTTGCGGACGTTGTTGTCCCTGACGACCCGCGCCTAAGTTGGCGTTCGGGCTGACGCTCTGAAAATTGTCGAGATAGAAAAGCATCGCGGGGCTTTGCGCTGTCGCCAGCAGCAGATCGTAGAACTTGCCCATCGTGTTTGGGCGAATCGTGTCGCGGTCGTAGGAGACGAGCAGCCAGCGATCCGCGCCCTTGCCTGCGAAGACGTTGAAGTGGTTCGTCCAGAAATCAACCATCACTTCCTGCAACTGCCGCTCGCTATAGACGGCGCGCAGGATACGCGAAGCCTGCAACTCCTGTGTGATTTGTTGCGGCGGACGCAGGTTATTCTGTAGATAGTAATCACGGATGGCTCGGCGATAGGCATCGTTCTGCTGTGGGTTGTTAGCCAGTGCGTCGTTTGCTTTGGCAGCATCGTCAGGCTTCGTCATCGCTGCATTGTCATCCATCTTCGGAGCGTTGGCGGCATTAGGCGCAGCCTGTTGTCCATTCTTACGAGCGTCAATCGCGGCGGCGAGTTCCGGCGGCGCATTGCCGCTCTTTTGAAGTTGGCGCAGAATTTGACCGGGCTGTGGGAACTTCGCATACAGCTCCGGCGTCGAAAATTGCAGCACGTCCAGATTCTTGACCTTCGCGTCGGCCATCGAGTCGTCAATCTTTTCGGGGTGAAGCTGAAGTTCGATGTAGCGATCCAGCCCCATCGCCTTGACCCGCTCAACGTCGCCCGGACGCGCGCCGAAACCCAGTCGGTTGAGTACGTGCAGGATGCGCTGATCTTCGGTCAGATGCTGTGCCTTCTGTTGCTGCGCGCTGGTTGCCGGAACGAATGCGAGCGTGCCGACCAGAAACATCCAGACGGACAGGAGCGCCACCGCGCGCCGCGCAACATTGGAAAATCTATTTCGTGAACTCATTTTGAAAGCTCTCATTATGGTCACCATCTCAATTTTGTCTGAAAAATCCGCCTTTAGCGAGGCCGCAAGCCAAAACCACCTGTACTGTGGACTTAGACGCATGGGCGGGCTGGAAGGTTGAAAAAGTTTAAGGGGGGTAATGATCTACTGCCAGCACTTATTCGGCAGGTGCTATTCTCCGGCAAGTCGCAATGCTTCTTCTTTTAACGCGCCACTAAGGTAAAATCCATTTGCACCCAGATCATCCAGCACAGGCTTCAAAACAGATATAATTCCGCTACGTTTCGCCTTTACAAGAATTCCTACAGTTCCGATAACTGTCAGGCCAAGATTATCGGCGACGCCGCGCGCCTGCCTGTCATCCAGCACGACTTTATGACCACGTTCACTAGCCAGCGCAATCGTCTCTGCTTCTCCGTCATCCACAAGCATTTTCAGGGCAGATAGAAGCGCGTCATTAGCTGGTGTTTCTATTTTCAGCCAAGGGAGTAATGAACCGAACTCTCGCGCAACTTCCGGTGAGATGACGACAGGATCAAAGAGGGTAGGCAGCACATCCAAGAGTCCAATTCTTTCCAGCCCGATCAAACAGGTGGTGTCAACAACCGCAGCCTCTTTCAAGCATCTATCTCCTGCCGCAACTCTTCAGAAGAGTAATTGAAGACGGGGACTTTGTGGCGACCCAGAATCTCTATAAAAGCGCGCTTTGAAAACCCAGCAAGTTTAGCGGCTTGACCGAGAGATACTTTTCCAACTTCATAGAGCTTAATAGCCAGAAGAAGCCTCGCTTCATCCTCAGATAAATTTGACGGTAACTCGACTTCTAATACATTGGCGCTCATCTCTCACGTCTCCTCATAAAAGGCTTTCTTAGCACTCATGCCCTTACGTTTCAAGCCGCTCAACTTAATTATCTCATAGGCCTTGGATAACTAACAGGACTGTGATTTCCCTGTTTGTCAACTGCGCGGACGCCGAAGAAGTAATTATCCTTCGACATGCCCTTCATCGTATAACTCGTCACGTTTCCGACCCACTGCGAGTTTGTCCAGACGGGCGAAGTCGTGTCGCGCCAGACGATCTCGTAGCCCGCGAGGTCTGGCTCTGTGTTCGCATCCCACTTCAAATCGGTGTCGCTGGTCAGGCGCGTGGTGACGATGCCGACATTTTTGGGACGTGCCGGAGCGAGCGCGAGCGCGGCGAGGCTGGCGGCGTTGATGCGCGCGACCTGTGCGATGTAGGCGAAGTCGTCAAACTCCGGTAGGTCGCCGTACTGGATGCCGTTCTCGACGCGCACGTTCTGATGCTGGTGGTTATAGTTCTCATTCGGCTCGGTGAAACGCACCGCCGCGTAGCCGCGTTCGAGAAAAGGAATGTGGTCGCCGCCGCGCAGGTAACGATCACGACGATAGACAATCATTACTTTCATCGAAGGCACGTAACGCTCGCCCGTCTCTTTGATGAAGCGTGCGAGTTGCCGCGAGGCCGAATCGTTTTCGCCGCCGACGCCGCGACGCACGTTCGCTTCTTCCGTGGTCTCGCTCGATGGCACGCCTTCGGAGAAGACGCGCACGGTGTGTGGGTCGTGCACGCCGTTTGCGCCCAAAGAGCTTCCGATGATGTCGTTGGTAAACATCGCTTCGATATTCAACTTCTTCTGTTTCGCCTGTTCCGCGAAGTAGGTCGAGCCGACTAAGCCCTGCTCCTCGCCCGCGACCGTCATAAAAACAATCGTCGCGTCGAACTTGTATTTAGACATCACGCGCGCCATCTCAAGCGCCGCAGCAGTGCCCGACGCATCATCGTTCGCGCCCGGCGCATCGCAATCGGCATCAGTCGGATTCGTGCAGATCGAATCGTAGTGACCGCTCACGACGTACATGCGATTCTCGGAAGCGGGCTGCGTGCCGCGCAAAGTGGCGACGATGTTGGTGAGCGTGGTCGTGTGCGCGATGCGTGCGAACTTGCCGGGCGCTTGCTCGAAGGTCTGTTTCTCGACGATCATGCGCCCGCCGGAAGTCGCTGCGACTTTTTGAAACTCGCCGTAGAGCCAATCTCGCGCCGCACCAATGCCGCGCGTCGGGTTGTCCTGAGACGAGAGCGTGTTGCGCGTGCCGAAGGAGACGAGCTTGCGAATGGTGCGCTCGATGTTGCGTGCATCTATTTCGGAGACGATACGCGCGATGTCTGCGTTGCGCATCGCTTTCGATCTCAGCGTGGGCGCAACCTTATCTTGCTGGCTTGCGTTGCGTCTGCGCTGCGCGTGCGAAGTTGGAACAAGCGCGAACGTGGCAACGAATAAGGCAAGGCATGTCAACGCAACCACGAGCGGACGAACGACGCAGTTCATTCTCGTTATCTTCATCTCGTCTCCGTTTCGGTTTCTTTATCTGGCGTGATTAGAACGCGGCTAAGGTAACGCGAAGTCGAGCGTCGAGGCAATTGCGGAACGTGCCGATTGCGGATTTCGGATTGCGGAATGCGGATTGAAAAGATGAAAGCTCAGCTCGTCAAATCCGCATTCCGCATTCTACAATCCGCAATCAATAGAAACGATAAGCGTGGCCTCTCAAGACAACGATAACTTCACCACCGAGTTGCTGCGTGATCGTGCGCAGACCAGACTCGTCCGCGATGAGAGCGCGATACTGCTCCGAGCCGCGCTGGACGTTGATCGTTGAGAGCGAAGACTTGTAGGCAGTGTCCACCCATGCGCTTCCCTGCTTGCGAAACTTGTGGCCGCCGACGGTGCGTGTTTCCGTGTCACGCTCTTTCTCTGTGTCCAGATTAATAGCTTCGCTCTTCGGAGGAGAAGCAGGTTTGGTCGCTGGCAGATTCTGAACCGCGCGCGATGCTGCTCTGCGTCCCGCCACAGTTCGAGCACTATTGACTTCTGTTTCATTCGAGGTCGCTCCGCCGACAGCATTTGTGCTGGACTTGGCGACATCATCATTCCCTGCATCCTGTGGTCTCTTTCGCTCTTCTCGCTTGTCCTTGTTATCGGTCACAGCCATTGGCGTTGACAGAACAGGCGCAGGAGGAGCCGCGGAAGTTACTGTCACACTCTCGCCTATGCTCTTGCCCGCTTCTCCAGGCACAGGCTGTTTACTATTGCTGGCGGACGGCTCTTCCGCAGACTTGACTGCGCCCGATTGAGCGACTGCCGGAGTATCCGCAACTATCGTCTCATCCTTCTTGAGAACAGGGCTTCCGGCGGCGTTGGTCTGCGCTGTCGGATTTTGTTGTTGAGCAGGAGCAGCCGCGTTGGAAGACGTGTTGCTGTGTGCCTGACTCTCAGTAGTGGTACTCGTCGTCGTAATTTCTGAGGACGAATTCGAGTTAGACGTAGCTGACGGGGCATAATCTCTCGCCGCTTCATCACGCTGCGCCACGAACGACGCATCTCTGCGCGTGCGTGTCGCCACAATCGCAACGACGATGATAGCGAACAGTGCGAGCGCAGGAACTCCGTAACGCAGCACGGGCGGAGAAAATATTGCCGCCAGCCAATCGCGCCATGACTTCGATGGCGAAGATGCGGCTGACGCAAGATGCGCCTTTTGTTCGTCAGCGATAGTGGCGGCGAGTGTCAGGTCAGTGACGAGTTTGCGGCAGGTATCACAATCAGCCAGATGCGCGAAGTAGCGCGCGCGCGCACTTTCCGGCAACGCGCCTTCCGCGTAAGCGTTCAATTCATCCGCATCAAGATGTGTGGGGTTGTTCGCGTCCTGACCATCGCTCTGTTCGCGTCCGGCGCGCAGAGTTTCATTGTTGCGCCGTGCGTAGCGATGCAACAGACGATCCATCTCTGTGTTGTCAGGACGTTTCATAGCAGGTTAAAGGTCGCGCCCCCTCTGACGTGACTGCCTAAAGAACGCCGGAACATCCTTTGGCTTGCGGTCATCACTCCGTTCAATAGTGCTTTCATCAAACTTGTTCATCCAGCCCAGCTTGTTTCTCGACGCTTGCATTCTCCGTCGTGAGCATCAATTCCAGGTCGCCCTCCAAATTCATGGCGGCTTCAGATAACGAACGCCCAGTCTCAGCTTGCGTCCAGCCATGTTCCTTCATCAAAATCGCTTCGACGCGAACGCGCACTTCCCCTTGAATGCGCGTCAGGCGACGGCTCGCAGTCGCTTCATGCACGCCCAGCACAGCGCCAGCTTCGCGTAGGCGCAGCCCATCGAAATAATAGAGCTTGACGAGCAAGCGATCTTCAGGGGCCAACTCAGTGAGCGCCTGCGCCAGCGCCGCTTCGACATCGCCGGCGGCGCTTTTGTCTGCGAGCGCGCTTTCGGGATCGGGCGGCGCTGAGGTGATACTGAACGACTCTTCGCCCTGATGCGACTCGCGCGCCAGACGATCAAAGTCCGCGTCAACCTCAGTCTGCACGAGCCGCGAAGACTTGCGATGCTGGTCAATCGCAAGCTGACCGACCACCGCGCGCAGCCAGCCGCCGAGCGAGCCGCGCCCCGAATAGTAAGCGAGTTTTCCAGACGGGCGGCCATCTTCGCGCACGCGCAACCCGTGCAGTTCGGCCCAGATTGACTGCGCCAAATCTTCCGCCGCGTCCTCATTTGAACTTGCCGAACGCGCAGCCGAACGGACAGTCGCTCCGAACTGTGCGACGAGATCGCTCCAGGCCTGCTGATCGCCGCGCTCGCAAGCGACGATCAAGCAGAGGTCGTCCGCGTGCAGCGCGTCCATGAATTCGTTGATGGCTTGCGCCGGAGCATTCGCCTCGTTTGACAACAGATACTTGTCGAGCGCGGCGCGCACGCGCGTCACGAGCGCGTCCACATCGAGCGCACGCGCATCTGTCGCACGCGCGAGTAAGCGTGTTGTGCCTTCATTGACGAGTTTCTGTATGTGTGCGTTTGTCTGGCTCACGGGGGTTTTCGATTCCGGCCCGCTTGATTCGCTCTATGCTATCACGAACTTTGCTTTAGCGGATGCGCTGGCGAGCTACTTGGATGCAGACGAAACGAACGCAGTGCGTTTGCAGCCCACGCGAAGTTGAAGCGATCACGGCAGAGACTTTGACAGCCCGCGCGCATTACGATAGATTTTGTGGTTGAAAACGGTCATTAAAGACTCTGAAGCGGAGCAGCGATTGGGAGTCTTCTTTTTCCAATCAAGGATTGACAAACAGCAGTTTCTCAAGTATTTGAATGACAACTAGGACACTTTCCCCTGCATCATAATTCAAACCTTTGTGCTGAAGGTTTGATAATCTCTTGGAGGAATCTTCATTATGCGCCGCAAATACTTTTTCTTCTCTTTCGCAGCCACGCTCATGCTGCTCCTGAGCAATCTGGCCGTCTCGGCTCAAACCGGACAATTGTATGGTGAAGTCGTGATCCAGCAGGCCGATGGAAAGACCGTTCCCGCCGCCGGGGCGACGATTGATGTTTATCGCACAGATATTTCGGGTAAGTTCCAGACTAAGACGGACAAAAATGGCAAGTTTATCTTTGCCGGGCTTCCCTTCGTCGGCACATATGTTGTTGCGGCCAGCGCACCGAATGCCAGACCCGACGCTATCAGCGGCGTCAAGGCCGGACGTGATGTTAATTATAAGCTCACCCTTTCGTCTGGAGACGGTAGGCGTCTGACCGAAGCTGAAGCGAAAACGATAACCAGCGCCAAGCCTTCCGGTGATGGCGAAGCACCCAAGGAAAGCGCGGAAGACCGCAAGAAGCGCGAAGCGTTGGAAGCCAAGAACAAAGAGATCATGGCTTCTAACGAGAAGAATAAGAACATCAACGAAATCATAGGCCGGACATTCAAAGCTGGTAACGATGCGTTGCAAGCCAAGCGTTACGATGAAGCTATTACGCAATACGACGAAGGTCTGGCGGCAGACGCCGAACAACCAGCGATTTTGACAAATAAATCGGTGGCGCTTCGGTTACGTGGCGTTGATCGTTACAACGCCGCTGTCAAATCCCAGGATGAGGCGGCGAAAACATCCGGCCTCGAAGCAGCCAAACAAGATTTTCGAGATGCGGCTCAAGCTGCCACGAAAGCAGTCGAACTGATTAAAGCGCAGACGCCGCCCACAGACCCGGCAGCCTTGAAGAACTTTGAAACCAATAAATTCTTTGCTCTCGCCTCGCGCGCCGAAGCGATGCGGCTTCTTGTTGGCAAAGCCGACCCGACGCAAGTGGATGCCGGCCTCACCGCTTACCAAGAATATATCGCAGTTGAAACTGCTCCTGATAAGAAAGTAAAAGCGCAGGTCGCCGCCGCGCAGATGTTGCTCGACGTTGGTCAGGGCGCAAAAGCGGCGGAAGAGTTTCGGAAGATTCTTGCTACCAGCACTGATAATGTTGATGCCGAACTTGGATTGGGACTATCGCTTTTCAGTACGGGTGATAAAGCCAATTTTCAAGAGGCGGCTAATCACCTCCAACGCTTCATTGATAAGGCTCCCGATACGCACCCGTTGAAACAGTCGGCGAAAGAGTCGCTCGATTATCTGAAGACGCAGGAGAATGTTAAACCGCAGGCGACGGGTGGTCGTCGTAAGGGTTAAATACCACTTTACTATTAGCTCGTAATTAAAAGGCCGTGCCGGATAAAAACTTATCCAACACGGCCTTTTCACGTCAATCTGACCTGCCCGAATTATCACCTTGACATCCAGTTTAGTTAAACTGTAATATGCTTTGTGCAACGATGTTTAGCATCGTTGTCAATGCTTTGTGTTTGCGCCGGAATGCTGATAGTCGCAAGCCATCTTCGGTCAAACACCAGTGCCCCTACCTTTGAAGCGTTTTTCTTAACTGGAACTTCTAAAAGATGTCAGCCAAACTAGGCGAAATCCTCGTCCGCGAAAACCTACTCAGCGCGCAGCAATTGCGCGAAGCTCTTGATTATCAGCGCAGTCACGGTGGCCGTCTTGGCTTCAATCTGGTCAAGATGGGTCTGGTCGCTGACGACATGATTACGGCTGTGCTGTCCCGCCAGTACGGAGTCCCCTCCGTCAATCTTGAGCTATTCGATATTGAAGCCTCCGTGATCCGCCTCATCCCGCATGAAGTGGCGCAGAAGTATTCCGTGCTTCCGCTCTCGCGTGTCGGCGCGAGTCTCACGCTGGCGATGGTTGATCCCACCAATGTCTTTGCGATGGACGACATCAAGTTTATGACGGGACTCAACATCGAACCCGTCGTCGTTTCTGAAGCAAGCGTTCAGGAAGCCATTGCTAAGTATTACGGCTCGACACGCGAGATCGAATTGGCCTCGATGAACGAGCCTGAAGTCGAAATCAGCGGCATGGGCAAAAACGGCAACGGGCACAAGGGCGGCATCACTAATGCCGACCTGATCTCGCTCGACAGCCTGGACTTCGATACCGAAGCCGCCGAAGGTCTCGAAGTCATTGAAGACAACGAAGAGATAGACCTCTCCACTCTCTCGCGGATGAGCGAAGACGCGCCCGTCGTGCGTCTCGTCAACGTTCTCATGGTTGACGCGCTCAGGCGTGGCGCTTCCGATATTCACATCGAGCCTTACGAAAAAGAGCTACGCATCCGCTTCCGCATTGACGGCGTGCTGTACGATGTGATGCATCCGCCTTTGAAGATGCGCGATGCGATGATCTCGCGTCTCAAGATCATGTCGAAGTTGGACATCTCCGAGAAGCGTCTGCCGCAGGATGGCCGCATTAAGATCAAGGTCAAGGTTGATGCGCGCTCACGTGAATTGGATTTTCGCGTCTCAACTCTGCCGACGCTCTTTGGCGAAAAGGTCGTACTGCGCCTGCTCGATAAAGAGAACCTGATGCTCGACATGACAAAGCTCGGTTTCGAGCCTGAGTCGCTCGTCAAGTTTCAGCGCAACATCTCACGTCCCTACGGGATGGTGCTCGTCACCGGCCCGACCGGATCAGGTAAAACCAACACCCTCTATTCCGCCCTTCAATCCCTGAACACCCCGGAGACCAACATCATGACGGCTGAAGACCCTGTCGAGTTCAATCTCGCCGGTGTCAACCAAGTCCACATGAAGGAGCAAATTGGTCTCAACTTCGCTGCTGCGCTCCGTTCCTTCCTGCGTCAAGACCCAAACATCATCCTCGTCGGTGAAATCCGCGACTTCGAGACTGCGGAAATCGCCATCAAGGCTGCGCTCACGGGTCACCTCGTCCTGTCCACACTGCACACCAACGACGCGCCTTCCACCATCTCGCGTCTGATGAACATGGGTATCGAGCCGTTTCTCGTCGCCACGTCAGTCAATCTCATTCAGGCGCAGCGATTGATTCGCCGCATCTGTAAAGACTGCAAGACGGAGAACCCGATGCCTGCCGAAGCTCTGATCGAGGTCGGCTTTAAGGCTGATGAAGCCAAACAGTTGAAGACCTACAAGGGACGCGGTTGCCAGACCTGTAACAACACTGGCTTCAAAGGCCGCGTCGGTCTCTACGAAACAATGGAAGTGACGGACGAAATACGCGAGTTGATTCTGATCGGAGCTTCGGCTCTGGAGCTTCGCAAGAAAGCGATTGACGAAGGAATGATTACTCTGCGCGAGTCCGGCCTCCAGAAGGTACGCAATGGAATTGCCACCATCGAAGAAGTCGTGCGGGAGACGGTGGCCTGATGGATGAGGTGCAAGGTTTATGATACGCGCTGCCGCTTTAGCTCTGTTAGTTCTGGTTTCAGTAGCGATGATGTTGCCGCTGGTTGATTCGTCCGCACACAATAATCGTCCGACCGCCAGCCGCAGTCATCACATGGGTCATCATCATTCGCGCGCCTGGTGGCGACACCATCGTGCGCGCCTGCGTCGTCTGCGAGCCGCGCAGCAACGCAAGGAATCTCTGCAAGCAATGCGCGGGCAGAGCTTGAACACTGCGGCTGAGAGTCACACTAACATTGCTGCGCCCGATAAGCTCTTAGTGGTGAGCAATGAATTTAAGAATCCTGTCAGCGCCTTGAGCCTGCCAAGTGGATGGAGCAGACGAGGTGCGGTTAATGGCGAAATGAAATTTGTCGTGAGCGGGTCCAACGGTCAATCCGTCGGCGCGGCCACGATTTCTCTGGTCAACGCTCAGTCCTCCGGCGCGGCTGCGATGACTTCCAGAGGACAGCGCAGGATGCTCGGCGGCGTCCCGTTCACGGAATTGCGCCGCACAGTGATTGACAAAATGATCGCGTCGAACGGCTGGGTCTCCAACGACATCACACGCGAGATCGGCGGCCAGCCTGTCTTCATCGTTCTCGCGCAGACCGCCGCTTCGAGCGACGGACGCACGCCGCAACTTTCGTGGGCCTTCTACTTCACAGAGATTGATGGCCGCATCTACAGCCTCGCAACCAGTTCGCTGTTGGAATTCTCTGACCGCATCGCCAGCGAGTCGGCTCAACTGATGGCTTCGTTCCTCGCCAGCAACCACTCGACACCTGTGGAGACCTCACAACGCTGAGACTAAATCAATTATGAATTATGAGTTTTGAATTTTGAATTGAAAGCGATGGGCCTTAATTCATAACTCAAAACTCATAATTCATAATTTATAACTGACCAAGCCCCAAGGAGAACTTTATGTCATTAAATGAAACTGGCCCGCCGCAGATCACGCTCAGCGAGTTGCTCAAGAAGCTCGCCGAGTTTGGCGGCTCAGACCTTCATATCACGACCAACACCCCGCCGCAGATTCGTGTGGACGGACACCTGCGACGGCTCGACGGCTACAAGGTGCTCACCTCCGCAGACACCAAGCAGTTAGCCTATTCAGTTCTGACGGACGCGCAGAAGCATCGTTTTGAAGAGAATCTTGAGTTGGACTTTTCATTCGGCGTCAAAGGTCTCTCGCGCTTTCGCGCCAACATTTTCAATCAACGCGGCGCAGTCGGCGCAGTCTTTCGCGCGATTCCCTACGAGATCAAACCGTTCGAGGCGCTGGGCTTGCCGCCCGTCGTCAAACAGATGTGCGACAAGCCGCGCGGGCTGATCCTCGTCACAGGCCCGACCGGCTCTGGTAAGTCCACCACGCTCGCCGCGATGATTGACAAGGTCAACACGGATCGCCACGAGCACATCCTGACCATCGAAGACCCGATTGAGTTTCTGCACAATCACAAAAACTGCCTCGTCAACCAGCGCGAAGTCAACGCCGACACGAAAGGTTTCGCTGAAGCTCTCCGCACTGCGCTACGTCAAGACCCTGACGTGGTGCTCGTCGGCGAAATGCGCGACCTGGAAACCATCGAGTCGGCGCTGCGCATCGCGGAGACGGGACACTTAACCTTCGCCACGCTCCACACCAACTCTGCGGCCTCGACCATCAATCGCATCATTGATGTGTTCCCTTCCGCGCAACAGTCGCAGGTGCGTGCTCAACTCTCGCTCGTCCTCGAAGGCATTCTCTGTCAGGCGCTCTTGCCGAAAGCGGACGGACACGGACGAGCGATGGCGCTCGAAATCCTGGTCCCGAATTCGGCCATCCGCAATCTGATTCGTGAAGATAAGGTTCACCAGATTTACTCGATGATGCAGACGGGACAGGACAAGTACGGGATGCAGACTTTCAACCAGTCGCTCGCCACCCTCTATCACAAGCGGGTCATTTCTCTCGATGTGGCGATGCAGCGCTCGTCGAACACCGACGAGTTGAAAGAGTTGATTGAGCGCGGCTCAGGTCTGAACACCGGCAACGGCAACGGTTCCGGCTCGAAACCCGGCGGCCATCCAAGCCCTTACGCCCAACCCAGACCCATCGGGACGCGACCCGGCGCGAGATAAATTATGAGTTATGAATTTTGAGTTTTGAATTAACAGTCGAAACTCAACATTCACAATTCAAAATTTGAAGAAAGAGGAAGAACTAACTTGCTGAGAACGAAAGAGACAAACTACATGACGTGCCTCACGCGCTGCATTTGTGCGCTCGCGCTGGTGGCGTGCGGCTGCGTCACGGTCTCTTTCGCGCAGCAGGGCGGACAACGCGCCGCGCGTTCCTTAACGAGCGAAGATTTGCTCAACCGTCCCACGCTCTACATCCCTGCCGTCGCCACCACCTCAACCTCGACCGCCGCTCCATCGAGAGTGACAAGAACAGGGGGCGGCGTTTACTACCGCGACCCGGCGGGAGCTTTTACGCTCAACTTCCCGAACAACAACTGGCACATCAACCCGAAAGCCTCCAGCGCCGGAAGAGCCTACAGTGAACGCTCCTTCCGCCGGATCGAAGACGAAGGGTTCGCTTCCGCGACCGCTAACATCTACGTGCTGACGGCTAACGATAATTTTGCGGTCGTTGACCCGGCACGCCTGAGTGCCGACGAGCAGCGCGGGCTGGCCGCCGCGCTCGTCACACGATTTCTGAGCAGCAACGCCTCGCTCGTCTCAGTCGCGCCCGTCGCTGCCAGCGTGCAAACGGGCTTACGCATCATCGCCGACCAATCAATCGCGCGGCAGGTTGTCGTCCGCGCCTCGATCAACGTCTTCGCGCGTCAGGGTCGGCTCTACGTCGTCGTCTGCTGTGCCTCTCCCGAAACCTTCGACGCCGCCTCCCGCGAGTTTGACACGATTACGAATTCTTTAGCCTCTTCAGTCACGCGCTCTTAAAGCCTGGCTGACCAATAGGAGTTTTGCACACATGCCCACATACGTCTTCAAAGGCCGCAACCGATTAAACGAGATCATCGTCGGCGAGCGGGTCGCCGAAAATCGTGAAGCCCTGCGCCAGATTTTGCGGCGCGAGCAGGTCACGCTCACCTCCGTCAAAGAGAAGGGCCGCGAGATCGGCATTCCCAAAATCGGCGGCGGGAAGAAGGTCAAGTCGAAAGACCTGGCGATCTTCACCAGGCAGTTCTCCGTGATGATTGACGCCGGACTCCCGCTCGTGCAGTGTCTGGACATTCTCGCGCAGCAACAGCAGAACAAGTATTTTCAGCAGACGTTGATGCAGGTGCGACAGAATGTTGAAGAAGGCTCGACCTTAGCGATGGCGATGGCGCGGTTTCCGAAAGTCTTCGACCAGCTCTACACCAACATGGTTGAGGCTGGCGAGACGGGCGGTATTCTCGACCTCATCTTGCAGCGCCTCTCGACCTTCATCGAGAAGATCGTCAAACTCAAGAAGGATGTCATCTCGGCCATGATCTATCCGGCGGCGGTCGTGCTGCTGGCAATCGCGGCGGTGGCTGTGATTATGATCGTCGTGATTCCGCAGTTTCAGATGATCTTCGTCGGACTGCTTGGCCCCGGCGAGCAACTGCCGCTCCCGACGCGCATCGTCACCGGCGCGAGCAGCTTTCTGGCCGGCTGGGGTGGGCTGGCTATCTTAGGCTCGATCATCGGAGTCGTGATCCTGATTCGCAGTTACTACAAGACCCCTGGCGGACGCCTGAGGTTGGATGGAATCATGTTGAAGCTGCCGATCTTCGGCAGCATTCTGCGCAAGATTGCGGTGGCGCGTTTCTCGCGCACGCTCTCCACCTTGCTCTCATCCGGCGTGCCCATCCTCCAATCGCTGGACATCACGGCGCGTACAGCCGGCAACGTGGTTATCGAGCAGGCGATTACCAAGGTGCGCGCAGGCGTCGAACGCGGCGAGAACTTTGTTGATCCCTTGCAGGCGACGGAAGTCTTCCCGCACATGGTCTCGCAGATGATCGGCATCGGCGAGCAGACCGGCGCGCTCGACGCGATGCTCGCCAAGATCGCAGACTTCTACGAACAGGAAGTGGACTCGGCAATCGCCAACCTGCTCACTTTGATTGAACCCGCCCTGATTGCCTTTCTCGGCGTGACCATCGGCTCCATCGTCATCGCCATGTACATGCCGCTCTTTACCCTGATCGGTAAACTTTCGCAGGGACACTAATCACCCTCAAAGGGATTTGATTTTTCCCACTGAAAAAGCCCGTAAACACGGGCTTTTTCGTTTTTGATTCTCTGCTCTAGTGCGCGGTACGCCTCTATCTCTGTAGCTTCCATCATGGAATCAGCTCAATATACAGCAATAACCATAGAACCCATTTTGGTCATAATCTGTTGGCCTCTCTTCAACTTTATAGACAAGCTTTCACACGAACTCTTCCTCTTGATGGGATATTGTGTCTAATGGGAATAACGTTGTATCCTAGCCCCGTCCCAAAGTTAAGGGCAGTCTATGTCTTGATGTGGACTGCCCTTAACTTTACGCCTCTGATTGGCTTCGTTTTTATTTAAGGTATCACTATCCATAACGCAATTTTTGGAATGCTAAACATGGGCTTAATGAAATGTGCTTGCCTGTAGAGGCCTTGAGGAGTAAGTTAGGCTGGCTGTGCGTACCTGCAAAGCCCACGACGAAGGTTTTTCCTTCACCAAAAACCAATAAGGTATTCGCCGGATGCAAAACAATAGGGTTCAGCCTTTCTCCAGATTCGTTAACTGGTTTCACCTCCATATTAAGGGCGGAGACATTTATAAATACCAGGCGCCAGACCAAGACGCCGAACCGCCAACAGACTACTTCATCAGGCACGATGACGAATATTACTTTCTAAATGAAAGGGAGGACTGTCAGCCTGCCGCGCTCACAGGCGAATTGCGGCGGCGGGTCATTGAGCGCTGCTTCCGCGAATCCCTCCGCGAGCAAGGCTTTTCGTTTAAGGGCTGGCATGATTACGTCGCCTATCACGATAAAACTTCATACTTAAAGGACTATAACGACATCTTCACTGCCCACACCGGCTTCGAATTCCGGGTACTTGAAAACTGGGATGGGGAAAGTGACGAGTATTACCTGGTGGTCGATCCGCACGTGGTCTTTATCATGCGGGCAAGCATAGATACCCTTATGCGGCGCGGAAGCAACGTGACCCGGCTCGAAAACCAGTCGGTGCGCGTAGCCGGAGAAGATACTGAAAGGGCTGAAGGAATTGACGGCTTTCTTCTCGAAACGCGCGCGGGCACAGACGGACACCAAGTTTGCCGGATCATTAACGTCAGGACGAACGAGCAAGAGACTGTAGATGCGACCCGCGTTTACCTCGAACCACGCCCGGAAATTATCCGTCTGGCGCTGCTCGACTTGGGGATTAAGTACGATGTCGTTGGGCTAGGGCGGGAAAAGTCTTTCCTTAACAGTTCCGCCGCCGCCCGTGATCGGTTTAAGAAAACGCAGGACATCGTGCGTGACTTCCTGATGAAAAAGGCAGAGGTTTTCCCCTTAAAAATTGGAAGCCTCGATGTGACCATCGAGTCTGATCTAACGCCCGTCGCAGGGGCTGGCTACCCGCAAGCCAAACAGTTACCGGAGCCGCCCATTCTATTCGACAAGTCCGATAGTTCAGCCGTACACCTCCAGCCCTACTGGGGCTTACGAACGTTCGGGCCGTTCACGAAGAACAAGTCCGAAATCCGACTCTCGCTGCTAGGCACGCGAGCGGGAATCACGCTGCTGCGTAAGCTCGTCGAAGAGATGAATCGCGGCACTTCGATTATGCCCGGCGGGATGCGCCAGTTCTTTAACACAAAGCTCGTGGTCGTCGACGAAGAGTAGGTCGCGTCGGAATCAGTCGACAACTATGTGCGTGGCGCGGATTCACTCGGCAGCAAAAACGAGCGGCGGGACAACGCCGCCGAAGTGACGCTCGTTCATCTCGCGCAGGAAACATCAGACTTTGAACTGAACACCCCGTATTATAACGTCAAGCCCGTACTATTAAACCACGGGCTTGCCTCGCAGGCGGTAACGCAGTCAGCGCTAGGCAAGGGACAGTGGATACATGCCAACTTGGCCAGCGCGATCTTCGCCAAAGCAAAAGGCTACCCGTGGGTGCTGGCTAACAACCTAGTCGGATTTGATATGATCTTAGGCATCGGGTTGTCGCAAGCAATATCGAAGACGACACGGGCGGGTGCTCATCCCCGCTACATCGGTTACACCAATGTCTTCGATGAACAAGGACGCTGGATGTTCTTCGAGAGTACCTCGCAACTGTACGACTCCGACAACCGTGAGGATCAACTGGCGGACGTGATCTCCAAAGCTGTAACTCGTTTCAGCCAGGAACGGGGCAACCCGCCGCAGTCCATCGCTATTCATTATTACCAGAGGTTTTCGGAAGAGAAGATGCGGCGCGTTAACACCGTGCTTAAAGAGAAAGCCGGTGAGGGCTTCCGCGTGGCTTATATCGCCATCGACAAAAGCCACCCATCGCGCCTCTATGACATCCAGACGCCGGACGGCAGCTTTCCCCGCGCACATTACGCGCAGATATCCGACCGGGAAGTGTTGCTCTCGACTACCGGGCACACCGACTTGGCAAAGAAACGACTGGGAACGCCAGCGATATTGAAGATAACTATCGATCAGCATCCGGAGCCGTTCGTTACTGTAGACGACGTTACAAATCAAGTCCTCGCCTTAACGCGGCTTAACTACAAGACGCTCACGCCAGTAGTCGGCGACCCCGTGACGCTGCTCTTTTCTAACCTGGTCGCCAAGTTCACGGCGGTTTTTTCCGAAACGCAATGGAAGGGGGCGCAGACTGCCATGTCGAACAAGATCAATACCACTATGTGGTTTCTCTAAAGAATTTGTTTGACTGTAAAGATCACGGGCGGTATGCTGCGTCCAATTTCATGGCATATTTTGTGTGCAACTTTGTTTCCTGTATGATACAGGCAGAGTGGATGGAATGTCTTATACTGCCCTGCTCGATACGCACAACGTAATCGTCACAGCAATCCGGAACGATTTCGCCGGGGTGGCGAGCCTGACGGTCGGGGACTGCACTCTCGCCGACGTAGATGACCACGACCCGCTCGGACTTGCCTTTTATACCTATGCCATCCTTGAAACGGGCTATACAAACCAAGAGTTAGCCTTCCTGCCCGATACCTGGCGATACTGGGTCGAAGAGAAAGTAACTTACGGCGGCGTGTCCTCTCATACAGATAGAGACTTAGCTGCCATTGGATTAGCTGTCTTTGCATTGTGCCAGCATCGCACGTGCCCTGATGTGAACGGGAAGTTCGGCGCGCTGGTTGAGAAGTTTTTCTCCCCAGATCGCGGTCTGTTCGATAACTTCCTAGCGACAGTGCTGGTCGCACTGGGTTTGAGTAAGCTTCCTGCCGAAGACGACCTCTATCGGCAATTCACCCGGTGTATTGACACGCAGCTGAAAAATCATGGCGATGCGATCTTTAACGACACCAAGAACCTCGTCGTCGCATATATGTGGGCGAAGCATACGCAAGCGGAAGACCTGCTACCTAAATTAAAACAGGCATGTCTTCAAAAGGCATATGGGGACGAGTGCCTCCCGCGAGACTTGGTGTACGTTACTTATATCTTGTTCGAGGAAATAGAAAAACTGTCGCGCAAAGAGCGCGCCCAAGTTAGGCGGTGGGTTGAGGAGAGCCTTCGATTTATCAGAACCTACTCGGTAGAGGCTGGATTTCCACCAGAAGTCCTCGAAGAGTTCGGAGGCGATGTCGCCCTAGCAACTCCAGATATAATGAGGCAGTACGGCTATCCGGTCAGACCACGCCTGTCACGTATTCTTCTGTCCGTAGGTCATATGATGGAGCAGCGCTACATCCTCAACCCACAACTACTACAAACGGACGAACAGCGAAAGAGAGCGTGGCTAAGGGGGCTGGCTTACCCATTACTGATGTTGTTGGGAGCCGCAGCCGTTGCGTATGCGGGACGCAACGTTGGTTTCCCGTTTGACGTTAAGGCGGGTTTTGCGACCAAACAGTTTCTGCCCATTCTACTGGGAGTATTCGAGTTGCTTGCCAACACAGCGTGGATGATGGGTTTTATCCTACTAGTAGTCATGGCATCAGTGATGTTCTATCGAGTCCTCATTACGGCACAGGATGTGGATGATTACGAAGCGATAAAGAACGCTTGGAGGCAGGCGCAAGCGCTTCTGTGGATCGAGATCGGGCTGGCAGTACTCGGCGCGATCACCGGGTCTTTGGTTCAGTAGACCTCTTGGCAATCTTATCTAATGGCTTTTAACGACTGGATCAGCATAGCCCATAGCTACTAGCGTTTCTTGACTGGCATTCAAGATGCGGCATATCTGGCGTCGAGGGTGAACCGCTCCACCCCTCACATTAGACCAAGATGTTTATTCAGTGGACATGAAAAACCGGTTTATTTTGCTGCCTTATCTTTTAATGCGCTATATCAGTCAACATGGAAGAGACAACCTTCCGTATAGACATTATAGCCGACAAGACGTTCGCCGATATGTAATAGGCTAAAGGTTTCGCACAAGCGGTAAACTCATCGTGCCGTTGAGGGCAGGACATCGCCGCCCGTACTTTCCAGTCTGTATACCCCAGACTTAGAGCAAGATCGCTGTTCGTGTTTCCCATCCTGCTGCCGCGACGCGTGCCGCCGCTTGTAACGGATTTGTACCTTATGTTTGTCTTAATCTAAATGTGCCCAGCGAGTAGGTTAACAGTAAAAGATTTGTACTATGCCGGGCAGGATGGGTGGTACCCACTACCCGGATGGGCATCCTTTTTAGCCGCAGCCGGAGCCGCTGCGGCCACACATAGTTCTGCGACACAGCGACTCATTATAGGGGCTGCTTTACCCACGCGGGCTTTCAGCGCTGCTCTGGCAGCGACGGAAGTCGTTATCACGCGCTCCTCTATAAATCGCGATACGTGCGGCACTGGGCAAGACCTAAACAGTCGCTTCGAAGAACTTTGCCACATGGCACCAGGCACGCCGGTCATCCTATTGAACCCTGCCACTAATCGTGCTGGTGGTACGCGAGATAGAAAACTTAAAGGTGTGATTACCGAATGTGTTGATGTGAATGGTGAACAAAGACTCAAGATCATCGTTAATGCGGGCGGCGGAAACTACCAGATAGGGGGATGCTCACAAAACGAGGTTTGGTATTTTCTCCCGGTCGCATTGGGAAGCATAAATATTACGGCTCGACCGGCGTTCTTGATCCTGAGAAATCTCCGCTCCCGGACGCTGTATCCCGCCGTCGCCTAGTACTGGGCATCGTCTATAGAGCGGTCGAACACTTCGACCGCGCAGTCCGAACCGGTGACGTGATAGATTTTGTGGCAGGTCTAAAGGACGAAGTAAACATTGAGCCTGAATTTATCATACGTGACATGTTGAACCTGTCTAGGACGGGTGAGCTTACCGTCGTTGGGACTGTCCGTGGAGATGAGAAAGGCATCAATCTCTATCTGCCGTCGGACTTGAATCCCGATTCGTATATGCCAACCGAGCCACTGACTTGGCTTGAAGAAGTCGCTCAAGCATTTACCGAGCTGTGGAAGGAGGAAATGAATCGCGCCACCGAAGAAGGTCGAAAGCCGAGGCCGATTTCGATTGAGCAAGTGAGATCCTGGATGGCTGCCTCCCCTAACCCGCACCCGAACCTCGGCGCCCTTTGTTATTTGCCGAACGCGCTTAGTCAACTTGCCGAGACAGATGATGCACTGATCCGCAAGGTGGAACGCCCTGGGAAACGGTTGCTCATGTGGGCACCTGTAGGACTGAAGGACGATGCGCTTGATCTTGGTGACGCTTATGCCAGTGATGTGGAGCGCGTAGCCGGGGCCGTCGAGCGCGCGTGTGGTCGGCTCAGGAGGCCAGTCACTGTCAGGGATGTCAGAGATGAGGTCGAGATGGACCCGACCCTTGCGCCAGCGGGCAGGTTGCAGTTGCGGAGTATTCTCTCTGATATATCGAAAGAGACAATAGACGCAGGTGACGGTAACCGACGCGCCCGCGTCACCCGCCGCTGTATTTACGTCGGGAAAGTCAATGGTGACTCCTACTATTGCCATAATGTCGAGGCAACAGAGGAAGCGTGTGTGTACGTGCGCTTCCGCCAGATAGAACAACGCTGGAGTGAATCGGTGACGATGCGTGAGCCGACTGCGTACATGAGAAACTCTTTGCCGTCGGCAGCCGCCGGTCGGGCGTTGCTTGTCAAGGCCGAAGCCGAGACGCTTACGAATAATATTGACTTGTTATTGCAGGAGACAGCGGTCGACAGGGCAACCCGCCACGAAGCCGAGTTACTACGTGAACCTAATGTGTGACTCTTTGTAAGAAATCCATTGAACCTAAACCCTTGTAGAATAGCTGGTGACCAAACCTAGCTTATCCGCAAAGGAGCAGTTCAATGGACAGAGACGGTTTTATCATTACTGT
>JAVHWW010000045.1:0-44041 GCA_032159235.1 Acidobacteriota bacterium
AGAACTGCTGGGGCGATGTCAACGCTGGCTATGGTGCGATCACCCTGACGGTGCGTGGAGACAGCGGGCCGCAGGCCACGATTGAAGACGTGGTGATTAGTAATAACGTGATGCAGCACACGCCCAATGGGTTCAACCTGCTGGGCTTGGACGTGGAGCAACCGTCGCAGCAGGGACATGGAGTGAAGATTGTCAACAACTTGTTTCTGGATATTGATGGCAGTCATTGGAAAGGCAACGGCGAGTTCATCAAGATTAGTGGAATGCCCGATGTCACAGTCGATCATAACACCGTCATCAACAACGGCAACGATGTCTGGGTCTATGGAGTGCAGAACACGGGTTTTGTCTTCACCAACAACGTCATCCAGCATAATACCTACGGCATCATCGGGCAGAATCAAGCTCCGGGCATGGGCACACTCAACACCTATTTTCCTGCCGCGCAGCTTCGCCGCAGCGTGATTGCCGGAGCCGGTTCTTACTCTTCAGCTTATCCGGCGGATAATTTCTTCCCGACCACATTCAATCAAGTGCTCTTCAATAATCCGACGGCGAGCGACTATCGCCTCTCTTCCGTCTCTCCCTACAAAGGTCAGGCGACGGACGGCAAAGATGTCGGTTACGATGCCAGCGCGCTCGCAGCCGCCAGCACACCAACACCGAATCCAACGCCGACGCCTACTCCGACACCAACGCCAACCCCCACACCAACGCCAACCCCCACACCAACGCCAACTCCGACACCGACGCCGACATCACCCGCGCTTGTCTCCAACGCCCTCGCCACCACTTCAACTCTCGCGGCCAGCGTCGGCACAACAGCCACACAGGTTGCGCCTCTCGTGACAAACATTGAGCAGGCTTATGCTGCGTTCGCCGCCGAAGCGACCAGCTTCACGGCGGCAACTCAGATAGACAGTGAACTGCGCGCCGCACTCTATTTCGCACGCGCCTCTTACGCGCTCGACACGGCAGACGGCGCTTCCGTCAAGGTACAAAGCCGTTTGCAGATCACCGCCTCGCTTCTCACTCAGGTGAAGAGCTTGATGACGACGGGCAGCAGCAGTATCACGTCGGGAGACTCGACCGCTCATGCCTCAAGCGCAAGCGCAATAGCCACCATCGGAGCGGCAGACACTCGCTCCAGCGCCAGCTTCGCTCCGGCACTCGCGCCCGCGAGCCTTGGAACAATTCTCGGCGACCCGACGCAAAGTCCTCTGGCGATGAGCACGACTGCCATTGCGACGATGGTCAATGGCAACCCGCCTTATGAACTGGGCGGAGTCAGCGTCATGGTTGGCGGCGTCGCTGCGCGGGTACTTTCGGTCTCCCCGTCGCGCGTCAGTTTCCTTGTTCCGTCAAATCTTCCTGCCGGTAATGCGGAAGTGATTGTTACTTTGGAGGCAGGTTATGTCTCGCGCGGGACGGTGACCATCGCGGCGGTCGCGCCCGGAATCTTCACGACGGGCGGCAATGGAATCGGAAACGCGATAGCGTTTGATTCAACTGCTTTCACCGCCGGGCCGTTCGATGTCACTAATGCTCTCACTCTGAGCCTGGATAAACGAACACGCCTCACTCTCTTCACCACAGGACTGAGCAACGGCGTGGCTAATACGAGTACCTCTAACGATCTGACTGTGCTCGGCGTCCCACTCTTCAATCTCGCCGAGTCGGTCAAGGTCGAAGCGCGCACACAGAGCGGGACGGTCTATAACCTGACGGTCGAATACGCCGGCAAGCAGAATTCATCTCCGGGATTAGATCAGGTCAACGTGATTCTGCCCGCCGAGTTGAAGGGCGCAGGTTCGGTAGAGCTAACAGTTATCACAGGCAGCCTGCGCAGCAACACCGCGACCGTGACCATCAAATAACAATACCTAAACTTTTTGATTGTTCCCTGAGCCATAGTTTGAGATACTCTAAAGTGAGGTACGGGTTCGTGCCCGTCGGTCGCTGATGCGCCTCGTTCACCTGTTTTCGTCAGGGAGTTTGCCCTCCGCAAAGCGAAAACTTTTCCGCCAGGAATATTAATGAGTGTCCCTTCCCCCGGAAATCTCTGGAAACCTATCGCTGTCGCCGCTGCGCTCGCGTTCGCTTTCTACAATGTGCTCGCCAAGCTCGGCTACGATTGGTGGACGGACGAAAACTATTCGCACGGCCTGTTGATTCCGCTCATCATCGGCTACATCCTGTGGGCTGAGCGTGAGCGTCTGAGCTGTGTGCCAAAGCGTCCGTCTTTTGTCTTCGGCACATTGATCGTCGTCTTCGCGCTGCTCTCGCTGTGGGTCGGAGCGGCGGGAGCTGAGTTGTACATTCAGCGTCTCTCGCTCGTGCTCGTGCTGGCGGGCGTCGTCGTTTACTTCTGGGGCTGGCGATTGCTGCGGCTCTTGTTCGTGCCGTTCCTGTTGCTGTATCTAGCGCTCCCGATTCCGGCCATTCTCTTTAACAAGATCGCTTTCCCGCTCCAACTCTTTGCCTCGCGCTGTGCCGTCTGGACGATGCACCTCTTTAATATTCCGGTCTTGCGACAAGGGAACGTCATCGAGTTGATGCCGCGCGGCGCGCATGAGACGAAGAAGCTGGAAGTCGTCGAGGCTTGCAGCGGCATTCGTTCGCTGATGACGCTCGTCACGCTGGCAGTCGTCTTCGCTTACTTCACACGTCCGAAGAGTGATGACGGCGATGGCACGAGCGGCGGCCTTCTCCGAAGAATCAAGAGCTACGGCTTCTGGCGTTCAATCATTCTCGTCGGGTCTGCTATCCCGATAGCGATCTTCACCAACGCGCTGCGCGTGAGCGGCACGGGCGTGCTCGCGCATTACTACGGCACAGGGGTCGCCGATGGCTTCTTCCATTCCTTCTCCGGCTGGGTCGTTTACATCGTTGCGCTGCTACTCCTGTTTGCTATCGGCTGGCTGCTCGACCGTATCGGGAGACGCGGCAAAAGCGACAAGGGCGGCGGTCAGGCCAAAGCTACAGCGAATGAAGCGAAGGTAATGAAAGCTGAATCTGTTGCGACCACGCCCGCGAGCAGCGCGCCTCTCAATGTTATTCCGGCGAAGGGAGTCGAATCAGAGTTATGAGCATGAAACTGAAAAACTCCTTCCGCTTCTACCTGCTGCTCGCCATCCTTTTGCTGGGCGGCGGCGTGATACATCTCTGGGAGCGCGCGGGTGAAGCGAGTGTTGCGCGGCGCGCTCTCAAAGAGATGCCTGCGCAGGTTGGCTTGTGGCGACAGTCTGGCCCGGATCAGCGTTTTGACCAGCAGACCGAGAGCGTGTTGCGCGCGGACGACTATCTCTCGCGCAACTATGCGCTGCCCGATGGTCGCACGGCATCATTCTACGTCGGCTACTACGCGACGCAGCGTAACGGCGCGACTTATCACAGCCCGCTCAACTGCCTGCCCGGTTCCGGTTGGGAGATGAACGACCCGGCATCTGTTATCATCAACCCGGCAGACGGCTCGCCCGGTTTTGAAGCCAACCGCTACATCATCCAGAACGGCGATGATCGGGAGTTGCTCATCTACTGGTATCAGGGGCGCGGGCGCAAACTCGCCAGCGAATACTGGGGCAAGATTTACACCGTGATTGACAGCATTCGCCTGCGCCGTTCCGATGGCGCGATGGTGCGCGTGATGATGCCTGTCGGAAAGTCCGAAGAGCAGGCGCTCCATGATGCTTCAGACCTCGCCGCGCAGGTCGCACCTGTGCTGCCTGCGTTCGTTCCGAACTGAAGGTTAGTACCGCCTGCGGTAGCGGGCGGGTCTTGCTGCTGATACTACCCGCCCGCTACCGCAGGCGGTACTGACCTTGACGCTTTGCTAACTATGTAGAAGTCATATATTTTCGGGAAGCGGGGGGCAATTGGCCGTTTCCTTTAAGCGTTCCCCTCCTTAACAGGTGAAGAGAACGCGCGTGTTAAGGGCTAGTTCTTTTGACAACTTGCGGAAGAGACGGCGCGGGCGCGAAACTGTTGAAGCAGCACGCATCTGAAGTCGTCAAAATTGCAATTAAATTCACTCTGGCGTTGGGCGCGAGAACACACGGCTTTGCCCGCCGCAGTCTCTCGCTCAATGCCAGAGCATTCAAAACGTCGGTTGAAGCTCACTGATGAAACCGCTTGTCCCGGATTCGTCATTGCCAGACCGGCGCGGAGTTTCCAGAAGACAGATGAATCACAAAGAGTGCGCACGCCAACGCTACGTCGTTGCCTTCCTGCTGACCCTGCTGCTCACAACGCTGGCGCTATCCGGTTGCAAGAACAAGGCAGCCGCCAAAGCCGACTACGTCAAACGCGGTGAAGCCTTCCTTAAAGATAAGAAGTATCAGGAAGCCTCCATCGAGTTTCGCAACGCCATCCAGATTGACGACCACTTAGGCTCAGCCCACTGGGGACTCGCGCAAGCCTACGAAGGTCTGCAACGCTGGGGCGAGATGATGGACGAGTTGAAGCGCGCAGTTGACCTCGACGCGAACAATCTGGACGCGCGCATACGGCTCGGCAACTATTATCTGGCTCCTTACAACCGCACGGCAGAGATGATCGCCGAAGGTGAACGCCTCGCCAAAGAGGTCTTGCAGAAAGACCCGAACCACATCGAAGGCCACATCCTGATGGCGACAGTCCTCTACGCTCAGGGTAAGATGCAGGAATCAAAGGCCGAACTCCAACACGCCATCGAGCTTGATCCGAAGCGCGTCGAATCCATCCTCAGCCTCGCGCGCTTCTACATCAACGTCAAAGATACGGCGCAAGCTGAAGCGACGTTTCGTCAGGCCATCTCAGCCAACGACAATTCGGCGATGGCGCATTCGGAATATGGAAAATTTCTGGTTCAGATGGGGCGCGGCGAGCAGGCTGAAGCAGAGTTTCGCCGCGCCGTCGAAGTCGAGCCGACCAATCATGACGCGCGCTTCGTTCTCGCCAGCTTCTATTTCGTCAACAAGCAACTCGATAAAGCTGAAGCAGCATACAAGGCGCTCGCAGACCTCGACAAAGATAAGCCCGATGGTCGCGCTGTCCTCGCGGACTTTTACTCATCCATCGGACGCTACGACGACGCCATCAATATCTATCAGGACATCATCGCTAGAGCTACAGACTACACACGCGGTCGCTATCGCCTGATCGAAATCATGCTCCAACGCGGCGATACTAAGGGCGCGATGGCGCAGGTCGAGAGCGTGCTGAAGACGAACGACCATGACATGCAGGCGCGTCTGCTGCGTGCGCGCATCTCCTTGCAGGGCAGCGACCCGGATGGAATTAAAAGGGCCATCGAAGACCTCAAAGAAGTTTTGAAGCAGGAGCCGAATTCACGCGAAGGACTCTATTTCATGGCCGACGCGAATTTCCGCTCAGGGAAAGTTGAGCAGGCACGCGCCTTCGCCGGAGATTTAGTCAAGTCTTATCCCGATTACCTTCCGGCCAAGCTGATGCAGGCGCAGATCAGTCTCTCGTCGAAAGACGCTGCCTCGGCGATTGCTCAAGCCAATGACTTGATGGATCGTTTAAGCAAGGCAGCGCCGAGTGCTGACACCTCGCCGCAGATGCTCGCGGAGCTTCGCGTCAGGACTTTGACCTTGCGCGGCACGGCTGAGTTGCAGTTAGGCAAGATCAAACAGGCGCGCGATGATCTGACGGCGGCGCGCGATCTGGAGCCTAACACGCCTTCGTCTTACACTAATCTCGCCAACGTTGCGCTGGCCGAGAAGAAAGTGGACGAAGCCGTCGGACTCTACGAGCGCGCTCTGGCTATTGACAGCGCGGACTTCGGTGCGCTAAATGGTCTCAGCAAAATTTACGACAGCCAGAAGCGTTTAGACTTGGCGCAAGCGCGCGTGGATCAGGCGATCACCCAACAGCCTAATAATGCCTCGCTGCATTATCTGAAGGGTCAGGTATTTGATGTTCATAAAGACGCGCCGCTGGCGGAAGCTGAATTCCGTCGCGCGCTCGAACTAGACCCCAACTATTTGCCTGCATACAGTGCCTTGGGGACGCTCTTTACTTATACGAATCAGCAGGATCGCGCCATCGCCGAATATCGCAAACTGCTTGAGCGCAAGCCCGACGATGCAGCTACCTACACCTTGATCGGAATGCTCGAAGACAGTCGTGGCAACGCGGACGCGGCGGTCGAGAACTATCGCAAAGCCTTGGAACTCGATCCGAACTCGGCGATTGCGGCGAACAATTTGGCATGGGTTTACGCCGCTTACGGTAAAGGTAATCTCGACGAAGCCGTCTCGCTGGCGCGCGGCGTCGTGCAGAAATATCCAGACGAGCCGGGCTTCTCCGACACGCTCGGCTGGGTCTATTACAAGAAGGGTCTGCACGGGTCTGCCGTAGAGCAATTGCAGAAGGTCGTGGCGAAAGCAGGCGGGAGCGCCTTGTATCATTTCCATCTGGGAATGGCTCTCGCAGGCAAAGGCGATAAGGCCGGAGCCAGACGCGAGCTTGAACAGGCTTTGCGTCTGGGAGAGAAGCAACCGACTTTCACCGACGCCGAAGAAGCACGCAAGACTTTGGCGACGCTTTGAGCTTTGATGAAGCATCGAGGTCGCGTGCGTGCGCCAGACCGCGATGCTTCACCAGTCCCTTTGAAAATTTATCGCTCGCAAGCCGCGAGGTGTCGTGACGTTTGGCCTTCGCTCACGCATCGTCGCTTCCGGCTTTGAGAGTGAAGATGGAAATGCCGCCCCTTTTGGCTTTTCTTTGATAGTGGGCGGTGAATCCACCGACTTTGTTCCGACAGGTTTCGCGCGAGTTGCGCCCTTGCCCGGCGCGCTTTGCTGAAGAGAGAAACTTGCAGGGACGTTTGTTAGAGAATTAAGGAGTGCCGAATATGAGTGTCCAATTCCGCCACCGAACTCCGGGCGAGTACGCGCGGATCATCTGGAAGCGCAAGTGGCTGATTATCCTTCCGGCCATCGCGATTGCGTCCGCCGTCACCTGGGCTGTCCTACGCCTCCCTGACGTTTACGAATCACACACGCTGATCGTCGTCAAGCCGTCAACGATTCCGTCCACACTCGTTCCGACTGTCCCTGAAGATACGCTGACGCGCCAATTGATGGGTATCCAGCAGATCATCACGAGCCGTAGCTCACTTCAACCTCTGGTCGAAAAGTACAAGCTCTACGAAGCTGACCTCAAAGGCGGCGAGCCGATGGAGTCTGTCATTGACCGGATGCAGAAGGACATCAAGGTCGAAGTCAACACGAGCAAAGAAATCACCAACGGCTTCATCATCACTTATAGAGGCCACGATCCGCACCTCACGCAAGCGGTCACGCGCGACCTCGCCAGCAAGTACGTTGACCAGCAGGCAAGAGTCTCGACTGATGCCGGAGTTTCGACGAAGCAGTTTTTTGATCGAACAGTCGAGCAGGCCAAAGCAGACCTTGATGAAGTTGACCGGAAGCGGCTTGACTTCATGAAAGAGAATCTTGGACACCTGCCGCCGCAAGAGCAATCTCTCGGCGTGCAGTTGACCGGACTCTTCGAGCAGCAGAAATCCCTGATCGCAGAAATCGGACGACTGCACGACCAGCAGAATACACTCGGCCAGCGTTATGCCGATCTGCAAAAGCAGCGGCAGCAGAATATTGACACTTTCATTGACGAGGGCAACGATCCCAAGAAAAGACAGGAGTATGTTCAACTAACGCAGCAACAAGATGCTCTCGAAGCAGAGTTGCGCAACATGCTGACCACGCTTAAGCCTGCCAATCCCGACGTGATTAAGAAAAAGCAGGAAGTGGAATCCGTTAAAGCCAAGATTAATGCGACTATCGAAGAAGGAAAAGCCATCGCGGAAGAGAAGAGAAAACGCTATGAGTCACAGGTTGATCCGCCCCTTAACGAAGTGAAGTACAGCATGGAGAACATCAAGGGCGAGATGGCGCGTGAACAGAAGATGCTCGATGATACCAACGCGCAACTCGGCTCTATCCAAGCGCGCATCAACGACGTGCCCGGCGCGCAGGTCGGACTTGAAGCTCTGGATCGTGAGTACCAGACGAAGAAAGCCAACTACGATGCCTTGCTCGCGCAGCAACAAAAGGCCGACGTGATTTCTCAAATGCAGACGAGCCAGCAAAGTGAATCAATCTCCGTCGTTGATCCTGCCAACTTGCCGCAAGTCCCCGTTGCGCCCAAGCGCCAGATGCTGGTGATCTTGGGAATTTTTCTCGGCCTCGGTGTCGGCTTCGCCTTCGCCGCCGTCTTTGAAGTGCCGCGCCTGTTGACGATTCAGACGACCAACGATGCCGAGCACTACACGGGACTGCCCGTGCTCGTCTCCGTGCCCGAACTCCTGACGCCGCAGGAGTCGCGCAGGATTCCGCGCCGTCGCCTGATCTTTATTGCCGCCGGAATCATCGCCACTATCGTCAGCATCCCGGCGATTGCTTACGCGCTGAAATTCACACACATTCTCGATAGGTTCGTTTCCTGAGGGATGAGGGATGAGGGATGAGGGATGAAGCTAAAACGTCTCTCATTCATCCCTCATCCCTCATCCCTCATCCCTTGGAGATTACCGAGTGTACAGAGAATTCTACGGCTTAAAAGAGTTGCCCTTCGCGCTGACGCCCGATCCGCGTTTCATCTACTTCACTCCGTCGCACACGGAAGTGATGGCGAACCTGCACTACGGCATCGAGAGCGGCAAAGGCATCATCGTCGTCACGGGCGAAGTCGGCACGGGCAAGACGACCATCCTGCGCTGGATGATGCAGCGACTTGATCGCACAGTGCTCGTCGCCTACGTCTTCAACCCGCGCCTGACCGTGCCGGAGTTTTACCAACACATCACGACGCTCTTTAACGTGCAGCAGTGGGAGACGAAATCAGAGCTTCTCATCGCGCTGGGACGCACGCTTGAGTCGCGCCATGCGCGCGGACTGCGCACCGTGCTTATCATTGACGAAGCGCAGGGACTCACGCCCAACGTTCTTGAAGAGATTCGCCTGCTCTCAAACTTTGAATCCGACACGGCCAAGCAGTTGCAGATTATCTTAACCGGACAGCCGGAACTGCGCGATGTGCTCAATAATCCAGACCTCCGCCAACTCAAACAGCGCGTCGCACTGCGCTGCGAAATCAAGGCGCTGCCCAACGTCGAAGAGACGGAGCGATACATCACCTCGCGTCTCCTGGTCGCAGGCGCAGAGCGCACGGACATCTTTTCGCCCGGCGCAGTTGACTACATCTTTCGCTGCTCCGAAGGCATTCCGCGACAGATCAACAACCTCTGCGACAACGCCATGCTCTCCGGCTACGCGGCGGGCGAATCAGTCATCGGGCGCTCGACTATCGAGGATGTCGCGGACACATTCGACATGCTGCCCAAAGGTGATCGCGGTCGTCAGATGGGCGAAGAGCGTGAAGCACCCGCGCGTATTTTCACCGCCGCCGGTCGCGCCGAATTATGGGCCGCAGGCGCGGGCGCGGGAGCAGGATTAGGACAATCATCTACCGAAAGCGCGTCATCAGTAACGGCGCGCGAAGAGGCAAACAAAACGACAACGCCGGGCACAGATGAAGTCGCCGGGGCATTTCGTCGTTCGGGTCTAATGGGGGAATGAAATGGGTAGAGTTTACGACGCATTAAAAAGAGCGAGCGCCGCACGTGAGAACGGCGCGAGCCAGAAGAAAACAGACGCAACGCAACAGCGCCGCAACGGGGCAGCTTCAGGAAAAAACCTGACGGCAGTTCCGCCTGTGAAGAATAACGACGAGCATCCCTGGGCGGACTCGCCGCTCTTCTCTGGATCGGCGCACGATTCAGCGTCCACTGCGCACACCGAGAAACACACCGGGTCGGCACTCTCCGGCGTGAACCTTTCGCGTGCTGCTGGGGCAACTTTGGACGCTGCTGGGACGACGCGCGCACAGATGGAGTTTGTCTCTTTAGACATCTCCGCAGCGCGCGTCGAACCTCATCTCATCGCGGTCACGCAACCGCGCTCCGCTTACAACGAGCAGTTCCGCTCGCTTCGCACGCGCATCCTGCAAGCATCTGAGCGCAGGAAGATGCAGGCTTTCGTCGTCACGAGCGCGGGCGTCGCCGAAGGCAAAACTCTGACGGCACTGAATCTCGCGTGGCTGCTAGCGCAAACGGACGGCGTGCGCGCGCTCATTATTGACAGCGACCTGCGCCAGCCCTGCGCCGCAGAGTATCTGGGCATTGATGCGCCGGTCGGCCTCTCCGAAGTTCTTTCAGGCGAAGCGACCTTGCAGGAAACGATCATTCGTCTTGAGCCTGCGGGACTGCATCTCTTACCCGGAGGTGAGCCACGCGACGACGTGGCGGAGGTTCTCTCCGGCCCGAAATTCGGTCACATCCTCGCGGAACTGCGCCGCATGTTCGACTACATCATCATTGATGCGCCGCCCCTGGGCATCTTCACGGATGCGAGTCTCTTGATTAACCGCGCGGACGGTGCGCTGCTCGTCGTGCGCTCAGGCAAGACGCGCTACAGCGTGCTTGATCGTTTGATTGCTCAACTCCCGCGCGAGCGTATGCTCGGCGTCGTGTTGAATCGCACGGATGAACAGTTGGATGAAAGCAGTTATTACTACCAGCGACGCTACTATCGTCGTGAAGACAAAGCGCTCCCGCCGCAAAAGGCGCGAGTTGAGATGACGCAAGGAGAGGAGGTCACCGTCGCCAGTTGAGAAATCGCCGCCTCAATGCACGCACGATCCTTTTGATTCTCGTCGAAGCGATGTTGCTCTTCGGCGGGTTGATCGTGGCTGTGTATCTGCGGCTCGAAGCGCCTGACGCAGAGCGTGAGCTGATTGAGAAGCACGGTTTCTATAAGGCTGCGCTGGCGACCATCTTTTGTCTGGCCGCGTTCTATCTCTACGATCTCTACGACTTCATCGTCATGCATGACAGGCGCGAGCTTGTCTTACGTCTTGTGCAGGCGCTCGGCCTCGCCTGGATTGCGCTGGCGATCAGTTTCTACATCTTCCCGCACCTGATGATCGGGCGCGGTGTCTCGCTGATTTCGCTGCCGCTGGCGCTCTCCCTGATGGTCGGCTGGCGACTTCTGATTCACTGGTTTCTCGGCCATCCTGAAATCGGCGAGCGCATTCTGATCGTCGGCTCCGGCCCGATGGCGATTGAATTGGCGCGTGAAGCGTTGGAGCGTCCCGATGCAGGGCTTCGCATCGTCGGATTCGCTGATAACGACCCGTTGCTTCTCGGCAAGAGTCTGATTAACCCGCGCGTCATCGGCCTGACCTCGGAACTGGACGGCCTCGTCAAACGGGAAAATATTGATCGCATCGTGGTGGCGATGGGTGAGCGGCGCGGACAGTTTCCGACAGATCAACTTCTGCATCTCAGTCTCTCCGGCAACGTCTCAATCGAAGAGGGCGCGTCGTTTTATGAACGTGTGACGGGGCGCGTGCATCTCGACATGATGCGTCCCTCGTGGCTCATCTTTTCGGGGCGCAAGCGTCAGGCGCGGCTCAATGCGATTGTGCGCGTCGTGCTGCACCGTATCATTGCGCTCATCGGCGCAATTCTTTCGCTCCCCATCGCGCTCATCACAGCGATTCTTATCAAGCTCGACTCGCGCGGGCCTGTGCTTTACCGGCAGGAGCGCGTGGGTCGTAACGGACGAGGCTTCATGGTGATGAAGTTTCGCTCGATGCGCACTGACGCGGAGAAGGACGGGCCGGTCTGGGCGCGCGACGCGGATGATCGCGTGACGAGAGTCGGGCGGATCATCCGTAAAATTCGCGTGGACGAGATTCCGCAGTTCTGGAACATCCTGAAAGGCGATATGAACTTCGTGGGCCCGCGCCCCGAACGCCCGCACTTCGTCTCGCAACTTGCCACAGAGATTCCCTACTACGAGCAGCGACATCTAATCGCGCCGGGACTCACCGGCTGGGCGCAGATCAAGTATCCGTATGGCGCTTCGATTGAGGACGCGCGACAGAAGCTGCAATACGATCTTTACTACATCAAGAATCAGAGCCTCGCGCTCGACGCGGCAATTCTCTTCGAGACGATCAAGACGATTCTTTTCGGTCGCGGCGGACGATGAGTAGTTTTGAACTTTGAATGATGAGTTTTGAATTAAGGATTTGGAAAGTAGTTTTGGAGGTTTGAAGAACATGAAGATGAAACGAACGCTCAAGGCAATCGCACTCGCGTTGACAATCACGGCGACGGTGGTGGCACAATCTCCACAGCAAACACGGCAGCAATCACCGCAGGATGATAAGCAGCAGCGTGGAGGGATTCTCGGCAAAATCTTCGGCCAAGACCCGAAGACGAAGAAGGACGCTCCGAAGCAGGAGACGCCGCAGAAAGATGCGTCCGCGAAACCCTCTCAGCAAGCGACCGGGCGGCTTGAGCCGGGCGACACAAAAACTCTTCCATCAGACGTTTCCGCCGAAGCGCAGGCCGGACGCCGTGAGCAGAAATCTGAAGAAGAAGCGGCTGTGCTGCCCTACTACAACAATTTTCTAAAGAGCTACCATGTCGGCCCCGAAGATGTCATCTCGGTGACGGTCTTCGGCCAGGATCGTTATTCCAAGTCAGGAATCACCGTTCCGCCGAATGGGAAAATCAGCTATCCGCTCATCCCTGAAGGCGTCGTTGTCGTCGGCAAGACGACCGAGCAGATTCAGGAAGAGATGACGAAGCGTCTGGACGAATACATCATTGATCCGCAGATCACCGTCTCGCTCGACAAAGCAGTCTCCGCGACCTACTCCGTGATCGGCGACGTGGGGCAACCCGGCATCAGAATCATGACGCACCGCTACAGCATTACAGAAGCGTTGGCGATGGCTGGCGGCGTGCTCAACACGGGCGACAAATCGAAAGTCTTCATCCTGCGCCAGCAGGCCGACGGCAATGTGAAACCGATTCTCGTCAATGTCAAAGAGATCGAAAGGGGACGCGCCAAAGAGATGGCCTTCCTCGTGCCCGGCGATCAGGTCGTCGTGCCCGGCAATCGCTTGAAGAAGATCAAAATGGTCATGGATATGCTGCCGGTTCTTAACTACGCGCGCATTTTCACCGGAGGATGGTAAGAAGAATGCAAAATGCAAAATTAAAAATGCAAAATTGAGGAAGCTAGAGCCGCTCGTCTGTCTTCCATTTTGCATTTTTAATTTTGCATTTTGCATTTCAACTGTGAGCCAAGATGGAAAAAAGAACTGTTCATTCAGCGACGCCGCTGGCACGATTCATCACCGAGAGGCTGCATCAACTCGGACTCAAGCAGGTGGACTTCTGTCGGCAGACCGGGTTCGATCAGGGCTTGCTCTCGAAGTTGCAATCTGCGGTCATCACGACGATCAACCTGGAAAGCGCGCTCAGGCTCGCTGACGGCTTGAAAGTTCCGCCCGGCGACGTGCTCTCGCTGCTCGGCAAAACGGATGCAGACCTGCTGCTGAAAAAACTCTACGGCAACAACGTCTGCGCCGAGTGCGCCGGAGAAACTATCGCGCCCGAACCTGTCCACTCAATCACCACCGCAGCCCAACAAGCCTTCACACTGGGACGCGACATGACGCCCGTGCTCGTCATGCTGCGTCATCTCTCGACCACGCGCCGCGCGACGCCTGAAGCAACCGAACGCGCCGTTCGCGGCGGACACTCATGAAAACAGAAGGCAGCAAATACAAAAGCCGTCTTTACTGCCTACTGCCTACTGCTTTCTGCCTTCTCTCCTGCGCGCAAGGCGTAAACGCTGCGGGCGCGTGGACGAAGCAGAGTTCGAGTTCGCTCGCCTGGCTTCATGCGGTCTATTTTCTGGATGAGAATCGCGGGTGGGCTGTCGGCGGCAAGGGCGTGCTGCTGGCGACCGACGATGGCGGACGAGTCTGGCGCGCGTTGCGGCGTCCATCTGAAGACGCGCTGCTCGACGTTTACTTTTCGGATGCACAGAACGGCTGGTTAGTCTGCGAGCGCAGCATCTATGACCTGAAGACGAGCGACGAGCCGCGCACTTACCTGCTGCGCACGACGGATAGCGGCGCGTCTTGGACGAAGGTCAATGTGCTCGGCAAGGATGTGGATGCACGACTGGTACGCGCGCTCTTCACGGATGATGGTCGCGGCTGGACGTTCGGTGAGGCTGGCGCGCTCTACACGACGCGCGACGGTGGAGCGAAATGGGAGCGCCAGCGCGTGCCGACCAGACATCTCTTGCTCGGCGGCGCGTTCCTGAACGGCGCGCAAGGGTGGCTGGTCGGCGCAGGCGCGACGATCCTGCAAACTTCCGACGGCGGCCAGACCTGGCACGCAGACACTATCGTCGGCGTCACTGGCTTAGCGGGCGCGGCGGAGACTCAACCTGTGCGTTTCACTGCCGCCTCTTTCGCCGATCAAAGGCATGGCTGGGCAGTCGGCGCACAAGGACGCATCTTCATCACTAACGACGGCGGACGCAGTTGGCACGAGCAGCAATCGAATGTGCGTGCAGACCTCTACGATGTGAAGTTCGTGGATGCAGTTGAAGGGTGGGTGGTCGGCGCTGAAGGGACTTTGCTTCACACGATAGATGGCGGCGGGCATTGGGACTCTGTGCCGAGCGGCACGACGCACGCGCTCGAACGCCTCTGCTTCGTCGGGCGCACACGCGGTTGGGCCGTCGGCTTCGGCGGCACAATCATCACCTACACCGCCAACGCCACATCACCGCAACGACCTGAGATGAAAAAGGGAAAACCGTGAATCGTCAATCGTCAATCGTGAATCGTCGAACGGTTTTCCTCGATTTACGATTTACCATTCACGATTTACGAACCAGCGATTTACGCGCCTTTTACTTTTGCCTCTTGCCTTGCTAAACTTCCAACAGTTCCCCGCATCAATCTGCTTTTACAATTCCTAGTGAGGAGGATTCTGCCATGAGTCTCTTTTGCCGACGGCTGATCTTGGCCGTGTTGTCGCTCTCGTTAATCGCTTTATCTCTGACGGCCAGCCGGACGAGCCGCGCCGCTTTCACTGAGGTCGCCACAGAAGACCCAGACCCGCTCGGATTATTCGTTGATTCTCCTCAAAAGATTGTCTCTTCCGGCTTCGATACGGCGAATCTGGATCGCAGCGCCAATGCCTGCCAGGATTTCAATCAATTCGCCAACGGCGGTTGGATCGCCAAAAACGAGATTCCCCCGGCTTATTCAAGGTGGGGCAGTTTCGAGTTGCTCAACGAGCAGAACCAGAATGTCCTGCATGATATTCTCGAAGGGTTGTTGAAAAAACCGAATCGCGCCGGCAGCAACGAGCAGAAGGTCGCGGACTATTACGAGAGTTGCATGGATGAGCCGAAGATTGAGAGCGAGGGCATCAATCCGCTCACGCCTGAACTTAATCGCATCGCCGCCATCAGAGACCTCCAAGGACTTGAAGACGAGATCGCGGTCTTTCACGCGCACAGGATTCCGGCGGTCTTCGGCTTCGGTGCCGCGCAGGATTTCAAAAATTCATCGGCGGTGATCGCGCAAGTCGTGCAGGGCGGATTGGGCTTGCCAGACCGCGACTATTACACGAAGGATGATGACAAGTCGAAGCAGACGCGCGATGAGTACGTTAAGCACATCGCGCGCACGTTCGTCTTGCTTGGCGACGATGCGGATCGTGCTGCCGCTGAAGCCAAGACCGTGATGAACATCGAAACGAAGTTGGCCGAGAACTCCGTCACGCGCGTGCAGCGTCGTAACCCGGAAGCCAACTATCATCCGATGGACAAAGCGCAACTCATCGGACTGACGCCGGACTTCGATTGGGGACACTACTTTCGCGGCATCGGCTTGCCGGAAATCGGCAAGATCAATGTCGGCCAACCGGATTTCATCAAGGCCGCCGACAAGCTCCTGACCTCGATTCCAATTGATGATTGGAAGAGCTACTTACGCTGGCATCTGGTCAACTCCGCGTCGTCCACGCTCTCATCGAAGTTCGTTGAAGAGAGCTTCAACTTCAACGGCAAGTACATGAATGGCACAAAAGAGATGTTGCCGCGCTGGAAGCGTTGCGTGGCAAGCACAGATCGCGCTTTGGGCGAGGCGCTCGGACAGATTTACGTGCAGAAAAGCTTTACGCCTGAAGCCAAGGCGCACGCGCAAATGATGGTCAAGAATCTGATCGAAGCGTTGCACGCCGACCTTGCGTCCTTGAGTTGGATGTCAGATGAGACGCGCAAGCGTGCGACGGCCAAGCTCGACGCCTTCATCCGCAAGATCGGCTTCCCTGACAAGTGGCGCAGCTACGAGGCGCTACAGGTCAGTCGCGGCCCTTACTATAACAACGTCGTCAACGCAGGCTCGTTCGAGGTCACACGCAACTTGGGCAAGATCGGCAGGCCGGTTGATAAAACGGAGTGGGGCATGTCGCCGCCGACCGTCAACGCTTACTACAATCCTTCGATCAACGAGATCGTCTTCCCGGCTGGCATTCTTCGGCCACCGTTCTACAATCCGACTGCCGACGACGCTTTCAACTACGGCGGCATCGGCGCGGTCATCGGCCACGAGATGACGCACGGCTTCGACGATCAGGGCGCGAAGTTCGACGCCGACGGTAATCTGGTTCAGTGGTGGACGAAGGATGATTACGACAAGTTCACAGCGCGCACGAACTGCGTCGTCAAGCAGTTCGACTCTTTTGAAGTCGAGCCTGGGCTGCATGAGAACGGTAAGCTCGTCGTCGGCGAATCGGTCGCAGACCTGGGCGGACTGACGCTCGCTTACGCAGCGTACCAGAAATCTCTGGAGGGCAAGCCGCGTCCCGCAAACATTGACGGCTTCACGCCGGAGCAACGTTTCTTCCTCGGCTGGGCGCAGGTCTGGTCGGAGAAGATACGTCCCGAAGCCGCGCGCCTGTTAGTCGCCACCGACCCGCACCCGCTCGCACGCTTCCGCGTCAACGGCCCGCTCTCGAACATGCCCGCGTTCGCGCAGGCCTTCGGCTGCAAGGCTGGCGATGCGATGGTGCGCGCAGACCGTTGCCAGATTTGGTAAGCGCGAAATCCTGAATCGCTCAACATCACTACAGGGCCGCTTTCGTGCGGCCCTATTTTTTTGCGGCGCTTCAAAGATAAAAAACAGGAGTCAGGAGTCAGAAGAAAAGAAGAACCGCCACGATGCGAGTCCGAGCCTTTCATTCTGGCTTCTGGATTCTGGCTTCTGGATTCTGCTTTTCAACTTTCCTCGTCGCTTACTTTGAGTGATAATTCGTCGAACGGAGACGAAAGGCTATGAGCGCGCAAACTCTGGACATCACGGCGAAGCGAATGAAAGAGATTATCTCTTACGATCCGGCGACGGGCGAAGAGATTGGTCGCGTTCCGCTCGTGAGCGCCGAAGAGGTCGCGGCGGCGGCCAACCGCGCGCGGCGTGCGCAGAGCGCGTGGGCTGACAAGAGTTTCAATGAGCGCGCCGCAATCGTCATGCGCGCCAGACGAATCGTGCTTGATGAAGTGGAAGAGATTGCGCTGCTCATCTCGAAAGAAACTGGCAAGCCCGTCGCGGAAGCGATCTCGATGGAGTTGACACCGACGCTCGACCTGATGCAATTCTTCGCGCGTCGAACGAAGCGGCAGCTTCGCGCAGAGAAGATTCACATCGGGCAGTACGGCTTGATGGGACGCACGTCGCGCATCGTCTATCAACCGCTCGGCGTCGTCGGCATCATCTCGCCCTGGAACTTTCCCTGGGCTATCCCGCTCGGTGAAGTCGTGATGGCATTGATGACGGGCAACGCGGTCGTCCTGAAGCCGAGCGAATTAACACCGCTCACGGGATTGAAAATCGGCGAGGTTTTCAAGCGCGCTGGCCTCGCGGACGGATTGCTTCAGGTTGTGACGGGCGATGGAACGACGGGTGCGGCGCTCGTCGAGTCTGGCGTTGATAAAATTATGTTCACAGGAAGCGTGGCGACGGGCAAGCGTGTCGCGCAAAGTGCGGCGCAGACTCTCACGCCCGTGGTGCTGGAACTCGGCGGCAAAGACCCGATGATCGTGTGTGATGATGCGAACGTGGAGACGGCAGCGAGCGCAGCCGTGTGGGGCGCGTTCAGCAATTCTGGACAGGCTTGCGCTTCCGTCGAGCGTTGCTATGTGCATGAAAGTATCGCGCCGCAGTTCATCGAGAGCGTGGCGGAGAAGACACGCGCGCTCAGACAGAACGTCGGCACGAATGTTGAGACGGAAATCGGCGCGATGTCGAGCGAGAGGCAACTGGAGATCGTTGAGGAGCACGTCAATGAGGCGGTCGCGCGTGGCGCGCACGTGCTGACGGGAGGCCAACGCGCCGCGTCGCTTTCAGGTTCGTTCTATCAGCCGACAGTCATCACAGGCGTTGACCACACGATGACGATCATGCGTGATGAAACTTTCGGGCCGGTTCTGCCCGTGATGATCTTCAAGACTGAAGATGAAGCAATCAGGCTGGCGAACGATAGCCATTTCGGATTGACGGCAAGCGTGTGGACAAAAGATTTGCGGCGTGGAAAACGGATCGCGGAACAATTAGAAGCGGGCACGGTGATGGTCAACGAAGTGCTCTATACGCATGGCATCGCGCAGACTCCCTGGGGCGGAATGAAGCAGAGCGGGTTAGGCAGAACGCACGGACGATTGGGACTCCTCGAACTCGTCGCGCCGAAGCACGTTCACGTTAATCGCATCAGTCGGCTTCATGACCTGTGGTGGTTCAACTACTCGCCGCGCGCTGGCCGACTCTTTCGCGGCCTCGCTCGCCGCTTCGCCACCGGCAACGTGCTGCAAACGTCTCTGCTTCTGCCGCAGATGATTCGCCGCCTCTTTGAGCGCACACCGCGCCGGTAATCTTTCTTGTAATTTCATTGCAGTCTTCTCAATCCTCTTGCGCCGCATTAACAAATGGGACTATACTACAAGCCTCATCGTTTACCGGCAGCAGTATCGCCGGGAATTAAATTTAAGAGTTAGCATCAATCAATTAGGATAGACCGGCTTCTTTCAGTTTCCGTGCGAGTTTTTGTTCTCGCGCAATAACGAGCAAGCTCTTCTCCGTTTTAAGTCAACCAAACGTGCATGTGGTTTTCCAGCAGGCCATTATTCTCCCTCCCTTTCACGGATACTCGTGTGGGTATCTTCAACTACACTCTAACCAGCCCAACCTAATGAAGGAGATTTAGATGAAAAGAACCAGCATTACCCTTGCAGTAGCGCTGCTCGCCCTCGTCGGCCTGCTTAGTGCTTCGCGTCTGTTCAGTATCGCCCACGCTCAATCGGATAACGCTCAAAATGGAGAACGAGGTGTGCCGGAAACCATCAGGCACAAGACCAATTCGCAAGAGGCTACCACCGGGTATCTCACAGCAGGTGGCACTGGGAGCTTATCGCCGATTCTGTATCACAACGGCCCTCTGATTAACACGCCGACTATCTATATCATCTGGTACGGGAACTGGAATCAAAGTAACGGTTCCGACAACTCCACCGGGCAGCAAATCGTCCGAGACTTCGCCAGCAGCATCGGTGGCTCGAACTACTTCAATATCAACACGCAGGGCTACAATGCTGGAGGCAACACCATTAGCGGTAACGTGAACTTTACCGCAGGTGCCAACGAGACCAGCCCCGGCTACTCTCATGGAACCAGACTGCGAGACGCCACCATTCAGACCATCGTCAACGAGGCAATTACGGGTGGTCACTTGCCTGCTGATGCCAATGGCGTTTACTTCGTGCTCACCTCATCCGATGTGAATGAGCAATCAGGCTTCTGCTCGCAGTACTGCGGTTGGCACACGTCAACCTCATACACCTTGACGAGCAACGGTCGCCTGCGTTACTCCTTCGTTGGCAATGCCAATCGTTGCCTCAATGCCTGCGCTGCTCAGACCACAAGTCCCAACAGCAACGCCGGTGTTGACGGTATGATCTCGGTCATGGCGCACGAACTCGAAGAGTCCACCACTGACCCCGACCCGCGCTCTGGCTGGGCTGATAGCAGCGGCGGCGAGAACGGAGATAAGTGTGCATGGACTTTCGGTTCGAGACAGTTTACCGCACCGAACGGCTCGATCTACAACATGACGCTCGGCGCGCGCCACTACCTCATCCAGAGGAACCTGGCCGCCATAGACAACAAGTGCTACACGGACTACATCAACAAGTATCAATAAGTCCGCGTTGCGAATATCAGGTAGCTTCACTCGGTCTAATAGACGAAAGAGCTATTCTCATTGCGTAAACCATCGAGCCATCGGCGAGTGTTGCTACTTGCCGATGGCTCGATTCATTCAAGCATCCCATCCTGAAAGCGATGGCAGAGAGAGTGGCGCGTGCTCAATGAGCAGATGGATAAAGAGTCTCTGGAAGTGCTGAGGAGTAGAATCTCTCTATGCGTATGACAACCGCTCTCTTAGCTGTGCTCTCAATAGCTGTTCTCACAACTCTCGAAGCGCAGGCTCAACAGGAAACCAAAACAACCGGCGTGGAAATCCCCGCGCAGGTCAGCCGCGCGTTCCGTCCCGTGATTGAATTCGGACACGCGGGCGGTAACCTGCGCCCGTACAGGATTGGCATTGACGCCAACGGTCTGGTGAAAGTTTTAGAGGGCAGCCCGCAACTCAAAGCCGAGCATATCTCGGCGGAGAAGGTGCGTGAGCTTGTGCGTATGGCTAATAATAAAAAGTTCTGGGAGTCGAGTTCAGCGGATACTGCGGAAGGTCAAAAAGTGCTTCCAGATTTCGGCTTTGTCTTTGTGAAGGTGCGCGCGGCAGGGCGTCGTCGCCTTATTTATCATCATGGACAGGCAACCGGCCCGCTTGGCAGATTTTATACGCAGCTTTCAGACCTCGTGATGGCCCAGCCCTAATCGCGCCCGATCAAAGGCGATCATCTTCTCCTACTTTCCTGACGTGGAGAGCAATTCGTCCAGAGCCTTTTTGAAACTATCGTAAGGCTCTGCCCCCATCAGAATCTTGCTCACTGTTATCTTCGAGCTATCTGGTGCGATCACTCCGATGAGAAAAGCGGGCGTTCCATTAATCCCGACCCTCTGCGCATCATCTATCTCATTGTTAATCTCATCATCATACTTGCCGCTCGCCAGACATTGATTGAACTTCTCCGTATCGAGCGAGAGCGCCTGCGCGTGCTGCGGCCAATCGTTCGGGTTGAGCTTGTTCTGGTTGGCGAAGAAACGCGCGTGAGCCTCCCAGAACTTTCCCTGTTCGGCGGCGCAGTGCGCAGCTTCGGCGGCGCGAAATGCGTTGGGATGGCCGCTTGTTAATGGCAGGTTGCGGAAGAAGTATTTAACCTTGCCGGTCTTGATGTAATCTTTTTCTATTTGTGGAAGCGTCTGCATGACGTAGCTCAGGCAGTAGCTACATTGAAAGTCTGAAAACTCGATGATCGCCACGCGCGCCGCCTTGTTGCCCATCGCTTCAGGAGAGTTCGGGTTGACTGCGAGATCAAAAGGAAGCTGCGGTTTCGCTGGCGAGACACGCTTGAGCGGCTCGCCTTTCAGTTCCCTGATCTGCTCGATGAGCTGTTGCCGCTCTTCTTTGAGTCCATCAATCTCCTTACGCATCTGTGCCAACTCTTCTTTGTTATCGTGCGCGCACGCGCCTGAAAAAATGGCGAACAAACAAAGCAGGCACAACCGAGCTATGAACTGCGTCTGACGTTCTTTCGCAATCTGCATGATGTTTGAGATTGTAGCCGAGACAAGCCTGAACAGGCCAGAGCCTCGCTCTGAGAATCAGTCGCGTTCTTCTGACCATCGCATCTTTGCCTTCTTCATTTCGTCTCTTTAGAATGCTGCGGCGAGGTCAGGAGAAAACTTGTACGGACATTTAATTCGCGCACGAGAGCGCTGGCACTCACAACGCGAGACGAACAGAATCGTGCGTCCCTTCGAGTGGGGCGCGTCTTTCATCACGGAGCACGTCAACGGCGACGACCCGCGCAAACTTTTCCAACAGCACACGCAAGACGTGATGCGCCGCAGCGAAGAGTTCTACGCGCTCCCGCCCGTCAACGATTATCAACTCACGGGCGAGCAACTGACATGGACGAGCGTCATCCGTACACCGACACCTGAGAACAACACCGTCCGCGCGCGTTTCTTTCCGGCGTTGACGAAAGGAGATGACGCGCAGCAAAAGCGCCCGGCAGTCGTCATTCTGCCGCAATGGAACGCTCAACCGGAGAGCCACGTCAATCTCTGTCGCGTGTTCAATCGCCTGGGCATCACGGCGCTACGTTTGACGCTGCCTTATCACGAAGAGCGGCGGCCTCCTGAACTAGAGCGCGCAGATTATCTCGTCAGTTCAAACATCGGGCGCACGATTCAATCCGTCCGTCAGGCCGTGTTAGACGCCCGCGCCGCCGTCCGTTGGTTGATCGAGCACGGCGGCTACAATCGCATCGGCATCGTGGGCACAAGCATCGGCTCGTGCACTGCGTTTCTCACCTTCACGCACGATGCTGCGATTGATGTCGGAGTTTTCAATCATGTCTCCGGCTACTTCGCCGATGTCGTCTGGCGCGGCATCTCGACGGCGCACGTCCGCGCCGGATTCGGAGATGTTTTGAGGCTCGAAGACTTACGCGAATACTGGTTGCCGATCAGTCCGATTCCTTTCATCAAGCGTCTCTTGAACACAGGAGCGCGCCCCATGCGTTTCATCGCCGCGCGTTATGATCTGACGTTTCCGGTTGATCTCTCGCGCGACGTAATTGCAGAGACGAAGCGTCACAGCATTCCGCTCAATGTTGCGTGGCTGCCGTGCGGACACTACACGAGCGGCGAGAAGCCCTGGGTCTATCTGGACGGTTGGAAGATCGCAGCGTTTTTTAAGAAACATTTGTAGAAGTTATTGGTCAATACCGCCTGCGGTACTGACTTGATACCCTGCTGACGAATTACCATTGACTTCCGTCCTGTAGTTAAGTAGAAGCTACATGCTCCATAAAAACTGTTCTCCCGTAGATCAATCGTGCCGTCAAACACACTCGACCAGCTTCTCGTCCAACTAGACGAATTGAAACGCGACTTCGACCGGAACAGCCGCGCACGCATCTTGAAAATCCTGGCGCAACTTGAAAGGCGTAGGTTCGCAGACGCAGACTCACTCAGCCGCTTTCACGAAACGCTCCTCTTCATTCGTGCCTACCCGCCGAGCGCGCAGATTCTGCGACGAGTTGAAAAGATTCTTTCTTCTTTCAGCACGCGCGTCGAAACTTTGTCCGAGGCAGGCGCAGACCTTTCGCCCTTAGAAAATGTAGAAATCTCAGGCGTCAGTGGAACATTTGTCGAGGATACTTTCAGCTACAGCATCACGCGCTGGCTAGTCCTTCGCCATCCGTCGCAAGTCTCGATTGATTGGGAAGCACACGAGGATGAGTATCGTCTGGCTGCCACGTGGCCCAGATTTCTGCCATTGCTTGAAGAGGACGCGCTCGTGGAAGCGAATGTTCCTTATCTCGATTGGCTACATGCCGCGAAGGGTCGCGGCCTGCGTGACCTCGGATGGCTCATCGAACGCTTCGAGCGATTGCCGCTCGCAGAAAAAGAGAAGGCAGAGTTATACGAATCATTGAAACTGTACGTGCGCTGGGAACTCGGCGACTCACGCGCGACGCGCACCTTGATGAAGCGCCCGGTACGCAAAATCTTCTATCACACGAAACCTCTCTTGCGACGCAGTGACGTTTCGCTGGCGCGTGAGTTTGCCGAACCCTCGATTCCGTTGCAGAGACTTTCGCGCTCGCAAGGCGAAGCCGTTCTCAATCTCGCGCGTGAGACTTCGACCATGCGTTACAGAGAGCTTTACGGCTTCACGCATGGCGATGCGCGCCGCGTTTTCCGGGCGGACATCGGTCGCGGCGTCGAAGTCTTCCTGATGGGCGTGCCGCCTGACCGACGCTTGCCTCTGCGCGCTTATCACGCAGGGTTGATCTTTAAGAACGGCGTTCCGGCTTGCTACGTCGAAGGATTGTCGCTCTTTGAGCGGATGGAGATTGGCTTCAATATTTATTACACTTTCCGCGAAGGCGAGTCGGCGTGGATTTACGCGCGCGTGCTGAAGATTTTTCGGCAGCTGCTCGGCGTCACGACTTTTTCGATTGACCCTTATCAACTCGGTTACGAAAACGAAGAGGGCATCGAGTCGGGCGCGTTCTGGTTCTATCGTAAGCTCGGCTTTCGCCCGACGCTGGCGCGAGTGGTGAAGATGATGAAGGCGGAAGAGCGAAAACTCGCGGCGCGGCCAACGTCTCGCACGCCCGCCAGAATCTTGCGCCAGCTTTCGGAAGGACACATGCTGCTGGAGATTCCGCCCGCGTTTCGCAGCCGTTGGGATAAATTTCAGATACGCAATGTGGGACTTGCAGTGCAGCGTCGGATGGCGAGTCGCTTCGATGGAGACGCGGTGAAAATTCGGCGCGCATCGGTTGAATCGGTGACACGCGCGCTCGGCGTGCGAACGAAAGATTGGAGTGAAAATGAGGGGCGCGCTTTGGAAGACCTCGCGTTGGTGCTGGCTTTGATTCCTGATCTGGCGCGCTGGACGAAAGATGAGAAGAGGGATATTGTGCGAATCGTGTGCGCGAAAGCAGGCACGGCTGAGTCGCGTTATCTGCGGCTGCTTCAACGTCATTCGAGACTGCGCGATGCGATAATCAAACTCGGCTCATAGCTCGAATCGCACTTGAATGAAGAGCAGATCACGACATGTAGAGAGATAGCAGGGAGTCTTTTCTTCTGACTCCTGACTTCTGGATTCTGAATTCTGCTTTACGTTATGCCTGACATGTTGGTCAATCTATTGAAGCTCACACAGCTTGAGCCGGTTGTCTCTGAGTTGAGGCAGGCAGGCGTCATCATCAGGCGTGCGTTGCCGCATGAAATAACTTTGGTGCGCGAGTTCGTGCTGAAGAACTTTGAGCCGGGATGGGCAGATGAGATTTCTGTCGGCTACTCGAACAAGCCGGTCTCCGTTTACATCGCAATTCGAGACAGGCGAGTCGTCGGCTTCGGCGCTTACGAATGCACGCACCGCAGTTTCTTCGGCCCGACCGGAGTCGCGGAGAGCGAGCGCGGTCAAAGGGTCGGCAAGGCACTGCTGCTCGCCTGCCTCTGGGGATTGCGCGAGATGGGTTACGCTTACGGCATCATCGGCGGCGCAGGCCCGACAGAATTTTACGAGCACGCGGTCGGCGCGACCATCATCCCCGACAGCGTGCCCGGTATCTACGCCGACCCGCTCAAACGTCCTGCGAACGATTAGCGAAACGTAATTACCGGAAGCGCGCTCTTATTGAAACTTTCTATATGATACATAGAAACGGTCTCGTTTCTCCCGTAAATTGGTTGAACCCCCGGTTGCGCAATCGGGGGTTCAGTCGTTAAGGGGAGAAGTTAAACAAAGTTGGCACGAAGGAGCTTGGGATGAGCATCCTGGCAAAAAGCGTTCTTCTCTTTTGTTTGAATCTAGTGGACGCGCAACTCACGCTCTTCTGGGTTCGCACGCACGTAGCGACGGAAGGCAACGGTCTGATGGCGCGCCTGCTGGATTTGGGCGATGCGCCGTTCCTCTTCGTAAAGGTGCTGGTCGGCGCGTTCACAGCCTACGTGCTCTATCGCTGCTCGCGCTACAAGTTGGCGCGGTATGGCTTAACCTTCGTGCTGGCGCTTTACGTCGGATTGATGGCCGTGCACGCAGCAACCGGCATGTCCGCGCTCGGCTGGCAAGCGCCGGAGAGATTCATCGCCTACATCGGCAACATCCCGAACAACGTCCTCGCGCTCTTTTCCTGAAGGACAGCCTCAACCTCATCCTCAGACCTGGCAGCGACAACCACAGGCCAGCTCTATCTCGACAGGCGAGACGTGATGCGTTGCCTGGTCGCGCCGCACATGCAGGACGACCAAAGTGTAGGGATTGAACACGAGGACATCTTTGACTCCCTGCGCCAGATAAAACTGCGGCGCGATTTCAAGGTCTTTGGCCTCATAGCCCTTGCTGATGACTTCGATCACGGCCTCCGGCACAAGCTTGATCGCTTCCTCTTCTTCTTCAGGCTCACGACAGAAGATGGAAATATCAGGGCGCTTCAACGATCCGTCGGGGAAACTAATGTAAACGTCGGCAGCGTGGATACAGGAGCATCCGGCGTTCGCCTCCGACGAGGCGGAAACTTCAATCGTACTACGAATCCGATCCACAGCTTTCTGGTGTTTATAGACCGGATGAGGCTCCCAGATTGGCAGCCCCGCGACGATCTCTAACCGTATGCCAAGCTCATCGGCCCGCAAAAACTTTGAATCCATCGGCCACGCTCCCCGGCGCGAGAGTAACCCAAGTCCCTCATGCTTGCCAACCTGATTCGTATTTCGCGGAACTTCTGCCGCCTCGCACAGGAATATAAGCGGTGGCGTTGTCATCGTGCCCGTTTTGCCTCGTTCTTTCGAGGCCGGTATAATTTTGCCACTCAGAGCAAACAGTTTGTCCATGAAATACGTTGATGAAATTGCCTTGTGGCGCACAAGCCAGGTGCGGAAACGTAAACGGCTGTAGCCGCATCTTAATAGTCGCTTGCAGTGCGAGCCAATCAAATTAGAAGAGAGAAGAAAGCCATGTATAGACTCTCAGCCCGTCAAATTCTCGGAATAGCGCTCCTTTCGGCGATCTTTGCCGCCGGAGCGGTAGTTCTTTTCACTAAGATCAGCAGCCATTTTCAACCCCGTTCGGCGGCCTTCTCGGAGGCCATGCCGGCAGGCGTCACAGACCCTTCGCTGGCGACAGATGAGCAGAACAACATCGAAGTTTACAAAGCGATCTCGCCCGGTGTGGTCTCCGTCAAGTCAACTACCTACCGGCAGGACTTCTTCGGCCAGGTCGAAGAAGGAGATGGCTCAGGCTCAGGCTCCGTGATAGACGATCAGGGGCACATCCTGACCAACTATCACGTCATCGAGGGAGCGCAGAAACTCGCCGTCAGTCTCGGCGGCGATAAGACTTACCCGGCGAAAGTCGTCGGCGGCGACCCTGACACAGACCTTGCCGTCATCCAGATTGACGCTCCGCGCGATCAAATGACCATCGTGCCGTTGGGCGACTCTGACCAACTCATCGTCGGACAAAAGGTGCTTGCCATCGGCAATCCGTTCGGCTTCGACCGCACGTTGACGACAGGCGTCATTAGCGGGCTGCAACGCCCGATTTACGCGCGCAACGGTCGCTTGATAGAAGGCGCGATTCAGACAGACGCCTCGATCAATCCGGGCAACTCCGGCGGCCCATTGCTCGACTCGCACGGGCGCATGATCGGCATCAACTCGCAAATCCTCTCGCCTTCGGGAGCGAGCGCGGGCGTCGGCTTCGCCATTCCGGTCAGCATCGCCAAGCGCATCGTCCCGCAGCTTATCAAAGACGGCGTCGTGCATCGTCCGAAACTCGGCATCACTTCGCGCGCCGTCAAAGACCTGAAGGATCAGGTGCGACTGCCTGCGTCTGATGGCGTCTTGATTATCGGCATCGCGCCGGGTAGCTCGGCTGCCGCAGCCGGTCTGCACGCGACACAGCAGACCGAAGACGGCGACATCACTCTGGGCGACATCATCACGTCAATTGACGGCGAGAAGGTGAACAGCACGGATGATCTCTACCGCATTCTCGACAAGCATCAGATTGGCGATATGGTGAAAGTTGAAATCGTCCGCGAGAATGGACGCACCGTGGTGCCTGTGCGACTGCTCGAAGCGCCCGACACACGACGCGGCGGCACACGTCGGTAAAGCAGAGATCAGTTATCGAAAACATAAGTTCAAGGTTCAAAGTTCAAGGTTCAAGGATGGCCTGCGACTTTGAACCTTGAACCTTGAACCTTGAACTTTGGAGACAGACCACTTCATCAACGAAGGCTTCGGCTGGGTGTGTAAGCATTGCAGTGCGAAACAGGAAGCGCGCGTGAACGAGCAGAACACGCGCGCTCGTTTTTTTACGGAAGGCGAAGCCGAAGAGAAAGAGATGGCGCTCTCAACACCCGCGCTCGCACGTTGGACTAACGCCGCCCGACGCAGTCTCTTCTGTCCGCGTTGTGGAATCGAAGAGATGATTGATAAAGCGTGAAGTTGATAATATCGAATTGCATTGAGAGAAGAGTTCAGAGTTCAAACTTTAATTTGCTTTCGCTGCACGGAGCAACAAACTAAAACTTGAACTCTGAACCTCTTTTCGCAAACGATTAACTGTCCATCAACAATCTTCTTAATTCACTCACACGCTCTTCCGGTGCGCCATAGCGCGCACGATAGTCACGGAGGCTGCGCTCGATGACTTCGATTGCTTCCGTGCGGTCGTACACGTCCGCGATCTCGACGCGGCGTGGCGCATCGCCGGGCAGTTGCTTGTAGCTGAGGAAATAATGTTTGAGGCGGTCAATCAATCCCTTTGGACACTCGTTAATCTCTTTGAAGTGTCCGTAAGCAACATCCGATTCGAGGACGGCGATGATCTTGTCGTCGGCTTCCTGCCCGTCAATCATGCGGAGTCCGCCGATGGGACGCGCGCGGACGAAGAAGTCGCCGTGCGTGAAAGCCTTTTCCGTCAGCACGCAGATGTCCATCGGGTCGCCGTCGCCCTTGATGCCTTCGACGCCGACGCGCTCGCAACAGAGTTCGCCGACCGTATCGCCGCAGAAAGTTTGCGGGATGAAACCGTAAAGCGTCGGGCAGAGGCTTGAGAAACGCTGCGGACGATCAACGCGCAGGTGGCCGGATGCTTTGTCCAACTCATACTTCACTGTGTCTGTCGGAACAAGCTCGATGTAAGCGTTAAGAATGCCGGGCGCATCAGACCCAAGCGCGACGCCATGCCAGGGATGCGCCTGAAAAAGAATCGCTAATAGATCGTGAAGCTCCGCGTCGTTAGCAGACATAGTTTACGAAATCCAGGTCATAATCTTTTTCTGAACTTTCCAAACACCACTCTCTTTCGCAAGAAGAAAGAAGTTTCCTTCGCCGCACGATCCGCCGCAACCAATTCCTACATGTACTAAGGCTTGAGTCCTCTCTGGATTGAAACCAATTCTTGAAAGAGTAATCAATCCGAGCGAATCAGGATACCTTTCGGCAATTATCTTCCAACCTTCAATATGATGATTTTCAAATATCTCTTTGATTTCGCTTGCGCTAACTAGCACCCTTTCAACCTTGAGCTTGAATAAGTTGTCTAGGTGCTGTGGTTCTTTATTCTTTGATATGTAGTCAGCAATCGTACTTTGCGCGGCTTTAGGAATTATTTCGTTCAAAGACTTATTCAATGCTATTGAAATTTCTTTCTCATCATCTGTTTCATCTTCAATAACAACTTGCTTTGTATGCTCGTTAATATATCTCTTCTCCGCTAAGACAGTTGAATACACAGCGTAGTCATCAGCAGTATCAGGAGAGATAGTCGCAGCAGATGTTATGGCTTTAGCTTCAGTCGCAGAAGGATTGACGGAAGTCGAAATAGGATTGCGCCACTTAATAAGCCAAACCGCAACAAACGTAACTCCGATGATAAATGTGAGCAGTGCTATAGCAACACGCAACGCATAACGATTCATAATCTATCTCGCTTTCTCACGCGGCTTCCATTAGTGCTAAAATCCTTACTGCCTCGTCGTTGATTTTAATTATGGAGCCTGTCGCTCGAACATGTCCATAGAGCAGCGCGGCTCAGGTTCTCAGTAAACGGATTTTCATGTCTGCGACAACCGCACAAGCAATCAACACAGACGCGCGAACGAGCGCCATCTCTCTGCGCTGGATTATCAACGGGCGCGAAGACCTCGTCTGGTTCATCGGCTCTGTCGTCACGAGCTACGCGCTCTTTGCTCTGTACGTCTCAGGAATCCTGCCGCTCATTCCGATGGTCGCGGCGTGGGCGATTTTGATTGACGCGCCGCACGTCTTCGCCACCTTCTCGCGCACCTACTTCGACCGCACGGAGCGCAGGTCGCGCAAGCGTCTCCTGTTAGGCTCGCTCCTCTTCTTCGTCGTCGGCCCCGTAATGGTGCTGGCTGGATTAGGTCTCGTCTTCTTCTTCCTCGCCGCGCTCTGGGCTTACTATCATCTGGTCAAGCAGCACTACGGCTTCATGGTGCTTTACAAGAAAAAGAACAACGACCTCGCGCGCACGGACAACTTCTTAGACCGTGCATTTCTCCTGCTCGCTTTCACATACCCGTTCGTCGCCTTCGTCGAGCGCGACCCGTCGGCGATGCAGCGCGTTCCCGCGCAACTTCATTTCATCATCAACGCGCTTGAAGTCTCGCTGCTCGTCGCTACCATCACTTTCGGCGCGGCGTGGCTGGCGCGACAGATTCAACGCGCGGTGCGGGGGCAGTCTCTGAACGTGCCTAAGTATCTACTGCTCGCGGCGGCGATTCCGATGCACTGGGTCGTGCTGCTGACGCCGATGCCGAACAAGACCATCGCCATCGTCGCCATCTTAACCATCTATCACAACCTGCAATATCATCGCCTCATCTGGTTTCACAACCAGAAGTACACGAGCGGCGCAGACGGCAAAGCGCGTTACGGCGCAGCCGAGTTAATCAGCCGCAGGCTGCTCTACTACATCGCCTTCGGCCTCCTCTTCGGCCTCTGGTATCAACTCCCGCGACAGTTCATCGGACGCGCCACAGACCCGACGACGCTGCCCTTAAACTTTCAACTGCTCTCGTCCTTCTTCTGGGGTTACGCCTTCATACACTACTATCTCGACTCGAAAATCTGGCGCGTGCGCCGCGACCCGTCGGTCGGACGTGCGTTGCGGATGGAGTGACTTTGGCCGAATCTGTCCTTATGCCAGGTCGCAGAATAACGTAATTCAAACCACTTCTTTCAAACCACTTCTGATGGAAAAGAGACTTCGTGAGATGGCTTTGGAGACTCGTATGCGATGCTGTTGCCGGGAGATGCCAGACTATAGAGCGGCTTGCAAATGAATGTACGGTGTTCGATAAAACTGTAGGGGCAGGGCTTGTCCCTGCCCGCGTTTCATTTAATCAACTAGCGGGCAGGGACAAGCCCTGCCCCTACAGTTATATTCTGCTTACGTTCAAACGAAAACCGCTCTAGGCGGGCGTGATGGCGTCGTCAACGGCTGAGATTGCGTTGGAAGCAGGCGTGATTCCAATGGAAGATGGCGAACTTCCAAAGGAAGCAGATGAACTTGCAAGGGAAGCACGGCTGCTTCCTTTGGAATCAAGCGTGATTGGAACGCAATCACGACAGATTCCTTTAGAGTCAGGCGTGATTGCGTTGGAATCAGACGAAACTCCAATGGAATCGCGCCTGATTGCATTGGAATCACGGCTGATTGCATTGGAATCACGGCTGACTCCGTTAGAATCACGCTTGATTGCATTGGAGTCATGGCTGATTGCGTTGGAGTTTCGTCTGATTGCATTGGAATCAAGCGTGATTGCGTTGGAATCAGTCATGATTTCTTTAGAAGCAGACGTGATTTTAAGGCTGGCGAACGCGCTGTCTTCGCCGTAAATGCCGATTTTTGTTTAGTTTAACGTGAGTGCGGCGGAAGGGATACGCAAAGCGCCGCCTGATCCATGAATTCATTCCTTTTGCGCTCCCTCAAGATGAGATTAAGGTGAGTTCGCTTTATCAGGCAGCTTGCCCGTCGAAGTGTACTTCCATTGCTCTTGAGATACTTCGCTTCCTTCGGGCGGGCACGCGGCGTGGTAGTTATCAACGCGAAAGTCCGGCGTCTGATTATTCGTGGCAGGCGTGTAGAAGATGACGGACGAGTCAATGCCTTTATCTTTGATGGCTTGACTGCCGCAGGTGGAATGATAGGTCGTTCCGAAATCACGAAGCACACGCAGCTTTCCCTGCGCGATCTGCAAGAGCTTTGACCCTTCCATCACTTCACCCATCTGCGTGGAGGAGGAGCCGAGCAGCAGTTCGTTGATGCCGTCGTGGTTGAGGTCGTAGGTCTGGAGGATGAGCGAGAGACCGGGCACGGGGAAGTCCGCGACGTAAGTCTCGCCGTTGAAGATGGCTAGATACTTCGGGCCAAAGTTGTCTGCATGACTGCCCGTACGCGTGTCAATGAGGTAGGCCGTCTGTTGCTTGCCAGCTTCGGTGAACGAGCCGTTGACGACGCCTGTGATGCTGGCGTTCGACATTTCATCCGTGAACCAGGGAAACGCGGGTGGATTCTGATTTTGATTCCCTCCGGTCTGCGGCGACTCCTGCGGGCTTGGAGATGGAGCGGGCGTCTGCGGTTTCGCGTGATGAGCGCGTGAGACTGCTTCGAGGATGCGCTTCTCCAAATCTTTATCTACATCCGCAGGCTTGAACTCGTCGCTCTTTCTCCAATCGTAAAGCACGTCTTTCGCTCCGGCGAGCGCGAGTGTCACCGGCTGAGATTTACGCTTGATGAGGTCTGCGAGATAGTTGACGGGCACGGCGATGGCGCGGTTTCCCGGTGAATCAGTAATGATGCCGACGACTTCGCCCTGCGCGTTGAGCAACGGGCCGCCCATAATTGTTGGCGCGGCCTGCGCGCCGATCTCCATCCGGTCGTCGTCTAGGTAACCGCTAATCGCGCCCGGCGCGAAGGCGGGTTCGGCTTTCGCGCCGCTTCCGACGATGCCGACACGATCTCCCATCGTCGTCTGTTTCTGATCGCCGACCGTGAGCGCGGGAGCTTTCGCACGCGCCACTTTGAGCGTCACGATCCCGTGCACGCGGTCAACGCCCGTGACATTCGACACGACCTGATACGTTCCGCTCTGGCCGACGAAGGTGACGCGCCCCTGCGTCGCTCCTTCGATGGCGCTCAGAGAGGTGGCGAGTTCATCCGGCTTGAAGAAGAAGCCGCTCGCCTGATGAATAACTTTGCCGCTCGCATCCTGCATCGTCACCTCGACAACCGACGGCATCGAAGCACGGAAAGGGTCTGGGACAGCATCGTAAGCTGTCGGCGCGGTGGCGGGCGTGACGGTCGTCCCCGAATGACGCGCGAGGAGGAAGATGCCGACGATCAAAATCACCGTGAGCACAGCGCCGCCGCCAATCAGCCACCACTTCTTCGCGTTGCTCTCTTCCTCAGACGCCGGATACGCGCCGTGATGAAGCCTTCCAGAGCCGTTCGGACCAAGCGGCTCGCGCGTTGAAGGATCAAGCACCATCGTCTGCTCGCCGCCGATGGCGATGAGCGGCAACCTTCCCGGCGCGCTCGGTGTCGCGCTGACCTTCGTCATCTCATCGTCTTCAACAGGTGCGACGTGAGCGAAGACCAAAGGCACGTCGTGTAAAGCATCTCGCATCTCTGCGGCATTCGCCGGACGCGAGGAAGGTTTGAGCGAGAGCGCCTGCATCAAGACTGCGGCAAACGATTCGGGCACATCAGGGTTGAGGCTGCGAATTGGCGGCAGAGGGTCTGCTTCGTCGTTGAGGAGGTCTGCGGCGCGCTTGAGCGCGTCAATGGGAGTGTGCCCGGTCAGAAGTTGATAGAGTGTCGCGGCCAGAGAGTAGAGGTCGCTGCGCGGGCCGGTTCTCTCGCCTTGAATCTGTTCGAGCGCGGCGTAATTTAATGTGTAGCCGATGACGCTCATCCCGGATGCAGTGCGCGTCATCTGTCCGGCAGCGCCTTTGGCTAATCCGAAGTCGAGCAGGATGATCTTGCCCTTCGCCGTCAGCTTGAGATTCGCAGGCTTGATGTCACGGTGAATAATCGGCGGCTCGTTCGTGTGCAGATAATCGAGCGCGTCCAGAAGATCGTCTGCCCAGCGCAGGACTTCATCGGACGAGAACGGTTGCTGGCGACGTTCGAGCAGATCGCCGAGATCATTGCCCGGAATAAACTCCATCACGAGAAACTGCCCACTCTCTTCCGTGAAATGATCTATGACTTTCGGCAATGCCGGATGACGCAGGTTGGCTAAGAGACGTGCCTCACGCTCAAACGCGCGCTTGAGTTCGTCCGATTCGGCGAGAGTTTCTTTCAGCGCGACGGTGCGGCTCAGGCGTTCGTCAACGGCTTCATAGACCGCGCCCATGCCGCCCTTTCCAAGCTGGCGAACGATGCGGTAACGACCCTGTAAGACTGTGTCAGGCGCGGGCATTAGAGAACTCCTCTTGATAGACCCACAAGCAGTGTGAGTTTATCTTTTATGAGGGCGATTGGCTAGACGAAGCGCGACGGGAAGATTTGCAGGGCGGAAAGGCTGGATGCGGTGAGTGGGCGACGCGGTGACGCGGCGAGAAAAAGCCTTGTTGACGCAACCTTACTTCCTTTTCGCCGCGTCCCCGCGTCTCCTCGGTCTCCGCGTCACTGCTCATTTCGCGCAGCGTATTCCTGCAAAAGCGATGCGAAAATGGCGACGAAAGAAGTTGCGAAACGAGTTGCGCAAGACAGACGCGCGCGTGGCCCACGAGCCGCCCTTCAAGACGCGATGATCTCCGTCGAACCAGACTTCGGAATATTCCGGGTACGGAAAAGGCTTGAAACCAGCAAAGCCTTTGAACTCCTCGCTCGTCCATTCCCACACGTTGCCCGTCATATCCAGACAACCGCTCGCGCTCGCCCCTTCAGGAAAACTTCCCACCGGCGTCGTGCCCCAGAAACGATAATCGAAATTACACAAGCTCGCTGAAGGCTGCTCATCGCCCCACGCAAAGCGACGTTTAATTTCACGCGCCGCATCCCACGACGCGGCCTTTTCCCATTCGGCTTCCGTCGGCAGACGCTTCCCCTGAAAACGCGCGTAAGCCTCGGCTTCGTACCAACTGACGCCCGTCACCGGATGCCGCGCATCAAGCACACCTTCATCGAACATTCTTTGCACGCGCCAGTTGCCATTTGCCCGCGTCCAGTAGAGCGGCGCGTTCCAATCTTCTTTCTCTCTCCACTTCCAACCCTCATCGCTCCACCACTCGCGCCGCTCGTATCCACCTTCCGCGATAAACTGCGCATACTCTTCGTTGGTCGTTAGCAGTTTATCAATTCTGAAGGCCGGAACGTGAACCGTGTGCGGAGGCCTTTCGTTGTCGTAAGCGAAAGCATTCCACGTCGATCCCATCACGAAAGAACCTTCGGCGATGCTCACCATCTCACGCGATGACGAAACATTCGGTGATGAATTGATGTGATTGAGCGCGCTCGTCGCTTCGACTTCAACGGGGCGCGTCTTCTTTGAAGGCTCAAGAAGCTGAAACAAGTAAGCGAGCGTCTCCTGATGTTGCTGCTCATGCTCAAGCACTAAACGAAAAATGTAGCCGTCGCGCAGCATCGGATCAGTTTCGTCAAACTCGCTTCTTTCAAGATGGCGCAGCACCTTGTCTCGAACATTCGACAGATACTTCTCCATCTCAACGCGCGACGGAAGATTCGTCGCTTCTTCACGCGGCGTTTTGATCGGATCAAAAATGATCTCGTAGCGCGCGTCGGGCGCAGCTTCATGCTTCAACTGTTGCAGCAACCAGTAGGCTTCAAAGACGCCGATGTGCGCCAGATGCCAGATGATTGGCCGAAACCCAAAGCCGGGACTCTCACGCAAATCCGCTTCACACGCCATGTCGAAAAGCGCGAGCGTCTCTGCGCGCGTTCTCGTCATCTGCCCGGCAATCTCTTCCGTCAACTGCTTCACCGAATTCATCTCCCCTAAATAATCAACCGCCGTTCGCGCGTCACAAAATGACACTGAAGACATTGCGGCGAGTCTTGATAATGAACCGCGATGAGCTATCATAGCAGAAGGACGAAATCGGGCAGGACTGTGTTAGCGTAAGATTTTGATTTCAAATCTGAACTTCGGATGAATCCAATTAAACTCTTCCAATCGTAACTCTCTAAAATTTCATTCCAAAGCGCGGCACATGTCTCAAACATCTTTAGAACATTCCCCTCCCGACCGGCTCTTGATACACAATCTCGTCCGCTCGGACGCGCGCGCGAGTTTCGCGGAGGACGTGCGCGCAGGGCTTTCCGCTCAACCCAAAAGACTCTTCCCCAAATATTTTTACGACGAACTCGGCTCCCAACTCTTCGACGCCATCTGTCTGCTGCCGGAGTATTACCTGACGCGCGCCGAAAACGAGATTCTGACACGCTACGCCGATGAGATCGTTAAAGAGCTTGACGACCGCCATCTCTCTCTCATCGAGATGGGTAGCGGCAGCGCACTCAAGACGCGGCTCATCATCGAAGCTCTGCTCAAACGCCAATCCGAACTGCTCTACATCCCGGTTGATATTTCGGCTTCGGCGCTCGAAACCAGCTCGCGCGTGCTCCTGCAATCTTATCCGACCTTGCGCATCAACGCATACGCCAGCGACTACTACGACGCCCTCGCCGCGCTCTCCAACAAAGAGCGCGGACGCACGCTCGCTCTCTTTCTCGGCTCGAACATCGGCAACTTCGATGATGAAGAAGCGCACACTTTCCTGCGGCACTTGCGCCGCGTGCTGCGTGCAGGCGACGCGCTGCTGCTCGGCGCAGACCTACGCAAGTCGCCCGCGATTCTCGAAGCCGCTTACGACGACGCGCTCAATGTGACCGCCGCTTTCAATCTCAACCAACTCGCGCGCATCAACCGTGAGCTTGATGCAAACTTCGATCTGCGCGCCTTTCATCATCACGTTATTTACAACGCAGAGGTGGCCCGCGTCGAAGTTTACATCGTCAGCCGTTGCGCGCAGACAGTCGCAATTCGCAAACTCGAAATGGAGATTCAATTCAAAGAAGGCGAGCGGATACACACGGAGAATTCTTACAAGTACGATCTCGAAACTCTCTCGCGTCTGGCGAGCGCGACAGGCTACACACGCGCACGCACCTGGCTCGACGAACGCGAACAGTTCAGCAGCAATCTTTTCATTGCAGAGGGAGCAGAGTAGTGAGTGGTCAGTGGTCAGTGGTCAGTTGAAAACGAGTATCTGCAACTGACCACTGACCACTGACCACTGACCACTAATCATGGCGCACGACGAAGCAACCGAATCACAAAGCACTGGCGCGGAGACGGGCATTGCGGTTGCGGCGCAGCAGGAGAAACTTGCGCGCGAGGTCTTTCCGCTTCTGACTGATCTGGTGACGCCTGCTTCCGTGCCGCTCTTTGTCGAAAACTTGCGACGCGGCGCGAAGCCACGTTCGGAGTGGATGTGCGGCGTTGAGCTTGAGTTGTTCGGCTACGACACGCGGCGTGATTACGCGCGCCTCAATCCGGTGCAGGTTCAGCGCGTGCTGGCTGGCTTCGCTCCTTCCTCAAGCGATCTCGTCTATGAAGAGAATGTGCTGATCGAAGTCAATGCCGGGCAGATGAATCGTCTGACGGTTGAGCCGGGCGGGCAGGTGGAATTTTCCGGCGCGCCGCAACGCAATCTCAAAGATGTCGAGCGCGAGCTACGCCGTTACCTCGCGCGCCTGCACGAGATTGCCGAAGCAGAGGGACTGGCCTTCCTCGCCGTCGGTTTCGATCCTTTACGCACAATCGAAGAACAAAACTGGTTTCCGAAAGGACGCTACGAGATTATGCGTCCTTACCTGGCGACGAGAGGCGCGCGTGCCTGGGACATGATGACGCGCACCTGTGCCGCGCAAGCCAGTCTCGACTACGGCTCAGTCGAAGACCTCGCCAAAAAATTTCTACTGGGGAATCGCCTCGCGCCCATCATCACAGCCATCTTCGCCAACTCGCCCTTCGAGAACGGGCGACCATCCGGCTACAAATCCACACGCGCCGCCGCCTGGCTCGCAACCGACAACGACCGCACAGGCATCCCGTCGCCCGCGCTCACAGACGACTTCACACCCGAATCTTTCGTCGCCTACGCCCTCGACGTGCCGATGATCTTCGCGCAACGCGACGGACATTACCTGGACGCGCCAACCGGAATGAAGTTCGGCGACTTTCTCGCACACGGCTGCGACTCGGTTCAACCAACCTTCGGCGACTGGGCCGACCACCTGACCACACTCTTCACAGACGCGCGCCTCAAACAGCACATCGAACTACGCAGCGCCGACTGCGGCAATCTGCAAATGACACTCGCCCTGCAAGCTCTCTGGAAAGGCTTGCTGTACGACGACGCCACACTCGACGAAGCGCTCCGCCTCGCGCCGCGGCTGAATCACACGGACTCACTCGCTTTACGCGAACGGGTCGCCCGCGACGCTCTCGACGCAAAGCACGCAGGCGTGAATGTCCTTGCGTTAGCTCAAGAGATTGTCACGCTGGCAGTAAATGGGTTACAAACAGTCGCGCTGGATGAAGTTTCGTACCTTGACGTACTCCGTCAACAGGTCGTTGAAGACGGTATCTCTCCGGCAGATATTCTGCTGCATAATTGGCGTGGCTCGTTGAATGGTTCGATCAGCTATGTAGTCGAGCATTTGCGAATCGCTTGAATTGTCAATCGTGATCGCATCTCGGCGGTAGAGTTGAAAGAGAATTGTCTTGAGAGGGACTTCTCAGAAAGAAGAACGATGAGACGATTTATGCATATTTCAACTTGTGTGTGCTTGATCCTGACGGTGTTTGTGATGGGTTGGGCACAGAAGCCGGAACCAGTTGTGCAAGAGAAACCTGAACTGGTTGTGCAAACTGGACATTCCGGTCGTGTCACTTCAGTCGCCTTCAGTCCAGATGGGAAGACTCTAGCTTCGGGAAGTACAGACAACACAATCAAGTTGTGGAACATTGAGAGCGGTAAGGAACTACGGACCCTCGTAGGACATTCTAATTGGGTTGGTCCGGTTGCGTTCAGTCGTGATGGTAAGACTCTGGCCTCGGCAAGTTGGGACAACACAATCAAGTTGTGGGATGTCGAGAGCGGAAAAATGTTGAAATCTATGGAGGGAAACGATCCTGCCAAAATGCCTGAAATTGCCCGGCTTTTTCCAAGTCTTCATGCCGTGGGAACGCATGTAGAAATATCTTCAATTCCGTTGATTGCCGACAGAGTTGAAGAAGTCAAAATCAAGTTGTCGGATAAAAAGACAGGCAAAGAACTGGCGACGCTGATTGCGCTTAATAACAATGATTGGCTGGTGGTGACGCCCGATGGTCTGTTCGATGGCTCGCCTGCTGCGTGGCAACAGATTCTCTGGCGATTTAATAACAATACTTTCAACTATGCTCCTGTCGAAGCCTTCTTCAGCGAATTCTACTATCCCGGTTTGCTCGCGGATATTTATGCCGGAAAGCGCCCTCATGCGCCGTCAGACATTTCGCAGAAAGATCGTCGCCAGCCGCAGTTGAAATTAAGACTGGCTGATGCTCAAGCCAACACAACTCTCAGGGCGCGTAACGTGACGGTCAGAATTGATGTCTCGCAAGCTCCCACCGGAGCGCAGGATGTACGATTGTTTCGCAATGGCTCTCTGGTCAAGGTCTGGCACGGTGATGTGTTGAATGGGCAGAACAGCGCCACGCTTGAGACGACGATTCCAATTGTCGCAGGAGAGAACAGGCTGACCGCCTACGCTTTCAATCACGACAACATCAAAAGCTCAGATGCCACACTCACAGTCAACGGCGCGGACAGCTTGAAACGACCGGGCACAGCTTATGTTCTCGCCGTCGGCGTCAACACATACAGTAATCCAAACTATAGCCTCAAATATGCTGTGGCGGATGCCGAAGACTTCTCCGCCGAGTTTAAGCACCAGCAGGAGACGTTGAAAAAGTACGAGCGCATCGAAGTCATCCCTCTTTATGACAAGCAGGCGACGAAAGCCAACATTCTTCAGACGCTCTCACAGTTAGCTGCGAAGGCACAGCCGGAAGATGCCGTGATCGTCTATTTCTCCGGTCATGGCACGGCGCAACAGCAGCGTTTCTATCTCATCCCATCTGATCTAGGCTATCAGGGAGAGCGCACGAAACTCTCCGCCAAAGACCTGCAAACCATTCTTGAGCACAGCATCTCTGACCAAGAGTTGGAAGCAGCCTTTGAGAAGATTGATGCCGGGCAGTTGCTGACCGTGATAGATGCGTGTAACTCTGGACAGGCGCTCGACGCGGAAGAGAAGCGGCGCGGGCCGATGAACTCGAAGGGACTGGCGCAGCTTGCTTACGAGAAGGGGATGTACATTCTGACTGCCGCACAGAGCTATCAAGCTGCGCTGGAAGCATCACGGATCGGGCACGGATATTTGACCTATGCGCTCGTGGAAGAAGGATTGAAGCAGGGCAAGGCAGACAAAGAGCCGAAGGATAATCAGATCGTCTTGCGCGAGTGGTTGGATTATGCGACCGAGCGTGTGCCGCAGATGCAGGAAGAGAAGATGAAGGAGACGCCGCAAGTGAAAGACCAGCAGGGCAGAGAGCTTGAGTTTGTGTTTGTCGAAGGCGATGAGAATGTCAAAGACCCTGAGAAGCGAAGCGTGCAGCGACCAAGAGTCTTTTATCGTCGTGAGACAGAAGCTCTGCCGTTGATAATTGCTCGTCCACAGGCCGCCCCGCCGAGAAATTGATTTGAGCCAGATGCAAACAGATCAGCCGCTCGTAGAGTTTCATGGCGTCAGCTACGGCGTGGCGGGCATGGCATCGTTAATTGTTTCCGATCTCAATTTAATAGTCAGGCGCGGCGAGACGCTTGTGTTGCTGGGCGAGTCCGGTTGCGGGAAGACGACGACGCTTCGTCTCGTCAATCGTCTGCTGCTGCCAATCTCCGGCGAGGTGTGTGTTGAAGGCAAGCGCACGAGCGAGTGGGATGCGATTCAACTTCGACGGCGCACGGGCTACGTCATTCAGGAGGCGGGGCTGTTTCCGCATTTCACCGTTGAGCGCAACGTCGCGCTCGTTCCGACATTGGAGAATTGGGAGACGGAGCGTGTGCGTGAGCGCGTGCGCGAGTTGCTGCAACTTGTCGGGCTGAAGCCTGATCTGTTCGCGTCACGTTACCCGCGCGAACTGTCTGGCGGTCAACGCCAGCGCGTCGGTGTGGCGCGTGCCCTCGCGGCAGAGCCGCAGCTTCTGCTGATGGATGAACCTTTCGGCGCGCTTGATCCTCTGACACGCGCCGCGTTGCAAAAAGAGTTTGCCGAACTCTCGCAACGTCTGAATAAGACTGTCATCTTCGTGACGCACGACGTGCGCGAAGCATTGATGCTCGCCACCCGCATCGGCTTAATGCACGAAGGGCGACTTGTTCTCCTGGAGACGCCGGAAAATTTCCTGCGCTCAGACGAGGAACACGCACGCGCGTACATTGAGACGCTGCGGCTCGACCCGCGTGTGTCCGCAGCCTTCACAAATCAGGAAACGCTCGCTGACAGGAGGGACGCACAGTAGTGAGCGAGTGGATTGAATTCCTGAAAGCCAACTGGCAGGAGATCGTGCGTCTCATCGGCGAGCACTTGACGCTCGTTCTCATCTCGACCTCAATCGCAGTCGCTATCGGAATCCCTCTCGGCATCCTGCTCACGCGCCATCGCACCTTGCGCGCTCCCGTGCTCGGACTTGCCAACGTGATGCAGACCGTGCCGAGTCTCGCGCTCTTCGGCTTTCTCATTCCGCTGCCTTTCATCGGCGGCATCGGCGCGCGCACGGCCATCGTCGCGCTCGTGCTCTACGCGCTCCTGCCTGTGATTCGCAATACTGTGACAGGAATCTTAGGCGTAGATAAGAACGTCCGCGAGGCTGCCGTTGCGATGGGGATGACGGACTGGCAGATTCTGTGGCAGGTCGAGTTGCCGCTGGCGATGAGCGTGATCCTGACGGGTGTGAGAGTGGCTGTCGTTATATCTGTCGGCGTGGCGATTATTGCCTCTGAGGTCGGCGCAGGCGGATTAGGCGCGTACATCTTTCGCGGACTACGGCAGTATGACAATCGCTTGTTGATCGCGGGCGCTGTGCCCGCAGCGTTGATGGCGCTGACGGCAGACTACGGTTTGGGTTTACTCGAAAAGTATTTCGACACGGGCGCGCAGAGCGCTGCGCAGAAGAAGAGCGTGCGCGTGCAGTTCATTGCTTTGACAGCCACTGTTCTCATGTTGGTGATTGGCGGATACGTCGCATTACGAAGTCAGAATTCATCTCCGGCTGTGACGCCGAGCGCTAATACCCAACCGGTCGTCGTCGGCTCGAAAGATTTCACAGAGTCTGTTTTGCTCGCCGAGATTTTCTCGCAGATGCTGGAGGCGCGCGGCGTGGAGGTCGTGCGTCAGTATGAGTTGGCCGGAAATGTTCCGCACGAATCGCTCCTCGCAGGACAGATTGATTGCTATCCCGAATACACGGGTACGTCCTACATGGACCTTCTGAAATATCCGCGTAGCTCTGATGCGAGAGCTATCTATGAAACCGTCAAGCGCGATTACGCGGAGAAGTTCGATGTTGAAGTCAGCCAGCCGCTCGGCTACGAGAACACGTTTGCAATTCTCGTGCGCGCCGATGATGCGCGGCGTCTGAATTTGAAAACGATCTCTGACGCTGTGCCATACGCTAGGGACTGGCGCGCGGGCTTCGGCCAGGATTTCATGTCGCGCGCCGACGGCTATCCGGGTTTCGCGCGCACCTACAATCTGCAATTCGCCGCCGCGCCACGCGAGATGGAATTAGCTTTCACCTATCGCGCGCTCGCTGAACATCAGGTTGATTTGATTGCAGGGAATTCGACCGATGGACTGATTCCAACGCTTGATCTCTTCCAACTCGAAGACGACCGCCACTACTTTCCGCCCTACGAGGCCGTCATTCTAATTCGCAAAGACACACTCGCGCGCGTGCCTGCCGCCAACGAGGTGCTCCGGCTTCTCGGCGGCAAACTTTCAACCGAAGAGATGCGCCGCTTGAACTATGAAGTGGATGGCAACCATCGAGATAAGCGTGAGGTGGCACGCGAGTGGATCGCCAGAAGCGTGACAGGTGACAGGTGACAGGTGACAGGTTAAAATCTTTTCTTGTCACCTGTCACCTGTCACCTGTTACGCCTGTGAGGAGTTGTGATGTCGTTAATCGAGCATGAGACGGATATTCGCACGGGGCGGCGCGATGGAGACGGGCACATTCGTGTCTCCATTTTCGCAGATGAGATGGTCGCGTTGACGTTGGAAGGACAAGGTGAGCGTGCGCCGACGATGCTCTTGACGCTTGAGCAGGCGTGCAGGCTTCAGAGCGCGCTCGCGAAGTTGATTCCGTTGGTCGAAGAATCAAAGCGAGAAAAGCGAAACGCTGGAGCGTGGCAGGGCGCAGAGCGCAGACGCCTTGCGAGTTGAGACAACGAAAAGCAGAATCCAGAATCCAGAATCCAGAATTCAGAATGCTAAGGCGGCAACCCACTTCAATAGATTCTGTTTCTCTTTTCTTCTGGATTCTGGATTCTGACTCCTGGATTCTGCTCTACTTCTTGTGCAATGTGACGTGGATAGGCTCTGAGAGCGAGTCCGTTGGAACTTCGATCTTGAGCGTTTGATAACCCTTAGCTTTGACGATCAAGATGAGTTTGCCCATGTGAATCGGCGGCAGCACGGCGACGCCCCGGTCGTTCGTCGGACTCCATGATTCGCAAAAGAAGCCGTCCGAGCGACGCGATTCGAGTTTGGCGAAAGCGCCATTGACGGGGTTGCCGTTTTCGTCAACGACGCGCAGGTCGAGGCGACCGATGCCGTTAGGCTCTGTCGGCGCGTGTCCCATGTTGGGGATGTCGTCTTTGCCGGATGTCGAGCTTCCCTGCTGGCTCTGCGCCAGGCTCAAACTAAACGAGGCGGCGATAATCAGTGCGGCGATAAATAACTTACGCATTTCTTGTCTCCTAAAAAATTTGGTTTGCGATGAGGTCGTTTAACCGAGGGGCGAAGCGGTCTCAATTCTGATGCTTGCTAACGCATAGCCGTTGCACAGCCAAGCACCTTTGATTATACAGTCGGACGCGCAGAAATTGAAAGACCTAATTTTTTCAGTAGTGGTTCAGTTTGGAATCGTTCACCGCCGAGACGCAGAGAGCGCAGAGCAGGCGCAGAGAGTGGATGCTTTTCTCGGCGTCATCTCCGCGTCCTCTGCGCCTCTGCGGTGAGTCAGTCTCG
>JAVHWW010000086.1:0-64197 GCA_032159235.1 Acidobacteriota bacterium
TTCCAACCGCGCGTCGGCCTCTCTTATAACGTCAAGCGGACGAACACGATCTTGCGTGCTTCTTACACGCGCAACTTCGAGACCCCGTACAACGAGAACTTGATCCTTTCCAGCATCACGGGCGCGGGTGGATTAGCCAATGGTATTCTGGGCGACACCAGTAACCAGCCCTTGCTGCCTGGTCGCCGCAATCAGTTCAACATCGGATTCCAGCAAGCGCTTGGTAAATACATCATCGTTGACGGCGACTACTTCAACAAACGCACGACCAATGCTTACGACTTCAACGTGCTTTTCAACACTTCGGTCGTGTTCCCGATCTCATGGCAAAAATCGAAGATTGACGGCGTGAGTGCGCGTATCAACCTGACGAACTACAAAGGTCTGTCTGCCTTCATGGTCGCCGGACACACACGCGCGCGCTACTTCCCGCCGGAGAGCGGCGGACTGTTCTTCAATTCCGATCTTCCGTCGGGCGTCTTCCGCATTGACCACGATCAGAACTTCCAGCAGACAACGCAGGTGCAATATCAGTTCCAACACTGGAAGCGGCTGTCGCCCTACCTCGCCTTCACCTGGCGCTACGATAGCGGTCTGGTCTCAGGCGCAGTGCCTGATTTCGCCACCGCGTTATCATTCCCGGCAGACCAGCAAGCGCAGATCGGTCTCTTCTGCGGCAACACGTTCGCCACGCCGACACAAGCGATCACAACCTGCACGGATACGAATCGCGGCGCGTTGCGCGTGCGTATTCCGGCGGACGGGACGGAGAACGACGATACGAATCCGCCGCGCATCGCACCGCGCCATCTCTTTGACTTCAGTGCTGGAACAGACAACCTGTTCCGCTCTGAGCGCACGCGCATGACCTTGCGCTTCACTGTGATTAATCTGACCAACAAGCTGGCTCTCTATAATTTCCAATCCACTTTCAGCGGCACGCATGTCGTGGCACCGCGCAGTTTCCAGGGGCAAGTCGGAGTGGAGTTTTAGAGCGTAAAACAGGAACGCCTGTTTCCTGAACAAAGCGGTTGTTTCAAGAGGCCAGGATGAGTGCTGGTTTACCATCGCATCCTGGCCTCTTTATTTTTGGAACTTGAATATCTCGCCCGGCGTTATTCTTTCCGAGTCGAAAATTTGCGTCGGGCGGATTGACCGTTTGCGTTGACAGATTCAGCCGCCCACCACTAGAATGACGATTGTTCGACTCGCCATTCGTTACACAACATTAACCTGACCCTTTCGACGTTTGAGGAAACGGCTGTGAGTCTGGTCAAAATCATCGTTATCACGCTCGTCCTGCTGTTGAGCATACTCTTCTTCTGGCGCTTCCTGTTTTAGCCCGGACATGATGCTGTCTCAAGAAGCGACCCATCGTCGCAGGTTCTCAAGCTGTCCTGCTGGCGCTATTCCAAACTCATTCAACCTCGGCCACATTCTTCTCTTAATCTCGTTTCTGCTCTTTGGCTCATCAGCGATTGCCTTAGCGCAGGAGAACGAATCGCCTGATGATGTCGTCCGCGTTCGCACAGACCTCGTGACTGTTCCGGCTTTCGTGACGGACGCGCATGGTCGCCTCATCGCGGGACTGACACAATCGGATTTCGCTGTGCGCGACAACGGGCGTCCCCTAACGCTTTCATATTTCGCCGTCGGAACTGAACACGTCGCGCTCGCTTTCGCGCTCGACGCATCGGGCAGCATCCGTCAGGTCATCGCACAGCAACACTCCACCGCGCTGGAGCTTTTCTCTCGCTTCGGTCACAACTCGCGCGTCGCCGTCATTCATTTCGGAGAGAAACCAACGCTGACAGTTCCATTCACAACAGATGCCGGTCAAGCTCAATCAGCGTTCAACGCGCACACGCCGTCGAACCAGCATACGGCGATCTTCGATGCTGCCGCTTACGCCATTCACGCCTTTGCAGCGACGGGAAGCAACCCAACTGAACGTCGCATCTTAATCTTAATCAGCGACGGCCTCGACACGGCGAGCACCATTCACGCTGCCGAAGTCATCAACGCCGCGCGCTTGCTCGGCGTCTCGATCTACGTTATTCATCTGCCGCTCTACGCGCCGCACGATGGAGAATTAGCTGCGCGTCCTGCGTCCAAAGGGTTTCGTGAGTTGGCGGAGAAAACAGGTGGTCGCTATTTCATTGTCGGTGATGTGAAGTCCGCGCTTGACCCACACGCCACGCCTGATCTGGCGGCTGTCTTCAAAGCAATCGAGGAAGACTTACAGGGACAATACGTCCTCGGTTATTATCCAGACGATGCGGCACGCATGACCTCGCAGCATCGAATCGAAATTAACTTAATCTCGCAGCGTGGGCGCAAATACCACGTCCAGCAATTGCGGCAAGAATACGACTTGAAGAAGTGATAAGCGATGACTGAACCAACTGATGAAGGCTTACGAAAAATCCGCCGCGCACTGTTGAGTGTTTCCGACAAGACCGGAATCATCGAATTCGCGCGCGAATTGCGCCGCTTTGATGTCGAATTGATTAGCACCGGCGGGACTGCGAAGGCTCTGCGCGAGGCCGGGCTAGAAGTACGCGATGTTTCCGATGTGACAGGCTTTCCCGAAATGATGGATGGCCGCATCAAGACTCTTCATCCACATATTCACGGCGGACTGCTCGCACTGCGCGACAACGCCGAACACACCGCAGCCATGCGCGAGCACGGCATCGAGCCGATTGATATGGTCGTCGTCAATCTCTATCCATTCGAGCAAACCATCGCGCGCGAAGGCGTGACGCTTGAAGAAGCAATCGAGCAGATAGACATTGGCGGCCCGGCGATGATTCGTTCGGCGGCGAAGAATTTTAGAGATATTGCAATCGTTGCTTCTTCCGCTTCATATCAGTCCATCATAGGGGAAATGCAATATAACGACGGCGCTCTTTCGTTGGAGACTCGTGAGCAGTTGGCCTCCTATGCTTTTATTCTAACCGCTTCTTATGACGGTGCAATCTTTGAATACTTGAATGAACGGCAAGGCGCTAAGTTCAATGATTATCTGGAAGAGCTAATCAAAAAAGAGAAGGAGAAAGGCGAGCAAACTTCATGGTCAGAGTTTAATAATCTAGCACTTCAAAAAATTAACGAGCTACGTTATGGCGAAAATCCTCATCAAATCGCAGCACTTTATTCAACAGGTGAACAAGACAGAGTTATAGCTAAGGCTGAAGTTCTCTCCGGCAAGGAGATGTCCTACAACAACTACGTTGACGCGGACGCAGCATGGCAACTCGTCTGCGACTTTGATGAGACGGCCTGCGCGATTATCAAGCATACGAATCCGGCTGGCGTCGGCACAGGTGCAACAACGGAAGAGGCTTATCGTCGCGCGCTCGCCACTGATCCTGTTTCAGCATTCGGCGGCATCGTCGCTTTCAATCGCAGGGTTGACGACGCTGCGGCGCGAGCCGTGATGGAAATTTTCACAGAGGTCGTCATCGCGCCGGATTACGATGAAGCGGCGCTCGAAGTCCTGCGTGCGAAGAAGAACTTGCGTGTGCTGCGTGCGGGAGAGCCGCAGCGCGTCGAAGGACTGGAATACAAAACCATCACAGGTGGAATGCTCGTCCAGACGCGCGACACGCATCGCATCAAGCGCGACGATTTGAAGATCGTTACCAAACGCGCGCCGACAGATGAAGAGATACGCGCTCTGCTCTTCGCCTGGACGGTCTGCAAGCACACGAAGTCAAATGCCATCGTTTACGCGCGCGACGGGCAGACAGTCGGCGTCGGTGCGGGACAGATGTCCAGAGTTGATTCTGTCAAGCTCGGCGCGATGCGCGCGCAGCTTCCAATCGAAGGCTCTGTGCTGGCTTCGGATGCCTTCTTCCCATTCCGCGATGGAGTTGACGAAGCCGCGCGTCACGGCATCACCGCTATCATTCAACCCGGCGGCTCCGTCCGCGATCAGGAAGTGATTGACGCCGCCGACGAGCACAACCTGGCAATGGTCTTTACTGGTGTGCGACACTTCAAACATTAGTGGTCAGTGGTCAGTGGTCAGTGGTCAGTGAAAAGCAAAAACAGCTTACCGCTTGTTTTTAACTGACCACTGACCACTGACCACCGACCACTGCTTTTCCCGCTTGCTCTCAAGACAGATATTCGTTAATACTTGCGCCACGAGCAGCCTCCTTCATCAGTCTTCCCGGCAGGCTACTCAAGAGATTTTCAGAGAAGGAACTAAAAGATGTCAGAGAATGAACCCGTGCCCGCAGAGGCGGACAATAATCGTGAATCCATCCGTTGCCGTTACTGCGGCCAGCGCAACCAAACACGCGATAATGGTGGGACAGCGAAATGTGGTCGCTGCCGCCTGCCGCTCTCGGATGAGCCGCATAAAAAGTTTGCCGATCTCAACAAGCACGATTACGTTCATCCGGCGGACAGTCGTGCGCTCGCCGCCCTGCGTGCGATTCCCGGTATTGATTCGGCACTGAAGAAACTACTCGCCGTCACAGGCGAATCCGCCATCCGCGTTATCTTCACCGCGAGCGCCGTCAAGGTCACGCCGCAACAGTGCCCTGACCTCTACGCCAAGTTGCAGATTGCCTGCACGACGCTCGGTGTTGACATGCCCGAACTCTTCGTGCAGCAATCGCCCATCGTCAATGCTTTCACGGGCGGCGTCGAACGTCCCGTCATCGTGCTTCATTCATCTTTGATCGAACGCCTGACGGATGAAGAGGTCTTGGCTGTCGTCGCGCACGAAGTCGGCCACATCCACGCGGAGCATGTTCTGTATTTGACGGCTGCGCGATTGCTTGAGCTTCTTGCCAACGCCGCGCTTGCAGCAACGGCGATTGCTAAGATCGCGCTTGAGCTTCTTTCGATGACGATGCGCTCGGCGCTGCTCGCGTGGGCGCGGCGTGCGGAACTCTCCTGCGACCGCGCGGCGCTGCTCGTCACGCAAGACCCGCACGTCATCGGTCGCACGATGATGAAACTCGCGGGCGGAACTTACGCTTCCAAAGTTGACTACGAGCAGTTCCTCGCGCAGGCGCGCGACTTTCAGAAGAATTACGACGAGAAGGCGCTCGACCGTTTCTGGGCTGACATCATTTCATCTGGCATGACGCATCCCTTCCCCGTCTGGCGCGTCTCGGAAATCTTGAAGTGGGTGGAGAGCGGCGAGTACAAAGCATTGATGACCGGCGAGCCGCAGATCGCGGCAGCATAAATTAGTGAAAAGTGAATAGTGAATAGTGAAAAGTTAAGACAACTACTCACTATTCACTTTTCACTTTTCACTTTTCACTTTTCACTTTTCACGAGGACTCCCCATGCTTGAAAACAAATTCGGAATCATCTTCGGTGTGGCTAACAAACGCTCAATCGCATGGGCGACGGCGCAAGCTCTGTCTGAAGCGGGCGCGCGGCTGGCGTTCACGTATCAGGGCGAGCGTTTGAAAGAGAACGTCGAAAGTCTGACACAGGAGATGGCGGGCGCGCTCGTCTTGCCGTGCGACGTGATGAAGCCCGAAGAGGTCGAAGGAACTTTCAAGCGCATCCGCGAAGAGTTCGGGCGGCTTGATTTTCTCGTTCACAGCATCGCTTACGCTCCGAAGGAGGAGTTGGAGGGAGCGTTCGTTGACACTTCGCGCGATGGATTCCTGATTGCTCTTGAAGTGAGCGCCTATTCGCTCGCCTCGCTTGCACGCGCCGCCGTGCCGTTGATGACGAACGGCGGCAGCATCGTTTCGATGACTTACTACGGCGCGGAGAAGGTCGTGCCGAACTACAACGTGATGGGTGTGGCGAAGGCCGCACTTGAATCTTGCACGCGCTATCTCGCGGCTGATCTTGGAAAGCGCAACATTCGCGTCAACGCCATCAGCGCCGGGCCAATCAATACTCTGTCGGCACGCGCAGTCTCCAACATGGGCACGATGCTCAAACATCACGCGGAGCGTGCGCCTCTGGGACGCAACGTCGAAGCCCGCGAGGTCGGCAACTGCGCGCTCTTCCTGTGCAGCCCTCTCTCATCCGGCATCACCGGCGAAATAATCCACGTTGATTGCGGCTACAACATCATGGCACTTTAAGAAGTCTAGCGAGTCTAGCGAGTCTGGCGAGTCAAAAGCCGCTTACTCGCAAGACTCGACAGACTCGCTAGACTCGCTAGACTCTTCTATGGCTGAGAACGAAAACGAGAATATGCAAACGCCGCTTGTCACACAGGACGAGCAGCTACTTGAGACTCCGAAGCATGATGAGTTCACGCACACTGATACGTGGCGCGTTTTCCGCATCATGGGTGAGTTCGTCGAAGGCTTCGATGATCTGGCGACCATCACGCGCGGCGTGGCGATCTTCGGCTCGGCGCGCACACGAGAGGACAATCCACAGTACAAGGCAGCGCAGGAGACTGCTGCGCTTCTGGCACGCGCAGGCTTCGCAGTGATTACGGGCGGCGGCCCCGGCATCATGGAAGCGGCCAATCGCGGCGCGTTTGAAGCAGGCGGCCTCTCCATCGGCTGCAACATCGAGTTGCCTTTCGAGCAGAAAGCCAATCCCTATCTGACGCGCTCGCTGACGTTCAAATACTTCTTCGTCCGCAAGACGATGTTCGTCAAATACAGCACGGCCTTCATTATCTTTCCTGGCGGCTTCGGCACGCTTGACGAACTCTTTGAATCCCTCACGCTCATCCAAACGCGCAAGATCAGAAACTTTCCTGTCGTGCTCTTCGGCTCTGCCTACTGGGGCGGAATGATGGAATGGGTCAAAGGCTTGATGCTCTCTGAAGGAAAAATCACTGAAGCTGATCTGCGTCTGTTACATCTCACAGATTCGCCGGAAGAAGCAGTTGAAATCGTCGTCAACAGTCAGGACTCGCTGCGTAAATTGGATAAGACTGTGCCTGACGAATACGAGCTACGGTGAAGAAAGATCAGGAATTCTGCGTCGAGCCATTTGCTTTGGCAGTCGCCGATAGAGTGGCATCTTTGCTCTGAGGAATAACATTAGCGATCAGCCATTCGAGGTACGGCGCGGAAGCCGCTGTGATCGGCAGGGCGATGATTTCCGGCGTCTCGTAACTGTGCAGCGCGCGCACGGCAGATTCCAATGCTGCAAAATTCGCTTGTGTAGTTTTGGCTAAGAGCAGAACCTCGGCAGCGCGTTCGATATTTCCCTGCCAGTGATAGACCGATTCGATCTCCGGCAAAATCTGGACACACGCGGCGAGGCGTGCGACGACCAGAATATCAGCCAGCCGCACAGCCTCTTCACGACTCCCGGCGGTCATTAAAACCATAATGGCGTCTGCGGATTGCTCGGCCATAATGAATCAGGTGAAAGGGTAAATGGTGAAAGGAGAAAGGGAGATGCTTTCTCTTTCCCCTTTCACCATTTACCCGTTTAACCCTTTACTCCCCGCTTTCTTCTTCGTCTTCTTCTATGGTCGTGCCTGTGAGCGGCGTCGTGTCGCTGCCGAAGAAAGCGTTGTAGATTTCCTGTGCGCGGTCAAGGTCGCGCTCGTCAACGAGCACCATCGCGCCCGGCGAGGTTGATGAGAGAAGCGGCGAGAAAGCATCCATGCCGCCCGATTGCACGGCGGAACGAATGCCGTTCTGCGCGAGAATATCGTTGACCATCTCGGCTTCCGCCGGAGAGCCGACATTGTGCAGCGTCACAAAGCGCGCCTCGCTGTGATCGCGCACGGTATTCTCAGGCGTCAGCCGCTCGACCAACTCCGTATTGTCGTCCGGGCAATGCGCCACGCCAGCTTCATACTCAGACTCGCAAACAGGACAGAACATGATTTCGCACCTTTATGGTTATCGGATGAAGGCTAGTTTAAGGGGAAAGGGGGAAAAGGGGAAGAGGCGAAAGGGGTATCAGAAGATGTATGGATAAGAACCAAGCTCTTCTTTCCCTTTAACCCTTTCCCCACTTCCCCGTTTAACCCTCGCTTCATCGCATTGCTTTAACTGCGCGCTCGAATGGAATCTCCTCAAAATACGTCATCTGCTTAAAGGTGCGGAAGCGTTCGTTGATCTCTTTGTGCGTCAGACGTTGCACGCGCTCCGTGCCAAACTCTTCGACGTTGAATGAAGCCATCACCGAGCCGAAGATCATCGCGCGTCGCATCGCAGCTTCGTCCAGAGTTTCCTGGCTCGCCATGTAGCCCATGAAGCCGCCCGCGAAGGTGTCGCCCGCGCCCGTCGGATCGAAGACCGACTCAAGCGGATAAGCCGGAATCGCAAAATATGTTTGCGGCGTGAAGAGCGCCGCGCCGTACTCGCCGCGCTTGACGATCAGAGCCTGCGGCCCCCAGGACAAAACTTTGCGCGCAGCCTTAATCAGATTCGGCTCGCCTGTGAGTTGCCTTGCTTCCGCGTCGTTGATGACGACCAGATGAACGCCCTTAATCGCTTCGAGCAGCGCCTCGCGCGCAATATCTATCCAGAGGTTCATCGTATCGAGCGCGACGAGTTTCGCGCCCTTCACCTGTTCGCGCACTTCGCGTTGAAGCTCAGGCTGAATATTGCCTAAGAAAACTAATCGAGATTGCTTCGACGCTTCGGATAGTTTCGGTTTGAAGTCGGCGAAGACATTGAGTTGCGTGTCGAGCGTGTGCGCTGTGTTCAAGTCGAACTCATAGCGACCGCGCCAGCGAAACGTCTGACCATCCGGGATACGTTCGAGATCGGTCGTATCAACACCATGCCGCGCGAAGACCTCTTCATCTTCGCTGCTGAAATCGCCGCCGACCACGCCGACGATCCGCACATCCGTGTAATAACTCGCCGAGATAGAGAAATGCGACGCCGATCCGCCAAGCATCTTATCGCGCTTGCCAAACGGCGTCTCCACTTCATCAAAAGCCACCGACCCAACTACGAGCAAAGACATTGTTAATAATCGCTCCTTTGATAATAGAGGTCGGCGGTCAGTGATTGAGTATTAACGATCTCGTCGCTAATCCGACAAAGTTGATGCTGCGTCGTGCTTGAACTGACCACTGACCACTGACTACTGACCACTGCTTTTCGGCAATGCTCCGCCGAGATCATGCAAAGCCTCTTGCGCCTGTTTGCTGAAATCACTATCGGGATGATCGTTGACGAGTTGCGAGAGGTACTCGCGCGCCTCCTGACGATGCTTTTCAGGCGCGAGGGTGGGTTTCTGTTTGCCTTGATTCTTCGAGAGAAAGTAATCGCTCATGCCCGCGATGAACAGCGTCTCGTCAATCTTCGCAAAGTTCGGATTGCCCGCGATGATCTCCTCGCAACGCTTGAGCGACGCGACATAAGCCTTCTTCAATTTGAAATACTGCCGCGCGACATCCAGATTGTGTAGCGAATCCTTCTCAATGTCGGCATCGCGCATAGTCGAAGGATCAGGCCCCAGCGCAGGCTTTCCTTGCGCCCGTGCCTCCGGCGCAACACAAATCAAAACCAACATACACAGACCAACTACGAGAACCAACTTCTTCATATTCTTCACCTCCGAAAAGCAGTGAAAAGTGAAAAGCTGTCTTTAACTTTTCACTTTTCACTTTTCACTTTTCACTGTATTTCCCAATGATTGCTTCAAGTTTCTTCTTCGTTGCGTCAGGCCAGAGGTCTGGCGCGGTAAAGATCGCATTCTTGAGTGCCGAGCCGCACGCACAGTTGCGCGGCTTGGTTGATAACTGCTTGACAGCTTCACGCATGATGACCTGCGCGTTGCGCACGTTCTTGTTGAGATATTCGATCACTGTCTCAACGGAGACAGCATCGTGCGCCTCGTGCCAGCAATCGTAATCGGTGACGAGCGCGAGCGTGGCATAGCAGATTTCAGCTTCGCGCGCGAGCTTTGCCTCCTGCAAGTTGGTCATCCCGATCACGTCCATGCCCCACGAGCGATAGACATTCGATTCAGCCTTCGTCGAAAACGCAGGCCCTTCCATGCACAGATAAGTTCCACCACGATGCGTCTTGACATCTGCCGCGCCGCAGGCCGCTTCGAGCACATCGCCGAGTTCATCACACACTGGATGTGCGAACGTGATGTGCGCAACGATGCCTTCGCCGAAGAAAGTTGATTCGTGCGCGCGTGCGCGTGTGCGATCAAAGAATTGATCCGGGATTACCATGTCGAGCGGCGCGTACCTTTCCTGCAAAGACCCGACGGCTGAAGCGGACAGAATGCGCTCGACGCCGAGCAGCTTCATCGCGTAGATGTTTGCGCGGAACGGGAGGTTGGTCGGAGTGAAACGATGACCGCGCCCGTGACGCGGCAGAAACGCCACGCGCACGCCTTCGAGCGTTCCGACGATGAAAGCATCCGAAGGATTCCCGAAAGGCGTCTCGACTCGTACCTCTTCAATATCTTTCAACTCCGGCATCTGGTAGAGGCCGCTGCCGCCGATGATGCCGATCTTCGCTGTTGCCATAATATTAATCACTCACCTGGAATGAATCCATCTTGCTTCTCTTCCAAACCAACGGCACGCAACTTCCCATCCTCTTCAATAACGCGACACAACGGCACGTCTGGATCGTGATAAAAGAAGCAGAGCCACTCTTCACGCGCCGCTTGTGGCAACAGATGCTTCTTCGCTTCGAGCGTCTCGACGGGATAAAGATCGTAGCCCATGATCCACGCTAACGGCACGTGCGCGCGCATCGGAACAAGATCGGCAAAGCTGAAGAGCGTGCGCCCGCCGCGTTCCAACCTCATGCACTGCATCGTGCGCGAGTGTCCCGCGATGGTCTCCATTCTTAGACCCGGCACGACTTCGTAATCCGCTTCCTTCAATTCAAGCTGCCCGGCTTCCATGACGGGTCGCCAATTCTCCGGCATGTAGCTGGCACGGTCACGCTCGTGCGGCGCTTCGGCGTGTTCATATTCTCCGCGCGAGATGAAGTAACGCGCGTTCGGAAAAGTTGGGACGACACGTCCCGCGCTATCTCTCGTCGTGTTGCCGCCAGCATGATCGAAGTGCAGGTGCGTGTTGACGACGATTGTTATCTCTTCCGCGCCGATGCCCGTCAACGCGCGCAAGCGTTCGCTCAATGGCCGCTCGCGCGTGATGCCGTACATCGCTTCGTGCTTCGGCGTCCATTTATCGCCGATGCCTGTCTCGATGAGAATGCGCTCGCTTTCAGTTTCAATGAACAGGCAATTCATGTTCATGCGGATGCGGTTCTGCTCATCGGGCGGGCAGACCTTCGACCAGAGCGCACGCGGGACGACGCCGAACATTGCCCCGCCGTCCAGACGAAACTCCGTATCCGGCACAACCTCTACTCGATAATCCCCAAGCAACAGCATACAAAAGCAGAAGTCAGGAGTCAGGAGTCAGAATCCAGAATAATAAGGCGGAAGCCGCTTCAACAGATTCTGATTTTCTTTCCTTCTGGCTCCTGAATTCTGGATTCTGGATTCTGTCTTTCATCGTTTCCCTTTGCCCGCCTGCGTCGCAGGTGTTGCGCCCGCCTTTGGCTTCGGCGCGCCGTCGGCATTACTTGGCGGCGCAGTTTGCACAGGCGGAGGCGCTTCGACGGGTGGCTCGCCCTCATCCTCTTCTTCCATTCCGGGCGGCAGTCCTCCGGGTCTCACTGCCTGCTCAGGTTTCTTGACCGGAAAATCTTCCGCGACCTTGACATGCGAGCGTTGCACTATCTCATCCACGATCATCTTCTGTTTATCCTGTTCGACCGCAGCCTTTGCTATATCGCGCGGCGATTGCGGAGGAGCCATGGGATTCGACGACTGTCCACCTTTACTGATGAGAATATGGCGTGCGTGTATCTGCTCCTGCGGCTGGCCGTCAGGGCCAGGCTTCATCCCGCGCTCTTCGACCTTGATGATGTGATAACCGAAATCAGATTCTACGACATCACTGATCTGTCCGGGTTGCAGTGCGAACGCCGCCTCCTCAAAAGGCTTGACCATCTTTCCGTGACCGAACCAACCGAGGTCGCCGCCTTCCATCTTGCTGCCGGGATCAGATGAATACTCTTTTGCGAGTTTAGCGAAATCCTCGCCTCCGCGCGCGCGCTTCAAAATCTCATCAGCCTGGCCGCGCGCTTTCGCCGGATCGAGTTCGGGATGCTTGGCGATGTAGGCATCTATCTCCGCATCCGTCGCCTTGATCTTCTCAACCAGCTTTTCCTTCGCATACTGATTGGCGAGCGTGCGCGCCTCCTGCAACATGAGTTGCAATTCGACACTCCGATCTTTGTCTAAACCTTCCTGCCTGGCCTTGCGCTCGGCAACCATAATCTGCGCCCATTGCTGTTTCAACTGTTGCTTCTGGGCTTCGGGCAGGCTACTTGCCTGCGGATTGCGCGCCATCGCGTCGGCAATAAAGTCATCAAACTTTTTATCCTGTCCAGGCTCTTTAAGAAAGGCGTCAATATCTGCCGGAGAGATGCTGGCCTGCGGCGCTGCGCCGCTCGATGCTTTCTTGCGCTGCTCTTCCAGATAACTCTGGCCGATGATGACCGAGCGCGAGAGGCTCAGTTGACGCTGAATCTCCGGCCTGTCGGCGATGCCTGTGGCTTTCGCCTCCTCCGCGATGGCGAGGAGTTGACGCAAGTCGTTGGCAAGCTCTTTGCGCGATTCCGGGCTGTCGGCAAGTTGCGCCTGCGCTTGCGGCGGGAAGGTTTCGACGATCTTCGCCATGTCGTCCGCCGTGATCTCAACTGTTCTGGCGCGTCCAGCCTTCACCTGCCAGAAGACCAGACCGGCAGCGAAAAGGATTGCGACTCCGGCAGCGATCATAGCTTTTGTCGTCGAACCCAATGCGCCCTTCGGAGCGGAAGACGACTTGCGAGTTTGCGCGGCGGAAGCAGAAACTGTTTTCGCTAACGCGCCCTGCGCGGCAGATTCTTGTGGTCGCGCAGCCTCTGAATTATCAGTTCCGCAGACGGGACAGATACGCTGGCCCTCAATCAAAGTAGTTCCACATTTATGACAAACTATCATTCCTATCTCCTCATCAAAAGCAGTGAAAAGTGAAAAGTTAAAAGTGAATAATTAAAAACAGCTTTCCACTTTTCACTTTTCACTTTTCACTGTTCTTATGCTCTACCAACTCCAACAACACTCCATTCGCCGACGACGGATGAACGAACGCCACCAGACACCCGCCAGCGCCGACACGCGGCGTCTCATCAATCAAGCGCACGCCGCTCTCCTTCAAACGTCTGAGCATCGCACGAATGTCATCAACGCGCACGGCGATGTGATGTATGCCCGCACCGCGCTTCTCCAGGAACTTTGCGACCGGCGAATCCGCGCTCGTCGGCTCAAGCAACTCAATTCGGGCTTCGCCCAACGGCAACATCGCCACCCGCACCTTCTGTTCTTCAACAACTTCAGTATGCACGACCTCCAACCCCAGCGCATCCCGCCAGAACGAGAGCGCATCATCAAGCGCGCGCGTGGCGATACCGATGTGTTCAATCCTCATATAATTTGCAAACTGGATTTCTTAATTAGAATGGTCAACCAAGAAATAAAGTCTATAGTAACGCTTATTCCTCTCAAATAAATCAGAATTAAATTCTTGATAAAGCCAAGTTGAGCGACCATTCAGTCGAACTATCTCATTCAATATTTCACGGACGGTAACGTTATTCAAATGCGCTGAATACACTTTTGGCGGCGGAGGCTTCGCGCCAGAAAGGTTAGGCGGAGCAGAAAGGCCGCCGCCCACGAATAGTGGAAACTCTGATAAACCATTCTCTGCCAAAGCTCTCTTGAATTCGGGTGATTCTTTCAGCGCGACCAGTAGGTCTCCTTTTGTCGCTTTCTCAACATCAAATTCAGCAACTGTTGTATTCAACACTAAGTAGTCATTAATTGGATGCAGGTTGATTACTCCATTATTTTCTTTCCATTCATAATCGGGCGCAGCCTCGACTATCGAATCAAGCATATCTCTCAAATCCATGCTGGCAGGTTTGAACGTATAAAGGATGTCTTTGCCGGAATTAATAGATAACGAAACACCTCCCGGCGCTCCGGTCGAAGAGAAAGCCGTCATTACCAAACGATCAATGGTTGTGGAATTTAACTCAATATTTGGATTACAAACTTTCCGCTCAAGCATAGGGCCTTTTTGCTCAGGACAAGTCCAGCTCTTAACTGTTCCCTGACCAAGCGGATACAACGTCGGAGCGATGAAAAAAAATATCAAAGCTAGTTTTCTGATTCTCTTCATGGCTCACCCTTCCCTGAAATTGTTACGGATTGCCCTTCCAAGCTGCGAGAGTTCAGCAGTTCGTCAACCGCCGAATAAGGATCACGCTTCTTCTGTGCGACTTCCGCCGCGAGCGCATCAAGACGCTCTGATGCTGAATCGGCATTGAGCGTTTGCGCCAGCAATCGCTCGCGCAGAAGTTCGAGAATGCGCCAGCGCGCGATTGCCTGACGACGCTCAAGATTCGCTCCGGCCTGCTGCTGAAACTCTCGGTAACGCTCAATCGCTCCGACCAGCTCGCCGATTCCCTTATTCTCAGTCGCAACCGTCTTGACAATCGGCGGCTGCCAGAAATCTGCACGCATGGCAAGCGAGAGCAGCGCCTCTAACTCTTTCTCCGTTCGCAAGACACCTTCACGATCAGCTTTGTTGATGACGAAGATGTCGCCGATCTCCATGATGCCAGCCTTGATTGCCTGAATATCATCGCCCATGCCGGGCACCAGCACCACGACGGAAACATCCGCCGTCTTCACGATCTCAACTTCATCCTGGCCCACTCCGACCGTCTCAACAATAATCCGGCCATAGCCCGCCGCATCCAGAATCGCCACCGCATCCACGGTTGCACGCGCCAGTCCGCCAAGATTACCGCGCGTCGCCATCGAACGAATGAAGACATTGCTGTCGAGTCCGAGCGTCTGCATTCGGATACGGTCGCCTAAGATAGCTCCGCCCGAAAACGGACTCGAAGGATCAACGGCGACGATGCCGACGCGCTCATCTTGTTGCCTGTATGCCAGAGCCAACTTGTCAACGAGCGAAGATTTGCCAGCGCCCGGTGCGCCCGTGATGCCGATCACAGTCCCGCGACCCGTGCGCGGAAAAACCTCTTTCATCAAATCCGCAGCGTCGTCAGATCCATCCTCGACTTTTGAGATTGCACGGGCGACGGCACGCACGTCGCCCGCGCTGATTCGTTTGATTAGATTATTGCTATCCATCAAGCAATTTACTATTTCAGCAACTCGCGCGCGATGATGATCCGTTGAATTTCCGATGTGCCTTCGCCGATGGTGCAGAGCTTGGAATCGCGCCAGTATTTTTCGGGCGGGTAATCTTTCGTGTAGCCGTAGCCGCCGTGAATCTGGATCGCCTCTTCGCACACGCGCACGCTCATTTCGGACGCATAGAGCTTCGCCATTGAAGATTCCTTCGTTGTTTTTTTACCGTTATCTTTCAAGTACGCGGCGCGATACATCAAGAGCCGCGCGGCATCAATCTGCACGGCCATATCCGCGAGTTTGAACTGAATCGCCTGAAATTCCGAGATGGGTTTACCGAATTGCTCGCGCTCTTTCGAGTAGCGCACGGCGGACTCATACGCGCCCTGCGCGATGCCGACCGCGAGCGCGGCAATCGAGATCCGCCCGCCATCCAGAATCTGCATCGCGTTGACAAAGCCCATGCCTTCTTCGCCGAGCAGGTTCGCTTCAGGCGCGTAGCAATCTTCAAAGATAACGCTCGCAGTCTCCGATGCGCGCAAGCCCAGCTTGTTTTCTTTCTTCGTCGGCGAAAAACCTTGCTGTCCCTTCTCAAAAATAAACGCGCTGATTCCCTTGCTTCTCTTCGCGCGATCCGTGACGGCCATCGCCACACACGTGTCCGCGTGAATCGCGTGCGTGATAAAATTCTTCGCGCCGTTGATAACGTAGCCGCCATTCTGCCTTGAGGCTGTGGTGCGCGTGCCGGATGCGTCCGAGCCAGCGCCCGGCTCCGTCAGTCCCCACGCGCCGAGATGTTTTCCCTGCGCTAACGGAACAAGATACTTCCGCTTCTGTTCTTCCGAGCCGTAGATGTAGATGTGATTCGAGCAAAGTGAATTGTGCGCCGCGAGGGAGATACCGACCGAGCCATCAACGCGCGAGAGTTCTTCAATGATCGTCGCGTACTCGACGTAGCCCATCCCTGCTCCGCCGTACTCTTCAGGGAAAATTACTCCCGTCAAACCCAACTCCGACAGTTTCGGCCACAACTCAATCGGAAAATGCTGCGCCTCATCCCACTCCATGACATGCGGCGCGATCTCACCTTCAGCGAACTCGCGCACACTCGCCTTGACCTGTTGCTGCTCTTCCGATAGCTCGAATTCCATAAAGACCCCTTACCAAAATTAAAAATTAAAAATGTAAAATGCAAAATTTAGGAGCGGCACTCGCCGCAATTTTTCATTTTGCATTTTTAATTTTGCATTTCATTTTACCTTACTCTCGCCGCCCGCCGTTACCTGTGCCGCGCGCTTTCGTCTTCGCCGGTGTGCTTCTTTTTTGTTTGCCAACCATGAAGCGCGCAACTTCCGAAGGCGCGAGCAAGCGCCACTGCTTCGGCGCGAGTCGTTCATCTTTGAGAAATCCGATTCTGACGCGACGCAGTTTGATGACTGAATGTCCGATAGCATCAAACATGCGCCTGATCTGCTGGTTGCGTCCTTCATGCAGGACGACCTCATACCAGCAGTTCGTCTCGCTCTCATCCGTCTTTTTTATCTCAGCGGGTGCAGTGCGAACGCCGTCTTCGAGCGCGATGCCACGACGCAGGCGCTCGATAGCATCATCGGGCGGCACGCCCTTGACCTTGACCTCGTAAACTTTCGCCACACGGTTGCGCGCCGACGTGATGAAGTTTGTGAACTCGCCATCGTTCGTCAGCAGCAGCAAGCCTTCAGTGTTGAAGTCTAATCTTCCGACCGGATGCAGCCGACCAAAGGCGTGTGGCACAAGCTCTGAGACGAGCGGGCGGCCTTCCGGGTCGGCGAGGCTCGTCAGATAGCCGCGTGGTTTGTTGAGCAGCACGTAAATCTTCTCGCGCGCTTGCAGCAACGGATTGATTAAACGACCGCGCACCTTGATGTGGTCACGCTCCGGGTCAGCCTTCGTTCCCAGTTCGGTGACGACCTTGCCGTTGACCGTCACCTCGCCAGCCGTAATCATCTCTTCAGCATGACGACGCGAAGCGATGCCGGCAGCAGCGATCAATTTTTGCAATCTTTGTTCCGGCATGGTTTCGTTACTAGGCTGGCAGAACCAAGGACTCGCGCACCTAACCCGTGATTGGATTCATATAGCATCAGCCCTTTTTCGATAATCTCGCAGATCAACCAATCACGATGATGAAGTCTCTCCCTGACCTGTTCAGGCGTGCGAACGAGTAAATCTAAAGGAATGTGGGGATTCACTTTGTTCAGAATCTCCAGGGCTTTGCGCGTCGGCTTCTCCTTGAATGGCAGGATAACCAGAAGATCAACATCGGAGTCATCGGTTGGCGTGCCGTAGGCATACGAGCCGAACAAAATGATGCGCTCAGGATGAAACTCACGCGCGATACGCTCACTTAAAAGCCGGATTTTATCCATCTCAACCATAGCTATCGCAAACAAACTTTCCGACTTGGAGATGATAACAAGGTTTATGTCGTCCCGCCCGCTAAATCTTCAAAGTCTTCGATGCTCGGCAACTCCGACAAATCTTTCAAACCGAACTGGAGAAGAAACTCTTTCGACGTGCCGTACATCATCGGTCGCCCGATGGTCTCTTTGCGGCCACAGGCTTTGATGAGGCGTTTGTCGAGGAGCGTCTTGATAGCCGAAGGTGATTGCACGCCGCGTATCTCTAAAATTTCGGGCACGGTGATCGGTTGCTTGTAAGCGATGACGGCGAGCGTTTCCAATGAGGCGAGCGAGAGTTTCGCGCTGGGGCGAGATTTGAGAAACGCGCGGACGTGCTCGTGATGTTCGGGGCGCGTGGCGAATTGCCAGCCGCCCGCGACTTCGCGTAGATGCAGGCCGCCGTTGCGCGCGTTGAACTCTTCGGCGAGAGCTTCCAGAGCCGTCTCAATCCAACCGCGATCTTCTTTGAGCACGTCGGCGAGAGCTTTAACGCCCAACGGCTCTTCGGAGACGAAGATGAGCGCTTCGATAATCGCCATCATCTCGGCCATACTGCGAACATTGTGCGGCGCGTTTGCGTCTTCAACGCTGGATGAATCGCCGTTCGTACTCACTTCAGTTGCCGTGCGTAGAGCGGCCTCTTCCGAAGCGTCTTCCGCATCCGCGTCGTGAATGATAACGCCCTCATCGTCAGGCTCGGCTGCGTCATCGAACAGCAAGCCGTTGTCTTCTACGTGAGCGGAGCTTTCAGTCTCCGCCGTCTTGCGCTGCAATTTGTCTTTGATCTTTTTGAGCATGGTCATAACATTCAGGCGCTGGCGCGTGCGATGATTTCGCCGAACGTCTCACGTTGAATGAGAGAGATTTCGGTTGTGCGGACGAGTTCGAGCACGGAGAGAAAGGCGAGCACGAGTTCGCGGCGCGAGTTAGCGCGCTCGAAAAACTTGCGCAGGTTCAACTCGCCAGCCGAGAGAACCATGTTGCGTAAACGTTCGAGCATCTCCGTCATCGTGATCTCCTCGCGCTCAATCTCCATCAGGACTTCTTCCTTGTGGCGCGCGAGAATCTGCTGGAAAACTTTTAAGAGGTCGAAAAGTCCGACCGAGACTTCAGGGTTCTGTTTGTCCGTCTCAATCTCGCCGCGCGCGAAGACGGCCTGCTCGACCGTGGCGCGAGACCAGAGCATCTGCGCCGCAGCTTTGAATTTCTGGTGCTCAAGAAGCTGGTTGATAAGCTCGCTGCGCGGATCAAGCATTTCTTCATCTTCAACTGCCGCGAACGGGTCGCGCGGCAGGAGCATCCTGGACTTGATCTCGATGAGCGTGGCCGCCATCACTAAAAAATCGCCAGCGACGGCGATGTCCAGTTCCTGCATCAACTGTAGATAGCGCAGATACTCGCTCGTGATGCGAGCGACCGGGATGTCGTAAATGTCCACCTGCTCCTGTCGAATCAGGTAGAGCAGAAGGTCAAGCGGCCCCGCAAACTCGCCGATGATGAGTTTCAACTCATCGCCATTACCCGTGACGATTTCTGGACGCGCGCCCGCGACGCTGATCGTCGTCGTGGTTGCGGTACTCGTCGCTTCGCTTAACGCTTCGGATGTTTCGCTCATCATCCCTCCTGAAATGCAAAATTAAAAATGTAAAATGCAAAATTTAGGATTGGCCTGCGGCCAGAATTTTTAATTTTTCATTTTGCATTTTGCATTCTGCTCTGCGCGCCGTGAAGTCCGAGACGGGTCTTCACCTCTTCCATCGTCGCACGCGCCACGCGGCTGGCGCGCTCGCGGCCATCTTCGAGAATGCCATCCAACTCTTCATCACTGATACCGCGCACGCGCTCCTGAAATGGCCGCAAGAATTCTATCACTACATCGGCTAATTCACCTTTCAACTGCCCGTAGCCTTTACCGACAAAATGTTCTTCGATATCCGACGCCACTCTCCTTGTTATGAAATCCTCTTCCGTGTCCGATGTCACTCTCTTTGTTAGAAGATGATAAATCGTGAGCAGGTTTGTTAGCGCGGGGCGCGTCTTGTCAAAACGTATCTCCGTGCCGGAGTCCGTCACAGCGCGTTTGAGCTTGCGTCTGATGGTGTCTGCATCATCGAGCAACGCGATTGTCCCGTTTGAATTCTCATCGGACTTCGCCATCTTCTTCAAGGGATCGCTTAAAGACATGATGCGCGCGCCGACCTTCGGGATGAAAGGTTCGGGGACACGAAACGTCTCGCCGTAGTCGCGGTTGAAACGCTCTGCTAAGTCGCGCGTCAACTCAAGGTGCTGCTTCTGATCGTGGCCGACGGGGACGAGATCGGTTTGGTAGAGCAAGATGTCTGCCGCCATCAGGACGGGGTAATTCAAGATGCCCGCGCCGACGCCCTCGCGCTGCTTCGCGGCTTTGTCCTTGAACTGCGTCATGCGTTCGAGTTCCGCGACGCGCGACATGCAGTTCAGAATCCAAGCGAGTTCGGTGTGTTCGGGCACATCCGATTGAATGAAGATAGTCGAAACCTGCGGATCAATCCCGGCGGCGAGATAGATTCGCGCGACCTCTTTGGTCTTGGCGGCGAGTTCTTTGGGGTCTTGCGGATTGGTGATGGCGTGCAGGTTGACGACGCAGAAGAAACTCTCGTACTCACGCTGCAACTCGACCCAGTTTCGCAGCGCGCCCAGATAATTGCCGAGATGAAAACCGCCGGTCGGCTGTGCGCCACTGAAGATTCGCTTACGCATCTATTCTTGTATCCGCCAATACCATCATGTCCGACTCAATCAGATTAATAAATAGTAAATGAAGTTGAAGATCGGCCCGAATATCTTGCTGAATAAGCCCAGATAGAGAAATGCCATCAAGATCAGAAAGCCGTATCGCTCCAACGCTGTTAAGACTGGCTGCATACTTTCCGGCAGGAACGTCTGTAAAATTTTACTCCCATCAAGCGGCGGGAATGGCAACAAATTAAAGACTGCCAGCGAAACGTTCATAATTAATGAGAACAGCAGAAACATTCTCAGGGGTGTCGCAATGTCTGCCGACATCGTGCCGTTGTCGAATAGTCCCAGAGTCCCTGTCGCCATCAGCACTTTGAAAACGACGAAAGCCACAATAGCGATTGTCAGGTTAGCCATGATGCCTGCGGCAGAGACCATCACGTTGGCGACGTTCTTATTGCGCCAGCGCAGTGGATTGACAGGCGTCGGTTTGCCCCACCCAATCAAAGGGATGACGGCCAGCGCGCCGCCGAGATGCGCGAAGATAAAAGCTGCTATCGGAATCAGGAGCGTCCCAATCGGGTCTATATGTGCGATAGGATTGAGAGTGATGCGTCCCAACAGTCGCGCGGTATCATCCCCGTAGCGATAGGACATCCAGGCGTGCGCCGCTTCGTGTGCTGAAATCGCAAAAATCAGCACGACCATGTAGATGATGAGTTGCCCTATATCTATATTTTGCATTGCAGAGACACCCGGCGAACGAACGCAAACTGCGCTAAACGCTCAAAAGTAGCACGCACGTTTTAGCACTGTCAAAAAGCTGTTTGCCTGCGACGCAAGACAGCCTGATTGATCACCGATTGACGACAGCAACAGGCACACAGAATTATCATTACAGAGAACCGCGAATACCAAGCGGTAAACTGTAAACGGCTTCATTAGTAGCGACCACCATCTCCCCCGCAGAGCTAAAGGCGAGGCCGACGACGTTCATTCCGGCGACAAACATCTCCACGTCGCTTCCATCCGGTGTGATGCGGATGATACCGCGTCGCCCGCGCCAGGACGCCGCCACGTACAGGTAGCCTTCGCGGTCGAAAGCGAGTCCATGTGGCCGGCCTAAGCCGAGAAAGAAAATACTCGTCTCTCCGCTCTGGTCAATCCTCATCACCGATTCAAAACTCGAAACCGTCGGCCCCGTCACGTACAGCGCATCGTCCGGCCCAAACGCTAAGTGATAAGCCGAGACGGACGGCTCAAGTTGCGCGAAGGGCATCTCTTCTCCGATGCCGTTGATGCGATAGATCGTGCCCGTGCGGTCGCCGACGTACATCCGACCCTCACGATCAAAGGCTAAGCCCGTCGCCACGCCCAGATTCTTAGCAAACGCGACGGGTTCTTTGAACGGCGTGATGCGATAGACGTTGCCATCCAGACGGCTCGTGACGAACATTTGCCCTGATTTGTCGAAGGCGATTCCGGTCGGGTTGGCGACATCACCTGAGAAGTCTGCGATGTCGCCGTTCGTGTCAATCCGAAAGATGCTGACGGGAAACTGTTGGCCGCGCGAGCCGGAGCGTGTGACGTAAAGCGCGCCGTCGTCTGGATCGAACGCCGGATTGGAAACGAGGTGCAAATCATCCGCGAGCTTCGCAGCGACTGTGAACTTCGCCGAAGCGGTGCGTTGCGAGTTGCTCTCAAGCGCCACATCAACTTCGCCGCCGTTCATTTCCGGCACGATTGCCAGCACGCGCCGCGTCGAAACTGCGACCAATCTCGCGGACGAACCTTCAAACCAGGCGTTGCAAGTCCCGATCTGGCTGGTATCGAAGCTCTCGCATTCGATAGCCACTTCGCCTCCCGGAATTCCGACCGCCGGATTGATTCGCACGATCTTCACCGCTTCGCTCATCTGACTCCTTTTAATAGTTCAAAGTTCCGGGTTCAAGGTTCAAAGTCAGACGACTAGCTTTTAACCTTGAACCCAGAATGTTGAACCTTGAACTTTTCATCATACGACGGGCGTGCAAGTGGTGTCTAATCTGAAGACTTAACTAATCATGCTCCATTCCACCTACGTTTCACTGCTTGCGCTTGCGCCCACTATGCTATAATTCCGTCGCGGTCAGGCGACCTGACCGGATCACGCGCAATGCTCAAGCGACCGAGCGAATTGATTTCGCAGAGCAACTTCAAATGGTTTCACACGGCGTCCGACACCTCCCGCTCGCTTCAATCGTTCTGTAATTACAAGCCATCAGCTATCAGGTATCAGCTATCAGCAGTCAGACAGCAGCCGTTAGTCATCAGCTTTCTTATTCTTGATGAGTTCGACTCAACTTATTTTTTTGCTGATTGCTGATAGCTGATAGCTGACGGCTGACCGCTTAATGGGAGAAATATTATCAGTAACTTACACGGGAACACTCAAGGGTTAAAGCCGAATCAGTTGCGCCGGATCGAGAAGCTCTACTCGCGGCGGATCGCGCCTCATCAAATCGTGACGCCGGAGTTTGCCAGACAGATGACCGAACTCTCGCATGAGACCCGCAGGCAAATCGGCGCGCTGATTGATCGCAAGGGTTATGTCGAATACGTCGTCGTCGGCGATGCGCGCCGCATTGAATTGCCGGACTTGAAGCGCACGCGCGTCGGCTCGGATCGCTTTCGCGGGCTGCGCTGTGTGCACACTCACCTGCGCGGCGAAGAATTGACGCAGGACGATTTGACAGACCTCGCGCTGCTCAGGCTCGACCTGATGGCTTCGCTTGACGTTGACGCGCGGACAGGATTGCCGGGCATGGTCCGCGCCGCGCATCTCTTGCCGACGACGGTTGCCGAACTCGGCACAAACGGTAACACAACGCCTTACGCTTTTCTCGAACCGCAGATTCCCTCACAACTCGACGTTGATTTTCTCGCGCTCATCAACTCGCTCGAAGAAGAGATGGCGCGCAATTGTCGTGTCGCGCGGCGTGCGGAGGCGCGTGAGCGCACGATTCTCGTCGGCGTCACGACCGGCTCGATGTACGAAGCTGAAGAGTCAATGGCCGAGCTTCAGGAATTGGCGGCTTCGGCGGATGTTGTCGTGCTCGATAGCGTCATCCAGCGCCGCAACGCGATTGATCCGCGCACTGTGCTCGGACGCGGCAAGCTCGACGAGATTCTCGTTCGCGCGCTACAGTTGGGCGCAGACCTCATTGTCTTTGATCGTGAATTGCAGCCCGCGCAGGTGCGCTCGCTCTCGGAAGCAACAGACCTCAAAGTGATTGATCGCGCGCAACTCATCCTCGACATCTTCGCTCAACGCGCGCAGTCGCGCGAAGGCAAGATTCAGGTTGAACTGGCGCAACTGAAATATCTGCTGCCGCGTCTCGTCGCCGGACAGGATTCTGCTTTCTCCAGACTCGCTGGCGGTATCGGCGGGCGCGGCCCCGGCGAAACGAAACTCGAAACTGATCGTCGCCGCGTGCGCGACCGCATCCATCGTCTTGAAAAAGAGATTAAGAGTCTCGGCTTACGACGACAGGAACGACGTAAAGAAAGAAGGCGGCGCGAGTTTCCCGTCATCTCTATCGTCGGCTATACGAACGCAGGCAAGTCAACGCTGCTAAACGCGCTGACGGCGAGCAACGTCCACGCGGAGCAACGCATGTTCGCCACGCTCGATCCGACTTCGCGCCGCTTGCGTCTGCCGCGTGAGCAGGAAGTCATCATCAATGATACCGTCGGTTTCATACGCGATCTGCCGCCCGACCTGCTCGCGGCCTTTCGCGCGACGCTCGAAGAGATTAGCGACAGTAACCTGCTCATCCACCTGGTTGACGCGGCCAATCCGCGCTCGATTCAGCAACTCGAAGCCGTCGAAAGAATCCTGAGCGAGCTTAATTACGGCCAGCTTCCGCGCCTCGTCGTCTTCAACAAAGCCGATCTCGTTGACGCAGACTCTTTGGAGTCTCTTCTTCGTCAGGCAGCGCAGAGCGGGGCGCGAGATTGCATCGCTATTTCTGCGACTAAACCGCAAACGCTGCGCCCGATGCTCGAACGCGCGAGCGCAATTCTGGCACGCGATCTTGTCGCGCAAACTGGCAATCATCAAGAAGCGGTTGAATACGCCGAACAGATTTGAGATGAGCAGTCGTCGTCCACGTTTTACTTCTCCGCTCACGAGAGCGCGCAACGCCGTGCTGGCCTTCGCCGCGCGCCCCTTCAGGCGTTTTACTCCGACCACACGATTTTTCATCGGCTATGTCTTCTTCGTCGTCGTCACCACATTGCTGCTCATCAGCAATTATTCGCGCGGCTTCACGGAGAAATATCAGGTCGGTGATGTTGTCGGCAGGACTGTGATTGCGCCTGATGACATCCCCGTCAGGGATTGGACTGAGACCGATAAACGCCGTGCGGCGGCGAAAGATGCTACACGGCCTGTCTTCACTTTCGACTCCACGCTCGCCGAAACAGCCGTTCAAAGTTTCCGCATCGCGTGGGAGGATTTACATAGTCAGGTTGACGCTCGCAGCAACAATAAAGATTTGAAGTGGAATGGAGAAGGCAATGTGGCGATTGCCTCTGCCATCATCGCTCACCACTTCGATCCGGTTGAGTTGGAACGACTGACACGCCTCTTGCGCGAAGTGACGGAAGGCTACATCTACGATGACGGTGATGCCGAATTCCTCAAGCAAGACATCATGCTCGTGGACAAACGAAATCCGAGTATGCAGTCGGTGATGACGATGCCGCAGAGCCGGATGACTCCGCTCTCCATTGCGCGGAAAACATTGCGCGCTGGTATCTCTCAACTGAGCGGCTGGTCGGCGGAACAGCAAGCGGCGCTCGACTCAGCCCTGCAACCACTCGTGAAGCCCAACGTCTTTTTCGATCCGATGGCTTCAACTACCGCACAGGAAGAGGCTGCGAAAAAAGTTGAAGAAGCGCCGCTGCTCAGGCGCAATCAGGTCGTCGCACGCGAGGGCGATATGGTGACGAGCACGATGCTCGCGCAGCTTGAGGCGGTACGCGATTACGGGCGCGCGGGGCATCGTTGGTGGAATCAACTCTTCGGGTTGCTGTTCCTCGTCGCCGCGCTCTACTGGCTCGCCTGGAAGTTTATCGAGCATCGAAGCACGAACACGACGCTCATGCTCTCGACGAGACGTGCTTTCGCGCTCGTCGGCTCGGCGGTCGTCGTCCAGACGATCATTATTCGCGTTGGCTTTCTGCTCACCGAAAGCATCGTCACCAGAGGCATGAGCGCGCCGCTCAACGATCCGACGATCTGGAACTTCGCCGTTCCTTTCGCTGCGGCAGCGCTGCTCGTCGCCGTTCTGATTGATACACAACTGGGGTTGATGACGGCGTTGATGTCCGCGCTCTTCGCCGGACTGCTCGCGCCGACGGGAATTCTGATCTGTATCTACGTCGTCATCTCATCTTCGGCGGCGATCTACGGCATCGGGCGCTACCGCGAACGTCAATCCGTCACGGTGGCAGGACTCGCCGCCAGTGCTGTCAATGCGCTCTCCGCAGTCGCGTTAATCGCTTACGCCCAGCAACCGCTCACGCTCAAGACAGTTCTCTTCGCGATGGGCTGCGGTATTATGGGCGGACTGCTGACGACAATCTTCACGGCGGGCGGACTGCCGATTAACGAATCTCTCTTCGGCATTCTGACTGATGTCAAACTTCTGGAACTCTCAAACGCGGACTTGCCCGTGCTCGGCCAACTTGCCTTGCGCGCGCCGGGCACGAACCAGCACTCGCACGCCGTCGGACAGTTGACCGAAGAGGCCTGTCGCGCGGTCGGCGCGAATCCACTCCTGGCACGCATCGGCGCGCTCTATCACGACATCGGCAAGACCGCCGCGCCCGACATGTTCGTCGAAAATCAACGCGGCAACAATCCGCATGACCGTCTTAAGCCAACGCAGAGCGCGCGCATCATCACCAGCCACGTCAGCTACGGCCTCAAGCTCGCCAAAGAGATCGGGCTGCCCCGCCAGATTTCCGATTTCATCCCGCAGCATCATGGCACACGCACGCTTTACTTCTTCTTACGCAAGGCACAGGCGCAAGCGAAAGACGGTGAGGAGATCAACGAGGCTGAGTTTCGTTATCCCGGCCCGAAGCCGCAGTTCAAAGAGTCTGCGATTATGATGATTGCCGATTCGTGCGAGGCCGCCGCACGCTCTCTGGCACAGCCGACTCCAGAAAACATTCAAACAATCGTCACCAAGATCGTTGACGCCATTATCAGCGACGGCCAGCTAGACGAATGCAACCTGACCTTGAAAGAGATCACGACCATCCGCGAAGCCATCATCACTTCGCTGACAGCCATCTACCACGCGCGCATAGATTATCCGGGCTTCAATCCGCCTGCCTTGACGAGCGGACTCACACAACTGCCCCGCCCCGAACTCGACACCGAAGAGCGCGGCGTGAGCTACAGCAAGGCTTCTGAGATTCCGATTAATAAAGCTGGCGAGGTTGAGGATGAGGCTATCACACGCAAAGTAGTAAAACGCTAACGCGAGATAGCCTCAATTGCAGTAATGTTGCGAGACGCAGCCGCCCACTTTCACCATATAACTAACCGGCGAGAGCTTCAGAAACTTTCTTGTCTTTGCTCATCACTGATTCAGCGAAGCGTTCCATCTCTTCCATCTGCGGGCTGCACTGTAGAAGCAACAAATCAACGCCCGCCGCTTCAAATTCTGCGACGCGCGCTGCCACACGCTCAGGTGTTCCGACGAGACCGGAGCGTAAGCCCCGATTCGAGACCGAATAGTCTTGCAGCGAGACTTGCTGTTCGAGCTTCGTTCCGGCCAGCCACTGTTGATAATTCGCGTAGCCTGCGGCTGACTGCTTTACGTCCGTGATGCGTTCGAGTTCCTTTTGCGCTTCCTCTTCCGTGTCACGCACGATGGTGTAGCCCGCGACGCCGTAGATCATCGAAGGCAATCCGAGTTTCTCGCGCCGCGCTTCCATGTCCGCAATCTTCAAGCGCACACGCTCAGGCTCGTCGCCGTGCATCACGTAAGCATCGCACTGCGAGGCGATCAACTGCTTGGCAGCTTCCGATTCGCCGCCAGCGTAAATCACGGGGCGCGGCTGCGTCGCGGGCTTCGGCTGCATGACGGCATCCTCGACGCGGTAATACTCCCCCTCATAAGAGAAATGATTTTCCTTCCACATCCTGTCAACCACTTCGAGCCATTCCGACGTTCGCGCGTAGCGATCATCATGCTGCTCGAAATGCACGCCGTACTTCTTCGCCTCATCAGCCCACCATGATGAGACGACGTTGAGCGAGAGACGACCACCGCCGCCGATGTTGTCAATGTTCGCAGCTTGCTTGGCGAGCAGCGCCGGATTGTGAAAGGTCGGGCGCACGGCGACCATCAATTCGAGACTCTTGGTCACAGCCGCCAGCGCCGCCGCAGTTGACCAGGCGTCGAGCGAAGGCGCGTCAACGCCGTTGATGTCGTTGAGATTGAGTTCGGCGATGAGCGTGAGTGTGTAGCCGATCTCCTCGCTGCGGCGCGCGAGACGACTGACGTAATCCCAACTCGCCTCCATCCCTTCGTCTTCAACATTTCTCAGCCAGCCACCAAAGACAGGGAGCCAGTATCCGTAGCGCATCTTCGCTGTGCCTCCTCTTCCAGATAATCAACCAATCGCGCGTGCGGGTCGAAGCCGATGATGTTCACGGCGTCGGCCACGAAATTCGAGAGCGCGTTGATGTCGTAGAACATCAAACGCCCGTCGCGGTCGTCAACGATATACTCGACGCCGCCCATATCCATCTTCGCCGCAGCAGCGATGCGTTCCACCGCTTCAATCACCTCCAAAGGCGGTTCACACGCTTCCACTTTCAGTCCACTCTTCGGCGCATCAACCAGACACATCTCGCCCATCGCGTTCACGCCGTCTTCAATCTGGCAAATCTCCGCCGGGCAGAGATTGAAATTCTCGCCCGTCGTGAAAACTTTGATCGCGTAGAGATACTTACCACCGAGCGTCTCGACGCGCGTGATGTGACCATTGCGCGCTGGCGAAAACTCCTGCACGAGCGCAGTGCTGTCAATGCCAAGCTCGATGCGCCCATCTTCAACTGCTCGAGCAAGCGCATCAATCGTATCGTAACGCACGATGCCTGCGCCGCGCCCGCCGATGTTGGGTTTGACGACGATAGGAAACCTTAAATCACGCGCGGCGTTCACGGCTTCATCCGCGTTGTTGATGATGCGCGTGCGCGGGTATGGTAATCCCAGCGATTCAAATAAGCTAAGTTGCAAAGCCTTCGAGGTCTCGACCGCGAAAGACTCGCGCCCGTTGATAACGCGCACGCCCTGACGTTCGAGATGTTCGAGATAATTGCGCGTGTAGAAGATCGCGTTGGCGTGGCCGCGCAGGTAAGCCGACGCGCTCATGCGATTGAAAAGAAGCGCGTACTCGTTTTCATTTGCGCTCGTGTCGTATTGATGACGACTCGCATCAATTCGCACGTAAGGCACGCCGCGTCGGTCTAGTTCCTCAAACAGTGCGCGAAACCATTCCGGGTGCTCGTAGTAAATGGCGATCAACTTCTCCGCTCCTGCCATAACCGATTTCTCCGTTAAAAAAATAGAGCCGCCCGATGGTGAGCGGCTGCGACTTATCTTTGAACGCTTCGTGTCCCTTACTCTATTGACGCCCGGCATTCTCATTATGGTGGGGATGGAGAGACTCGAACTCTCAAGGGTTGCCCCACACGGCCCTCAACCGTGCGCGTATACCAGTTCCGCCACATCCCCACAAATTACTTTCTCAAAGCATAACTATTTTCCACTTAATTGCAACCTGTCTCAGCAGCAATCAACTACTTGCTCGACGCGGGCGGCGCTCCCGTGTTCGCGCTGCTCTCAGGTGAGGCTGCGGGCGCTGTTTGTCCGGGAGCAGCAGTCGTGTTCTGCGTCGCGTCGGTATTGGCTGCACTCTGCGCTGGCGCTGTGGCAGGTGACGCGGCGGGCGCAGGTGACGATGGGGGCGGCGTCTCCTCTGCTGTTGAGTTCTGCACCGCCGAACGCTGCCCCGTGATCGCAGGCAATGAGAGCGCAATGGCAACCAGCATGAAGAGCGCCGCCGCGCCGATGGTCAGCTTTGCCAGAATCGTTTGCGTCCCGCGCGGCCCGAAAGCGGTGCTCGAAATGCTGCTCGAAAAGAGCGCGCCCGCATCGGCCTTGCCCGGCTGCAAGAGGATGGAGACGATGAGCACGATGCTCGAGAGTATGAACAGGATGTATAAAAGGGTGGTCAACTAATTCGCTCCAGACTTATCTTTTGTAATTAACGATCTCGGCGAAACTCTCCGCTTTGAGACTGGCACCGCCGACTAGCGCGCCGTCAATATCAGGTTGAACCATCAAGCCTGCAATGTTGTCCGGCTTCACCGAGCCGCCATAGAGAATACGCAAGGCTTCGGCGGCACCTGGCGAGTGCCTCTGCGCGAAAACGCGCCGGATGAAAGCGTGCATCTCCTGCGCTTGTTCCGGCGTCGCTGTGCGTCCTGTGCCAATCGCCCAGACAGGCTCGTAGGCTACGATGATACGGTCGAGGTCAGAGGCTGTCAACCCACTAAGCCCGCCCTCTATTTGTCCACTCACGACAGACTCCGCACTGCCCTGATCGCGCTGCGCCAGACTCTCGCCGACGCAAACGATGGCTGTCAATCCGGCGACGATTGCTGCCTGCGTTTTCTTTCTCACGAAGAGATCGGTATCACAGTAGTATTGCCGCCGCTCGGAGTGTCCGACGATCACGTAAGTCGCTCCGGCGTCTTTCAGCATCGCGGCTGAGACTTCACCCGTCTGCGCGCCTTCTTCGATTTCCGTCGAACAATCCTGACCCGCCACCTTGATATTCGATCCTTCAAGCCGATCCGCCACCGTCTTCAAGGCAGTGAAGACCGGCGCAATCACGACCTCGCAATGATTTGCGTTCGCCACCAGGGGCTTCAACGCCAACGCAGTCTCGACAGACTCCGAGACCATCTTATACATCTTCCAGTTTCCGGCAATCACGGGTTTACGCATATCAGTGGTCAGTGGTCAGTGGTCAGTGGTCAGTCGGTTCAGCTTTTCAACTGACCACTGACTACCGACCACTAACCACTATTTATCGTTCAATGCTTCAACTCCCGGCAGTTTGTCGCCAGCGAGAAATTCAAGCGTCGCGCCGCCGCCCGTTGAGATGTGTGTGATGCGGTCTGCAACGCCCGCTTGTGTGATGGCGGCGACGGAATCTCCACCACCGACGATGACCGTCGCGCCGTTGTCCGCAGCTTCTGCGACAGCGTGCGCGATGCCGACCGTGCCTTCGTCAAAAGGTTTCTCTTCAAAGACACCCATCGGGCCATTCCAGATAACTGTCTTCGCGCCCTTCAAAGCATTACTGAAATGGGCGACTGTTTCGACGCCGATGTCGAGGCCGACCAATCCGGCGTTGGTGAATTCAATCGGAATGGTCTTCCGGCTATGAAGCGGGTCGTAACTGTCAACGACCTGATGATCTGTCGGCAGCAGCAACTCGACACCGGCATCTTCCGCGTGCTTCTTAATCTCGCGCGCCTTTTCCAGTTTGTCGTCTTCGACGAGCGATTTGCCGACGGTGAATCCTTCGGCCTTGAAGAAGGTGTAAGCCATCGCGCCACCGATGAGTAGTTTATCAACGTGCCGCTCAATCAGCGCGTTGATGACCGCGATCTTATCGGAGACTTTCGCGCCGCCGAGGATTGCGACAAACGGATGCTCAGGATTGCTGATGACGCGGCTCAGATAATCGAGTTCCTTCCGCATCAGGAGTCCAGCCGCAGACCTTTCAACAAACTTCGTGATGCCAACTGTTGAAGCGTGCGCCCGATGCGCCGCGCCGAAGGCATCGTTGACGTAAACATCGCAGAGGCTCGCTAGTTGTTTGGCGAAACCTTCGTCGTTCTTCTCTTCCTCCGCATGAAAGCGCAGATTCTCAAGCAGCAAGACCTCGCCATCATGGAGCGCATCAACTTTCGCTTTCACTTCCTCGCCGATGCAATCATCAGCGAATTCGACAGGCTTGCCCAACAGCAATGACAGATGTTCCGCCACCGGACGCAGACTGTATTTCTCAACACGCTCGCCTTTCGGCCTCCCCAGGTGCGAAGCCAGAATCACACGCGCGCCCTCGTCAATCGCGTACTGAATCGTCGGCAACGCCCCGCGTATCCGCGTGTCATCCTCGACCTTGCCGCCCTTAATCGGCACATTGAAATCAACGCGAATGAAAACGCGCTTGCCCTTGAGGTCGAGGTCTTTGATGGAGAGCTTATTCATAGTGGTCAGTGGTCAGTGGTCAGTGGTCAGCAGATTCAGTCTTTCAACTGACCACTGACCACTGACCACTTCTTTACATTCCTTTTTGCGCTATGAACTTAACTAAATCGCGCACGCGGCAGGAGTAGCCCCACTCGTTGTCGTACCATGAGAGAACTTTGACGAGGTTGCCGCCGATGACTTTCGTGTACTCGGCATCAACGATGGATGAGTTTGAATTCTTGCGAAAGTCTGAGGAGACGAGCGGCTCTTCCGAATAGGCCAGAATGCCGCGCAACTCTTCGTTGGCCGCGTCCTTCAGAGCCTTGTTGACAGCTTCGGTCGTCGTCTCCTGCTCGACTTCCATCACCACGTCAACGAGCGAGACGTTCGGCGTCGGAACTCTCACGCTGATACCGTCGAACTTGCCTTTGAGTTCGGGTAGGACGAGCGCGACAGCCTTGGCAGCGCCGGTCGAAGTCGGAATCATCGAGAGTCCGGCAGCGCGGGCGCGGCGTAAATCTGAATGCGGAAGATCGAGAAGTTGCTGATCATTCGTGTACGAGTGAATCGTCGTCATCTGCGCCGAGCGGATGCCGAAGTGTTCGTGAATCACTTTGGCGACGGGCGCGAGGCAGTTGGTCGTGCAGGAGGCGTTGGAGATGATGTGGTGCTCGTGCGGGTCATAACTGTCTTCGTTGACGCCGAGGACAATCGTGATGTCCTCATTCTTGGCCGGAGCGGAGATGATAACTTTCTTGACCGTGCCGCGTAAGTGCTTGCGCGCGTCTTCGGCTTTGGTGAAGCGCCCCGTAGATTCGATGACGATTTCAGCGCCGACTGACTCCCAATCAATCGCTGCCGGGTCTCGTTCAGCAAAGACGCGCAATTCACTCGCCTCAACTCGGATGCCGTTCTCTGTGGCCTTGATAACGTGGTCCAGATTGCCTAAGACAGAATCATACTTGAGCAGATGCGCGAGCGTCTTCGTGTCCGTAATATCGTTGACGGCGACGAAATCAATATCCGCATCGCCTAAGCTGGCACGAAAGACGTTGCGTCCGATACGACCGAATCCGTTGATACCTACCTTCACAGCCATTCTTTTATTAGCCTCCTTCTTGAACACATCTCACACCAGCGCACTCGCTCCGACAGGAAGCATCTCGTCATAGAATACGAGCGAATGCGCTTTGGTTTGGAGAAAAGAAAGATTATGCGTGCGGTGCTTGACTGTCAAGCGAGCGTGCGGATGGGCGATGATGAATCAGTTCATCTTCGTCTTCAAAGCCACGCGCTTAAGGAAGTAAGGCAGTTTCACTTTGCGGCAGTCTCTTTCAGATGGGCGCGAAACTCTTTGTCAGCATGGTTAAGTCATCAAACTATCTGCTCATTTTGATACGTCCCTGACTTCCCTTCGGACATCCACCCTCCCTCTCCTCATTACTTCCCCAAGTCCCTTCTAGTGTAGCTGTGCCATTAGACTCAGCGTATTGCAGGTCTCCTGTCGGCAGACACCAACGGAAGTCCGGTCCAGGGGAGTCCTCTACGAATTGTGTTCCCGCAAAATTGAATCTGTTGCCAGACACTTTCCCTTCTATTTTGATAATTGAATAGTTGTAGGCCGAATCGTTAGAAGACGACATTCCGAGAATACCTTCTACACGTTCTCCGGTTTGAGAAAGAACCATTTTCCACAAGGTCGTCTTTTCAGCGCCGCCGGTAACAAAGCCGTTCCATTCACCGCTCACGTCAATTAACTTTACCTCTGGCGTCGGAGTCGGCGTCGGCGTCGGAGTAGTTGGCGCTGCCTGTTGCTCTTCTTTTTCTGTCGTCACTTTCGGTGTGGGTGTTGAGACCACAGAGGTATTTTTATCCCCAGACTTAAACCACACGACTGTCCCGCCGCCGATGATTAAAGCAGCCAAGGCGAGGAACAAGTAAAGGAATAGAGACTTGCTGCCTTGCGCTGTTCGTCGAGCGCGCGGCGGTTGGGGAGATAAGACTTTGGCAGGAGCTTCATCACGCGGCTTCGGCCCGACAGCGCGATGACCTTCTGCCCCGACCGCACCGCGCTTTGCTTCTTCCCGCGCATGAGATAGTGAACGGCGCATGATGGCGGCGCTTTGGAAACGATCTTTGCGCCTGATTGCCATCGCCTGACGAACCACATTGGCGACACCGGGCGGCACTTGCGGGTTAAGCTGCTGAATGGGCAGGAGCGGGTCTGGCTTTCCACCCTCGATGCGGGCATCTCGTGTCGGCGCATCAACGGGCGGCGTGCCGGTCAAGAGATGATAAAGGGTCGCTCCCAGCGAGTAGAGATCACTGCGCGCGTCAGTGCCCTGCCTTAAAATCTGTTCGAGCGGCGCATAGAAAGGCGTGTAGCCGCGCACGCTGCGGTTGGTAATCAACGCCTCCATTTTTCCGGCTATGCCTTTGGCGAGTCCGAAATCGAGCAGATAGACTTCCTCACGCTGCGTGAGTTTCAGATTCGCAGGTTTGATGTCGCGGTGCAAGATCGGCGGCTTCGACCCGTGCAGATAGACCAATACGTCGAGCAACTCATCCGCCAGATGTAAGACCAGATCAACGTGGAACGGCGCGCCGCGCCGCCTCAGCAACTCCAGCAAATCGTAGCCGGGAATGTATTCCATGACCAGATAATCAACGCCGCCTTCGGTGAAATAGTCCATCACTTTCGGCAACGCCTGATGCTGTAGATTGGCGAGCAGCCGGGCCTCGCTTTCAAACTCCCGGCGCGAGCTATCATCCGTCGCAATGTTCGCCTCTTTGAGCACCACGACCGCGCTGACCCGCTCGTCTATCGCTTCATAGACAGTGCTCATTCCGCCCTGTCCAAGCTGGCGGACGACGCGATAGCGATTCTGAAGAATAGTATCTGGAGAAAGCATCTGCCTTCGATAGCAAAAAGAATGGGGCGAGGAACTAACCCGCTGCGTGAATCAACTGGAGATTCAAGAGCCAGGCCGCGAACAAGAACGAACTCATCTTAGCGAAATTCAGTTGAACGCGCTAGAGTAGGGTCTGTTGAGAAGCGACTTGCTCTTTAAGCCCGTAGATTTTTTTTGAGTTATCAAACCCAGCCGAGACGCGCGCCTCTCGGAAGTTCATTTTTGAAACCGTCCGCGTTGATTCGACGTAGTAACTTTGTGCTTCGCATACCGCTTGTCTATAGCATCGTTCAGTTATACGCTCGTGTCCGCACGCCGTGAGAGACGCTAAGGAGTTTCCAGTTTGATGTTGACGAATAATGTTCGCCTGGTCTTGAGAGTCGCCGCGCTTCTGTTTCTGTTCTCCGGCGCGAGTATCTACGCCACTGCGCAGACGCCGACGGCGACGCCGCCCGTCAATCCCTCGCAGCAGGACGCGACGCGCCCGCCCGGAACTCAAACCAATCAGCCTGTGCCGGAGCAAGCGCGTCCAGTGACACAAGACCCGACCGCGCCTCCGGGCGTGCAGCGCACCGCACCGCAAGCTCCTCCCGGCACCAGCATCACACCGCAATCCGCCACGCCCGTTGCGCCCGGCACAACTTCGCCCACTCAAGCGCTGCCCTCGACGCCAACCGATACTACATCCGGCTCAACGCCCGTGCCGGGCGACGTGCAGGAGCCGCGCGAGCCAAACTTTCCAAACGCGCAGCCGCAGCCCGTTCCGCCTTTGCCGGATTTGACTCGGATTGGCATCACCAGCGATCAGACCATCACGCTGACGCTCAATGAAGCCATCCGCCGCGCGTTGGAAAACAATAACAACATCGAGATTGCGCGCGACGACGTTCGCATCGCGGAGACCTCGTTGCGCTCACTGCAAGGTATCTACGAGCCGGTCTTTAATTTCACGCCGCAGATTAATAATTTGATCCAATCGCAACAGAGCACTCTGAGCGGCTCGACCGCTGCGGGCACCGTGGCGCAGACGGATTTCACAGTCAACTCGAACGTCACTAAATTATTCGAGCCGGGCGGCGGCAACTATCAATTCTTCTTCAACAACAATCGCCGCACGACCACTTCAACTTTCAACACGCTCAACCCGGTCTTCTCCGGCAGTCTCGGCGCGACCTTCACACAACCGCTCTGGCGCGACCGCTCGATTGACAACAACCGCCGACAGATACGCATTCAGCGCAAGCGGCTCGAACAGTCCGACGCGGATTTTCGTCGCCAGACGATTGATGTCATCTCGCAGGTGCAACGCGCTTACTGGGATTTAGTCTTCGCTCTGCGCGATCAGCAGAACAAGATTGCCAACCTCAATCTCGCGCGCGAAAATCTGCGCCGTATCGAAGCGCAGATTTCCGCCGGAGCCATCGCTCCGCTCGGACGCGCGGAGATTCAGACGGAGCTTTCCAATCGTGAGTCCGACCTGCTCATCGCCTCGCAGAGCGTCTCCATCACCGAGAACAATCTCAAGCAGTTGATCCTGCGCGATCCGCTCTCGTCCGATTGGTCTGCGCCGATAATGCCGACCGACGAGCCGACGTTTGACGCGGCACCCGTCAACTTGAACGACGCGCTCACGGAAGCGCGCGCCAATCGCCCGGAGCTTCAACGCCTGCGTCTGCAACACGACATCAACGATATTGATCTCAAGTATTTTAAGAATCAGACGCGACCGCGCATTGACCTTCAATCAACGCTGGCGACCACAGGATTATCCGGTACGCCCGTCGTCGCCACAGGCTCGCTCACCGGAGGAACGACGACGATAGCCAACACGACCGGACAAGTGCCGCTCATCTTCGGCGACCCAAACACAGTCGCCAGCGCTTTCCTCCTCTCGCAGATCAATCAACTTCGCGCCGCGCAGGGTTTAGGAGCAGCCACCGTGCCGCTCATCACACCACAGTCCAGCAGCGTCCCCACTGATCTCATCGGCGGTTACGGACGCACGTTGAGTAATCTTTTCAAGTTCAACACGCGCAACGTCGTCGTCGGCGTCGCCTTGCAGATTCCCTTCCACAATAAAACCGCCGAGGCGAATCTGGCCGGAGCGCGCATTCAACGCAGTCAACTCGATGCGACGACGCGCGTGCAGGAACAGAGCGTCGAGGTCGAAGTTCGCAACGCCGCGCAATCAGTAGAGACCGCACGTCGCCGCGTGCTGGCTGCACGCTCCGCACGCCAGAATGCAGAGCTTCAACTGACAGGCGAGCAGCGTCTCTATCAGGTCGGACGCTCGACGACATTCCTGCTCTTCCAGCGCGAGAACGAACTAGCCAATGCGCGCAACCTTGAAATCCGCGCCGAGACCGACTACAACAAAGCGCTCGCCGATCTCCAACGCGCGACATCAACCACGCTCCGCGCCAACAACGTCATCGTTGAAACACCAACTGCGCCGTAAAAAAGTCTAGCGAGTCTAGCGAGTCTGTCGAGTCCGTTTGACTCGCTAGACTCGCTAGACTTCGCTAGACTCGCCAGACTCCTTTGAAGATTACCGCCACCATCATCACTTTTAACGAAGCGGATAACATTCGCGCCGCGTGTGAATCAGTCTCGTGGGCAAACGAGATTGTGGTCGTGGATTCGGAGTCAACGGATGCGACGCGCGAGATTGCCGCCGAGTGTGGAGCGCGTGTCATCAATCGCGCGTGGCCGGGCTTTACGAAGCAGAAACAGTTTGCGGCTGAGGCAGCGCAGCACGAGTGGATTTTCAGCCTCGATGCGGACGAGCGCGTGTCTGATGAGTTGCGCCACTCAATCGAAGATTTGCTCTACACTACTGAAGCGCAGTTGGCGGACGGCTACCGCATCGCGCGCCGCGCTTTCTACATGGGACACTGGATTCGCGGCGGCGGCTGGTATCCAGATTATCAGCTTCGCCTCTACAACAGATCGCGCGGACGCTGGCACGGAGCTTACATCCACGAGTCCGTGCAGATGGACGCGGACGCACGCATCGAAATTCTTAAAGGCGACATCCTGCACTACACAAGCCCCGACGCAGCCCATCATCATCGCATGATCGGTGAACGCTACGCGCCGCTTGCCGCTCGGCAAATGTTTGAGAGAGGCCGTCGCACTTCACCCTTCCGCATTGCCACCGCCGCGCCAGCCGCTTTCATCCGTAGTTACCTTCTCAAAGGCGGCTTCCGTGATGGCCTCGCCGGATATACAATCGCACGCTTCGCCGCTCATCATGCTTTTCTCAAACATCTGATGTTATGGGAAATGCAAAAGAACAGTGACAAGTGATGAGTGATGAGTGATGAGTGATGAGTTAAAGTCTCTTGATTTCGAGGCCATCTCGATGACATCGAAACTCATCAACAGGGTCATAATTCTTATTGATTCGCTGCAAGTCTCGTTATATCTTATCCACTCCAGGGAATGAATCAATGAAAAGCTGCCCCACCTGCAATCGTACTTATGCTGACGATACATTTACTTTTTGTCTGAATGATGGAGCGCTCCTCTCCGCACCCTACGATCCTCAAGCTCCAAAGTATATCCAGTATCCCCGGACTGATCCTCCGCCGACAGAAGTGATGCCGTATCATGCTTTACCAACTGGCTCGGACTTACCTCCGACCCTCCCTGCAACGCCTCCGATAGTTAATTACACTCCACAGATCGAGGCTGTTGGAAGGACTGAAACTGAGGACGCGCCAGGCATGAGCGGTGCGATGACCGCCACGATTATCATCTTGATTATTTTATCAATTGTGATCGCCGTAGTTCTTTCGCGGTGCTGAGCTTAATCAACGCTTACTCTCCAATAGTAATATTTGAGGAAGGGAGTAAGCGACGCGGGTTCGGGCTGGCGATGATTTGCGGCGTGGCGTGTGTGCTGACGACTTCGGCGAGAAGTTGATCTTCGAGCTGGCGGTTGTCCCAGATACGATTGCCCTGATCCATGATGGCGAAGACGATGATGCCTTTGTCCTGCGTATAGACGATTCCGGCGAGGCTTGCCATTCCACCGTCAACTTCCTGTGTGAGCGTTCCGGTCTTGGCAACCACTGCGCCTTCCAGTCCTGTGCCCGCGAGTCTGCGGCGCAGCGTGCCCGCATCATCACTCGCCACAGGCATGATGTCGGCAGGCTCTAATCCCTGCCGCTTCGCTTCGACGATGAGCGCGCGAATCACCGTCAACAGATCACGCGGCGTCAGCCGATTGTGCTGTCGCCCGGTCACAGTCTCAATCAGCAACTGCTCTGCGGGCAGTTTCAGTTCATCAACGAGAAATTGCTGCACGCCGTTTGCGCCGCCGATCAATGCGCCGATCTTCTCGGCCATGTAATTGCTCGACCGCGCATTCATGTAGAGCAGCACATCGCTCAACGGGTTTGAGTTGACGATTGTGAGAAGCTGTCCGCCCGTTTGATCTGCGACCGTGATTTTCGGATTGCCGAGTTTCAGCGACTTGACTAAACGCCCGGCGGAGTCGTCCGGCGAGTTGCTGAAATTGAAATTGAACTCAGGCGAGACGACGACCTCGTTGAGACGCTCCACACCGCGCGCATGTAATTCTTTTCCGATGAGCGCCGCGCCCGCATCGCCGAACGTCGGATCGTTGCCGTTGACGTAGAGCGTGATGTCTTGTCTGCCGCTCATCTCGCCTTCAACGAAGATGCGAGTCTGGAAACGATAGTTCGCGCCAAGTTTTTTCAACGCGACGAGCGAAGTTGCGAGTTTGAGAAGCGAGGCCGGGTTGAACGTCGCGTCCGCATTGAGAGAGGCGAGCAAGTGCTGTCCGTCCAGCGTCTCAATCAAGACGCCGTGTGTGTCCGCCGATTCGCCGCGCGCCGCGTACCAGGAAGCAGCGTCGAACGTAGGTTTCAGATCGGCTGGCTTAACGACTGGGGCTGTGCGCGGAGCATCTACGGTTGTGAGGCCGGCAACCGTCTGCTTGACGAGAGCACCCGCTTTGATGAAATGAGGAATCGAAGTCAGAGCGGCGACGATGACGAGGCCGCACGCGATCATCCAGTAGATTGGTTGGCGACGATTCAAACTTCCCTCCACACGAATTTATGTCTTTCGCAAACACGCGACGAAGCCGTATGATGCTTAAAGCATCGCGCGTGCGTCAAGCACGGTGCAATGATTTTTTTTCAGGTGCGCCACTTAAAACCGGATACTTCTCGCATGAAACTTTCTTCAGGCTTCTTCTTCGTCGAAGGCTTGCTCGGCTTACCTTTGTGGGTGACGTGTGTTTTCGTCGCCGCCTTCGGCGCAATCATCGGCAGCTTTCTCAACGTCGTCATCCATCGCCTGCCGCGCGAAGAGTCACTCGTCTTCCCGAATTCGCGTTGCCCTTCGTGCGCGGCGTTGATTAGCCCGCTCGATAACATCCCGCTCCTCAGCTACGCGATTCTGCGCGGGCGTTGCCGCAAATGTCGCGCGCCGATCTCGTTGCGTTATCCTGCCGTTGAGCTTTTGACCGCACTGCTCTATGCGGCTGTGTTTCTGATTGATGTCTATCTGCGCGGCGGGATGACGCTCACAATTATTTTTGATCTCGTTCTGGTCTCAGCGCTCGTCGCGCTCATTTTCATTGACGCCGAACACATGCTGCTGCCGAACGCGATTACTTATCCCGGAATCGTCTTCGCCATCATCGCGCGCCTCGCGCTTCCATATCTCGTCGGGCTGTCTGCTTTCGACGATCTTCCGTCGCTTGCGTCCGGCCCATTCTCAACGTGGCCTGTGTGGGCGGTGTCGCTCGTGGGCGCTGTGCTTGGCGCGCTCGTCGGCGGCGGAAGTTTGTGGTTGATGGGCTGGCTGTGGGAACGTCTGCGCGGAGTGGAAGCGATGGGACTGGGCGATGTCAAAATGATGTTCATGGTCGGCGCTTACTTAGGCTGGCGGTTGACGATTCTGACGATTTTTCTGGGCGTGTTTTCCGGCGCGATCATCGGCATCGGCGTCATGATGCGACGCCGCGAAAGAGATATGCAGATGCAACTTCCCTTCGGCATCTTTCTCGGCATCGGCTCAATCATCGCGCTGCTCACGGGCACGCGCATCATCGCATGGTATGTATCGAGATTCTTTTAGCTAGAGGAGAGATGAAAAGCAGAATTCAGAATCCAGAAGTCAGAAGTCAGAATGCTGAGGCGGAAGCCGCTTTAACAGATTCTGCGCTTCCGCTCTTCTGTTCTTCTTTTCTTCTGGCTTCTGGCTTCTGAATTCTGGATTCTGCTTTTCAAGAATGTTCTCAAGACCTCAAAGTCGAAAATGGTTAGTGCTGACGATGCTGTTGGGCGTCGGGTTGCTCGCCACTCTCTTCGCGGTTGCGCTCGCGCTGCTCAAGCCGGAGGCGCAGTCATCACGCGCTCCTGTTCTGCTCATCACCTTCATTACCATTCTCGTCGTCAGTCTGCTGCTCATCATCCTGCTCCTGCGCTGGCTGCTTCGTCCCTACCGGCAGTTGGTTGGCGAGGCGGAGCGTGCGCCCATCGCTGCGCCTGCCAATAAGCCGCTGGATGAAGGGCAGTTTGTGCTTGAGACTTTCAAGTCGGTCGTCGCGCGACTTCAAACTCAGCAGCGTGAGCTTGAAGCGTTGAGCGCGCGTGCGAGCGAGCGCGCAGCTTCGGCTGAACAATTCAGCGAGCGCATCGTCGCCAGCGTTCCGTCAGGACTCATCGCGTTCGATGCCAGCGGTCTGGCGACCGTCGTCAACTCACCTGCCCGCGCGTTGATTGGCGATGACGCTGAACCGGAAGGCCGGAGCGTGCGTGAGTTGCTGCGCGCTGCGCCCGATCTGGCCGAGATGGTTGAGCGTTGCTTGCAGACCGGAGAGGTTTATCGTCGTGAGGAAGTGATGGCGACCAGCACAGCCGGCCACGTCCGGCGATTGGGAGCGACGGTTGCGCCGATTAATCCAACGCCGGAGCAGGGCGCTCGCGGCGCGCTCTGTCTGGTGACGGATTTGACTGAGGTCTTGCAACTGCGCGAGCAGGTCGCGCTCAAGAAAAACTTTGAGAGCTTAGGCGAGATGTCTGCCGGGCTGGCGCACGAATTCAAGAACGCGCTGGCGACGTTGCATGGTTACGCGCAGTTGATGCAGAGCTTGACATTGGACGAGAGCGGGCAGGCGGCTTCGAGCGCGCTGCTCCTGGAAGTGCGTAATCTTTCGGAGATGGTGACGGCGTTTCTCAACTTCGCGCGCCCGCAGCCGCTCGACCTGGCGGACGTTTCGCTGCGTGAGTTGATTGATGAGTGTGCATTGGAATTGCGCGCGCTCTACGAAGAGCGCGGCGTCGAGCTTATCATCGAAGGTGACCTCTCCGATATTCGCGCTGATGAGCGCATGTTGCGCCAGGCGCTGCTCAATCTGTTACGCAATGCCGCCGAAGCGATTCCTGATGAGAGCAAACAACGCCGCGTCCGTGTGAGCGGCGCAAGCCAGCGCGACGCGACGGGAAAAGAATGGGCCGTCATCGAAATTCAAGACACAGGCGAAGGCATCCAATCAAATAATCTACAGCGCATCTTCATTCCCTTTTTCACAACTAAATCAAAAGGGCATGGCGTCGGCCTCGCTCTCGCGCATCGCGTCATCATAGATCACGGCGGCACACTCACCGCCGCGAACGCACCCGCAGGCGGCGCAATCTTCACAATCAAGCTGCCGAAATGAAAAGCAGGAGACAGAAGCCAGAAGCCAGGAGCCAGAATGATAAGGAGCAAGGAACGCCTATTGACCTTGCTGACTGATGCCGCCTGGAAAATATTCACGCCACCTTCGGTCAACAAGCTCGGCAATGTCCTGACGAACGATCAACTCCTTCGGAAAGCCCGGCTTCGTCCGCGCATCTATCACAATCGGCGCGCGGTAGGCAAGATGATGTCGCACAACTTTCTCGTCCGCCGCATGAATGTCCGCCGCAGGCTCAAAGCGCGTCCACGTCGCCCAGAGAAAATCGGAGACTCCACGCGCCACGCTCGCATCGTCATGCAAAACTACGAGCGGCCATTCAGCGAAGACTTCTTCACGCGCCAGCCGCGCAGCCTGCTCTGCATCTTCCGCATAAGACATCCCTTCGACAACCAGACAGCCGCCGCAGAAAACCTCTGCGCGCCTGAGATAGCACGGCAGTTCCCCTCTGAACTCGCGCGGCAACTCGCGCACTGCTTCGCCAAGTCCGAGCAGGATTGCTTTGCTTCCTTCGTTGACTTTGCCGCTCGTGTAATCGAGCGTGTCCATCGAGACGTTGGCGAAGATGAACAGGTCGCTCTCGAAACGAGCGCGTGCGAGGATGTGTTCAAGCAGTTTGCGAAAATCTCTTAAATCCTGCGGCGTGTCTGTGAGAAGCAGAAACTTCGTGAGTGAGAGTTGGCCTTCACCCAGAATCCTAAAGCCTGAGACCAGTGCCTCACGTTTGTAGCGCTCGCGCACGACAGCCGCCGCCAGCGAATGAAAACCCGTCTCGCCATAAGACCAGAGATCGCGCACGCTTGGCATGACGAGTGGGAAAAGCGGCGAGAGAAGTTTCTGCAAGTAGTCGCCGATGAAGAAATCTTCCTGACGCGGCTTGCCGACAACTGTCGCCGGATAGATCGCATCGCGGCGATGAAAGACCGCCTCGACATGAAAGACAGGATAATCGTGCTGCAAAGAGTAGTAGCCGTAGTGATCGCCGAACGGCCCTTCGGGTCTGCGCTCGTGCGGCGGAACATGGCCGACCAAAGCAAACTCCGCTTCCGCCACGAGCCTATGCCCCGCGCCGAGTGGGTTCTTCGTCATCCTGACACGCTCGCCCGCGAGCACTGAAGCAAGGACGAGTTCTGGAACGTCTTCCGGCAACGGCGCAATCGCAGCGAGAATCAACGCGGGTGGGCCGCCCATGAAGACCGTGACGGGAAGCGGCTCTCCTTTTGTCTCGGCTTCGTGATAATGAAAGCCGCCACCTTTGTGTATCTGCCAGTGCAAGGCGGTCGTGCGCGCGTCGTAACGCTGCATTCGATACATGCCCAGATTGTGTTTGCCTGTCGTTGGGTGTTCCGTATAAACGAGCGGCAGTGTGAAGAAAGGCCCGCCATCTTCCTGCCACGTTGTGAGAACCGGAAGTTCGTCGAGTCGCGCAGGTTTGTCTAAGACTTGCGTGACGGGCGCGCGGTTCGTGTTGCGCGTGCCGAGTTTGAGAGCTTCAAGTGCGAGCGAGCGATGCTGCCAGAGTTGCGCGGGGCGCGGCGGCAACAAGGCTCCGGCGACATGGACGACTTCGCGCACAAGATTCTCAGGCTTGGGGCCGAAAGCGCGTTCGATGCGGCGCTCTGTTCCGAAGAGATTTGTGACGACCGGATAGCGGCTGCCTTTGACGCTCTTGAAAAGCAGCGCCGGGCCTCCGCGTTCGATGACACGGCGATGGACTTCTGCAAGTTCGAGAGAGGGATCAACTTCCGCTTCGATGGTAGCGAGATCGTTTTCGCGTTCGAGCAAGTCCAGGAATGAGCGTAGGTTCGGATGCATCTGGTGAGGTTAGTATAGCTGGATTCGTATCGTGTGTTGCAAGAAATATTAACCGCAGAGGACGCCGAGTAATGCAAAATTAAAAAGGTAAAATGCAAAATGGAAGACGAAGGGTAGGCTTTCCATCTTCCATTTTGCATTTTACATTTTTAATTTTGCATTCTCTTATGTTCTCTGCGGTGAAATATCAACTCGCCCAACAACCAGCTTCAAGGTGAAGTCTCGTCTTTCCCAACCTGGCGCGGGCGCGTTGACGTATTAGCTGGCGTCTGTTCGCCGCGCTGCTCAATTTCGCGCGCCGCCTTTTTCGCGGCTTCGGCGATTCTTGGATCGAATGACTCGGAGGAAGGTTTGATTTTATCGAGTGTGCCAGCGTCGCCAATCTTCGCCAGGATTTCAAGGAGCTTGATCTGCGTGTTGCCGTTCATGCGTTCGAGGAAGAAGTAGAGCGCGTCAGGTTTTTCAAGCGTGCTGAGATAGGCGGTTGCCTGATCGGAGCGCGTGGAATCGAGTGCGCGCACAAGTGGGAAGAGCGATTCCGATTTGCCCATTCGATAGAGCGCCCATTCGAGCGCTAATTTGACTCGGACGTTCTTCTCTTCGAGGCGATAGCCTTCGACGAGCCTGCGCTGATCTGTCGCTTCGAGCCGCGCCAACTCTTCCGCCGCGTGCTGGCGCACGAGTGGGTCACGACTTGCCAGTTGCTTCGCCACCACCGCTCCAGGCTCGTCCGCGCTACCGCTCTCGTCGGTTGATTGGGCACGAGCGTTTATTGCAATAGTTAAGACCAGCAAGCTGACAAGGCACAAAGTCCGTTTCAATAACTTCATAAAATTCACCTCGACGACTTCAGTCCACGTCGAGCGGATTGATGTAAGGTTTATCCTTATCCTTCTCGGCGCGTTTCATCGCCTCGCGGAACTTCTCTTCCAGCAGTCGTTCCCGATCCTTTTGCGAGCCGAGTTCCTGCTGAAAGATTTGCTCGCGCATCTGCTTCTGTTTATCCAGGCCTTTGAGCATCTCGTCAAAAGAGGCTGTCGGCTTCGTCTTCTCTTCATGCGAGATGATCGCTCCCGTCAGCGCGTCAACCGTCATGGTCGCTTCGCAGCAGGGGCAAATCAGTGTGAACCGCGTTTTATCAACCATCACTCACTCCTTTCACATCGCCTGCATATTGCAATGCTGCGAGAAGAAAGTATAGCAAAAGAACGAACGCGGGGACACGGAGACGCGGCGCTAAAGCCAAAAAGCAGTAGGCAGCCCAGTGATACACTTTGGCTGCCTACTGCTTTCTGCCTACTGCCTACTGCCTACTGCTTTATGGCGTGACGGCATTCTTAATCGCTTTGCCTGTCTTCTTCGCGCCTTCGACGGTCTTCTCGCCCACAGTCTTCGCGCCCTCAGCAGTCTTGTTGCCGATGGTCTTCGCGCCTTCGCCTGTCTTTTCGACGACGGTCTTGCCGCCTTCAACCGCCTTCTCGCCGACATCTTTGGATTTGTCCGCGACGAATCCGGCGGCATCAGCGATAGCGTTGCCGGTCTTATCCAAAACATTGTCCAGATCGTTTGAGGGCAGGTCTTTATGCTCACCCGAAGCGTTGTAAACGGTCGCCGTTCGCTGCCCGTTGCGCGTCGTGATGACGACTTTCGAGATGCGCGGGTTGTTCTTGTAGGTGCGCGTCACGGTGGTCACACCATTGTCGTTCGTCGTTGCCACATCATACTCAGTGTTCGTGGCTGGCGTCTCGACACTGGCTTTGGTACCGGTATTACTGTTTGTAGTGGTCGTCACGCTGGTACTCGTGTTGGCGTTCGACGTATCATCCGACGAGCAACCCATCATCGTCAGAGCAAGCGCCAGCGCCGACGCACCCACCATCAGTTTAATACGCACGTTCATTTTCCTCCTGTAAAAATCTTGACTGCGAACAGACGCTGAATGGCAACAGATGTGCCAGCGACGAGCGAATAAAAAGTCCTGCATTATGGACTGAACGAGAGGAAGGCGTGTGTGAATGAAGTACGATTCGTGGTCGCTGACGTTTCTTTACGATACGTGAAGGATGAATGAATTGGAGCGGGCGACGAGACTCGAACTCGCAACCCACAGCTTGGGAAGCTGTTGCGCTACCATTGCGCTACGCCCGCTCAAGAGCAAATCGGAAGAATGAAAGCTATTCTTCCGTGCTCACCGTTTCGTTGACAAGATAATGAAAGGCCGGTTGAGTGTCAACCACACCGTCAATCTTAGTTCGCGCTTAATCTATCTTGCCGCTCTCAATCAGTTTGCGCGCGACTTCGGCGAGGCGTGCGGTGTCTTCAGGCTTACGCAGGAAGCCCTGCGCGCCAGCTTTGCGTGCTTCATTCTCATCCAGCAACTCTGCGAAGGCGGTGTAGAAGAGAATCGGCGTGGTCTGATCGAAGCGGCGAATCTCGCGGCACAACTCAAGCCCATCTTTGTCGGGCAGTCCGATATCAAGAAGTATTAGTGCAAATGTTTCGGTGCGTGCGAGCGCCAATCCCTCCTCAGCAGTCTGCGCGCCCGTGACCGTGAAGCCGTCGCCCTGCAAAGTGAACTCAACCAGATCGCGCGTGTCGGCAGTGTCTTCCACAAACAGAACCCGGCGCGAAGCGTTATCCATTTTCTAATCTCCCTTTGGTGAAAAGCAGAAGCCAGGAGTCAGAAGCCAGAAGCCAGAATAATAAGGCTGAAGCCACTTTTACAGATTTGGTTTTTCTTTTCTCCTGGCTTCTGAATTCTGGATTCTGGCTTCTGCTTTTCACATGATATACCGGCTCATTAACTCCGACCAACGTCCCTGCGCTTTGAGAATCAACTCGCAGACTTCACGGACAGCGCCGAAGCCGCCCGGAAGTTGCGTGACGTAATGCGCAACGCCGCGAGTCTCGGCAACAGCGTCCGCGACCGCGACGGCCAACTCCGAACGCTGCATCAGAGGAATATCCGTCACGTCGTCACCGATGAAGGCCACTTCCCTTTCATCAATCTCAATTTCCGTGAGTAGTTCCTCAAAATCTTTGATCTTGTTCCACGTGCCCTGTCGCACATATTTGATGCCAAGCTCGCGCGCGCGACGTTCGACAAGGCCAGAGGTGCGCCCCGAAATGATCCCCGATTGAAGTCCGGCGCGATGCAGGAGCACGAGGCCGTGACCGTCGCGTGTGTGAAAGCTCTTCTCTTCATCGCCGTTATCAAGCAGCGTGATGCGTCCATCGGTAAGCACGCCGTCGCAGTCCATCAAGAGCAACTTAATGCGCGCGGCACGCCGCTCGATCTCTGCGATCTCGTACATGAACTATCTAACGCACCTCGAAAAGTTCGACGCCAGCGAGTTTCCATCCACCGCCGACACGTTGCAGAATGAAGACCGCCGTGCCGGACTGTTCCTTGCCCAACTCTTTCGCGTTGATGACGACATCCGCCGCCAGCCGATTCGCGTCGAGTTGCTCTGTCCGCACGACACGCGAAGTCCACACGTCCGGTTGGCTGCCGACGATCCCGCCGATGAAAGATTCCAACTCGCCAGGCACGACCAGCGCATCAAGGTCTGCTTTGCGTCCGCTCTTGATTGCCTGATCCACCTGCGCGATGAAAGCGCGCGCTGAATCATCCACCGCAGGCGCAGTGTTGGCCGCCGCCTCAGCCTTGATGCGACCCAGACGCGCCGCGAGCCTCGAAGCATAATCCGCGTCCGTACGCAACGCTTCATTACGCGCGCCCAGCCGCGAAACATATTCAGCCTCGATGCGGACCGCATCATTGAAACGGCGCGCGGCTTCGGCAGCCTGCCCTTTGCGTAAACTGATTTCTCCCAAGCCAACATTGCCCCAGGCCAGCGCGTTCGGCGTCGGCAACTTTTCGTCAAGCAGCGCGCGAAACTCTCTTTCGGCCTCGTCCATTTTGTTCTGCGCGAGAAGCGCGCGGGCCAAAAGTATATGAGCATCCTGCAAGCTGGGCGTGAGGGCAATCACCTGACGCGCAGCCGTTTCAGCGTCTGCGAACTTTTGCGCGATGAACTTCGTGTCCGCTTCAACGAGTGGGTCGCCGGAAGTGACGACACGCGGCGCGATGTCATTTGTATAATCAAGCTGCGGGTAAAGTTTGTCAGGGTCAACTTCGACGCGCGTGATGCGATTGCTCGTGTTGAAGACTGCTTCGCTGAAATTGCGCGCGGGGATCGTCGCCTGCACGGTCAAATGCTCGCCGGTGGCGGTCGTCGCAGCGACGACCACATTCGCGTCCACAGAGCCTGTGTTGCGTAGAGCGGAAACCCACTGCGCGCCTTTCTGCTGTGGCAGTCCGACCATCAAATCCATATCGGTCGGTTGATCCAATTCCTGCGCGAGCAGATTCTTCAAGCTCTCGCCGCCGCGCTCAATCAGCACCGCACGCATGGCTTCGAGCGTCAAGCCCTGAGCATCGCGTGCGCCTGATTGCAAAGACGTGCGTAAGATATTGAGCATGGCATCATGTCCGAGCGCGCGTTCGACGAGCCGCCAGACCATCGCGCCTTTATCGGCAGAGGTCGTTAAGTAGGTCGTGTCGAGCGGGCTGCTACGCACGAGCGGCCCATCATTGTTAGCGATGGCGGCGTAAGCGACACGCTCGCGCGTTCTCTCAGCCTCCGCCGCCTCGCGTCCAAACTGCTTCTCGAAAAACTGCGCCGCCAGAAATCTCGACAGACCTTCGCGCAGCACGCCGCCGCCTTCGCCGCGCACGGGTGCAGCGCCGCCAATCCACAAATGCGCCACCGTTTCGGAGATCAAGAGCGCCGTCACCGCATCAATCTTCGAGCGACGAAACGTGGCGGCGTCAACTAAAACAGTTCCGCCGTCGTTGAAGCCCGCGCCGCGTTTGACGGCGACGATTTTGATGGGAATATCAGGCGCTGTACCAAGTAGTCCTGCATAGAAGGAGCGTGCACTAGCCGCGAGCGCGATCAGATCATCAGCGCGTTTGCGTTCGTCTGCGCTCGCGCCTTTCGGCATGTAAGCCGTGATGCCGTTCGCTTCACCTGTGCCCTGGCTCACGTCCCACGTGCCGGTTAAGAAGAACGGCTGAACATTGAGCGACTGATCGAAAGTTTGAACCGTGCCGCGACCGGACGAGACAACAGTGTCGCCGCCCGCTCCGTTAATCGTGATCCGCGTGGGCGCGTAATCTGCTCCGCGCACAGCCCAGGTCGCGTTGGCTGCCGGATACCAGTATGAGCGCGGGAGAAACTGGCTCCCGGCTAAAGAGAGCGACGAAATTCCTGAATTCTCTCCAACGGGCAAACGATAATCTATCGCCGCCGTCACACTCGCACCGGGCGCAACGGGCGACGCCAATCTGATCGTGATGCGTTGCAAGGTGGCGACGACGACAGCTTCCTGCCGCGTGCGATTCTCCTCTCTGGAAGTGAAGGTTGCGGTCGCATCATTAACCGTGACGGACTTGATCTCTGCTTTCGGACTGATGCGTAAGCTGAAGGTCGAGCCTGCGCCGCGCCCGACGTTACGCGCAGTCAGAAGCGCGTGCGCAGTTATGGCACGTTCGTTCGGTGCAGCGTTGACGGTGATGTCAAACTTCGTGACCTGCCACGCCGCGCTCTGCTCCTCCTGCGCGTGCGCGAGGGGCGTTGAGTAAATTAGAGAGCAGAGAGACAGAATGAGAAACGTGCGAGCTATTTTCATAAGCTAAGAGATTATGTGATGAAGCGGTTTTATGCAAAAGCGCCGGAGGCGCGGTATATCAGTAGCCCACAGCGTAAGCTGTGGGTTCAGCCATAGTAGGCAATCAAGCCCTCGAAGAGGACGACATAAATTTCGCATAGTATCTATGCCACGTGAATGTCGCTACTCCGTAGCTTAGTCAATTCTTTGGCAACTGTTTCCCACATCTGACGATGTGGGCTACCGTTATTGCGTCACTCCGTGACTTGTCCGGCTCTTCGCAGTATTAGATCAAGTAAGACATCTTATGCTCGACCTACTATCCGCGTCTGACCAACTCGTGTATCTCACGTAGCATTTTCAGCAACGCGCCCAGACGCTCAAGCGGCAGCATGTTCGGCCCGTCAGACGGCGCTACTTCAGGACGGTCATGCACCTCCATGAAAACTGCATCAACTCCGCAAGCGACTCCGGCACGCGCGAGCGGTTCGATGTACTCTGAAAGGCCGCCGGTTGCATGTCCTAACCCGCCCGGCAGTTGCAGCGAATGCGTGACATCGAAAACAACGGGCGCACCAAACTCGCGCATGATCGGAAAAGAGCGCATGTCAACGACCAGATTGTTGTAGCCGAAACTGACGCCGCGCTCCGTCAACAATAATTTTCGGCAGCCTGCCTCGCGCGCCTTCTCGACGATGTTGCGCGCATCAAGCGGCGCTAGAAACTGTCCCTTCTTAACATTGACCGCGCGGCCAGAGCGCACAGCCGCCGTAATCAAATCGGTCTGCCGCGACAGAAACGCTGGGATTTGCAGGATGTCCGCGACTTCCGCCACCGGCTCAACCTGAGAAACATCGTGAATATCCGTCAGCACAGGCACGCCGACTTCTTCCTTCACACGACGCAGCACATCCAAACCAGCCTCCATCCCATGCCCGCGAAAACTTTTGACGGACGAGCGATTGGCTTTATCGAAAGATGATTTGTAAACGAAATCGAGTCCGGCATCGCGCGCTCTGGCCGCGCACTCGCGCGCCATCATCAAAGCGTGCTCGGTTGATTCGATGACGCACGGCCCGGCGATGATCGTCAAACGTCCATCGCCAAAAGTTGCGTTGCCGACTGTGAATGTTTCCATCTGCAATGATCCGATGCCTCACACTACCAGGGATGCAAAATCTTGTTCAATATCCGCTTAACTTTTGACGGCTGCTGAGGCTTCGGATTGTGCGATGCTCTGCGCGCCTCTCCACGCGACTCCTGCCGCGCGCCACGTTTCTTGTCGTTGTCGGAGGATGCATCGGCAACTTCGCCAGTACCCGTTCCAAAGATTGCCGTTCGACTCAACGCTTCGTTCGCACTACTGGCAGCAATAAGTTTTCTCGGAGAGCGCGCGACGATAACCACGATAGTGACAGCGATCACCAGAAGCATCGAGATGAGCAGGATACCTGCCGGTCGCGTGATCCACTTACCGCCCGGCTGCTGCTGACCGCCAAAGAAAATCCTGAAACGTGCGATAGCGGGCGGGCGACGCGGGACGAAGACTGGCGCACCATAAGCAACAGGCGCAACCGGAGGGAGAGCGGGCACGACGGGCGGCGCATAGTTGCTGCCTACAGCGTTCTGCAATCCCCCTTCAAAGACAGGAGGCGCGATGGCTGCTGCCTGAGCAGCGTTTGTAGCTGCGCGACTTTCACGCAAGCGCTCGATGTCAATGACGAGACGGCCTGAAGGCGTTTCCGTCCCTGCACTACGCAGCGTTTCTATCGTCGGAGCGCTGATGCTGGCGGCGTGTTCGAGACCGAGACGCTCGGCGACCGCGTAGAGTTCACTGCGAAAAGTGTTCGCATCGGGAGGACGATTTTCCGGTCTCTTTTCGAGCGCGTGCAAAACGAGTCCTTCAATCGGCGGTGGAATCGTGGCGACGAACTCGCGCGGGCTGCGCGGCGGCATCGAGGCATGTTTGATAGCGATGGCAATCGGCGACGTGCCGTTGAAGGGCGTCGTGCCCGTCAGCATCTCGTAGAGAATGATGCCGAGACTGTACACGTCGGAAGCGGGCGTCAACTTCATCCCTTCGCCCTGCTCCGGCGACATGTAGCGCGGCGTGCCGATCAACGCGCCGACCTGCGTGATGGTCTGCGGATCATCATCCTCAAAGGCTTCGGCGGCGAGCTTGGCGATGCCGAAGTCGAGGACTTTGACGAACGGCGGCGCGTCCTTGCGCTGCACGATGAAGATGTTGGCGGGTTTGAGATCACGATGGATGATGCCCGCCTCATGCGCCGCGCCGACAGCCGCAGAGATTTGGAGCATGATCGAAACTGCGCGCGCCGTATCAAGCGGAGCATCGCGCGCGAGTAGTTCACGCAGCGTGCGCCCTTCCAGCAGTTCCATCACGAGATAGACGAGACCGTCCGACGTGGTGCCGAAATCCGTGACGGTGACAGCGTTGGCGTGTTGCAGGCGACCGGCGGCGCGTGCCTCACGACGAAAGCGCGTCTGCGCGGCTTCATCTTCGACATAGCGCGGACTGAGAACTTTGATCGCCACTGGACGGTCAATCAGCAGATGCGTCGCGCGATAGACAGTGCCCATGCCGCCTGTTCCGATGCGCTCATCCAACCTGTACTTCTCATCCAGCGTGTGCCCAATCAAAGGATCAACCGGAGCCGCCATCGCCACCGTCGCATCAGCCTGCAACAGCGTGCCATCCTCCGGGCACACTCTCACCTCTTCGGCGAACTCCTGACCGCATGTGGGACAGTGAAGCATAACTCTAGAGATGAAGGATGAGGGATGAGGGATGAAAAGTAAAGTGGCTATTTACTTCATCCCTCATCCCTCATCCTTCATCCCTTTTTAGTCGTCTCCGGCAACATTCGCGCGCTCGTGCAGGACTGTTTCGGGCGCGTTAAGTTTTTCGAGGGGGGTTTCGTTTCTCATGCGATTCTCGTAGGCCGCTCGCACGAAGGAGGCAAACAGTGGATGAGCTTGAAGAGGCTTTGATTTGTACTCTGGATGAAACTGGCAGCCTAGAAACCAGGGATGAACGTCGCGCGGGAGTTCCGCAATCTCGACGAACTTTCCATCCGGCGATTCGCCGCTAATGACAAGCCCGGCGCGCTCCAGCGTCTCACGAAACTCAGGATTAAATTCATAACGATGGCGATGCCGCTCGCTAATCTCTGCCTCATCGCCATAAATCTCACGGGCGAGCGTGCCTTCAGCCAAACGACAGGGCCACGCGCCGAGACGCATCGTGCCGCCGAGTTCTTCAACGTCAACGAGGTCGCGCAGTTTGAAGATGATGGGATAGGGCGTGTTCACGTCAAACTCCGTCGAATCCGCATCCTTCAGGCCGCAGACGTTGCGCGCGTACTCGATGCAGGCCGTTTGCATTCCGAGACAGATGCCGAAGTAGGGCGTCTGCGTCTTGCGTGCGTAGGCGATGGCCTTAATCATCCCCGCGACGCCGCGCTTGCCGAAGCCACCGGGAACAAGAATCGCATCGAAGTCGCGCAGGCGATCTTCGTAATCGTCCTCCATCAGTTCCTCTGATTCAATCCATTTCACGTCAACGCGCAGGTTGTTCGCCACGCCGCCGTGCGTCAGTGCCTCGCGCAGAGATTTGTAAGAATCTTCAAGCTCGACGTACTTGCCGACGATGGCGATGGAGGTCGCGCCCGCGAGCGGCTCTCTAATCGTGTTGACAAGTTCGCGCCATTCGGAGAGATCGGAATGCGCCGCGCGCTCGGTGAGATTAAGTGATGAGACGATCAACTCGTCGAGTCCCTGCTCGTGGAAAGCAAGCGGCACTTCATAGATCGTGCCCACGTCCATCGCCGTAATCACGGCAGACTCTTTGACGTTGCAGAAGAGCGCGATCTTGGAGCGCAGGTCGCGTGAGAGTTGCCGGTCAGAGCGGCATAACAGAATGTGTGGCGCGATTCCGATCTGCATCAACTCGCGGACGGAATGCTGCGTCGGCTTGGTTTTCAATTCGCCTGCGGCGGCGATGAAAGGCACGAGCGTGACGTGTATGAAGAGAGTATTGCCCACGCCTTCTTCGTTGCCCATTTGACGAATCGCTTCGAGGAACGGCAGCGATTCGATATCGCCGACCGTGCCGCCGATTTCGACGATGACCACATCCAAATGGTCTTTCTCAGCGACAGCGCGCACGGCATCTTTGATTTCGTTTGTGATGTGCGGGATGACCTGGATGGTCTTGCCCAGGTAATCGCCGCGCCGCTCCTTTTCGATGACGGAGAGGTAAATGCGCCCCGTCGTCCAGTTGTTGGCCTGCGAGAGATGAGCGTGCGTGAAACGTTCGTAGTGGCCCAAGTCAAGGTCTGTCTCCGCGCCGTCGTCCGTGACGAAGACCTCGCCATGCTGAAAGGGCGACATCGTGCCGGGGTCAACATTGATGTATGGATCGAGCTTGATAAGCGCAACACGCAAGCCCCTCGCTTCGAGCAAACAACCGATGGACGAAGCCGCCAAGCCCTTGCCCAAACTCGAAACCACTCCACCCGTGACGAAAATATATTTAGGCATCTCAAACCTCCCCAAAATGCAAAATGAAAAATGTAAAATGCAAAAGTGAGGAGCGGCTCTCGCCGCAATTTTGAGTTTTTAATTTTTCATTTTGCATTATCATTGTCGTCGCCCGATTCCTGCTCACCGTCAAGATAACCCTGACGAAAATCTTCCTGCACTTCGGCGGCCTTCGCTGCGCCGGGGTCGAGAAACTTTTGCAGCCCCAGCGCTCCTGTGCCCATCAGCCCGCGATTCTCATGCGCGCGCTTTTCAAACTCCTCGACTGTCAGAGGCTTGGCAGGCCGCGTCAAGAGATACAGCCCGCCGAAGACGAGAAGAAGAATAAACGACAGGCCGATTAAGTCTTTCATATATTAGTGAAAAGTGAATAGTGAATAGTGAATAGTGAATAGTGAATCATTGGTCAACTATTCACTTTTCACTTTTCACTATTCACTTTTCACTTCTCCATCATTCTTCTCACTCGCTCAAGGTCTTGCTCCGTGTCAACGCCAATCGAAGGCGAGTCGGCTGCGATGACTTTGATCGGGACGCCGCGTTCGAGCGCGCGTAGTTGTTCGAGCGACTCTGCGCGCTCAAGCATAGATTGCGGCCACTCGGTGTATTCTAACAAAAAGCTGCGACGGTAAACATAAAGCCCCGTGTGCTTGCGAAAGCGCGCGAGCAAGCCGGGTTCGATTTCGAGCGCGGCGACGAGTGATCCATACATTTGCACAGCGTCACGCGGGAAAGGAATCGGCGAGCGCGAGAAGTACAGAGCGCGTCCCGCATCATCCGTCACAACCTTGACGACATCCGCGCTCAAGACATCTTCCGCATTCGTGATCTCTTCCGAGGTGGTCACAATCTGCGCAGCATCGTCCTTCAACAACTCTTCCACCGCGCGCTCAATGGTTCGTGGCGAAATCAAAGGCTCGTCGCCTTGCAGATTGACTATCACCTCTGTGTCGGCGAGCGTGGCTGCGACTTCGGCCAGACGGTCGCTGCCGCTCACGTGATCTGCGCGTGTCATCACGGCTTCAAACCCGGCGGAGCGCACCGCATCGAGGATTCGCTCGTCATCCGTCGCCACAATCGCGCGCGCGACATTGCTTGCGGCGAGCGCGCGTTCCAGGACATGCAGGATCATCGGGCGTCCGGCGATTTCGAGCAGGGGTTTACCAGGCAATCGAGTCGAAGCGTAGCGTGCGGGGATGATGGCGACGGCGCTTTGTTGAGAGAATGAAGCCGTGTGATTCACGGGACAGCACGATAGCATGGTGAATGGTCAATGGTAAATGGTGAATGGACGAATGTTTTTTCTATTCACTATTCACTATTTACCATTCACCAGCTTTTGACTTTCATTCGTCTCGCGGGCTACCATGCGAATTCCGAAATTACTAAATTTTGACGCTCTTTATAGCTGCACTTCTTGCTGGTAAGAAAACTTAATGCCGACGGGTACGACTGAGAACATTATTGAGCTTGTTGGTCACACTCCGCTGCTACACCTCGCGCGTTTCAGCAGGCCCCCGCTCGCGGATATTTACGCTAAACTCGAATACCTGAATCCGGGCGGAAGCATCAAAGACCGCGCGGCGTTGGGAATGATTCTTGATGCTGAAGAGCGAGGTATCTTGCATCCCGGCTCGACCATCATCGAGCCGACGGCAGGCAACACCGGAATCGGATTAGCACTGATCGGCGTCGCGCGCGGCTACCGCGTGATCCTCTGCGTCCCTGAAGGCTACTCGCGCGAGAAGATGAAGATCATGGAGGCGCTCGGCGGCGAAATTGAGTATGTCCCCAGAGAGCAAGGCATGAAGGGCGCTATCGAACGCTCACACGAGATGGCAGCCGAGATTAAAGACAGCTACGTCCCGCAGCAGTTTGAGAATCCGGCCAATCCATGTTTCCATGAGCAGACCACTGCGCGCGAAATCATCGAACAGATGAATGGTCAACTTGATGCCGTCGTCATCGGCGCAGGCACTGCGGGGACGTTCACAGGCGTGGCCCGCGCAGTTAAAAAGCTCGACCCGAAGATTCGATGTATTCTGGTCGAACCGGAAGGCTCGATCATCGGCGGCGGCCCGCCCGGTCGCCACAAGATCGAAGGCATCGGCCAGTCGCAATTTATCCCGAAGAACTGCGAGCTTGATCTCGCCGACGAAATCATCAAGATTACAGATAGCGAGGCTTTCGCCACAGTGCGCAAATTGGCGGAGACTGAAGGTGTGCTCGGCGGAGGCTCATCCGGCGCGGCAGCCGCAGCAGCCTACCGCATCGCCGAACAACTCGGATCAGGCAAGCGCGTCGTCACAATCTTTCCTGACGGCGCAGAGCGTTACATGAGCCAGGGAATCTTCGATTAGTGGTCAGTGGTCGGTGGTCAGTGGTCAGTTAAACCACTCATCACCAACTGACCACTGACCACTGACTACTGACCACTAATTATGGGTTTCGCAACAACAGCCATTCATGCCGGACAGGAGGCCGACCCGACGACGGGCGCGGTCACCGTCCCGATCTATCAGACTTCGACTTACGCGCAGGAAGGACTCGGCAAGCATAAAGGTTTCGAGTATGCGCGGACACAGAACCCGACGCGCTTCGCGCTGGAGCGGAACATCGCAGCGCTCGAAGGCGCGAAGTTCGGTTACGCCTTCGCTTCCGGGATGGCCGCGATTGATGCGACGCTCAGGCTCATCAAAGCGGGCGAGCACGTCATCGTCTCGGATAACACCTACGGTGGCACGTTTCGTCTCTTCACGCGCATCCTGGCGAACTACAATATCGAGTTTGATTTCGTTGATACGTCTGACATCACGAACGTCGAAGCGGCGATCAAAGAGAACACGCGGATGGTCTTCGTCGAGACGCCGACCAATCCCGTGATGATCGTGACAGACCTGCAAGCCGTCTCGGATTTAGCGCACGCGGCGGGCGCGCGTGTGGTTTGTGATAACACTTTCATGTCGCCTTATTTGCAACGTCCACTCGATTTTGGTGTTGACATCGTGGTGCATTCCACGACTAAATACCTCAACGGTCATTCGGACGGAGTGGGCGGCATCGTTGTTCTGAGTGATGAAGAGGATGCGAACTGGCTCGCTTTCGTGCAGAATAGCGCGGGAGCAATCCTGTCGCCCTTCGATTCATGGCTGGTGCTGCGCGGGACGAAGACCTTAGCGCTCAGGATGGAGCAGCATGATCGTTCGGGGCGCGCGGTGGCAGCGTTTCTCGAAGAGCATCCGAAGGTGCAGAAGATTTACTATCCGGGATCGCTCTCGCATCGCCAGCATGATCTGGCGAAGCGTCAGCAAAAAGGTTTTGGCGGGATGGTCTCTTTCGATGTCGGCTCATTGGAGGCTGCGCGAACGGTGCTGGAATCTGCTAAACTCTGCACGCTCGCGGAAAGTCTCGGCGGTGTGGAAACATTGATCTCGCACCCGGCAACCATGACACACGCTTCCGTGCTACCCGAAACGCGCACTCGTCTAGGCATCACCGACGGCCTCGTGCGTATCTCTGTCGGCATCGAAGACACAGACGATATTATTGCGGACTTGGATCAAGCCCTGAGAAAGATATAAGTTTTGAGTTTTAAGTTTTGAGTTTTAAGTTTTTTGCTTTTAACTCAAAACTTAAAACTCAAAACTTAAAACTGCTTTTATGAACGTAGAGCTTCACGCAAAATCCGATGTTGGTCGTGTCCGGCGTGGGAATGAAGACAACTTTCTCATTCTCGACCTGCTGACCGCGCGGGCCTGGACCTGTTCGGATGGCGCGGAGTCGCCTGAAGAGTGGCGTCGTTTCGAGCTTGGTGAGAAGGGTCTCGTGCTGGTCGTGTCAGACGGGATGGGCGGCGCACTGGCTGGCGACGTGGCGAGCCGGATGGCGGTCGAAACCGTCCGCGAGATGCTCATCGAGAGTGAAGCTGAGGAGCAGGAAAGTAAGGACGACGCCGAGAAAGACCTCGTTGATTACCTGCGCCACGCCACCGTCTATGCCAATCTGGCGATCCATCATCGCAGCCAGGAAGACACGCGCTGCGCCGGGATGGGCGCGACCTTCACGGGCGCGGCGATCAAGGGTGACATGCTCGACTTAGTTCAGGTCGGCGATAGCCGCGCTTACGTTCTGCGCGGCGAGCAGATCAAACAAGCGACGAAAGATCAGTCACTCGTCCAGCAACTCGTGGATGTCGGACAGATCAGCGAAGCGGAAGCCGAGACGCACATGTTTCGCAACGTCATTCTTCAGGCACTTGGCGCGCAGAGCGAACTGTCGCCGGTGACGGGAAGAATGCGTATCCGTCGTGGCGATACTCTGTTGTTGTGTAGTGATGGCTTATCGGGCAAGCTGCGGAGCGAGGACATGCGCCGCATTATCGAAGACGCTCAAGGTGATCTGGCCGCCGCCTGCACTAAGCTGATCGAAGAGGCCAACGAGCGCGGCGGCGAAGATAACATCACGGTCGTGCTGGCACGTTTTACGGGCGACGATCTACAGAAACCCGCCGCCGAAAAGATCACCATCGAGTTGCCCCCGATAGAAGAAGATTCCACGCTCGGCGACGCAGAGGCTCCGACAGAACCCCCAACTTAAAAATCTCCGCTCTCGTCACCTCAGAGAAATAATTGACAAGTGCGGCTGAGGTCAGTAACATCCGGCGCGTCTCTAACGATTTGAAGACCTGAATCGAGACAGTCCGTGCTCCGCTTTATATCTCGCACGACTTGGGAAGCAACTCAGTTATTCATCACGCAGGGCAAAATTCAATAGACCGAAACGTCTGTCAGGTCTCGATGTCTCTTGTCACCATTAGTGGGTTCCGACCCACACCTTCAACCCCTAGCTGCGCGGCGCTGTCTTGTTATTCTGCGTCGCGCCGAAAAGATAAGGAGAACACACCATGCTTCGACGTTTAATGAACACCAAAACAATTCTACTGGCGGCTTGTTGTCTGGTCGTCACCTTGCTGGCAATCCCCGTCACCACGCGCACGAGCAAAGCTGACGACCTAACAGGACGCGAGCTATTGAGCGTCACGCGCGTCGCACACGGCGGCGCTGAATACGCCGGACTTCAATATGTGACGGCACGCGCCGATGGATTCGTCAATGCCGCTGCTTTCGCTTCAGCCGGCGCGACAACGGTGATGGGCGCTGTCGAAGTCAAAGTCGGCATCACGGACTATCAGGATCGTGACCTGCGGCGACGGCTCGACATCAAACCGCTCGGCGCGATGGCGGCGCTCGGCGCTGGCCCGACTTATCTGGTTTACACCGGAACTGTCGGTGGCGGGATGCTGATGGGCAACGAAATTCGTGTCAGCGAAATCGCGGCCTCGCGCCAGTGGGCGATGATGGGCTTCAACACCATCAATCTAGCCATCGAGCATCAACTGGTAACTGTGCGCCAGCACGATGACGGCAACGACTATGTGGTTGAAGTCAAGTACACGCCGCAGGACACCGTGCGCTACTGGATCAACAAAGGCTCTTTCTTGATTGATAAGGTCACCTCGCGCTACAACAGCACGACGATGATCGAAGAAGACCGCAGCGATTACCGCAAAGTGAGTTGCATGACGCTGCCCTTCCACATCGTCACGAAGCTGCGCGGCCAGCGTCTGGCGGATTTGACGATTGACAACTACGACCTGCAAACAGTCGTCCCCGCCGCACGCTTCACGATGACGGCCACACCGTAAGGCGAATGCAAAATTAAAAATTAAAATGCAAAGATGGAGGATAGATGATGTTTGTCTATCCTCCATCTTCGCTTGTGGCACTGCTCGTTACCCAAACAGATCGTCGGGTTAATTAACCCGCGATAACTCTCTCATGTTAGCCATTAGTGCCGGACGGCGCTTTCTTCTTTCTGGTCAAACCGGAGGCACGGTTGTCATCCGTCGTAAAGCCCATTCCTTCATATAACGGATGATTCGTCCCGAAGTTGATATCACCCTCGACGCCGTCTCTGACCTTGATTGAATCGTCATTCAACTTTCGATAAATGGCGTCGCGCTCCTGCTTCTTCATCTGGACTTGCGCTTCGAGGTCTGCAATCTCCTGATCCTTGGCGGCGGCTGATTCGATGTCGGTTTGAAAGTCGCTTTGCTTGATGCCTTTGAAAGTGACAGTGGGTGCGCCTTGCTTCCAGGCGTTGTTCATTTTGATGACGCGCTCTCTGATCTTCTTGTTGTTGTTGCTTGGCATTGCTGTTTCCTCCTTTAGGCTGGAATGTGAGTTAACGGTTGACGGAAACTAAAACCTGCGACCCTTGGATGGCTCGAATCATAGCACATTTCCGTGCAGAGGCGTGCAAATTTAATAAACAAGCTCTTTCTCCGACCGGCCAAGCCTTTTTTCCTGCGGGAGCAAGCCTTTGTCCGGCTGGAGAAAAGGGTTCTCCGACAGGAGAAGGGCTGTCTCCCGCAGGAGAAAGAGCTTGGGAGACGGGAGAAAGCCTTTCTCCTGCCGGACAAAGGCTTTGGGACGGTGGAGAAACCGCTTCAGAAGCGTCCGAAAGGCAGTGATAATGGTTTACGGGATTCCGTCTATAAAGGTATTATGCGGAATCGTTCCACATAATACCTAAAATTCGGGTGTTATGCGGAATGATTCCGCATATACAATAGTTAGGCTTCTTCAATTTAGTAGTAAACAGAGGCGCTATGAGAAAAACAATCCAGATTTTTTTACTTCTCGGCTTATTCTATTTCGTGGCGGGCGAAACATTTGCTCAATGCTCCTGTGTCGCGGAGCGTAGAGATATAACCCCTCACAAAGAATTTAAGCTCGCCGACGCTGTGTTCATCGGCAAAGTAATCGAGATTAAAAAGACCGCACCCGATAAAGACACAGGTGGCTATATTGAGACAGTGAAGTTCGAGGTAAAAAAGGCGTGGAAGCAAGACTTAGACACTCTCGTCACTATCCAGAATAAGATTCAAGGTTGTATCAACGGCTTCGATGAAAATGAAGAGTGGCTTGTCTATGCATATAAAAAGCAAGATGGCACGTTTGGCACATACTGCTGCTGTTCACGGACAAGGTTACTTTCAAAAGCGGCGGAAGACCTGAAAGAGTTTGAGTCAGAAGGCGAGCAACCAGCTAAAATAAGACAGCCTCGAAAATGAGGGCGAAGCCTAACAACTCATTGGACCGGAGCGGAGTGAGCGAGCCTTCCATCTGCGAGGCCGACACGATGGTTGAGATTCTTCCCGCCCGGTTAATTCGAGCGCTAGATGCCTTCTTAATCGCTGACTAAAATATGTTACTATGTAGTTCGTGTGAGGGATGTGAAACACTATGTCAACTCAATTTGTTAGACGACATTTTAATGTTGCTGAATATTATCGAATGGCCGTTGCGGGTGTCTTCTCAGAAGATGATCGCGTTGAGTTGATTGAAGGCGAGATCGTTGAAATGAATCCAATTGGCAGCCGTCACGCGGCTTGCGTCGGAAGATTAACCAAACTTTTAGAGCGGCTGGCCGGTGATCGTTCAATCGTATGGGTGCAGAATCCTGTTCAGATTGACGATTCCTCTGAACCGTTGCCGGATGTCGCATTGTTGAAACTACGAGATGATTTTTACGCCCAAGCTAATCCACAGGCAGCAGATGTCTTGCTTCTGATCGAGGTTGCAGATAGCTCGGTTGAATATGACCGCGACATAAAAATTCCCCTTTATGCCGAGTCTGGCGTCATTGAAGTGTGGCTTATCAATTTGCCGAAAGAGACAATTGAAATCTACTCACGACCGCTTGATGGTAAGTATCAGGAAACCCGCTTGGTAAAACGCGGCGAATCAATATCAACGAAATCTATTCCGACCCTGACAATTGAGGCCAGTGCTGTTCTTGGCTAAACGCGGCATCCAACAGGTCGTGATACAAGCAACGAGGTTCGGTGTAGGAGGCTCGACACCTGCGGAGGTGGCGAGTTAAGAGACAGGGTCAGGGTCGAGAATGAGTTTGGGACGAAAAGCCCGGCCAACAGCATCTTTTACTTTTGCCGCTCTTCTCCTTCCGTCAGCGCGCTCCTGCGCCACTCAGGAATGTACTCGATGCGGCGCACGTAAATTGATGCGCCCTGCACGCGCTCGACCGTGACGCGCTCGCCTGCTTCCAATGGTTCTTCGCCTTCCGCCGGATACGCCGTCCACGTCGAGCCGTAAACTTTCACAGCGCCTTCATTGAGCGCGCCCTTGCTTGAGGAAACGACCGTCCCGACTTTACCGGGCAGCGCGTCAACGCCCATTTTAAGATCGCGGCCTTCATTCGAGCGCAGGAAATAGTTGGCGAAGATCGTGCGCGAGGCGGCTGTCAGCGAGACGGAGACGAGCGCGAAGATGAGAAACTGCAACGGCAGGCTGGCAAGCCCGACGAGTCCGGCAAACGCTGCTACGAGCGCGCCGATACCGAACCAGAGCAACACGAAGCCGGGCGTGAAGACTTCCGCGATAATCAGAATCACGCCAAGCACCGTCCACACAATCCATGTCCACGAAGTATCCATTTGCGTAAAAGTGGTCAGTAGTCAGTGGTCGGTGGTCAGTTGTAAAACTTCAGCGCGCAACACGTACATAAGGAACAACTGACCACCGACCACCGACCACTGACAACTGACAGCCTTTACCCTTTGAACATATTCTTCATCACGAACCAGATATTCGCCGGACGCTCCGCCAGCCGCCGCATGAAGTACGGATACCAGTGCTTGCCATAAGGGACATACACGCGCATGTTGTAGCCCGCGCGCGCAAGCTGCACCTGTAGGTCGCGCCTGATGCCGTACAACATCTGAAACTCGAAAGCCTCTTTGCCGATGCCTTCACGCTGCGCGTAATCAATCGTCGCTTCGATCATCTTCGGGTCGTGCGTGGCGATTCCGTGATAGACGCCCGACGAGAGTAGTGTCTTCATCACGCGCACGTAATTCTCATCCACATCCTTCTTATCTGGAAACGCGACTTCCGGCGGCTCGTTGTAAGCGCCTTTGCAGATGCGTATCCGCGCCGGAATCTTCAACAAGTCCTGCACATCGTCAAAGGTTCGTCGCAGGTACGACTGCATCACGATGCCGACATCGTTCAAGCCAAACTCCGCGCGCAGACGTTTGAAGACATCAATCGTCACCTGCGTCACGTGTGAGGCTTCCATATCAACACGGACGAAGTTGCCGCGCCGTGCCGCATCTTCGACAATCCGTCGCGCATTTTTATAAGCGAGTTCCGGGTCAATCTCCAGACCGAACTGCGTGAGCTTGATGGAGACGTTCGACTGAATACCCGTGTCGTCAATGCGGGATAAAATCTGTAGATACTCACGCACCTCTTCTTCAGTCTCGCCAGCACCCGTGACCGATTCGTTGAGATGATCGAAAGAGGCCGTGCAACCTTTCTGGTTGATCTCACGAATGGCGGCGATGGCCTCTTCGATGTCTTCGCCCGCGATGAAGCGGGTCGTCATCTTCTTGAAGAAGCGAAAGCGCGTCGCAAAATCCTTCAAGCCCTCGCGGCGTGACAAATAGAGCAGCGCGTTTCTCGTAACCATAACCGAGTGATGAGTGATGAGTGATGAGTGATGAGCAGTTTAGAATCGGAGAGACCCATCATTCATTAAACATTACTCGACTCTTCCCCTTTGCCGTCTGATGTATTTGAGATGCTGCCAGAATAAGTGAAACTTTCACCCGCACGCAAGCAACATCATCCGTTGCTGGTATTCAGCCCGATCTCTTTTTGAACGGGACGCAGCGCATCAATCACGAAGCGGATGTGCTCGTCCAGCTCAACTCCAAGTTCCGCCACGCCCTGACGAATGTCGTCACG
>JAVHWW010000121.1:0-2795 GCA_032159235.1 Acidobacteriota bacterium
CTGGCCGCCGACATCCGAGGCCTGGTCCAGGAACGCGGAGCCGAGACCGCGCTGCTCGTCGGGCACGACTGGGGCGGAACCATCGCCTGGGCCACCGCAATGCACCACCCCGAGGTCGTGGAGCGGCTGGCCATCCTCAACGCGGCCCATCCGCGGAGGCTCTCGCAGGGACTGCACCACCCGGATCAGCTCCGCAGGTCCTGGTACTTCTTCTTCTTCGACCTCCCGGACCTGCCAGAGGCCGTCGTGCGCGCCGACCACTGGCATTTCTTCCGGCACTTCCTGCGTGACGCCCACCCCGCTTACACGCCGGAGGAGATCGAACGCTACATAGAGGCGTGGTCGCAGCCAGGCGCGGCAACCGGAATGATCAACTACTACCGGTCCTCGGTGCGAACCCCGCCCAAGCGCGCCGAAGAGCAGATTCGCCCCATCTCGGCGCCCACGCTGGTGATCTGGGGGGAGCGCGACCGCTATCTCCGCGAAGAACTTGCCGAGCCCGAGCACGACGACGTGCCCAACCTCGACCGCGTCGAGCGCTTGCCCAACGCCTCGCACTGGGTGCACCACGACGAGCCCGAGCGGGTCACCCAACTGCTCATCGACTTCTTCCGAGCGACGGGAGCGCCAGGCTCTCGCTCGACCTTCGACCGCTAGGAGAAGCAATGGACACCACCCCCTCGACCACGGCAGCCCCCGGCACGGACGTTCGCCCGTTCACGATCGACGTCCCGGAAGAGCAGCTCGCCGACCTGCGCCGTCGCATCACCGCCACCAAGTGGCCGGACCGGGAAACGGATCCCTCCCAAGGCGTGCAGCTCAAGGTGATCCAGGCGCTGGCTCGCTACTGGGCCACGGATTACGACTGGCGCGCCTTCGAGCGCCGCTTTGCCGCGCTGCCGCACTTCATCACCGAGATCGACGGGGTTGACATCCACTTCATCCACGTGCATTCCGAGCACGCGGACGCGCTGCCGCTGATCGTCACGCACGGGTGGCCGGGCTCGACGGTCGAACAACTGAAGATCATCGACCCGCTCATTAAACCCACCGAATACGGTGCGAGCGCATCGGACGCCTTCCACCTCGTGATTCCGTCATTGCCGGGCCACGGCTTCTCCGGGAAGCCGACCGCGACCGGCTGGGATCCCATTCGCATCGCCCGTGCCTGGGTCGAGTTGATGGGCAGACTCGGCTACACCCGCTACGTCGCGCAGGGCGGCGACTGGGGCAATGCCGTCACCGAGCAGATGGCGCTGTTGAAGCCGCCGGGGCTGCTCGGCATCCACACCAACATGCCCGCCACCGTTCCGCCCGAGGTCTCGCGGGCGCTGCAGATCGGTGCCCCGCCACCCGCAGGTCTCTCCGCCGAGGAGAAGGTGGCCTACGAGGTGCTGGACCACTTCTTCAAGACCGGCGTCGGCTACGCCAACGAGATGGCCAACCGACCGCAGACGCTCTACGGCATCGCCGACTCACCGGTCGGTCTGGCCGCCTGGATGCTCGATCACGACGTGCGCAGCTACGAGCTCATCGCCCGCGCCTTCGTCGGGCAGCCCGGCGGCCTCTCCCGCGACGACGTCCTCGACAACATCACCCACTACTGGCTGACCAACACGGCGATCTCGGCGGCGCGCCTGTACTGGGAGAGCAAGCTGGCCTTCTTCGACGTCAAGGGCGTCGAGATCCCGGTGGGCGTGACCGTGTTCCCGGACGAGCTGTACCCCGCTCCGCGGAGCTGGGCGGAGCGGGCGTATCCCAAGCTCATCCACTTCAACAAGGTCGAAGAGGGCGGCCACTTCGCCGCCTGGGAGCAGCCGCAGACCCTCGCGGAACAGATCCGCGCGACCTTCACGTCATTGCGATGACCGCGACAACCCATTTGCCCGTCGAGGGTGCGCTCCCGGATCTCGACGGCGCGACGGCGTGGCTCAACTCCGACCCGCTGACGCCCACGGGCCTGCGCGGCAAGGTCGTCGTCGTCCAGTTCTGCACCTTCTCCTGCATCAACTGGCTGCGCACCATGCCTTACATCAAGGCCTGGGCGGACAAATACCGCGACGCCGGGCTGGTCGTGATCGGCGTCCAGTCGCCGGAGTTTCCGTTCGAGCACGACCTCGAGAAGATCCGGTCTGCCCTCGACGCGATGGGCGTCGGCTATCCGATCGCGGTCGACAACGACTTCGCGATCTGGCGTGCCTTCGACAACGCGTACTGGGCCGCCCTTTACTTCGTCGACGCCGAGGGGCGAATCCGGCATCACCATTTCGGCGAGGAGGATTACGAGCGGTCGGAGCGGGTCATCCAGCAGTTGCTCGGCGATGCGGGGAGCGATGACGTCGGTGAGGAACTGGTGGCGGTCCGGGCGGACGGCGTCTACCTCGCCGCCGACTGGGACACGCTCGGGTCGCCGGAGACCTACGTCGGCTACGCCCGGGCCACCCGCTTCGCGCCACCGGGAGGCCTGAGACCCGACCGCAGCCAGGTCTACGTCAAGCCGGCGCAGCTTGCGCTCAACCGGTGGGCGCTCTCCGGCGACTGGACGGTGGGACCGCAGATCACGACCCTGAACGAGCCCGGCGGCGGGATCGTGCATCGCTTCCACGGGCGGGACCTCAACCTGGTGCTGGGCAACCGAGCTGACAGGCCGACCCGCTTCCGGGTGCTGATCGACGGGCAGCCGCCCAACCGCGACCGCGGGCTGGACGTCGACGAGCGGGGCAACGCAACCGTCTCGGAGGAGCGACTCTATCAGCTGGTCCGCCAGAACGGGCCGATCACCGAGCGCACGTTCG
>JAVHWW010000008.1:0-69158 GCA_032159235.1 Acidobacteriota bacterium
CGGCGAAAACGTCTTCGACGTGCGCTCGAAATCCACCGCGACCGCGCTGAATGGAGAGAAGTACAGTGACTGGTAAAAAGCAGTGGTCAGTGGTCAGTGGTCAGTGGTCAGTTGAAACGGCTGGCGACGACGACTTGTGCCAAGCGGCCAACTTCTCTCAATCATCGCCTGTCCTGACCACTGACCACCGACCACTGACCACTGCTCAACGCGGCTTCACGCTCATCGAGTTAATCGCCACGCTGATGGTGATGACGATTCTGACGATGGGCGCGATTCCGCTCGTTAAAGTTTCCGTCAAGCGCCAGCGCGAGCAAGCCTTGCGCGAGGCGCTGCACGAGATACGCAACGCCATTGACCAGTTTCATCGTGAAGCGATAGCGGGAGCGACCATTCCACAGGCAGGGCGAGCGCCGCAGCCGAATCCACAGACGGGGCAACAACAACAGCCTCTCATTGATCCTCGCGTCAGGGTCGGGATTACCGATAACACGATCTTCGGGACAGATAACCCGGATCGCTATCCGCCTGATCTCGATACGCTCGTCAACGGCGTCAGCGTGACACCGCTTGCCGGAGTCGGAGGCACGGGCGGCGGTGGGATAGTTGGCCTTGACCCAAACTCAACCCAAACCGCGACCAGCAACACGCTCACCTCGATGAAGAAAAAAGTCTATCTGCGCGAGATTCCCGTTGACCCGATGACGGGAGAGCGCAGTTGGGAACTTCGCTCAACCTACGACTCAAAAGATACTGGATCATGGGGCGGCGAAAACGTCTTCGACGTGCGCTCGAAGTCCACCGCGACCGCGCTGAATGGAGAGAAGTACAGTGATTGGTAGAGAGCAGTTTTCAGTTTTCAGTTTTCAGTTTTCAGCAGAAAGCGAGAACGCTGTCGGCAATGAGTCGCGCGCGCGCAGGTTCGCACTGAAAACTGAAAACTCAAAACTGAAAACTGGATTCACGCTTCTCGAACTGATGATCGTCATCTCGATCATCGTCATTCTCGCTGCCATCGCCATGCCGCAGTATCAAAAGTCTGTCGTTCACGCGCGTGAGACAGTGCTGCGTGATGATCTCTTCCAGTTGCGGAAAGCGCTTGACCTGTATGCTGCCGATAAAGGCAAGCTGCCGCAGTCGCCCGATGACATTGTCAAAGCCGGATACCTGCGCGAGATTCCCGTTGACCCGATCACGGGCGAAAGAGACTGGCAATGGGAGAGCGGAGAAGACCCAAGCTCGCTCGAAGGCGGTGAGGGCATCAAGGACGTTCACAGCGCCGCCACTGATAAATCAACCGATGGTGAAACACAATACAGTGAATGGTAGCGAAGAATAGTTATGAGTTATGAATTTTGAGATTTGAATTAAGGCTTTTAACTCAAAACTCAAAACTCAAAACTCAAAACTCAAAACTCATATTATGCCTTTCAGCAAACTCGTCAATCCGCGCTTTCCGCCTGCCGCGCTCGGACTCGAAAGCGGGAGCGCGACCGTAGTTCATCTTGAGCGCAGCCGCCGCGATGCTTTCAGTATTCGACGCGCGGCGACCATCACGCTCCCCGAAGGACTCGTCCGTCCCAGCTACGATGAGCCGAACATCTCGGACGCCAACACGCTCGTCAATCTATTGTCTGAAGTTGCGTTGAGCGCCGGACTTGGCAAGCAGCGAAAGTGGTCTGTCGCATTGCCGGAAGCCGCGACGCGCGCCGCCATCCTGACGCTTGAGAGCGCGCCCGCTTCGCGCTCGGAGTTGGAAGAGATTCTGGGCTGGAAGTACGAGCGCGCGTTCGGCGCTCCGCAGGACGAGTTGCGCGTCTCGCGCGAGCGCCTGTCGGCGGACGCGCAGGGACGCCAGCGTTACCTCGCCGTCGGCATCCGGCTCTCGATCCTGGACGAATACGAAGCCGTCTTCGCCATGCTCGATTGGCGCGCAGGTCTGATCCTGCCGCGTCATCAGGGCGAAGCGCGTTGGATCACCAGAACAGGCACGCCCGGCGACGCGCTGCTCATCAGTTCGCACGCCGAAGGCTTCACTGCGCTCGTGCTGCGCGACAAGCAACCGGCCATCGTCCGCTCCGTGATGTGCGAAGCGGAAGACCGCGACGACGAGCTTTATCGTCTCCTGCTCTTCTACCGCGACCGTGTTATCTCTGCGGACGATGCGATTTCGACGAAGACGCTTGACCGCCTGCTCGTCGTCGGCGAAGGCTTCGATAAAAACCACGTCAGCGAGATCGTCAACGAGACGCTTGAGACAAACCCGCGCGTGCTTGATTCTGCGAATGTTGGCCTCGCGCTCCCGTCCGGCGAATTCAGCTTCGACAACCTCGCCGCGCCCGCCGGACTTGCGACGCTGGCATGGTAAAAGCAGAATTCAGAATCCAGAATTCAGGAGTCAGAATCCAGAATCCAGAAGGAAAGGCAGCGACCCGCTTTTGTCTTTCTTTATATTCTGACTCCTGAATTCTGCTTTTGAAACTTTCCAAGTTTCGGCTTCGTAAAACCTGTGCATCATGAGCATGATTGCATCTCCAATCGCTTTAAGTAATCTCGCTGTCGTTGCTGACTGTGATCTTGTGACGCGGGCGGTGGCGGGGCGCGAGGATGGTTTCGAGGAGTTGGTGCGTCGCTATCAGCGTCCGATTGCGGCATACATCTATCGAATGGTCGGCGATTACGAGGCCGCGCTCGATGTGACGCAGGAAGTTTTCATCAAGGTTTACAACTCGCTCCGTCGCTATCGCTCCGAGTTCAAGTTCTCGACCTGGATTTACAGGATCGCGCACAACTCAGCCATTGACCACCTGCGCCGCCATTCGACGCGCGGGCAGTCGTTGACGAATGAGTTTGATGGAGAGCAGTATGATTTGCCGCTTGAGAGCCGGAGGCTGTCGCCCGAACAGGAGAGCGAGCGAGCCGAAAGGCGCGCGGAGATCGAGCAGGTCGTCCGCCAGTTGCCGACCGCGTACAGGGAACTGGTTCTGCTGCGCCACTCTCACGATCTGAGCTACGACGAGATTGCGGAGGTCACAGGCTTGCCGCTCGGCACGGTCAAGAATCGTCTCTTTCGTGCACGCGAAGTGATGCGCCAGCAATTTGTCGAGAGAGGAATCACGAGCGTTTGATGAAAGATGAGCGCGGGCGTTTATTCTCGTCTGCGCTCTTTTGTCACCCGGTTTGAATCATGAGCATGGCAACGCCGAACATCTCAGTTTGCAACGCTGAAGAGATCACCGCGTATCTCGACGGCGAGCTTGATGCTGGGTCGCTTGTTCGACTGGAAGAGCACTTTGCGACGTGCGCGAGTTGTCAGACTGAGTTGGAAACGCAACGCCGATTGCTGCGCGAGTTGGATTTCGCGCTCGCAGATGAGGCGAGCGTGGAGATGCCCGTCAACTTCGCGCAGGTTGTCGCGGCACGCGCACAGGCAGACCTGAGCGGAATGCGTGATCGTCGAGAGCGCAGGCGTGCCTTTCGTTTGTGTGTCGTGCTGGCTGCGGTGTCGGTCGCGCTGCTCGGCGGCGCGGCGGCGAGTGAGACGGTGCTTGCGCCTCTGCGCGCGATCTGGAGAGGCGGCATAGCGCTCGTCAGTTTTCTGGGCCATGCGCTTTACGACGCGGGCGCGGGCCTGGCCGTCATCTCTCGCGGCATCGGCGGACATTTAGTTTTCGAGTCGCGTCCTGTCAGTGTGATCGTCCTTCTCCTCTTTGTGCTGGCTCTCTTCATGCTGCGTCGTCTGATTGCCGGATACCATCGCACACGAACCGTCGAATGAACTGAAGTGGATTGCGCTTCTTCGGTGTGCGCCCCGTTCAAAGATTGTGAGTCAAGTTTCTGTTCAGAGGCCGATAGATTTATGTGTGGCGAGCGTCGTGTGGAAAGCGACGGTCGCGCTCTTCGCGTTTCTCTTGATGGTCGTCGCCGTTCACGCGCAGAGTGCGGAGGGCACGCTGCCGGACAACAAGCCGCCGCTCGTGGTTGACGGCACGAGCGACTCCGATGTTTTCGGCTGGGGACAATCCGTCGTCGTGCACGGCAGGGTCAGTCACGGCGTCATGGCTTTTGGCGGTGATGTGATTATCGAGGGCACGGTCGAGGGCGATGTGGCGACGATTGGCGGGTCAGTTGTGCAGCGCGACGGAGCGCGAGTCGGAGGCGACGTGATCGTCATCGGCGGATCATACCGTCACGGCGCGAATGCTCCGGGTCGGAATCCGGCGAGCGCGACCGTGATGTTCACGGGCTTTGAATCGGAGTTGCGCGATGTCATGCGTAATCCTGCCAGCCTGCTTGCGCCGCAGTGGTCGCTCGCATACCTGGGAAGCCGCGTGATGGCTGTGCTCTTCTGGTTCATCGCCGCGCTGATGCTGACGGCTATCACACCCGGCGCGGTGAGTCGCGCAGTGATGCGTTTACAGTTGACGAATGTGCGCGTCGGAATCATCGGATTTGTCGGCTCAATCGTGATGACTTTCGGCGTGATTGCAGGATTGAGCGTGCTGCCGACGGTGATTGCCGCGCTGGTTGGTCTCGCCGCCTTGATTCTCATCCTGCTGGCTTACTTGTTCGGGCGCGTCGCTATTCAAGCAGCGACGGGACAGTGGTTGGAGCGCAAATTCCTGGGTGAAAAATATCGTTCGGAGTCGGTCGCGCTGCTCGTCGGCACAATCTTCTGGGCTATCCTTCTCTCTCTGCCTTACGTGTGGCCGTTTGTCGGCGCGGGACTGCTAGTGGCGAGTTTGGGACTAGCTTTGACGGCGCGTTATCATGTTGGCTGGAAGCGCCCGTAAAACCTTCTGATCGAATACAACACATTAAACCAGCCGAAATAGAAAGTTGAGCGCCTTATGAAGCACTCCGTGACTACTCTCATCTTCCTGATCCTTACTTTTTCGATAAGTCTTCATGCGCAGACTCAAACCTCCTCCGGCAAGCAGTCGGATGACGAAGTGTTGCGCGTCTCGACGAACCTTGTCACAGTTCCCGCTATCGTTAAGACTCATCAGGGTGGCTATGTCCCAAATCTTCACCGGGAAGATTTCCGCATCTATGAAGACGGAGTGGAACAGGAAATCTCACACTTTGAGACCGTTGACAAACCTTTCACCATTGTCTTGATGTTAGATGTGAGTGATTCAACAAAAATCGAGTTGAAGGAGATTCAAAATGCCGCCATCGCTTTTCTTAATCAGTTACAGCCGGATGACCGCGCAATGATCGTTGCCTTCGATAACCGATTCATTAAACTGACGGAAGCAACAAATGATCGCAAAGCGCTATCCGATGCGATAAGCCATGTGGAAGCCGGAGGTGGCACAGCCCTCTATGATGCGGTTGATGCTACGATTAATGAGCAACTGAGGCAGATTCCCGGGCGTAAAGCGATAGTCTTATTAACGGATGGCATAGATACTTTAAGTCGCCGTGCGACTTACGACAGCACACTTCGTTCAGCGACTGAACAGTATGCGCTCATATATCCCATTCAATGGGACACTCCTAACGATTATCTATCAAAACAATTATCCAGAGCGGGCAACAATGCGAACATCGGCGGAGTCATGTACACCACACCGAAGGGTGAGCCGCTACGCAAGGCGTATGAGCGTGGTACTCGCTACCTTCAACTAATCGCGCAGACCTCTGGTGGGCGTTTCCAGTATGCTGATAATTTGAAAAATCTTAATCGCTCGTTTTCCCGGATAGCTGAAGAATTACGACAACAATACAGTCTGGGTTACTATCCCAAGAATCAAGCTCCAAAGAATGGAAAGCGACGGATCAAGGTAACTGTTAATGTCTCGGATGCAGTGGTTCATGCACGTGACAGCTATGTTTATAAGTCAGACATTCGCTAGTCCTCATTTTGAGGTCGCTTTCTCCTCCCTGAACTGAAAAGCCGCATTCACATAAAATTCTGAACCTTCAGTGTCATTGGCGCGTAATAAAACATCTGGCCGCTCGTTTTAATCCTAGGCGGCGGAAGTTGTCACCAATCAAAATTTTGCCACAGACTGCTCTAACGTGGTGTTTTCCTTAAGAGAGGCGAGGGGAATTTTAATGAAGAAGGCTTTTGGAGTTTTTGCGCTTGTTTTGTTTGCCCTCACGATGAGCGTGAGCGTGCAGGCGCAAGGCAACGACCCTGCCATTACGACGACTCGTGTTTTCGGCAAGATCACGGAGATCAACGCGCCCGCCGGAGTGATGACCGTTAAAACGGACGCGGGTTCTGTCGTCAGTGTGAAGCTCAACGAGAAGACGATATATGAGCGGATGCCTGTGGGCGAGACGGATCGCTCGAAGGCGGTCGCGATTGGTCTGACGGAGATCGCGGTCGGCGATGGCGTTTATGTGAAAGGCTACGTGGCGGAAGATCGCAAGTCAGTTCCGGCACAGAAAGTGACTATCGTCAGTCAGTCCGAGATTGCGAAGAAGCAGGATAAGGAGCGCGCAGAGTGGCGCGCACGTGGCCTCAGCGGCGTCATCGCCGAACTCAATCCGCAAGCCAAAGAGATTACAGTTACGACGCGCACCGCCGCCGGGTCAACTCCCGTTATTATTCCTGTCACCGACAAGGTGAAGCTGCGCCGCTACGCGCCGGACTCCATCAAGTTCAGCGAAGCGAAGAAGAGTTCGTGGGATGAGTTAAAAGTCGGCGATCAGCTTCGCGCCAAAGGTGACAGGAGCGCAGACGGCACACGCTTTACTGCTGAGGAGATCGTCACCGGCTCTTTCCGCACGCTCGGCGGCGCGATCACCAGCGTTGACGCAGCGAGCAGCGAGATCAAAATCAGCAACCTTCAGGATCAGCAACCTCTGACCGTCGTCGTCCGCAAGGATTCGATGCTCAAGCGCATCCCGCCTGAGTTTCTACAGATGATGGCGGCGGGTAAGCCGGGTGGAGCATCTGCGACGCCTCCGCCAGGTGGAGGAGCAGCCGGTGCGCAGGGCGGAGCGGGAGCTGGCGGCGGCTTCGACATTCAACGACTGATTGACAATCTTCCGGCGACCACGCTGGCTGAACTGAAGCCCGGCGAGATGATTCTCCTTCTAAGTACGTCAGGCGCAGACCCGACGCGCGTCACGGCCATCACGCTCGTCTCCGGCGTCGAGCCGATCTTCGCCATGCTCCAGATGCAACAGAAGATGGCTAATCGTCCGCCAAACCTGGGCACTATCAATATCGGTATCGGCGGGCCGTAAGCAATTTTGAACTCTAAACTTTGAGTTTTGAATTACGGCTTTCAATTCAAAACTCAAAATTCAAAACTCATAATTCATAAAAGGGCGAGAGAGATGAATCTCATCATAAAAAAGATCGGAACAAGTTTGAGCCTGATGCTCGTGCTGGCTTTCTGTGCGGTTGCTGGTTTCGCGCAGCAGTCTGCTGTTTCTCTGCACGGACAGATCACGGATCAATTCGGCGGGATAGTTATTGGCGCGACCGTGACGGTCGTCAATGCGACCGGCGCTGAAAAAACCGCCACCACGAACGATCAGGGCATCTACACCGTGAATGGTCTTGCGCCCGGAACATACACCGTGCGCGCACAGGCCGCTAATTTTGCGCTCTACGAAAAGACGGACGTGCAGATTGAAGCCGGACGCCGCGACCCGCTCGACATCAAGTTGAGCGTGACGATTGAGGAGCAGAAGGTCACAGTCTCCTCAGAGCAGAGAGGTCTCAGCACTGAGTCGGAGAACAATGCCAACGCCATCGTGCTCAAGGGCAAAGACCTTGATGCGCTGCCGGACGACCCTGACGATCTGGCTTCCGCTTTACAGGCGCTCGCCGGCCCGTCGGTTGGCCCGAACGGCGGGCAGATTTACATAGATGGTTTCACGGGCGGACGCATTCCGCCGAAGGAAGCTATCCGCGAAGTACGCATTAATCAGAATCCCTTGAACGCCGAGAACGACAAGCCCGGCTTTGGTCGCATTGATATTCTGACCAGACCGGGCTACGACAAATTTCACGGCAGCGCGTCTTTCAATTTCAACGACACACGCATGAACGCGCGCAATCCGTTTGCGCCGACACGCGCGCCCTTCCAGCAACGGCTCTACAGTCTCTCGTTGAGCGGGCCTGTCTCTGCCAAGAAGGCTTCCTTCTTTCTGGATTTTCAACGGCGCGAAATTAACGATAACAGCGTCGTCAATGCGCTGGTTCTTGACTCGACGCTGAATCCGGTGCGGTTCAATCAGGTCGTCTTTCAACCGCGCAGATTCATCACCTTCAGCCCGCGCTTCGACTACGCCATCAATCAGAACAACACGTTCATCGCGCGATACACCTACTCGCACTTCTCGCTGCTAAATGCTGGCGTCGGTAATTTCTCGCTGCCATCACGCGCCTTCAATACGGCGAACACGCAGCATACTTTCCAACTCACCGAGACGGCTGTGCTCAACCCGAAGGTGATTATGGAAACGCGCTTCCAGTTCATTCACAACAGCACTAGCCAGACAGGCGACAACACCATCCCGACCATCATCGTCAACGATGCTTTTACGGGTGGTGGCTCGCAAATTGGTCTCTCATTTAACAAAGAGAGTCGCTGGGAGTTGCAGAACTATTGGACGGCGACCGTTGCCGGGAAGCACGTCTTTCGTTTCGGCGCACGCCTGCGCGGTGTGCACATCACGGACGTCTCTCGTAATAACTTCGGCGGGACTTTCGTCTTCACCACGCTCACACAGTATCAACAAGCCTTGCAACATGTGCCGGGCGCGATTCCCACCCAGTTCACTCTTTCGGGTGGAGGCCCTCAAGCTGAAGTCAGCCAGACAGACCTCGGTTTGTTCTTTCAGGATGAGTGGCGCGTGCGTCCGAATCTGACTTTAACTTACGGCGCGCGCTACGAAACGCAGAGCAACATCAGCAGCCATTTCAACTTTGCTCCGCGTCTCTTCTTCGCCTGGGCGCCGGGTGGAACGACGACCGGCACCATCGGACAGTTCGGAGCGGGACAACCGAAGTTTGTTATTCGCGGCGGCTTCGGAATGTTCTACGACCGCTTCAACGAAAGCGGCACGCTCTCGGCGACTCGCTTTACCGGCTTGAGTCAACTGACCGGAGAGAATCAACTGCGCTTTAATATTATTGACCCAAATATTTTAAGCCAGGTCGTCTTCAATCCCAATGGCACTGTTTCCAACTTGCCGACGGTTCAGGCGCTCGCCGGTTCTCAGCCGCAGGTCGCCTATCGCGTCGCCAATAATCTGGAAGCGCCTTACTCCTTGCTGGGGGCTGTCAACATCGAGCGGCAGTTGCCGCATAAGTTCACGCTCTTTGGTGTGTTCTTTACCTATCGCACGCGGCACGCTCTTGTCTTACGCGATATCAATGCGCCGTTGCCGGGCACTCCGAATGTGCGGCCAAATGCGGCGTTCGCTAATATCTTCCAGTGGGAGTCGAGCGGCGTCGTCAACATGACGCAACTGAATATCGGAATTAGAAACCAACTGAGCAAATCTCTTTCGATCTTTGCCAACTATGTGACCGGCACCGTGAAGGGCAATACGGATTGCTTTTTCGGCTTTCAGGTGAACTGTTCCCCGTCGAACAGTTACAACCTCAATGCTGATTACGGTCGCCTCTCCTTCTTTCCGCGTCATAGCTTTTTCTTAGGCGGCACGCTCGGCATTCCGAAACTCAAAATCGCTTTGAATCCGTTCATCATTGCGAGGACAGGCAACTTCTTCAATATCACGACGGGCATTGACTCCAACGGTGATCGTCTCTTCCTTGATCGCCCCGCCTTTGCTACATCTGCGACGAGACCTCAGGACTTGAGAGTCACGCGCTACGGCAGTTTTGACATCAACCCGCAACCGGGCGAGCAGATCATTCCGCGCAACTATGCGGAAGGCCCTGGCTTCTTCTCAGTGAATCTGGGCGTCAGCCGGACAATCGGTTTCGGTGAGATGCCGGGAGCGACAGCGCCTGCTGGCGCGCCGCAAGGTGGTCGTCGCGGTGCGGGCGGAGTAAATGTCGGACCGCGCGGAGGTGACAAACAACATGGTGGCGGTGCGACGGCGGTCGGCCCCGGTGGCGCTGGCGCTGAGAAGCGTTACAACCTGACCTTCTCCGTCAACTTCCAGAACCTCTTTAACCGTACTAATCTGGCGCCGCCGGTCGGCAATCTTAGTTCGGCGCTCTTCGGACAGTCGCTCTCAACATTGGGAGGCTTCGGCGATAATGGCGGCGGAAATGCATCGGTCGCTAATCGCCGCATCACGGCAGGTGTTCGCTTCAGCTTCTAAGCTGAAGAATGCAAAATGCAAAATTAAAAATGCAAAAGTGAGGATAGGGCGCGTGCTTCGTCCTCACTTTTGCATTTTTAATTTTTAATTTTGCATTCTTTAGACGCTGAGGATTTCAGTCTCTTTGGATTTCATCAGTTCGTCAATCTTGCCGATGTAGGTGTTAGTCAGCTTCTGAATCTCCTCCAGCCCGTCGCGCTCGTTGTCTTCGGAGATTGTTTTGTCTTTGAGCATCTTCTTGAGACGGTCGTTGGAGTCGCGGCGGATGTTGCGAATCGCTGTGCGATGCTCTTCGGCAATTTCGTGAACCTGTTTGGCGAGTTGCTTGCGGCGCTCTTCCGTCAAGGGTGGAATGGGAATGCGAACGAGCTTGCCGTCGTTTGACGGGTTGAGACCGAGATCAGCACTGCGAATGGCCTTCTCGATTGCGCCGATCTGCGTTTGATCCCAGGGCTGCACGGTGAGCATCTGCGGCTCAGGCACATGCACGGAGGCCATCTGGTTGAGCGGCGTCGGCGTGCCGTAATACTCGACCATCACGTTGTCGAGCAGGCTCACCGCCGCGCGTCCCGTCCTGACGGTTGCTAGCTTCCGCCGCACATCCTCAATCGCCGCCTCCATGCGCGGTCGCGCTTCTTTGATGACATCTTTCTCAGACATATAAATTTCTCCGAAATTTAGTTCAAGGTTCAAGGTTCAAAGTTCAAGGTCAAAGCGCAAACATTGAACCTTGAACTTTGAACCTTGAACTACCTTTCGACGCACACCCGCGTGCCAACACCCGCTTCGCCCATCACGACGCGCATGATGTTGCCTTTGGTGCGCATGTTGAAGACGACGATGGGTAGATTGTTATCCATGCACAGCGAGATGGCAGAAGCGTCCATCACCTTCAACTGCTTTTCGAGAACTTCCAGATACGTGATGCAATCGTAGCGAGTCGCTGTCTTGTCCAGCATCGGGTCGGCGTTATAGATGCCTTCGACTTTCGTCGCCTTGAGAATCACATCCGCTTTGATTTCGAGAGCGCGCAAGGCGGCTGCCGAATCGGTCGTGAAATAAGGATTGCCCGTCCCGGCGGCGAAGATGACGACGCGCTGCTTTTCCAGGTGACGAATTGCGCGACGGCGTATGAAAGGCTCTGCAAGCTGCGGAATCACTATCGCCGACATGACGCGCGTATAGACGCCCACCTTTTCCATCGCATCCTGCAAGACGACGGCATTCATGATCGTCGCCAGCATTCCGATGTAGTCGGCGCTGGAACGATTCATGTTGCCCGCGCTCTTCGAGACGCCGCGAAAGATGTTGCCGCCACCGACCACCACCGCCACCTCGACGCCGATGTCGCGCACGGCTCTGATCTCTTCAGCGACGCTGCGCGCGACTTCGACATCAATGCCGTAATTCTGCGCGCCCATCAAAGCCTCGCCGGAAATTTTCAGCAGGATGCGGCGATAAGCCGGTTCGGTGTTGTTCGTTGCGGGTGCGGACATAAGGTTCAAGGTTCAAGGTTCAAGGTTCAAGGTTCAAGGTTCAAGGCTGTATCTTCCAACTTTGAACTTTGAACCTTGAACCTTGAACTTACTAATTCCCTGCGAGTGCGGCGACTTCACCGCCGAAATCTTCGTCGCGCCTGGCGAGTCCTTCGCCCATCTTGTAGCGGGTGAAGCGACGAATCGTGATCCTCTCGCCGGTCTTGGCGATCTTTTCGGTGACGAGTTCGCCGACCGTCTTGGCCGGGTCTTTGACAAATGGCTGATCCATCAGCACAGCCTCTTCGTAAAACTTGTTTAGACGGCCTTCGACTATTTTTTCAATCACCTGATCCGGCTTGCTGGCATTCTTCGGATCGTTCTTCGCCTGCGCGCGCGCAATCTCACGCTCTTTGTCGAGCGCGTCTGCCGGAACTTCCTCACGCGAGACGTAACGTGGTTCTGCCGCCGCAACGTGCATTGCGATGTCTTTGATGAGTTGCTGAAACTCCTCGCCGCGTGCGACGAAGTCTGTCTCGCAGTTGACTTCGACGAGCACGCCGACCTTGCCGCCCATGTGAATATAAGAGCCGACCGCGCCTTCGGCGGCGATGCGCCCTTCCTTCTTGCGCGCGGACGCCAGCCCGCGCTTACGCAAGATTTCAATCGCCTGTTCTTCGCTCCCACTCGCTTCCGTGAGCGCGTTCTTGCATTCCATCATCCCTGCGCCCGTCTTCTCACGAAGCGACTTAACGGCACTCGCCGTAATCTCTGCCATAACTTCTCCTTAGATAAAGGAGTCGGAAGCCAGGAGTCAGGAGCCAGAAGGGAAAACTTGAGCCGTCATTATCGGTTCTTCTTTTCTTCTGACTCCTGGCTCCTGACTCCTAGCTCCTGCTTTACAAAAAATTGCGCAGCCCGGCGGATGGTCCCGCGTCTTCGGACTGCGCTCGCCGTAAATTGAAATCGCTCGGTCTCTTTTTAGCTGGCGACGCCGACAGATTCAGCGTCCTTGTCCTGCTCGGCGGAAGATTGCGGCTGCGATTCAGCTTCATCTCCACCACCGGTCGCGCCACGAACCGGCGCGCTAGTTCCCGCTTGCTCGTGGTCGCCGAGGCTGTCAGGTTGCTGGCCTGTTGTGCCGAAACCTTTGTTGCCGGGAACTGAAACTTGCGTCTCCGCAGAAGGCGCAGCCGCTCCCATGTCTGGGACGTTTTCGGCTTCACTTCCGGGTTCAATGCTGGTCGTCGCGCTGCTGGTGTCCGCATCGCCTGTCGCGCGGCGTCGCGGTCTCGCGGCAACATCTTCCGCAGTCGCCTCCGCCGCCGGTGCGCCGCCTTCAGTTGCTTCCGCGCCTTCAGTCAGCATCTGCTGGCCTTCTAACACCGCATCGGCAATGCGCGAGGCGAAGAGTCTGACGGCGCGCAGCGCGTCGTCGTTGCCGGGAATGATGTAATCAATTCCTTCGGGCGAGCAGTTGGTGTCAACGACTGCGACGACCGGGATGCCGAGACGATTCGCTTCCGCGACGGCAATCTCTTCCTTACGCACGTCAATAATGAAGACAACGTCGGGTAGCCGCGTCATCGTCTTGATGCCGGAAAGATTTTTGTTCAGACCCTCACGCTCGCGGTCGAGCTTAATGCGCTCTTTCTTCGTGAGCTTCTCCGCGCGTCCATCCGTCTGCATCGCTTCGAGGTCTTTCAAACGCTTGATGGATTTCTGGACGGTCTGGAAATTCGTCAGCAATCCGCCGAGCCAGCGTTGGTTGATGTAGTACATCCCGGAGCGCTCCGCTTCTTCGCGGACGGCGTCCTGCGCCTGACGTTTCGTGCCGACAAAGAGCACGGTCTTGCCCCTGTCTTCGCCCACCAAGCTCGTCACGAACTGGATGGCGTCACGAAACATGCGCTGCGTTTTCTGTAGATCAATAATGTAGATGCCGTTGCGCTCGCCGAAAATGTATTCCTTCATTTTCGGATTCCAGCGCCTGACCTGGTGGCCGAAGTGTACGCCAGCCTCCAGCAATTCTTTCATCGTAACCGAAGCCAAAAGAAAATCTCCTTTGCGTGAATTGGTTTAATGTACTCGCCGCCGCCACAGTGACTTCCACATTAGAAGCAACCAATCAAGACGAGCGACAATGGGCTAAAACAGTTTTGAGTTCTGAGTTTTCAGTTTTGAGTTAAGAACTCGCTTTTATCTGAAAACTGAAAACTCAAAACTCAAAACTATCTCTTCGAGAACTGGAAGCGCTTGCGTGCGCCTTTCTGTCCGTACTTCTTGCGCTCTTTGATGCGCGGGTCGCGTGTCACCAGTCCAGCGTGCTTGAGTGCCGGGCGCAAGTCGGCATTGAATTCCATCAGAGCGCGTGTGATGCCGTGGCGAATCGCTCCGGCCTGACCGGCGGGGCCGCCGCCCATCACGTTGATGAGAATGTCGAACTTGTTGACAGTCTCGGTCAACTGCAACGGCTGGCGAATAATCATCCGCAGCGTTTCGTTCGGGAAATACTGCTCGAATGATTTCTTGTTAATCTTGACTTCGCCCGCACCGGGTCGCAGGTAAACGCGCGCCGTCGAACTTTTGCGCCGCCCTGTTCCGTAGTATTGAATCTCAGCCACAGCTTTTCTTTATCCTTACTTTTCTTTTCAATTATCTTTGAGTTTAGCGAGAGGCGATTTCGAGCGTCTGGGGTTGCTGCGCGGTGTGCGGGTGGTTGGCGTCCCTGTAAACCTTGAGCTTCTTAGCCATTGCCCGCCCCAGTTTCGTCTTCGGCAACATGCCTTTGACTGCTAACTCGATCACGCGCTCCGGGTGTTTCTTAAACTGATCCTGAACAGAAATCTCGCGCAGTCCGCCCGGATAGAGCGTGTGATGGCGATAAACCTTCTGCTCGGCCTTCGAGCCTTTGAAGACAGCCTGGCTCGCGTTAATCACGATGACGTGATCGCCCATATCCATGAAGGGCGTCCACTGCGGATTACGCTTGCCCGTTAAGAGACTTGCAATCTCGGTTGCGAGCCTGCCGACCGTCTGCCCCGCCGCATCAACGACGTACCATTTGCGATTTCCAGCCAGCCCCTTGCCGCTGGGAAAGTATGTTGACATAGATGACTCTCTCTGAATAAAGCGTCTGAAACGCGAACGATTAGAATACCGAAATGCTTAGAAAAATGTCAAGTTGTAGGCGGCAAGCGAGATGATAGCCGGGGCAGATTGGGCAGTAAGGAAATTCGTTTCAATACTTGCAGTCAGAGCCTTTCGGTCTCATTTGATTCGTCGAGACTGAAGAGATTTCCGCCGCCTACGCATTACTTCTGCAATTCCTGTTAGCCCTGTGCCTAGGAGCAATAATGTGGTGGGTTCTGGAACTGGGGCGGGCTGAAAATTGTATGTCAGGCTGTGAAAGTCATAGAGGCGACCTGAAGGTGAATCAAAACTTGCCAGTTGAAAGACAGCCAGCCCCTGTCCGCTCAATGTCATACTGAAAATGGCTGGCCCCGGATCGCCGACAGCGGGATTCAGTAAGTATCCATTCAAAGAGCCGCTTATTGTAAAGGGCACTGTGATGGTAATTAAACTCGAAGTGTCAGATGGGATGACCAGTGAGTCAGTGCGAAGTGTAATTGCGCCAGTGTAGTAAAGGAGCGAATAATTCGTCCCGTTGACCGTTGCCGGCCCACTGTGAAAGCTATCCTCTCCGGCGAAGCCATCATTGAGATTAATAACATTCCCAGCTTGGCAAGGCTCGCACGGTGTATTCCCGAAATATCCGAACCCACTTGCGCGGAATCCTACGCCCGAAAAATCGAATGTATGGTAATCGAAATATTGGTTTACAAATCCGCCAGTCAGGACGATGTTATCGGCGCGGGCTGCAGATGTGAATAAGCAGCAAACGACAAATAGGAGTGTCGAAAAAAGCTTGATAAGATTGTTCACAATGCCCTCTCGGTTGAAATTGAGGGTAGTAATGGTTCGAGATATTACACGCCCAGCCTCTTATCGGCAACATAAAATAAACGACCAATCAAGCGGAGGTTTCAAAATAAAAGGCTCTCTAGCTTTCAAAGGCTAGAGAGCCTCTCGCTTCTTATAGACTGTCGTCTATGGCGTTGACTTCGGCGGCGTCGAAGTCTGATTGTTCTGCGTGTCGCCGGTGTTGCGTTTCAGCTTCGGCGGATCATTCGGTTTCTGGTCGGTCGGAGCGTTGTTGCTGTCCGACGTTCCGGTTGATGTGTTGTCGGGCGTCTGATCGCGGCGTTTCAAGGTCGGGCGTCCGGGCGCTCCATTGTCACCGGCTGCGATATTGCCTGCGGTGGTCGCCTTCGCGTTCGACATTCTCATCAAGCGCGCTTTGACCTTCTGAAATTCAGAGGTGCTGATGATGTACTCTTCGCGCTCCGGGAAACGTGCGACGAGTGCCAGCGAAGCGGCGCGCCGCTCTGGCGGAGCCGGATGGTCGGCAAACAGTTTGGAAATCGCGCCCGGCTTCTTCTTACTGATACCTTCCAACTTCTCAAACATCGTCGCCAGCGCGGTCGGGTCGTAGCCTGCAGCGTAGAGATACTGCACGCCGAGACGGTCAGCCTCCTCTTCCGCGCTCCGGCTGAACTTCAGGAACGAGAGCGGCAACCAGAGTCCAGCCGTGTCATAGATAACTTCGCCGAGGATTCCGCCCGTCAAAATGGTGGCGGCGATTGCGCCGTACTGCATCAGGCTGGCCTTCGTCTGATTCTCCATCGCGTGGCGTGCGGCGACGTGTGCGATCTCGTGCGCCATGACGCCAGCTAACTCCGCTTCGTTATCGGCGGCGAGAAGCAGCCCCTTGTTGACATAGAAAAAGCCGCCCGGCAGCGCGAAGGCATTGACCTCGTCGGAGTCTATCACCTTGATGGTGAAGGGCACTTTGGCATCTGAATGAATCACGATGTTCTGGCCGACGCGATTGACGTACTCCGTAATCACCGGGTCGTCAACGAACTTCGCCTGACGATCAACTTCGGCGGCGAGTTGGCGGCCAATCGCCACTTCCTTCTCCATCGAACCGCTCATCTTGGCGATGATGCCTTTGTTGATGTTGCGCTTCCCGATCATCGCCGGGTCTTCGTTGGTCGGAAGCGCCTTGCCTGTGCTCTGTGCCGGAGCCGAAGACTGCGCTTTCTTGTCTGTAGATTTCTGCTGTCCGGTTGGTTGCTGATTCTGTTGCGACTGTTGCTGTTGAGCCGGGACAGCGACGGCGGCGATGGCGCTCAGCCACAGACTAAGAGCGAGCACGAGTGCCGTCGTGAAGCGGGAGAAGCGATGATTCATGGTGAAAGCCTCCGAAAACTTATGTTAAAGCCGAGACGATTTCTAAGTTGCCGCTCACTTTTAAGAGTGGTCTTTACGCCCTGCCGCGCGACTCGCAAAAGACGCGCGGACGAAACATCTTCAAATAATCGAGGGGCGCACCGGCGTTGTCTGGTCAAAGCTGAAGGCTTTAGGCTATCTTTTCGGCGCGCAGGGCTTGGATGCTCGCGCGCGCCGGGAAGGTTGCGCCTCCGGTAAAAGTTCCGTGCGATCAAATCTGGCTGTCGGCGGGGCGTCCTCGTCTGCCATGCAGTATAGCAGCAAGGGCGAGAAAAGTATAAAGATTGCGTGCTTAACGGGTGCGTGCTACAGTCGAAAATGGTCAGCCTTGTGGACTCACTACAGACTTCTTCCCGGAGACTGAGACAACTTGAAACGGACGCAGGAGAAGATTAAGGATTTAGTCGAAACTCAGGCATTGGCCGAGTTGCACAACTACGCCGATAATCCTGCTCTCGCGCTCAAGTCATATCTTTTCACGGACGCCACCGCAGACCTTTTCGCGCGCTGGCTCGACGCCCTCGCGGAGCTTTCCAATAATCGTGGGACGGCTCGCGCTCTCGCTGGCCTGCGCGGTGTCGGCAAAAGCCACATGCTTGCAGCCTTCGGCGCGCTCGCGGCCTTCCCGGAGCTTCGCTCGACCATTGATGAGACACACGTTTCCACCAACGCGCGTCGTCTCCTCAGTTATCGCTACAAGGTCGCGCACGTCGAACGAGGCACGCGCGCCACCCTTCACGAAGAACTGAGTGCCGCGCTCGGCGGCGATGAAGAGACTTGGAAAACAGAGCCTTCCAAGATGCTCAGCTTCGCCGCGAGTATGTCTGAGACGCCGCTCGTCGTGATTGTTGACACGGCTTTCGAGCGCCAGGCGCGCGTTGAGCGCGACGACGGCCCGCTCCTGAGCGAACTGGCAAGCACGGCCCGTCTCCAAAATATCTTCGTGGCGCTCGCGCTCGACGACGACATCGCGGGCGCAGATAAAGCGAACGTCTCTCTCTCCGGCTCGTTTCAAATAGACTACCTCGACCCTGAGCATCTCTACCGGATCACGGACGTTCACCTCTTTCAGAAGAACGAGCAATCGCGCGCCGCGCTCCACGAGATGTACGTGACCTTGCGCACGCTCGTGCCCGGCTTCAACTGGAGCGAGCAGCGCTTTGCCTCCATCTACCCGATGCACCCGCTCATCGCGGAAGTGGCATCGGCAGTTCGGCTCTACGTTCCGACCTTCGCTTTCCTGCCCTTCGCCTCTGCCGCAGGCGCGCACGCCGTCAATCGTCCGGCGCTGTCGCTCGTCGTGCTCGACGAAGTATTTGATCGCACCGAACGAGACTTGCGCCGGACAGAGAAACTGAACGCTGCGCTCGCCGCTTACGATCATCTGGCGAAACACTCACTCGCGCAGATTCCCATCATGCAGCGTCTGCAAGCCAAGCTGATCCTGAAGGGACTCTTCATCCTCTCGCTCGATGGGCGCGGCGCGACCGCGCGCGAGCTTGGCGCGGCGATGCTGCTCTACGATGAGCAACAGCCCGCCGCAGCCATCGAGCGCCTCGCACACATGCTGGCCGTCTTCGCCGAAGCTGCGCCGTCCGGCTCGCTCCTCAAGAATGAAGAGGCGGGTGAGACTCGTTATAGTTTCAAAATTGACGTGCCTGAAATCTTCAGCGCAGCCTCCGCCGCTCTGACCGAGCACGCTGCCGAAGCTATTGCTGAAGATGTTGAAGCCGCGAAGGCAACTTCATACACCGTCACGTTGAGCGATGAGGAACTCGCTCGCTGGGCATCATGGCTGACGGGGCGTGCGTTGCCCGCATCGCTGGCGGACGCGGACGCGCGCGACGGCGTTCGCGGCGCGCTCGCTGAGTGGCTCCAAGCCTGGCGCGCGGAAAGTCCGCTCGATGATTTCGATGCGTTGCCGGATGAAGGCTTGACTACTCGCGTCTGGAATCTGGCGGCGACGGTGCGTAAAAGTTTCGGCCACGTCGCGGAGACAATCGCCGCCACGCTCGCCAAAACCATCTCGCTCGAAGAAGGTCTGGAGCGCATCGCGTTCGCCTTCGATAATTCGCCCGACGAATTCAAGCGCCACAGCGAGATGCTCGCGCAACTCAAGAGCTTCATGCGAGCGTTGCCGCAAAGAGAGCGCCAGCGAGCGTATCTCTCGTTGGCCGAGCCGACCAATGTTGAGGCGATTGAAAGCGCGCGCCGCGAACTGCTGGTGATGACTGAAGACGTGCACAGTCTCTTCGAGGCGGAAGCGTCGGAGCGTTTCAATCTCCTCTGGCAGGAATTTCACACACGTTACTCGAAGCATTACGTCAACCTGCATGACGGAACTCTGCGCGACGAAGCGCGCCGCACAGCCATCGAAGAATTGACGCGCAGCGATGACTGGCGCGAGTTTGAATCGCTCTCGCAACTGCCAATCGTCAACCGCCGCTACTGGGCAGAGGCCGCCAAACTGCTGGAACTCGCGCGCCGCGCCGAGTGTCAGCTTCAAGCCGAGAAACTACTCGAAGAACAAACGGCCTGCGCCTGTCGTTTTCGCCTGACGATGGCTTACACGCTCGTGCATCTGCCGCAAGACCTCGCGGAGATCGTCGAGCGCGGGCGCGCCTCGTATCGCCGCACGCTCGAATTCCTGAGCGCGCCGCTGGCGATTGCCCTTGACGCTCTCGCACGCAAAGATGATCTTGATGATGAGACGATGGCGCACGCGCGCTCATTGTCGGGCGCGTTCGCGCAAAGTGCAGCCCCGGCGCATTTCACACCGCTTGATGTGCGCTTGATCGAAAGCGCGCTGGCCCGCATGACGACGCCTCCGCCAGTGCGTCTGCGCCTTCCGGTCAACGATTACGGATTGTTGACACGCGACGAGTTTCGCGCTCGCCTGAACCAGTGGCTCGACGATCTGCCGAGCGAGCCTGCGCTGGTCGAAGTCGTTGAACGGGACGGTGACAATGACAACTGAGCATAAGCGTACAACAAAATCCAAGCTTGAACGGCGCGTGCGTGAGAGAGAGGCAACGATCTCTATCGTCGGCGCAGGCCGCATGGGGACGGCGCTCGCTCTAGCGCTCTCGTCCTGCGGCTACAAGATCGAGGCGATTGTGGCGCGACGAAAATTACAGGCGCAGCGAGCCGCCGGACTCATAGAAGGCGTTCAACCCCTGGCTCTCACGACTGGGCAATTCGATCAAATTCCAGACAGCGACATCCTGTTCATCACCACCCCGGACGACGGCATCGAAAGCGTCGCCGATCAATTAGCCAGGGTTTACACTCGACGCCACGCGCGGAGGAAAAGAATGCCTTTCCTGGGCGCGGCTTTGCACGCGAGCGGCGCGCTCTCTTCGACTGTTCTGCACAGCCTGCGCGACGCGGGCTTTGCCACAGGCTCTCTACACCCGCTCGTCTCCGTGAGCGATTCCGTTTCTGGCGCGGCCAGCCTGCGCTCTGCCTTCTTCTGCGTCGAAGGCGATGCGCGGTCGCGGCACACCGCACGCTATCTAGTGAGCGCGCTCGGCGCAGAGAGCTTCACGATCCAGGCCAAAGACAAAGTGCTCTATCATGCGGCGGCGGTCCTGGCTTCCGGCCACGTGACAGCGCTCTTCGACATCGCGGCAGAGATGCTCACCTACTGCGGCCTGACCGAGGAGCGCGCGCGCGCCGTCCTGCTTCCGCTCTTGAGTAGCACACTCGAAAATCTTTCCCGGAGCGATCCCGCACACGCCCTCACGGGAACGTTCGCCCGCGCCGACACGCGGACGGTGCGAAAACACCTTCAGGCACTTCATTCATTCGGGCTGCGCGACGCGCTGGCGGCTTACACGCTCCTCGGCCAGCGTTCTCTGCTTCTGTCGGCAAAGAATAAGCGGGCAATAAAGAACAAGTTTGCGGCGTTGGAAAAGATTGCGCGCACGCTCGCCGCAGCCGAAGCTGGAAGACTGGAACAACGTGCCATTGCTGACCGGGCGAGCGCGGCGGAAGAGGAGGCCGCAGCACAGCATCAGCCGGAAGAAGACTCGACGAACGCCTGGCAGGGATGCAATTTGGTAGATGAAGTGGGGCGCTATCGAGGAGAACTGATCAAGCGCGCGTTGGAAGCCAGTGGCGGGACAGTTACACGCGCCGCACGGCTTCTCGGCACCAATCATCAATCGCTAATCAGCCTCATCAACGGGCGATATAAAGAGTTACTCCCTTTGCGGAAACCCATCCAACGTCGCCGCCGCAACATCATCCGACGAGAGCGCAGGTAACGTCAGTCTGAGAGTTTCAAAGAGTGCTGCTTGCGCCTCACACTCTTTTAGCGTTACAGTTCAGACAATCAATCCCCTGAAATTTATTCACACGCGAAAGGATTTTCGCACGTCGTCGTTATGGAGAACGTACCCAGCGCCAGTTATAGCCTGACCTTGCGCGTCAAGCTGGCGAGCCGCACCGGAACACTCGGAGAAGTGACCACCGCCATCGGACGCGCCGGAGGCGACATCGGTGCGATAGACATCGTCAACGTCAGCGCCGATACGGTCATCCGCGACATCTCCGTCAACGCGCGCTCAAACGAGCATGGCGAGCGCATTGTCGAGGCCGTGCGCCACATAGACGACGTTGAAGTCGTCAACGTCTCAGACCGCACCTTCCTGATGCACATCGGCGGCAAGATTGAAGTGACCTCGAAAGCTCCCTTGAAGACGCGCGATGATCTTTCGATGGCTTACACGCCGGGTGTGGCGCGTGTCTGCGAGGCAATCCATCGTGATCCTGAAAAAGTGTTTACGCTGACGATTAAGAAGAACACGGTCGCGGTCGTCACAGACGGCACGGCTGTGCTCGGACTTGGCGACATCGGCCCGGCTGCTGCGATGCCCGTGATGGAAGGCAAGGCGATGCTCTTCAAGGAATTTGCGGGCGTGGATGCGTTTCCGATCTGTCTCTCGACGAAAGACCCGGACGAGATTGTGCGTACCGTCAAGAACATTGCAACGGCTTTCGGCGGCATCAATCTCGAAGACATCTCCGCCCCGCGCTGCTTCGAGATTGAAGACCGCTTGAAAGAAGAACTCGACATCCCTGTCTTTCACGACGATCAACACGGCACGGCGGTCGTCGTCCTCGCAGCGCTCGTCAACGCGCTGAAGATTGTCGGCAAGAAGATGGAGGACATCAAGGTCGTCGTCAACGGCGTCGGTGCGGCTGGCGTGGCGTGCTCGAAGATTATCATGGCGGCGGGTGTGAAGAACATCATCGGCTGCGACCAGTTGGGCGCGCTCTATCGCGGGCGCACCGAACACATGAACTGGGTCAAGGACTGGTACGCGCGCAACACGAATCCGAATAACGAGCAGGGAACTGTTCACGATGTGATTAAAGGCGCGGATATGTTTATGGGACTCTCCGTGCCGGGCGTCATCACGGCAGAGGATTTGCAGCAGATGGCGACTGATCCAATCGTCTTTGCGATGGCGAATCCGACGCCGGAGATCATGCCGGAAGAGGCCGCGCCATTCGTCGCCGTGATGGCGACTGGACGCTCAGACTATCCGAACCAGATCAACAACGTGCTCTGCTTTCCGGGCATCTTTCGCGGCGCGCTTCAGTGTCGCGCCTCGCGCATCAACGAAGAGATGAAACTCGCCGCCGCACATGCCATCGCCGGAATCATCACCGACAGCGAGTTGCATCCAGACTACATCATCCCTTCCGTCTTCGATAAACGAGTCGCCGAAGCAGTGGCGCGTGATGTTGAAGAGGCTGCTTATCAAACAGGCGTCGCCAGACGCGAGCGCTCCTTTTCCGATCTGACTGCATAAAGCAAAGCATCAGTCTCTTTGAGAAGTTTGATGATCTCTGTGTGGTTCTGTCTCTCGGCAATCATCAGAGCAGTTTGCTGGTTGTGATCTTTAAGGTGCGGGTCTGCGCCCGCGTCCAGGAGCATCTTGAGGCTGTCGTGGATGTTCTCGCCAGCCGCCTGCATGAGCGCCGTTTTGCCTTCATGGTCTGGAAGGTTCGCGTCCGCTCCGGCATCCAGGAGCAGATGCAGAATCTCCGTTTCATCCATTGAGACGGCAAACCTGAGCGCCGTCCAGCCCTGATGATTCAGGGCGTTGACCTGCGCTCCCTTTTCAACGAGTGCGCGCACAACTTCCAGATGGCCTGCGATGGTCGCAATCATCAAAGCCGTCCAGCCCTGATTGACGGAACTATCCAGCGCCGCACTCTGGCCGAAGAGTGTGTTGACCGTTTCAAGAGCGAAGCCCTCAGCCGCAATCGTGAATGGCGTCCATTGCTCATTGCTCGACGCATTGACATCTGCGCCGTCTGCCATCAGCAGCCTGATTCCATTGAGGTCGCCTTCCTGAGCCGCCTTGATGAGAGCGGCATTGCGAGTGTGAAGGTGAGCGACCGGCTCAATCGCTGGCGCAGTGGCACTAGCGCTCTGGCTTGAAAGGCTGGTCTCAACGCTCTTGAGAGGAGCGTTGAGTTCTTTCACAGCGCGACCTGTCCGCGCGCCGTTTCCATTACTTCTCAATTTTCTCACACGCCTGTGCGCGGCACGGTGTGCGAGTTTGCGGACAGAGAGTTTCGAGCCGACGTAAGCGCCGAGGCAGGCGGATGAGAGTGTCTCGACGAATAGTGTCCCATCGCTCGAAAGCACGCCGCCGAGATTTTTTGTTGAAATAACGTCAAAGCACATCATCAAGAGGAGAGGCAGGCACAGCCAGCCTGCCCATTGCAGAGCTTGAGAAGGCCAGATGGAGCCGAAGAGCGCCGCCAGCAGCGCGCAGGAGAGCCAGGTGGAAACGGGAGCGCCAAACTGCGGAGCGATGAAGGCGATGCCGCCGCTCAGGATCGCCAGCGCAGAGGCGTATTGAGGGGATTCTCTTTCAGGAACAGAATGAGCGCGCGTCACGGCCATCAACAACTTCCGAACAGATCATTCCAATCAACTTCCGAACGATGTGGCTCGTGACGATATTCCCGTTCAAAGGCGAATGTCAATGCTTAATTATTCGAGAGCTATTTAATCCGAATTTCCAGAGAAGAATCCCGGAGGGATGAGAGGAAATTAGCCGGTGGTGCAGCCACCGGACATCAAGAGCAATAATGATTCCCAGTCCCGGCAGGGACGACGGATATATTTCCAGCGCCCCTGCCGGGGCTGGTTAATTACTCGCATCTCAAATCCGGTGGCTGCACCACCGGCTAATTTCCACATGTCCCTCACGGGACATTCGTCTTGGCACCTTTAGTTATTTAAGCGATGTGGCTCTGCCTTGAAAGGTAAATGACACACGACGACAGTCATCATCCTTCAAGGGCGCAGTGACTACAAATGTTGGACTACACTTTATCCTGTCGGCGGTTTTTTCTTCGACGTGTTCGAGCCTTTTGGTTTGTACTCCGATTTCTTCTTGCGTTTCATGGCCTGCACTTCATTCGAGTTGTCGCCGAACTGCGCTGTCACCTGAATCTTCGAGCCGAGAATCTTGTTATGAAAGGCCCATGATTTAGCGACCGTGTTATCGCGCTTGGCTGCATAATCGGCGGCAGCCTGCGCTTCGTCCTGCTTCGCCGTCTGCCATTCCTCGTAAGAGGTGTCAACCGCCGCCATCGTGAAATCAGGATTGGCGGGCGCGTAATTGGTAATGCCCTTCAGGGCGTGGTAAACCTCTTCGTCTTCGAGAAGCTCAACGGGTCTGAGGCGTTTGGTTTCATTCTTTGCCATCGCGGGAACTCCTTTAAGGATGGAATGAGAAAGCCGGAATACTGGGATAAAACGGGCGCATCATACGCCAAACGAGGGGAAAGTCAACAATTTTCTTGTAATTAGCTGTAAGTGTGCGCTTAACAGCACCTTGCGAGCTTCAACTCGCCCGTGAGAATGTTTTCCGCAGCCCTGATTTCATTATCATCAGGCGAGATTTCGCTATCATCAGGCAAGATTTCGTTATCGTCAGGCAAGATGATGACGAAATCACGGCAGATTTCGTCATCATCAGACCCGCGTTCGTTATCGTCATGACTGATGATAACGAAATCTTGCCTGATGATGACGAAATCTGCCGCGCGTTCGTTATCATCTTGCCTGACGATAACGAACGCAGAGGCGCGGATAATGAACGCAGCCGTGAGTTCGTTATCCGCAAGCGTGCGTTCTTGATAATTAAAGTGAGACTAATTGAAACCGTCCGTGATGTCGAAGAGGCGGCCTATCAGACAGGCGTTGCGCGCCGCGAGCGTGCAAACTCTGACCTGATGATATAAGCGTTAAGTCAGTACAGCCTGCGATACTAATCGGCACAGCAGCCAAAAATACTCTTGACAGATTTGCTCTCCGGGCATAAAGTCACGCGCGTCTTCACAGACTGCCGTTTTGTTTGCATGAGAGTCTAATTCGTTACTGCTTTGTTAGTCTGAGCAGTATCAGCTTCAACTTCGTATTTTGCCGAAAGGAGATTTCACATGTTTGGCTCTACCCTTCTTGACGTTGCTATAGGTATGATCTTCGTTTATCTCCTCCTGAGCCTTGTCTGTTCGGCGGTCAAGGAGATTATAGAGAGTTGGTTAAAGCATCGTGCGACAGACCTTGAGAGAGGACTACGTGAACTGCTTACCCCGAACAGTGAAGTAAAGGAGGATAGTATCGTCGGCCAACTCTACAATCATCCTTTGATAAATGGTCTCTACAAAGGCACGTACCAGCGGTTTGTGGACTATATGAATCATCACGGTTCATGGCGCTGGCTCGCCCGCCTCGTTCTTAGGCCCAAATTACCTTCCTATATTCCTGCGCGCAACTTTGCCCTCGCTTTAATGGACACTATATTGCCAGGGAACGTCACGGCTCCCGCGAGAGCTGAGGCGGCTGCAACAAACATAACGCCCACGATAAGCGCCAGAGCAGCGACAGACGTAAGCTCTTCAGGTGCTACAGGTGCTACGCCTCCTGCGCCCCCTCCGAATGTTAAGGTCAACCTAACAGCGGTTCCTCCTCCTCCTCCTCCTCTAACTGACCCTGCCAATCCGTTAAATCGCCTGCGAAATGCGATAGTTGATCAAGTGGCTAATGGTCTGCCACAAGAAACGGAAAGAGCGCTGTTGACGCTGATAGATGCTGCGGGGAATGATGTCAGCAAGCTGCGAGAGAACATCGAAACATGGTTCAACAGCTCTATGGATCGTGTCTCCGGCTGGTATAAGAGACGGTCTCAGATCATCATCTTCATTCTGGGTCTTTTAGTCGCCATCGCCATCAATGCCGATTCCGTCACACTGGTCAGGAAGCTTTCGACGGATAAGACAATGCGCGACTCGTTGGTTGCCGCCGCTGAAGCTTATGCTAAAGCCAATCCGACACCCGCGCCGACGCCGAGTCCCGGTGCTGAGACTACTCCGACCCCGGCTACCTCTGCGACGCCCGGCGCGAATTCGACTACGACTGTTAAGCCGTCACCTTCTACGAAGTCATCGCCTTCGCCCTTGCAGTCTCCGTCGTCTTCCCCTCCTGCTTCACCATCTCCATCCACCTCGCCCTCGACTTCACCGGCGAAGGGAGCGACTGCGTCTGCGTCACCGTCACCTGCGCCATCTCCTACGCCGACACCTTTGCCGGACGAATGTGTCAAAGATATAAACTCGCCGGAATGTAAATTGGCAAAGAACAGGCTGGAGATTGCGAAGCTTGGCTTGCCCATCGGTTGGACTGGAGAGGATAAATATAATACGTTGCCGGGCAATCACTGGAAGCGGCCAGGCGGTTGGTGGGATCAATTGTACTGGCACTGGCTGGGGTGGTTGATAACGGCGCTGGCCGTCTCGCTTGGCGCTCCGTTCTGGTTCGACCTGCTTAACAAGTTCATCGTCATCCGTTCGACAGTCAAGCCACATGAGAAGAGTCCAGAGGAGAAATCGAAACAGTAAACCAATGTGAGTTCGACATAGGAGAGCGCTGCTACTCCTCAGAGGTTGACAAAAGCGGATTGGCACAAGCCGTATCACGCCACGATTGCGCTATCAGCGGCACGATGCGACGTGATACGGCGATGGCCTCTTTAACCGATGTGCGTGTGTGAAATTGCCTGCGCCACAGAGGCCGGGATGGAGCGCACCATGAGATAATCGCTCGATTGCCGCAGAGGTTTGACAATTGAGCGCGGCACACCGGGCATTAAACTTGAAAGCCGCCGTCATCATCCTTGCTTTCGTCAGGGTCAACTCAATCTCGCTTCGTCAGACTCTGCGCGATGAGCGGCACGATGCGACGCGGCACGGCGATGGCCTCTTTGATGTGGCGTGCGTATGTGAAGTGTCCCGCGACGTAGAGGCCGGGCACGTTGGTCTCAAAAGTCTCAGGATCATAGACGGGCACATCGCACAGTTTGCCACGCACGATCTCAACTCCGACCTCGCGCAGCAACGTCAAATCAGCATCGCTGCCGATGAGTATGAAGACGGCATCATTTGGAAGCGTGACGCTCTCGCCGTCTTCGCGCCTGATGCGGACATGACGTTCAGTAATCTCTTCAACCTCTGTGAAGAAGAGAAGCTGCAAGTGTCCCGCTTCGATTTCGTGTTCGAGCGGCGCGCGAACCCAGTGCTTGATAGCGTTCATCTTGGGATCGCGGTTCTCCCAGTCCGCGCGCCAGATGGCGAGCGTCGTGCGTGCGCCTTCTTCCGCGAGAAACAACGCCGCCTCCGCCGCGCTGTTGCCTCCGCCGACGACCAACGCATCTTTGCGAACGTAAGGATAGGCTTCCGCGAACCTGTGATAAACCTTCGGCAACTCTTCACCCGCGACATTCAGCCTACGCGGATAAGCCATCGCCCCGATAGCAAAGAGCACACGCGCCGCCGTGTATTCATTGCGGGTCGTGCGTACCATGAATCCCATCGGCTCAACGCGCGCAATCTCCGTCGCCTCTTCCTCCGTCTTGATCCGCAACTTCTCTTCGAGCGCAAAGCGCACGTAATACGACAGCAACTCCTCGCGCGTCGGCTTCTCCCGGCAAGGCTTGAGCGCGCCCTCACGCATCTCCAATTCATTCGTCGTCGAAAAGACCGTGCGCCCGATTGGATAATGAAAGATCGTGTCCGCGATCAAGCCCTTCTCAATCACCAGATAATTCAACCCCTCACGCGCCGCCGCATCCGCCGCCGACAGCCCCGCCGGGCCTGCACCGATAATCAATAAATCTAGTCTCTCAACGCTCATAGAATGCCTGAATACTTTAGAATTAGTGTCAGACATCCTCGCATGTTGCCGCCCGCCATGACAACTCGTTGCCACATTCTGCGGCGCTATCTTCAAAGTTATTGCCCTGATGTTTGCTTCTAACTATAGATTGGGAATTAGGCTAGGATACTGGATTGCAGAAATATGATCGCCCCAGCACTATTTTTTGCAAAAAAGTTCTTGACAACTCTCTGGATTTGCATTATCGTGCGCGCGTTCCATTGTTCCTTCTCTTGCAGTTGCTGATCTCGCCCTTACTCAGCTTTTTCCTGCGTCAATTTAGGGTTAGAGGCCGCACTGTTGCAATACTCTGTTGCCTACGCAATTAGGCCTGATCTAAAAGTCGCAAGGTATAGATTGCCACAATAGTCCCACACTAAAAGGAGCACCATTTATGCAACAAGCCAATGAATCTCGGTACGAAGTAAGTGAGGGTGAAGTTGTTACGGTAAAACTGATTGCGCATAAAGTGGCAGACACCGCTATCTTCACAACATCACCAGTTCAATCCGAACAGATTGCATCCAGTCCCCGCACATATCGTTTCACTGCTCATGGAAATCCGGGAGATACAATCTTCGGTTTGATTACTTGTGATTTTACTGGCGCTCAGGATGGTGCAAGCTTTCATGCTGTTGTATCCAGTCCCGGAAGCGGCCCTTTCGATGGCCCCACGATTAACAAGGACGATCCTGACTCTGAAGAGCCTATCAGTCTAGATTTTGAATTTCCTGAAGATCAATAGCTCCAATAGAACCGTTCGTTAATAGTAGCGGGAATCACTCGAAGCCGCTTTGCGGCAGAAATGAAATCACATAGAAATAGGATGATACACCTCTGCAATGGACTTAGGCATGAGGTAACTGAAGGAGTCAGTTTCTACTTTGTGAGGTAGGGATAAAATGATGAAAACCAGACTACATTCTCGACTTTCTGCCATCGCGCTGATTCTACTGATAGCGTGTCAAGGCTGGGCGCAACAGCAGATAGCATCCATTAGCCAACTCAGAGATCAGATCAGTCAAATGGAACGGATTGACCGTGACCCGACAACACCATCTGATGTCAAAACGCTCAACCATGATTTCTTAAAGTCCCGCCGCACCCAACTCCACACTCTCGTGGTGAAGAGAATAGAGGCCTTGCGTAAGTATCAACAAAGTATTGGCTCGTCGCTGACGCCTGAAGAGGGCAGAGTAATCGAAAAGTCCATCAAGGATTTGGAGGGCGTGTTACAAAACCTAGACCAAGAGATAGCAGAGAGCCAATCTTCAAACATTCCAGAAAATGCTTCGCTAACTACATCTCAATCTGTGCAGACGGTTAGAACAACATATGGTGTTGATGCTAGTAGTGCATCTGATTCAACCGGAGTTAATAGCTCCCAAACTGCAACCGCTTCCACGTTGTTCCCGCCTACGACAGATATTATGCCAGCTTCGGTAGAGCCAGCACCGCCGCCGAGTTGCTACCCTAACGTGCCGGAGAGGCTTGAGCAAATGGCGCTTGCTACTGCCACCTTAATTATCAACAGGAGGGCCGCTGCCGCTGCCGCTGGCGCTAACTTTAGTTTAGCTGGCACATTTGAACGGCATTATGACGAGATGGTGTATTTAACAGTTGCCGATGCGCTTTTTACGGATAAAGAGAAAGTGAATCTGCACAAATTACGTTGGCAGAAGTTTGCTGCTGAGACAGCACGCACCGATAAGCAGATAGGAGCCTCTGCGCGTTCGGAAGGTTCAACGAGCGCCGCCGAAAAACCTAGTTTCTCTGACCTTTTAGGATTTGCGGTGGAACACGGGGCCATTCAAAAAGAGGTTAATGGAACAACTCTGACGCTCAGTTCATCGCCGTATGCGCTGATTGCAGCGGGCAACGGGGATACATGGGATACATCAGAGACCTATCAAAAATACGATTTCTTCAATCGTATTGGGATGTCCGCTACTTTTAATATCAGCAACCAAGATAATGTGTTAACAAATGCATCACGGAAACAGCTTAGCGAGTGGTCTGTGAAGTTACGGCTTAATCGAGATCGGAGCGCCCGCTCGAAAGATTTCCAGACGAATTGGGATAAGAATGTCAAACCCCTTATTGAACGAAGGGCTATCATACTTGCAGCGGGCTTTAACGAAGCGTTTAATAGAGTAGCTGAGCTAAAAACATTGCACCGCAGTGTACGCGATAGGTTTGAGCCTATCACTGGGGGGGCAAACGGCTTCTTGCTGGATTATCTGAATGCAAACTCGACTCGTTCTGCGGCTGATCAAATAACAGGGCTACAACAGGAGATTCTTTGTCGGCTGAAATCAGAAGTATATGACCCGATTCAATCAGGGGCAATTACAGTTGATAGTGATTTCCGCGCCTATATTAACCAGTCGATCACAGAGCTAGTGAGCGCGCAACTGAGCGCCGAAGAGGGTAAGCAGGCGGTAGAAGATGAAATAAAAAGATTGGGAGAAAAGCCTACTTCATCCTTTGGCTATACTAACATTCGCGCGACGACCGGTTCTGATTATTCTGTGCTCAAATTGTTGTATGAGCAGAAAGCTGTTAGTCCGATGAACATTCTGGCAAATGCAGCACTCTCTTTCTACCACAAACCAGACCGAACAATGAATCAAGAAAGGGTGCGTGATGTTGTGTTTGCTCTCTCCTTTGACGGAACTGCCGCTAGAAGTCCCTTTGTTTCCACTGAATTGGATCAGAGCCAAATAACCTTCTCTTTTACAGGGCGCTACCAGAGGATGATGGAAAATAGGCATGTGGCAAATAAAAAGGCTGATATTGCCTCTGCCCAGTTTAAGTTAGAGATTCCTGTCTTTACAGGTTTTTCATTACCTTTATCAATTACCTATAGTAACGCGACCGAGGAAGGTAAAAAAGATCATACGCGGTTCAACTTCGGCTTCACTTTCGATTTAGATAAGCTCGCTGCGCTAACAAAGGCGAAGAGGGAATAAATTACAGCTAGTCTAAATGAGCTATCAGTGTTGCCGACTCTGATAACTATTGACGAAAATCTAAGAGGCTATAATGAGCTGACGCTCTATGCTTGAAGATAATCGTCTCTCGTCACGAAGCTATTACCGCAAAGATAGTATCTCCCGACTGCACTAATATTCCCTAGCCTCTTCTCCACTATTGCCTTATTTGCCCGGCAATAAGACAGAAACTCCTAGACCTGAGAGCCGATTATTGGACGCTCTTCATATCCGTCGTTATAATGCTTCAGTTTGGAATACAGCATTAAAACAGAAGGAAAGCAATTTTTAGCTGCCGGATTTTCAAGCAAGAAGCCGCGCGGTATCCTGCTTCCGTTTCCCGCTTCGTTTAATAAGGACGGAGAAGCGAACATGTATGCTCTGCGTTCAAACATTGAAAAGTGGAACGAAACGGGCGTTGTCGGTTATGTTGCACTCGGTTCGACCGGCGAGCGGGTGCATCTGGATGAGCGCGAATATTTGAATGTGATCAAAGCCGCGCGTGGAGCAGCGCAGGAGTCGTCGTCTTTCATCGTTGGCGCGGGCCAGCAGAGCACGCGAGCGACAATTGATGAAATACGCCGCGTTGCAGAAGCTAAAGTGGATGCTGTGCTGGTTATCACGCCTCACTTTTATCGGGCGGAGATGACGCAGAATGTTCTCATCAAGCATTACATGGCGGTGGCGGATGCTTCGCCTGTGCCGGTGTTGTTGTATAGTGTGCCGCATTTGACGAATGTGACGATCCAGCCTGAGACGATTGCGCGGCTGAGTGAGCATGAGAATATTATCGGGGTGAAGGATAGCTCAGGCGACATACAGGCTCTGGCGGAGACGGTCAGGCTCGTGCCGGATGATTTCGCGGTGCTGACGGGGAATGGGGCGGCGTTGTATCCTGCGCTGTGCGTTGGGGCATGGGGTGGGATTCTGGCTATCGGGTGTATCGCGCCGCGTCTGGCGGTTGAAATCTACGAGGCGTTTCAGGCTGGAGAGCATGAGCGTGCGCGTGTGTTGCAGCAGCGGCTGACACGGCTGACGCGCGGCGTGCTTGGGCGTTATGGTATTAGTGGATTGAAGGCTGCTCTTGATATGCTTGGGTACGTCGGCGGGCACGTGCGTGCGCCGCTTCAGGATGCGAGCGCAGAGGCGCGGCGCGAGATTAAACAGGTTCTCAAAGAGACAGGACTTCTATAATTATGAATTTTGAGTTTTGAATTTTGAATTAAAGCCAGCGTCCTTAATTCAAAATTCATAATTCAAAATTCATAATTCAACGAACGATGAGCACGACGGAAGCTGCATGTTATAGCACGCCGGAAGAGGCGGGATTGCGCGTTGAGACTGTGCCGTTTGAGCGTATTCCGCATCAGTCGCGTCTCTTTCTGGATTACCTGCGCGACCCGCTCGCCTTACGTCGTTTCTATCCGTCAGCCGTTCGTTATCATCATGAGTTGGCAGAGCGCAAGGATGAAGTCCTTGCTTCGTACCAGACGGATCGCCAACAGCTTTGTGATGCGCTCGAAGAGATGAACAGGAGTTGGGGCGCTGGGCCTGAGACTCTGGCGAACATCAAGAGTCTGCGTGAGGCGGATTGTCTGGCGGTCGTCTCAGGCCAGCAGGCTGGACTCTTCACCGGCCCGCTCTACACAATCTACAAAGCTCTCTCGGCGGTCAAACTCGCCGGATGCCTGACGCAGCGCGGCACGACGGCTGTGCCCGTCTTCTGGATCGCCACCGAAGATCACGATTTCGCCGAAGTCGCAAACGTGGAGTTCATCGGCTGCGATTGTCGTCTGGCGAGCGTCCATGTCGAGACTGTGATGCACGCGGAGAACGCACCCGTCGGCAGCGTTGTGTTAGATGATTCGATCAATGAGACGATCAAGCGTTTGCTGGACGTGTTGCCGAGCACGGAGTTCATCCCCGAGGTTGAGAAGCTCCTGCGCGAAACGTGGGTTGCGGGCAGAGGCTACGGCGAAGCCTTCGCGCGGATGATGAACAGGCTGATTGGTTGCTACGGTCTGATCTTACTCGACCCGCTCGACGCTCGATTGAAACAACTCGCCGCGCCGCTTTACTCAGAGGCCGCTCGACGCGCGCCGTTGATTTCCGCAGCACTCGTCGCGCGCAGCCGCGAGTTAGAGGAGAATGGGTATCACGCGCAGGTCGCCATTTCCGAAAACACTTTCCCGCTCTTCATCCACACGGCAGACGGCACGCGCCACGCCGTCACGCGCACAGATAACGGGCGCTACAAGATGAAGGATGCGCGCGAGGAGTACACGGCGGATGAGCTGTCGTTGATGGCTGCGCGTGAGCCTCAGAAGTTCAGCCCGAACGTCACGTTGCGCGCGGTCGTACAGGATTACTTACTGCCGACCGTCGCTTACTTCGGCGGCGCTGCCGAAATCGCTTACTTCGCGCAAACGGCTGAGGCCTATCGCGTGTTAGATCGTCCGGCGACGCCGATTCTTCCGCGCACGAGCCTGACGATAGTGGAGCGCCACACTTGGCGCACGCTCGAACGCTACGGCCTCAGTCTCGTTGATCTCTTTGAAGGCCTGGACACGGTGCTCGCGCGCGTTGTCGAAGAACATCTGGGAACTGAGACGGCGCAGACCTTCAATCGCACCGAAGAGTCAATCAACAGAGAACTCGACGCGCTGCAAAAGCAACTGCGCGACGTTGACCCGACCCTTGCCGACGCTCTCGAAACCGGGCGGCGCAAGATCAACTATCAACTCGAAGGCCTGCGCTCCCGTTTTCATCGCGCGCAGATGAGCCGCGACCGCGCCGCGCATCGTCAACTCGAACGCGCTGCGGCCTCGCTCTATCCCGACAAAACTTTACAGGAGCGCCACATCAACATCACCAGCCTGCTTGCGCGTCACGGCACTTACATCATCAGTTGGATTTACGATGCGATCAATCTCGGCTCTCCCGATCATCAGATAGTTTACTTGTGAAGGGGTCAGGGGCCGGGGATCGGGGGCCGGTGAAAACCTGCTTTATCCGGCGCCTAACCCCCGACCCCTGACCCCTGACCATGTCCAAGATTCGTGTTCTCTCAGATCAGTTAGCCAACCAGATCGCGGCGGGTGAAGTTGTCGAGCGCCCTGCTTCGGTGGCGAAGGAGTTGGTCGAGAACGCGATTGATGCGGGCGCGCGGCGCATCGTGATTGATGTCGAGGCAGGTGGGCGCAGGCTCCTGCGCGTGATGGATGATGGCGAGGGGATGACGCGCGATGATGCTCTGCTCGCGTTCGAGCGTCATGCGACATCGAAGATCAGTCGTGCGGAAGACCTGAGCGCGATTGCGACGCTCGGCTTTCGCGGTGAAGCGCTCGCGTCAATTGCATCGGTCGCGCGCGTCGAACTGGTCACGAAGACGGAAGATGCTGTGGCAGCAACGCGCGTGGTGATTGAAGGTGGGCGGATGCGTGATGTGAAGGACGCGGCGCATCCGACGGGCACGACCTTCACCGTGCGCGATCTCTTCTTTAATGTTCCGGCGCGGCGAAAATTCCTGCGCTCGGAAGCGACCGAAAGTTTTCACCTGACGAATCTTGTCACGCATTACGCGCTGGCTCATCCTGAAATCGCTTTCACACTGACGAACAACGGGCGTGAGACTTTGCGCGCCGCGCCCGCTACCGCTTTACGAGAGCGCGCGTATCAAATCTTCGGCGCGGAGTTTCTCGATAATCTGTTGGAAGTTGACGGCGGACTCGCTCAGGTGGCGCGCGTGCGCGGCTACGTCTCCGCCCCGCGCGAGCGGCGCACGTCGCGCGATGCGCAGTATCTCTTCATCAACGGGCGCTACGTCCGCGACCGTCTCATTGGTCGCGCGCTCTCGGAAGGCTACCGCTCAATTCTTCCACTTGGAGTTTATCCGGCGGCGTTGTTGTTTCTCGAAGTGCCGCTCGAAGAGGTTGATGTCAACGTGCATCCGGCCAAGACGGAAGTGCGGTTTCGCCGCGCGGCTGCCGTCGCCGACGCCGTGCGCGAAGCCGTGCGTCAGTCGCTGGCGAGCGCAGGCTACGCGCGCGGCATCGAAGCCGTTTATGAGACTGTCTCGCCGTCGCGCGACGAGTCGCAGAGCAACGAAAGCCACACCTTTGATTCAAGCGAGGATGCTTCGCAACTCAAGACCGCCGCAGATGATGAGGCAGCTTCATTCACCGAAAGCAGTCTCTCGCAAGTGACGCGCGAGCTTGTTCCGCCATCACGACAGGGAAGCATTGAGTTCGGTTTCACGCCGCCGGAAGATGAGTCGTTCTCTGAAGATTTGAAGCAACCGCTATCATCGAAAGCGAACACCGCGCGTGGCTTAGACGCCATCATGCGTCACGCGCAATCAGCGTCGCCTGAATCGGAGACGGTCGCAGAGAGCGCGGCGGGAACGCTTCTGCAATTCAAAACAGAAGGAACGCAGGCAAACGCGCCTGTCATCAACGAAGGCATCAGTGAAGAACAGCAAGCGCGCACGACTACGCGCTCTGAAAGCGCGTTGCCGCCAATCGCCTCCGCCGCCAATCTCGTGCGTGAAGTTCCGCTTGAATCCGTCTCGACGAACATTCGCCCGCTCGGACAGCTTGAAGAGAGTTTCATCATCGCCACAGATGACGAGGGCTTGCTCTTGATTGACCAGCACGTCGCGCACGAGCGCATCCTCTTCGACAAGTATCGCGCGATGGAAGGAGCGCGCGCCGCCGAATCGCAGCATCTGTTGATGCCGGAAACATTTGATCTGACGCCCGCGCAGGCCGCCGCCTTCGACATTGTGGCTTCTGAGCTAGAGGCTTACGGCTTCGGATTGATGCGCCTGTCGGGTCGCACGGTGGCGATTAAGGCTGTGCCCGCAGATTTGCCCGCAGGTGAAGCGCGTAACATGCTCGCGGAAATCCTGGAGACTGTTGATGCGGAGAAACGCGGCGCGGCTCGTGCCACACTGCGAGACGACATCGCCGCCTCGCTCGCCTGTCACGCCGCCATCAAAATCAACACGCCGTTAGCAGTGGAAAAGATGCGCTGGCTGATTGATCGTCTCTTGATGACATCTTCACCGACGACCTGCCCGCACGGTCGTCCAGTGATTCTTCGCCTGACGATGCGCGACATTGAAAAGGGTTTCCACCGGAGTTGAACAGATAAACTGATGTGCTAAATTATCTTGGGAAACTCGTCGGCGATCTTAATAGAGCCGCTGAGATTTAGATCGGAGAGCGTATGACTGCCACAGATATTTTGGACGAACTCAAACGTCTAAACAATGCCGAACGTTTGGCGGTGATCGAGACTGCCACGCGCTTGATTCGTGAAGAGCTTGGGCAACAGACCCTGAGTCCACTTGAGGAGACAAACCAGCAACTCGCGCAAGCTGCCGAAGCATTGCTGCCGGATTACACCTCAAACAATGAGCTGACGGCCTTCACGTCGCTTGACGGCGAGGACTTTCGTCATGCGTAGAGGTGAAATCTGGCTCATCAATTTAGACCCAACGGTTGGCGCTGAGATTAAGAAAACACGTCCGGCTGTCGTGGTCAGCGACGATGCTATCGGGGTTCTCCCTTTGAAAGTAGTTGTTCCGGTCACCGAATGGAAAGAGCGATATGCCATCGCGCCCTGGATGGTGCGGTTAGAACCTGATGCAGAAAACAATCTCGATAAGCCTTCAGCCGCAGACGCTTTTCAGGTGCGCTCAGTTTCACAGGCAAGATTCATTCGATTTGTGGGCAGACTTTCCAACCCTGTCATGCAAGGGATAGCGGATGCCCTCGCAATCGTGCTTCGCATTTCATAAAACTGAACTCACAGCCGATCAAACGCACGCAGCACTAACTCAACATCTGAAAGATCAGGCAGGATCGCGTCCGGGTCGCAAAGCACGAGATCATCTGCGCTGTACATGCGACTGGTTGCGACGGCAACGGCCTGTGCACCGAAGTGACGCGCGCAGGCGATGTCGTTAGGCGTATCACCGATGATGATGAACTGTGATGGCTTCAGTTCCAGATTGAGATGCGCGTTGATGCGTGCGGCGGCCAGCGCAGGCAGATCACGGCGGTCGTGCGACTCATCACCGAATGCGCCCGGCAAGCTAAAGAATTCTGAGAGGCCGACCAGCCGCATCTTCAGGTGCGCGGCAGGCTCGATGTTGCCTGTCAACAGAGCGTTGTGATAGCGCGGGTGAGATGAAGTCGCTGCCAGGACTTCGCGCACGCCCGGCAGCAGATAGAAGAGCTTGCTGTCGTTGCGCGTGGCGCGTTCCATCTCCTGCATGTAGCGTGTGCGTAGGTCGTCAACGCGCTCGCGTATCTGCTCATGCGTGAATCCTTCGTCGCGTAGAGCCTCAGCGACAATCTGCAAGTCCGTCATGCCGGAGACTCTCATCTCAGGCAATCGTCCCGCCGTCCCGAAGACACTTTCCAACATCGGCACGGTGTAATCCTTAAACGCATCGGTGCGCGCCGAACGCAACAATGTGCCGTCAATGTCCCAGAGGAGAATACGAAGGGATGAGGGATGAGGGCGGAGGGATGAATGAAGAGACGCGGCGAGTGGGCGACGCGGCAACGCGGCGATTCTTTCCGTCTCCCCGCGTCTCCGTGTCTCCGCGTCCCCGCGTCGCTCTTCATCCCTCATCCCTCATCCCTCATCCCTTATTCCACTATTGCCAGCACATCGCCAGCGTTGACGGTTGCGCCCGCACTGACGTTAATGCTCGTCACCCTTCCGGCCTTCGGCGACTTCATCTCATTCTGCATCTTCATCGCTTCGACGACGACGATGCCTGCGCCAGCTTCAACCTCCGCGCCAGCTTCAACAAGCACGCGCACGACCTTGCCCGGCATCGGCGCAGTGATCTGTGCTGTGCCGTCTGCCTGAGCGCTGGAACTCTGTGTGCTGCGCAAGCGCTTCGGGTCGGTGAGCGTGACGGCGTAAGAGCGATTGCCAACCGTGACTTCCAAAGCCTCGCGCCTGGCTTCGACGTGATCCACATGACACTCATAGACGTGACCATCCACCAGCAAAAGATAGCTGCCTGGGTGAATAAAGCGCGCTTCGAGTTCATAGCCGCGTCCGTCAATCACGGCGATGACACGCGACCCTTCATGCTTGATGTCGAGTTCGTGCTTCTCACCGGAAATGTCTGCGGTCAATTTCATAAAATCAGAAGTCAGGAGTCAGAAGAAAAACGGAATTCAGAATCCAGAATATAAGGCGGAGACCACTTTCACAGATTTGATAGATTCGGTTCTTCCGCTCTGCGGTCTTTCTGTTCTTCTGAATTCTGAATTCTGGATTCTGCCTTTCTCTAAAATCTCCGGTGCAACGCCGCGCGTCCCGACAGACGCCACTGGCTCTGCTCCTGCTCGCGCGGTTGATGATTGGATGATGCCCGGCTTTGCGTCTGCATGTAATCGAGCGCGGCGGCGATGAGAGCCATGTCGCGCCGCTTCATCTCGGTCTCGTCAGTCTCTTCTGTCGAAGATTGTGCGTTCAGCATTGCCTCGCGCCGCGCAAAGAAGCGAGAGATAAAGCCTGTGTCGAGGCGGCCTGCGATGAACTCCGCGTCGCGGACGATCTCGCGGAAGAAGGGCAGCGTGGTCTTAATTCCGCCGACCATGTATTCGTCGAGCGCACGACGCAGGCGATCAATCGCTTCGTGGCGCGTGCGCCCCCACGCGGCGAGTTTGGAGATCATCGGGTCGTAGTAGATTGAGACTTCCGTGCCTGCGACGATGCCGCTATCGTCACGGATGCACGGGCCTGACGGGACGCGCAAGTGCGTGATGCGACCGGGCGACGGCAAGAAATTGTTTTCAGGATTCTCTGCATAGACGCGGCATTCGATGGCGTGTCCATGCCATTCAACATCCGCTTGGCTGAAGGAGAGCGGCTCGCCCATCGCAACTCTGATCTGTTCGCGCACGAGGTCAATGCCGGTGACGAGTTCGGTGACGGGATGCTCGACTTGCAGGCGCGTGTTCATCTCAAGAAAGTAGAACTCGCGCGTCGCGTCTGCGACGAGAAACTCAACCGTGCCTGCGCCCGTGTAATCAACTGCGCGCGCAGCGTTGATGGCCGCCGCGCCCATCCGCTCACGCAAGTCCACATCGTTAATCGGCGACGGGCATTCCTCAATCACTTTCTGATGACGACGTTGAATGGAACATTCGCGCTCGCCTAAGTGAACGTAGTTGCCGTGTGTGTCTGCGAAGATTTGGATTTCGATGTGGCGCGGGCGCTCAATGGCCTTCTCAAGATAGACCTCCGGGTTGCCAAAAGCCGCAGCCGCTTCCGCTTGCGCCGTCTCGAAGGCTGATGGCAACTCTGCTGCGTTAGCGACGAGCCGCATTCCTTTGCCGCCGCCGCCCGCAGAGGCTTTGAGCATCACGGGATAGCCGAAGCGTGCCGCTATCTCGCGCGCTTCATCAAGCGATGAGAGCGGATCGGTCGTGCCGGGAACGACCGCTACTCCGGCTTCGACACTGATGCGGCGCGCGGTCGTCTTCGTGCCCATCAAACGCATGGCTTCAGCAGTCGGCCCGATGAAGGTCAAGCCCGCATCGTTGACGGCCTCCGCGAAGTCTGCGTTCTCCGCCAGAAAGCCGTAGCCCGGATGAATCGCTTCCGCGCCGCTTCTCTTGGCGGCATCAATAATGCGCTCGATTCGCAGATAGCTTTCGACGGACGGCGCAGAACCAATCGCGTAGGCTTCGTCCGCGAAGCGCACATGCAGCGCGTCCGCGTCCGCTTCGGAGAAGACGGCGACGGGCGAGATGTCAAGATCACGACACGCGCGAATAACGCGCACGGCGATCTCACCACGATTGGCAATCAGAATTTTACGAAACATGAAAACAGAATTCAGAATCCAGAATTCAGAATCCAGAAGAAAAGAAAAACAGAATCTGTTGAAGCGGTTTCCGCCTTATCATTCTGGATTCTGGATTCCGCCTTTACACGACTATTGAATTTCCCGGTTGACGCGGGTCGTAGCGGATGGTGACGCTGGCGCCGGGAGCATAGTTCATTTCGCGTTGGCGCTGGTCGTTGTCGAGCAATTGCGATGATTCGTACTCGACGCCGCTCACTTCGTAGCTGTAATAAATTTGTCTGATGGCGCCCGCGTCGTCGTTGCCGGTGTCCACGATGACGCCGTCCGCGATGCGCCCTGAACTAAGCAGGCGTGCGCGGCGCTCGGCTTCCGCATCAACCTTTTTTCTTCGGAACATATTTGAGAGGGGCATGATGGGCGGTTCTCTTACGGATTGCCTGAAGTATCCGCAGACTGCGTCGGTTGTTCTTCGGTTGCAACGGGCTTGATGATGACGCCGTCGCGCATAATCCAGTCATCATCAGTGCCCAACTTTTTATCTGGACCAGGCAGATGCAACTCATATTTGGTGAAGGCAATTCCGCCACCGGATGAATCATCTATCGAGCGCAGGGAAGCGTTGCGCAAGGCAGAGCCACGCAGCGAGCGCGGCTTCTTTTTGGAGAGCGAGGCGAGATAAGCGCCGGGATTGTAGGCGCTCGCGTCAATGCCGACCAGCGCGGCGGCGATTGAGCCGTCGGGGTCAGCAATAGCTTTGCTTGCGAGAGCCTGGCGTAGATCATCAGGCGTTGCGGGATAACCTCTATAAAGCGCGCGGTATTCAAGAAACGCACGGTGAATCGTATAGAGCCGTGCGGAGGTGGCAGCTTCAAGACCAAGCTGGCGTTGGCGCAGGCGCTCCGGGATGGTGATGCCGATGAAGGTGGCGATCAGCACGGTGACGAGCGCGGCGGCAGTCAGCCCGGTATGAGCGATACGGCTTCCGGCAAAGCGCTTCGGATCGCGCCGAATGCTCGCGCAGATTAGTGAACTGGCCCAGAGCGTCAGGAGAGTCGCGGGCAACGCGATCCATTTCAAACGCCACGCGGCTGTCTCGGCGGCAGAGACGAGAGACCAGAAATGTAATGAAACAGGAGCGTGCTCGAAGAGCGCAATGATAGTGCTGGTGAGAAACGTGATGAGCATTATGCCGCCGAGCGCGCCGACAAACAGCGCGCGACCGTAAAACGGCAACTCGTGTGCGGGCCTTGAAAGCGGAGGTCCGACAGCGCGGGCGCCGCAAGACTTGCAGCCATCGCGCTGGAGGTCGCCTTCAAACTTGAAACCGCAGCAGGGACAAACAGTCATATAAGTTTTGAGTTATGAGTTTTGAGTTAGCTGATAGCTAAGGAGTTTTGAGTTTTGAATTCCTATCTTTTAACTTATAACTCAAAACTCATAACTCAAAACTCAAACGCCTCCCGCCTGGCTATCGTGTCGCGCCGGCATTGCGTGCAAAGTCCGGCTCAGGTCGTCGCTCCGAACTCGCGTTCGATGTGGCAGCGTTTCTGGCCGCGACCGCCGCCGCATTTTTCAAAGCAAAAGCATCGGCTTTGTTGACCTCGCGCCACGTGTGGTACATGCGGTGCGCGAAAGTCCAGTAAGAACCGACCGCCAGAATCCAGAGCACCGCAGGCATCCGATTTAAGAACGGATTTTGCGAAGCGGGATGCGTCGAGAGCGCGCCGATGATTAAAAGAACTACGCGCTCAGGACGGCGCAGGAATCCGACATCGCACTTCGGAATCAGACTCTCCGCACGCGCGCTCGTGTAGCTGACCATCACCGAACCCATCAAAGCTGCGCCGGTCAGAAAGACGTTGAGCGTCGAATGAAACTCGGTGTCGCGCGCGTAGAAGATCATCAGGCCGATGAAGACGACCATATCGGAGAGACGGTCGAGCGATGAATCCAGGAATCCGCCGAAGCGTGTCACGCGACCCGACAGACGCGCGACCTGTCCGTCGAGCATGTCAAACAGATTGGCGACGATCAGGATGATTCCGGCCCAGAAGAAATGGCCGAGGCCGAAGAGCAGTCCGCAGCCGACGTTGATGGAAACGCCGATAATGGTCAGCACGTTCGGGTTGACCCGGCCAGATGCCAGCCAGCGCACTATTGCCCTGATAATTCTCTGCGCGCCGCGTCCGATGCTTGACCCAAACACTTTTCTCTGATCCTTCTTCTCTAACCACCAGAGTGAAAAGCTCTGCTCTTCACCAAAACACAAACAACGCATCATAGAAACGCGCTGAATGGCTTGTCAAGAAAAGCAGTGAATAGTGAACAGTGAAAAGTGAATAGTTAAAAAACCTTCTTCCACTGTTCACTGTTCACTATTCACTGTTCACTATTCACTTTTCACTGTTCACTTATTTCGTCATGTATTGTTGTCAACCGTTTAATCTCAAAGCGGCGCGCTCCGGCGGGAGTCCGCACGGCCACCTCGTCGCCCTCTTCTTTGCCCATCAGACTCTTGCCGACCGGCGAGACGGTGGAGATCAGGCCAGCCTGCGGGTCGCTCTCTTCGGGCGTGACGAGACGATAGGTCAACTCCTCGTCGCGCTCCGGGTCGTAGAGGACGAGCGTTGAGCCGTAGCCCGCACGGTCGCGCGGCACTCTCGACAAATCTATCGAAGCGATCTCGCTGATGCGCTGGCGCAACTCGACGATCCGCGCCTTGACCATATTCTGGCGGTCGAGCGCCGCGCGATACTCGGCGTTCTCGCGCAGGTCGCCAAATTCCAGCGCACGCTTAATCTCTTTTGGAAGATGGACGCGCAACTCTGATTCAAGCTCATCCAGTTCCGCTTGCAGTCGTTGTTTGATTTCTGGTATCACGTTTATTCTCTCTTGACGGGGCGCATCAAAATGTACGCTCGATCATAGTTTCCAATGCAATTAAAATGCAATCGAATGAAAATATAAATTTTCAGCCATTTAGTTATAACATCTTGACGAGCACTACCAGGTAACGTCTGACAACTGAAAGCCGATAGTTTTCAGTACCACAACTCTCTCGCAGCGAGCGCGAAAGGCGTCGCGCTGACTTACTCCTCGATTTTTGCCCCGCAGCGTTGCTGCTTGAATTGTTAGTAGATCGCGTGTGACACACCTCGTAAATGAAGAGCGGATAGCTCTCTGAATTTTCGACTGAACGATCTTAGGGGGAACCGACAATGTCAGAGCAATATCTTGATAATAGCAGACTGGTGCTCTTCGTGGATGACGACCCGGAACTACGCCGGCTCGGTCGCGTCAGTCTGGAACGCGCGGGTTACGAATTTATCGGCGCGGCTAACGGAAGCGACGGGCTGCGCCTGGCACGCGAACTGTACCCGAATCTCATCCTGCTTGATTATATGATGCCCGGCATCAGTGGGAAAGAAGTATTCGTCACACTCGCCACGAGCGACGACGAGCGTTTACGCCGCACGCCGGTCGTGATGCTCACCGCCAAGCACGATAATCATGATGAACAGCGCGAGTTGCTGGAACTGGGAATGGCGGCCTATCTCTGCAAACCGTTCGGTCATCACGAACTCTTGAACGTGATTGATAACGTACTCATCACGGCGCAAATCAAAGAGCGCAATCTAACTCTGGAGATGGAAGCGCGACAGTCTTTCGTTTCAACCGTTCGCGCGTTGATCTCTCTGCTGGCCGTCAAGGACAACTACACAGGCGAGCACTCTAACATGACTGCCGACCTGGCCGAGAGTCTGGCGCGGCGCTTCAACCTGACCGAGACGGAAATTATGCACGTCAAGCTCGGCGCGCTCCTGCACGACATCGGCAAGATCGGGGTGCCCGAATGTATTCTCTGCAAGCAGGCTTGCCTGACGCCGGAAGAGCTACTGATTATGCGTCAGCACGTTCATTATGGCGAGCAGGCTCTGGCAGGCGTGCCGCACATGGAGATGGTGCGCGCCATTGTCAAGCATCATCATGAATGGTGGAATGGCGGCGGCTATCCAGATGGATTGAAAGGCACCGAGATTCCACTCGTCACACGCATCGTCACGGTCGCAGACGCCTACGATGCGATGACCTCTGACCGTCCTTACCGACGACGTTTATCGCAGGCGACAGCTATCGAGAGACTGCGTGCCTCCGCAGGCATTCAGTTCGATGCGGCGGTCGTCGAGAAACTCGTCGAGTGCCTTGAGGTTTATGACACAGAGCAGCCGCGCGTGCTGAACTTGCAGTTTCTCGAAAGACTACACCACGCGGCATAAAGCAATGAAAAATTAAAAATGTAAAATGCAAAATGGAAGACGAAAGACTAATCCAACGAGATAGTCCTCCTCTGGTCGAGAATTATTCAAAGAACTTGGTGTCTGCTGAGAAATCTAGCGCAAGGTTATATCTTTGCGCAGTCTGATTCAAGACGCGCGTGCGCTCTCTTTCGTAGAGTGTGACGGCAAGAAGTGAGCGGCTATTTCCTGCGGGCTATCGCAAACGAGATCAGCACCGGCGCTTCTTAATTCCTCTTCCGAGCCGTAGCCATAAGTCACGCCGAGCGAAAAACAGCGATTCTCTTTCGCTCCGCAGATGTCATACATGCGGTCGCCAATCATCAGGGTTTCTTCGGGCTGGAGAGACGCGCTCGATAAAACATGCCGAATCAACTCAACCTTATGATCCAGCTTGCCATTCAACTCGCTCCCATAGATGCCTTCAAAATAGTTTGTCAGCCCGAAGTGATCCAGAATTCTTTCAGTGAATACCTGTGGCTTTGACGTTGCGACGAAGAGTCTCCGTGATGAAGCGCGGAGAGCTTCAAGCATCTCCGGCACGCCCCCGAAAACTTCGTTCTCGAAGAGGCCGGTCTCGGCGAATCTCACTCGGTATAATCTAAGCGCCTCTTCGATCAATGCTTCATCCGTCGTCCCCATGATTTCTGCGAGGGCGTTGCGGATTGGAGGCCCGATGTAAACGTGAAGCTCTGCGATGGCCGGACACGGCACGCCCATCCCATCCAGAGCATATTGCAGACAGCGTGTGATTCCCGCTTCGGGGTCTGTCAATGTTCCGTCGAGGTCGAAGAGAATGTTTTTAATCGAGTCCGGTCTCATTCAAGTTGCTCCGCAAAAGTGTTTCGCGCAAGGGTGCTGACGAAAGGGTCTGCTGCGGATTAGCTCTCTCGTTTCGTTTTCTGATTTAATAGCCACAATGAAACAGAGCGCTATTATCACACAACGCGGAGCGGAGCGCGCACGCGCCGGACACTTGTGGATTTATCGTAGCGACGTGCGCAACGCTGAAGAGATCACGGGCGGCACGATTGTCAGCGTGCGCGACGAGCGCGGGCGGTTCGTCGGCCAGGCTCTCTACTCCTCGCGCTCGGAAATTTCTCTGCGCCTGCTGACGCTCAACGACGAGCAGATTGACCGTGAATGGTGGCGCACGCGATTGCGTGCCGCCGCGCGACGGAGAGAAGGAATCGCGCCGGACGCAAATGCCTATCGTCTGGTTTATTCTGAAGGCGATCTGCTGCCTTCGTTGATTGTAGATGTCTATGACGACGTGCTCGTCTTGCAAACGCTCTCGCAAGCGACGGATGCGTTGAAAGAGATGCTCGTCGAGTTGCTGGTCGAAGAGCACAGTCCGCGCGCCATTATCGAGCGCAACGACGTGCGAGTGCGTGAGCTTGAAGGATTGGAGATGCGCGCCAGGGTTGTTTACGGCGACGCGCCCAGCGAACTCGAAATTATGCAGCACGGCGTGCGCTTTCTAGTCCAACCTCTCGGCGGACAGAAGACCGGCTCGTTTTTAGACCAACGCGAGAACCGTCTGGCGGCGCGCAAACTCGCTCAGGGGCGTGCCCTCGATTGCTTCACCTTCAACGGCGCGTTCGCGCTGCATCTAGCGCCCGCTTGCGAGAGCGTTTTAGGCTTTGACATCTCAGCCGACGCGATCAGAGCGGCGCAACGTAACGCGGAATTGAATGACGGGCGCAATGTTGAATTTCGGGAGGCCAATGTCTTCGATGCGCTGCGCGAGATGGAAGCGGCGGGCGAACGCTTCGACACCATCGTGCTCGACCCGCCAGCGTTCGCCAAGAACCGCGCCAGCGTTCGCCCAGCCACGCGCGGTTACAAAGAGATCAACCTGCGCGCGCTCAAACTACTCAACACGGGCGGCGTGCTCGTCACCTGCACCTGCTCTTATCATATCTCCGAGCAGATGTTTCTTGAGATCATCGCCGACGCCGCGAGAGATGCACGCCGTCGCGTCCAACTTGTCGAGAAGCGAATGCAAGCGAGCGATCATCCCATCCTCTTCGGGATGCCGGAGACTCACTATTTGAAATGCGTGATTGCGCGCGTGCTCAATTAAAAGAAGAGGGGAAAGGGTTAAAAGGGGAAATGGGTAAAGGGAAGAGCGAACGTCTTTCTCCCTTTACCCATTTCCCCTTTTAACCTTTTACCCATTTAATCTGTCTATTGACGGCCAAAGCTAATCATGTTGGCGAGCATCCGGTATGCGCCGGGCACGCCCGCACGGAGTTGTCTGTACCAGACCATACTCGTGTAGATGTAGTGGCCGCTTCCGTATTCAGCCGCGAGTAGACCGCCGCGCAAGGGTTGTTCGCCTGCATCGCTCATGGCAAAGGGCGCGCTGTAGTGTGAGTCCCATGTTTGCGGATAATAAAGGCCGCGCTCCTGAATCCAGCCCGCGAAATCTTCCTGCGTGAGCTTGTTCGGATAATTGAGGAGCGGATGCGCGCTTTCGGTGAACTCGACGTGCGCGTTCTCGTCCGTGACGCGAGAGTTGCCGAGAATGATCGGGTAAGGCGCAAGCTGCGGGCGATTGCGTTGCGGGTCTGGATTCCACTCGTTCGTTTTGTGATAGAAGACGATGAGCGTCCCGCCCGCGTGAACGTAATCGAGCAGGCGCTGATTCGCTGCGACGAGTTCGGGATGAGCCTGATAGCCGCGATTGTCTATGATGATCGCCTGATATTTGCTCAAGTCGCCCGCGCGCACATCGTCAACCGTCAACTCTTTCGCTTCGACGCCAAGCGCAGCAAGCGAGTTTCGCAATGTATCGTCGAAACTGCGTATGTAGCCAACGTGAAGATTGGGAGCAACAATGGCATTGCTGTAGATGGCTCGAACGGTTCGTTGTGTAACTCCTCTAGTCAGGTCACCGCTCGTTACTAAAAAAGTTACTTGGTCATACACGGGTTTCATCAACCCTTGCTTGATTGATCCAGAGAAAGGAACATCAAAACTAAGAGTTTCATCCCGTGTAGCTTGCGGAAGAAGAGTGAAAGAAGACCCAAAAGTCCCTGCATGATTTACTGGATGGCCTGCAATAACTCGTCCGTTGAAGGACTCCTGCTGATGGTTGATAATGTGTAGGGCGAAAGTAGTTGACTGATTGATTGTTGCTGGAGTTACGACAAAAGGAGAGGGCGTAACGCTCGTTATCTCGACAGCAGGCGCAACATCAATGCGCGTCATTGTCTCGACAGGATAAGTTACTCCGTCACGCTCGACGTTGACGCTTGCCGCGAGTTCTTCGCCGAAGAGTTTGCCGTCGTAAAGATGCTCTGCGTGTGGGACGTTGATGTTCGCCGTTTTCGGCGTGGCGTTTTCAAGTTCGATGTTGATGGTTTCGCCTGCCGCGAGAGTGCGTGGGAAATTTGCTTTGCCGGATTGTCGCAGGCCGCGAAGATTGAGGCTCTGAATGCGCGCGGCGCTGTCGCCGTTGTTTGAAATCCTGAGAGTGAATTTCGTGGTCGTGCCGGGAATGAGCACGTTGTTCTGCGGCGTGAGCGTCGTTGTGATGCCGCTTGCGATGGTGAGCGCGTGATTGAGGCGTTCGTTCATCAGATGAAAGCGAGGCATGTCTTCTGTCGCTGATGGCGTAGTGAACAGTCCAGCTTTGCGTGCGGCGGCGAGCGCGCTGAAGACGCTTTGATGTTGATTCGGGGAGGCTAACGGAAGCAGCGCTTTCGCCGCTTGCGGCGAAAGTTTGTCCGCGATATTTCCGGGAAGTTGCAGGCCATCGAGAAACGTCTGTGCGTTTGCGGGAAGCGGCGCGGCGTTCTTCGCGGAGAGCGCTAGGCGATAGCGAACAACGGGACGACCTCCCGGCGGGAGCGTCTTCGGCCAGGGGCCTTGCGTCGCGTGATGTTGCAGGGCTTGTAATGCCTGCTCTGCGTAGGTTGTGCCGCGAATTGCGTCGCGCTCGTTCGGATTGACGGAGACGATTGTGCCTGTGCGTTGCGCTTCCTCTTCGGCGGCACGGCTTCCTGAGCCTTCAAACTGGAAGCGGACGAAGAGACGTTGCACCTGCCACACAGTCACATCGCCCTTCAGTTGTTCGGGAAAGCGTTGCGGGTCGGCGGCGGCGTCGAAGGCTTCGAGGACGAGGCGGCCTGTTGCCTGATGATGGCCGTGACCTGTGACGGTATCGTGATTGGTGATGATGACATCCGGGCGGAGTTGGCGAATCTTGAGAACCATCCGGCGCAACGCTTCATCATGTCCCCAGATGCGAAACGCTTCATCGGCGGACTTTGAGAAACCGAAATCGCGCAAGCCCAAGAAGTAAGGCTCAGAGCCTTGAACCTGCGCGGCCTCTTCAGTCTCACGCGCACGAATCGCGCCCAACTCTTCGTAGAGTTCCGGCCCGACATCGTTCTGCCCGCCTTCACCGAAAGTTGAAAAGACGGAGACGGTGTGAACGCCGTACTTGCGACGCAGCATGATGAGCGATGTGCCGTCTTCGTCGTCCGGGTGCGCGGCGACGCACATCACCGTCCAGGGATTCTGTAGGTCGAGCAGCGACTGGTACAACTCCGTCGCATTCGTCTCGACGGCGTTCGCCTGCGCAACACGCTGCGGCTCATTCGCAAGCACCACGACAGCCAACAACGCGAAGAGGACGAACACCATCCACGCGCGCATCTCACGCCGCGCGTTCGTCAAGCTCTTCTGGATTCTGGATTCTTGATTCTGGATTCCGCTTTTCATTCAAACTCCACACAGAGGTCAAACAATTTACTCGGCAAGTGTACGTCAACTCGTTCGGAAGAAACATCCACGCTCAAGACGCGATTGCAGATCAACATCAAGACACGCTTGCAGCCTTCCAACTCTTCGCCGCTCTGGAAATCAATGTGAAAGGCCGCAGGGCGAATCTCGTAGTGGCCGCTCATGCGTTCAGGCACGCGCATGACGAGTCCCTCGCGTCCAAGCTCAAATGTCGCACGCGGCCCTTCGGCTAGTTGAAACGTCCCGCCTTGATCCGCGTCGGCTGTGAAGTGAATCTCGCCGCGCTCGGCGACCTTCGCCAGTTCAGACTCCTCTGCTCCGGGCGCGAAGACACGCACGAAATCCACCACGGGAATTGCGAACTGGCCGCGCGCGTGCCCTTCGTGCATTCGCTCGATCAGTTTGAGCGTGACGGCGCGCATCTCAGGCCACTTGAGACAACTGAAGATTGCCATAAAGTCTCTGTCGCTCCGGCATTTTACCTTGGTCGCTCCAATATACAGTCTCAGCGAGAATCATGCTATATTCTGGCACTCGAATTTAACCGCGAATCCAGACAGGAGAATTTTTATGAATCCCCGAAAGAAATTCTATTCACTGCTTATTATCTTAGCGCTGACCGCCTTCGCCACCTCATGCGCGACGACTAAAGCCAACAAATTCATTGACGAAGGTAACGCTGCCGTCAAAGATGGCGAGAAGCTCGCGCAGGACGCCGATGCCCAACTCACTAAATTAGGCGAAGGCCGTGCTAACTTCCCTGCTAACCGCGATGAGCTGAAAGGCACAGCGCAAGAGGCCATTGATTTATTGGATAAGGCGATTGCAAAACTTCGTGAAGGGGCAACAAAATTTGATGAGGGCAGTAAGACGAATCTTGATGCGCCGCTCAAGGAATATCTCTCTCTTAAATCGCAGGAGTTCAGCAAACACGCCGAGCATCTGGAAGTCTTAAAAGACTTACCTAAGGCTTTCATGGACCCTTCAGTTCAAGATAACGCCGCGCTCGATGCCAGGTTCGCCCCGATTAAAGAGCGTGTCGAGAAGTTGCAGCAGGAATGGACCGACCTCGCAACCCGAGCAGATAAGATTCAGGAACAGAACAAGGATAAGTTCAAATCTTAAGAGCTAAGGGGAAAGGGTCAAATGGAGAAGAGGTGAAAGGGAATGCAAGCGCGTTAGCCTCCATTTAACCCTTTCCCCATTTGACCTTTTACCCTCTTCCCCTATCTTTTTCCAACCTTCCGGCGACGAGCATCGCGGCGGCAATCAGGCAAATCAACAGGACGCCATACGCTGCGGCGGTGCCTAAGTGGAGGTCGCGCATCTCCGACGCGATTCGGATTGAGACGGGTTGATTCGAGGGAACGAAGACCAGGATGCTGGCAACATACTCGCCGAGCGCGATGACGAAAGCCAGCAGCGTTCCGGCGACTGCGCCAGGCCACACGAGCGGCATCCGCACGCGCCAGAAGCGCATCCATCCACGCGCTCCCAATGAGCCTGCGGCCTCTTCCAGACTCACATCCATCTGCTCAATGCTCGCTTGCACAGCGCGCACGACCAGAGGCATGAAGCGCAAAAAGTAGATGACGGGCAGAATCCAGAACGTGCCGACTAGGATGAATGAGCCGGTCAACGGATTCTCCTGCCCGTAGGCTTCGGCGATTGAAACCGCGACGACTGTTCCCGGCAAAGCCCAGGGCAGCAGCACCAGCAACGAAATCAAACGCCGCCACCTTGTTCTCTTCTTCGTCACGACAGCCGTCACGCAGAAACTCCACACGAGCGCGAAGAGTGCGGCAATCCCCGCCATCAAAAGGCTGTTGACGAAAACGGAACTCGCATCCGATTGCGTCAAAATCCGCGTGTAGTTCTCAAACGTGTAAGCAGGCGGCAAAGTTGTCGTCCACATCCCATTGCGCGCGAAGCTAATGAGCACGAGCGTCAGGACAGGCAGCGCGAGAATGATTGCGAAGATGATGCCGCAGACAGTTGCGAACACGCGCGCCTTTCCGCTTCTGATCGGTTGACGCCTCCTGGTCGCGCCTTTCATCGCGGCGGCGGCGAAGCGGCGCGTGCCTTCGTAGCGTTGAAAAAAAATGAGCGCGAGGAGAGAGATGGCGGCGAGGATCACAGTTTCCGTCAAAGCTGCCGCTGCGTCGCCGCGTTGCCGCGCGTTGTAAATTTCGAGCGTCAGCACGCGCAGATTTCCGCCGAACAGAAGTGGCGCGCTGAACGATGCCATCGAAGTCATAAAGGTCAACAGCGCAGCCGCGATCAATGAAGGCGTCAACTGCGGCAGCACGACGCGAAAGAGTACCTGCGATGTGCGCGCTCCGAGACTGCGCGCGGCTTCGGCGAGTCCGGCGTCAATGCGTCTTAGCCCCGCGCCCGTCAGCACATAAAAGAACGGATACATCGTGTAGGTGTGAAAGAGCAGCAACGCGATCCAGCCGTGCAGAGTCCAGGGCGCGGACTTTAAGCCGAACAACCATTTGACGAAGCGCGCGAGAATGCCCGACTCGCCGCACAGGAAGATGAAAGCAATCGTCCCGACGAGCGGCGGCAGGACGAGCGGCAGCGCGGCCAGCGTCGAGAACAGCCCGCGCAAAGGAAACGTAAAACGCTCGAAGAGAAACGCCAGCGAGACACCGACGAGCGCGCACAATGCAACCGTCAGCAGCGAGAGCACGACACTCGTCACAGCAGCTTCGAGCACAGTGTGTTGCGACAGGGCGTCGCGGTAATTGGCGAGCGACCATTCACCGTTCACCTGAAGCGAAGCCGTCAACACATGCAGGTTCGGATAGACGACGCCGTAGAGCAGGACGATGACGACGATGAGAGCAAGGATGAGGGATGAGGGATGAGGGATGAAAGGTAAACGATGAACGCGGAACGATGAATGCTGAACGGAAGATGACAGCTTCGTTTTCAGTTCATCGTTCTGCGTTTCGCGTTTACCTTTCATCAATCCTCTCGCTACTCTTTCGCGCCGAGAACAGTGATTTTGCTGGATGGAAGTTGAACGGCGCAGGTATCTCCGAGAGCGAGACCGTCGGGGCTGAGTAGAAGTGCTTCGAGCGTGAGGCCGCCCGCGTCGAGCCTGACGCCGGTGGTTGCGCCCGCGAAATTGATTTCACGAATGATGGCGCGCAGCGTGTTCTCGTCTTCTGCGGGCGGCGCTGCTGTGGAGATAATGAGATGTTCGGGACGGATGGCGAGCGTGCTGTTTTTGTTGATTGGCCCTAATGCACTACGCTCGACGGGAACAGTGAGCATGTGTTCGCCGTCAATCGTTTTGAATTTGCCGAGCGTGTCGTCGCTGGAAGTCAGTCGCCGCGCGGCGATTAAGTTGTTGCGTCCGAGAAAACGCGCGACGCGAATCAGCGCGGGACGTTCGTATAATTCACGCGGCTCGCCTGTTTGCAGCACGCGCCCTTCGTTCATCACGCTGATGCGGTCGCAGAGCGCGAAGGCTTCTTCCTGATCGTGTGTGACATAGACGGCGGTCAGGCCGAGTTTCGTAACCAACTCGCGCAACTCGCCGCGCGTCTCTTCACGCAACGCGACATCAAGATTCGACAGCGGCTCGTCGAAAAGCAAAAGCGCGGGTTCGATGGCGATGGCGCGCGCGATGGCGACACGTTGTTGCTGACCGCCGGAAAGCTCAGAGACTGCGCGACGCTCGTAGCCGGGAAGCTGAACCAGCGCGAGCGCATCGCGGACACGCTCCGCGACTTCCCGTTTCGGACGCTTGCGCGCGCGCAGGCCGAAGGCGACATTCTCGAAGACGTTGAGGTGTGGGAAGAGGGCATAATTTTGAAAGACCATGCCAAAGTCGCGGCGTTCGGGCGAGAGATGCGTGATGTCGCGCCCGTCGAATTCGATGCGTCCGGTGTCGGGCGTCTCAAGCCCTGCGATCACGCGCAAGGTCGTCGTCTTGCCGCAGCCTGATGGACCGAGCAGTCCGAAGAACTCTTTGCGTTCGATGTCGAGAGAAAGGTCTGCGACCGCCACCGTTTCACCGTAGCGTTTCGAGATGTTCTGCAATGAGAGAAACGACAAGTCTGATCTGACTCCTTAAGTGAATTGAAAAAAGAGTTTCCTATGTTACATCAATTAGCGGTTCGAGACGCTCCGAAATCTTGACGTTGACCTGTTTGAAGTGATAAGCAAGTGTTGCTCTCCTGAAAATTATCCAACTAAGAAGGAAGGTTTCCCGATCATGTCTCTCAGAAGATTCTTTGTTTTAACTTCAATAACCGTATTCGCTCTGGCCTTGACGGCTTCGGCGGATTCAATTACGAGCGTCTATAGTTCTCTCTCCGGTTGCAAGCTGTTGAAGAGCGGTCACGACTATTCGACCTCCGCTTGTGTCGGCTTCGGCGGCTACAATTTGCGGCTTGAATACGACGATGCGCGCGAGTCTATCACGGTCATCAGCCCGAACGGGCAGAAGCATCCACTGAATTTCTGGCAGGTCATCAGTGGCGGTTTTAGTAGCGTAGGTAAGAAGGCCGAGTGGCGCGTGACGCGCAGGAATGGCAAACTCGTCCCTATCGCGCTCATCGTGCGCTTTGATGCGAGCGAGAACCCCGAAGATTCATCTAAGGTAACTTCGTATCTGGCGGTCGCCAAAATCACTCCGCAGAAAATCTGCGTCACCGACAAGATCGCTCCATCTGCGACTGCCAACGAGGACGCGCGCCGCGCCGCCGATGCGTCTGCCGATAAGCCATGCCTTGAAATGCAAAATTAAAAATTAGAAATGCAAAATGGAAGACCAAAGGCTCGTTCCTAACTTCCATTTTGCATTTTACATTTTTAATTTTGCATTTATTTTTGTCTTCCCTTTATCTCCGTGTCCCAGTAGCGTAGCCAGTTGTTGCCCTCTTTGCGCAGCAGCTCCCAATCGAGCAGCATTCGTGTGAAAGGCTCGTTCATCCAGGCGGGCAGTTGCGCGCGGTCAATATCCGTGCGGGCGGGGATGCGGTAGTAGTTGTGCGCGGCGTAGATCAAACTTTCGGGTGTGTTGACGAATTCGTAGAAGCGCCGCGCCTCTTCTTCGTGCGGCGCTCCCTTCACGATGGCGATGCCGTCGGTGACGACGGGCGTGCCGCTCTTCGGAATGACGTAGGCGAGTTTGAGATTCTTCTTCTCCTGATAGAGCCGCACGTCCGGCATGTCCCACAGGCTGACGAGTCCTTCGCCGCTCGCCAGTTTCTGCATGAGCAACGTGCCGTCAGCAGTGTACTCATGCACGTTCGCGTCCAGCCGCCGCAGCCAGTCGTAACCGCCTGCGGGTGAGTTCGCGTCTTTGTAGAAACGCCAGATCATCGCGCCGAAGATCACGTTCATCGAATCCGATTCCGTCGGATTGCGGATTAAAACTTTGTCGCGCCACTTCGGATCAAGCACGTCGTCCCAATCCTGCGGCGCGTCTTCAGCTTTGACGAGTTCGGAGTTATAGACGATAACTTCGGGCGTCTCGAATGTTCCGTACCAGCGATCCTGCGCATCGCGCTCGCTCGCCGGAACTTGATCGGCCCACGTCGGACGATAAGGCGTGAGAAGATTTTCATCCGCCGCCGTCTGAAACGTCGTGTGCGCCGCGCCCCACCAGAGATCAGCCTGCGGACGATTGCGCTCAAGGCGCAGGCGTTCCAGAACCTTTCGCGATCCCATGTCCAGAAATTGCACATCAACGTCTGGATTCGCCTGCCTGTAACGCGCGACGAAATCTTTGAGCATATCCTGGCCGTGCGGCGTGTAGATGAGCAGCGACCTGCCCGGCCTCTTGCCTGAAGACGTGCACGAGAGCGCGAGAAGGATGAACGCCAGGATGAGCAGCGCGAATAGAGAGCGACGTTTACTGAAGGTCATTTGTCTCAGGCCGCAACAGTTGATCTCGAATTACTCGCCACACTTGAAAGGAATCGTTTTGGTCATGGCCGATGGTTGCGACTGGCCGACGATTCGCGCCGAGAGCTTGATGGGTTCGCAGCCCGTATCGTAGAGCCAGAAAGCGGCGTAAAATTTGCCGTCCTTGCCGATGTAGATGTCAGCCATTCTTTGCAGCATGACTTTCTTTGCGGCTGTCGCCGTGAACGCAACTTTGCGATTCAGCGTGGCTTTGTCCGGGTCGTATTGCCCTGAGACTTCGACCAGCACCAGCGTCGAGTTGGAAGGACTCCCGGCAGAGCCTTCGCCGATGATCGTGTTCCAGAGCGCGAGGTGGGGCTGCGTCAGGATGTCGTCGGAGAAAGTTCCCTTGCCATCGTAAAAGAGCATGGCTTTGATGGCCGTGATTTTGAACGGCGGCGCAGCAGGCGATTTGTGAATCGTCACGGCTTGCGAGCTTGCGGCGAGCGCCGACAGCGTGATGAGAAGAGCCACGAGACGCCTCATGTCGAAGAATAATCTGTTCATAAAATAACTTCTCCTTTGGTCGTTGAGTTGAAAAAATCTTTGACTGCCAGCCCGATGGTTAAAAGCATTCAAACTCCGGCGTTGACGCGCGGACGCGCCGTGAACGGTTGCGCCTGCTCGTAAGCATGAGCCAGGCGGAAGAGATTCGGTTCAGACCAGTATGTTCCCATCAGTTGCAAGCCTATCGGCAAGCCTTCGCTTGAGAGACCGCAAGGGATGGAGATGCCGGGAATGCCCGCTAGATTCGCCGTGCAGGTATAGATGTCGTTCAGGTACATGGCGAGCGGGTCGTCCGTCTTTTCGCCGAGCATGAAGGCGACGGTCGGCGTGGTCGGCGTGGCGATAGCATCGCAGTGTTCAAACGCCTTTTGAAAATCCTGTTTGATGAGCGTGCGTACCTGTTGCGCTTTGCGATAGTAAGCGTCGTAGTAACCTGACGAGAGCACGTAAGTGCCGAGCATGATGCGGCGTTTGACTTCAGCGCCGAATCCTTCATCGCGCGTGCGGCGATACATCGCGCGCAGTTCGTTCGCCTCTTCAGCGCGAAAGCCGTAGCGCACGCCGTCGTAGCGCGCGAGGTTTGATGACGCCTCGGCGGTGGCGATGATGTAATAGACGGCGATGCAATACTTCGCGTGCGGCAACTCAACGTCAACAATCTCCGCGCCCAACTCGCGGTAGGCTTCAATCGCACGCTCCACACTCGCACGCACCTCCGCGTCCAATCCTTCGCCGAAAAGTTCGCGCGGCACGCCGATGCGCGCGCCTGCGATGTTGCTCGATAGTTGCGCCGTGTAATCCGGCACGGGAACATCTGCGGTCGTCGCATCATGCTCGTCGCGTCCGGCGATTGTGCCGAGCACGGTTGCCACATCGCGCACGCGGCGACCGAAGACGCCAATCTGATCGAGCGATGAGCCGAAGGCGACGAGACCGTAGCGAGAGATGCGCCCGTAAGTCGGTTTGAGGCCGACGATGCCGCAGAGCGAGGCGGGCTGACGAACAGAGCCGCCCGTCTCTGAACCGAGCGCGACGGGAACGATGCCGGATGCGACAGCCGCCGCCGAGCCGCCGCTTGATCCGCCGGGCACGCGCTCAGTGTCCCAGGGATTTCTCACAGGCCCGAACGCAGAGTTCTCATTGCTTGAACCCATCGCAAACTCATCGCAGTTAGTCTTGCCGATGATGACCGCTCCGGCGGCATTGAGACGCTCGATGGCGGTCGCATTGTAAGGCGCGTGATATGGGCCTAGTATGCGCGAGCCGCACGAGGTCTCAAGCCCGCGCACGCAGATATTGTCTTTGATGGCGATGGGAATCCCTGCGAGCGTCTGCTTTGAATCACCGTCCGCGTCTATCTCATCTGCACGACGCAACGCGCCCGCGCGATCAATCTGAAGAAAGGCGTTGAGTGCTTCGTTGAGTTTCTCTGCGGCGTCAACCGAAGATTCCACGATGGCGCGTGCGGTCATCTCACCGCCCGAAATCTTCGAGCGCAGATTTTCAATCTCTGTTTCCAAAAAGTTCATGGCGAGCCAGAAGCCGGAAAGTTTTTTCTATCTAGTGATAATAATCGGTTGACGCGATTTCACCAAAGCCGCGAAATGAATTTAACCAATCAACCGTGTTTGGAGTGGACTGGAAGACGCCATTGATTTACTGCCAGCGTTTGGGCGTTATCGCTTGAACTATTGCGGCAGCCCGACTCTCCGCAGCAAATCCTGAAAGCGCGGGTCTGTGCGGAAGCTGTCCAAGATTGGATCGTTTATTAGAAAAAGCATTCCGATAGAGCGCTCGTCATAACCCTTTTCCAGCCACTCGAAAGCCTTGTCGCGTTCGCCGAGAGCCGCGTAGATTTCTGCCACGAAGGTCGAAGAGACATAGCGTTGCCTGGAGAGTTCCTTCAACTCGTCTATCAACTTTAGCGCTTCGGCTCTCTTTCCCGACAGGGCATAGGCGCGTGCGAGTTTTGCCAGTATCAGAGGGTTGTTATCCAATTGTCTCGCTTTTTGCAGTTCGGCAATGGCTTCTGGAAATTGACCTTTTCGTTCGTAAAGCCCACTCAGCTGTTGATGCGCCCACCAGAAATTCTGATCCAGCTCAATCGTCTTGCGGCATTGCTCAATCGCCTGGTCATATTGACGCGCAAAGGTTAACGCATCTGTTAAAGCCCCGTTAGCACTGAGCGAGAGAGGATTAAGCTGCACGGCTTGTTTTGCTTCCGCGATGGCTTCCGAGTGTCGCCCTTGCACTGCCCCTAAATAGAGACTATATATTTCGTGAGCATCCGCGTAATTCGGATTGAGTTCAATGGCTCGCCTGAATTCCTTCTCAGTTTCTGACCAGTTCCAGTCATAAAACATTCTGACCGTTCCCATCGAAACGTGACCTTCGGCGAGCGTGTCGTCAATTTCTAAAGCTCTCGTTGCCGCCGCTTTTGCTTTCTCGTTAGCTTCCCGATTGGATAGATACCAATCTGCTGCTAGGAGGTAAGCGTCGGCGATTCCGGCGTATGCCTGCGCGTAGTTCGGGTCAATGGCGATTGCCTGCTGAAAATAATCAATGCTCCTTTTGTATCCCTCTTCGGTTGATTTGTTTAAGTGGTAACGCCCTTTCAAATAAAGCTGATAGGCTTCGGTGTTGCTTGTGCTGCCTTTCGTCAGTTGCTGTTGCTGTGCGCCCGTCAACTTCAAGCGCAAGCGGTCGGAGACATCGCGCGCGATTCTCCGTTGCGTGTCGAGAATCTCAGATGCTTTGCCGTTGTACTGCTCGCCCCAAATCTCTGAGCCGTTCGTCGCGTCAATCAAATCAACCTGAATGTTCAGCGCCTCGCCGCGCTGCAAGACCTTGCCCGTCAAGATCGCGCTCACGTTGAGTTCTTTGCCGACCTGTTGCGGCTCGATATCTCTGCCTTTGTAGCGAAACGCCGTGCTGCGCGCGATGACTCGCAGCGAAGGAATCCTGGTGAAGCTATTGATGAGCGTCTCCGTGATGCCGTCCGAGAGATATTCCGTGTCTTTGTCGCCGCTCGAATTGACAAAGGGCAGGACGGCGATTGAATCAATCGCTGCTTTGTCCGTCGTGCTCGTCTGACCGAAGTGGCGAATGCCGAAGACGACGGCGACGATACTGAGAAGAACAAGCGCCACAATGACCACCGCGCCGCGCTTGTGACGTTTGATCTCCGTAACGAGGTACTCCGCGCCCGATGTCGGACGCGCTGCCTGCGCTTCGCTGTTTCGCCCAGTCGGTTCACTCTTCGTTTCAGTGATGGCCTGTGCGTCTCTGCTTGCCGCCACTGTTGAGCCGCCAATGTCCGGCGCAAGGTTGCGCACCGTCTCCGGCTCGCTCTCCATCTCGCGCAGCAGGTCTTCCAGATCATTAGCCACGTCTCGCATCGTCTGGTAGCGCCTCTCCGGCTCTTTCATCAGACAGCGGCGGACGATGCGTTGAAGATCGGGTGGAGCAGCAGGGTTGAAATCTTTAACGGAAGGCGCGGGCGCGTAGATGATCTTGTGTAGGGAATCAATGACGGAATCGCCAGCGAACGCTTTTTGTCCGGTCGCGGCTTCAAAGAGGATGCAGCCGAAGGAGAAGATGTCTGATCGCTGGTCTATCTCTTTTCTTCCTTGCGCTTGTTCGGGCGACATATAGCCGACCGTTCCCATAATCATGCCGGGCGTGGAGAGTGGTTGCGGCATCATCGCGGTTGCAGCTTCGTTCGGCTCATCCACGTTTGGGCTTGGCGGCCTCTGCGGCTCAATGAGTTTCGCTAAACCGAAGTCGAGAATCTTCGCGTAGCCTTCGGGCGTGACCATGATATTGTCCGGCTTCAAATCACGATGCACTATTCCTGCGGCGTGAGCTTTGGTGAGTCCGTCGGCAACTTGCGCGAGATATTTAAGCAATTTTCCGAGCGCTGTTTTTTCGAGGTGAATCTTTTCGCGTAAGGTCGCGCCGTCAATGTACTCCATTGCGATAAAGTGCGTGCCGTCCGACTCGCCGATCTCGTAAATGTGCGCAATGTTGGGATGATTAAGCGAGGCGGCGGCCTTCGCTTCCTGCACAAAGCGATGCATCCGTTCCGCGTCTTGAGCGACATTTGCGGGCAAAATTTTGAGCGCAATCCGACGATCAAGTTTAGTATCTTCGGCAAGATAGACCTCACCCATCCCGCCCGCGCCGAGCGAGGAGAGAATTTGATAGCGACCTAATCGAGTATTGGGGGAAAGAGGCATCTCTTTTAGCGACGCGAGCGCGTCTCAACTAGAGACGAGCGCGCGGGTCAACTTCTACGCGATTCTTGAGTTATGACTCAAAGCACTTTCGGCACGCGGAAGTGGCCGGAGGCCGGATCAGGTGCCTGATCGAGCGCGACTCGTTGGCCGAGCGAGGGCTGCACGGCATCGTCGCGCGACGAGTCGGTCTGCTCACCTTCGGGCGTCAGCCCGCCTGTGGACGGCTCGACCGCGCTGGTGTCGAGCGCATTGAGTTGTTCGACGTAGGCGACGATCTCCGCAATCTGCGGCGTGAAAGCGCGGCGTTCTTCGGGCGTGATTTCGAGGTGCGCAAGCTGCGCGATCTTTTCGATGTCGGATTCTGTGATTGGCATGATTCTAATCTTTCAGAGGGTTCAGATTGACAGCTTACTTAACGAATATCTTTCTCACCAACTCGTCACGAGTTAATCCCAAATGCGCGGTGACATCATTCAGGATGCCAGCTAGTGTGCCAACACGCAGCGGGTCGTGTTGTGGAATCGTCACGTGATGTTCGCCTCCTTCTGTCGTGGTCAGGCGAATGTGGCTTCCCGATTGTCTGGTAACTTCATAGCCGAGACTCTTCAGAGCTTTGACTAAATCTGAGCCTGAGATGTCACGCGGCAACTTCATGCGGCAATTACTTCTTCTCGGACAAAGTGAAGTCGAATCAGTCGAGGGCCTTGTCCTGCTTCGTAGTGGCAACGCACAGCATCACGCACTTGCTCACGCAGGCTTGCCAGATCATCGGCTTCGGTGAAGATCGAAGCGCCGAGAGCGCGTGCGGTCAGTCCGCCTTCAGGAGCTTCTTCGACAAGAAAAATCAGTTCATCCATCGTCGTTCATATTCCTATCAATTAGGTTGATTATCGCTTTCGCGGCGGTCAATGCAACTGCCTGCGGCCAGAAGAAAGCGGCGGCGCAAATCGTCATCGTGAATCGCACCGGCGGCGATTGAAACTTCTCCTGCAACCGACTTCATCGCACGTTGTTCCTGTTCCGCGCGATTGGTTTCCTGCTTTTGCATGACAGCGCGCTCGGCGCGAACGGTTGTGGGATCAATGCGAAACTCTATGTAGGTCACGACCGCCTGGCCGAGCAGGGAATTGAGACGAAAGAGGAGTTGCCCGCTCATGTTCTCAAGTTGCTTTTGCCAGGTGACATCAGGAACAGCCACGATCAAAGTTTTTCGGTAGAGACGAAAAGGCACGGCCTGTGCGCGTAAGCCTTCGCCTGCGACACGCCGCCAGACGGCGAGCGCGGCGGCTTCCAAAACTTCTTCCGTCTCGCCCGCAGCGCGCAGCAGCTTCGGTAATGTTCGGATCAGATCGTCCACGTTTCGATTGCGGATTGCGGAATTCGGATTGCGGATTTAATCTGTTTTCAATCTGCAATCTTGTGGGAGTGTAATGTAAAAGGAGTAGGAGCTACAAGCGTTTGCTACTGGATGGGGATGAAAAGAGATGATGATGGAAAAGCTCAGGCTTGCTTCAGGTAGCCCGCGACGCGCGGAGATTTTACGCGCCGTCGGTTGGCCATTTGAAGCGAGGGCGATGGATATAGATGAAACGCCCGTCGCTGGTGAGAGCGCGGAGGAGATGGTCGAACGTCTGGCTCTTGAAAAGGCTATGGCGGCGGCAAAGCAATGTTCGCAAGGATTGGTGCTCGGCGCGGACACGACGGTCGTGATTGACTCTGAGATTTTAGAGAAGCCGCGCGATGAGATGGACGCGCAGAGAATGCTGCGATTGTTAAGCGGCAAGTGGCACGATGTTCTGACGGGCGTTGCGCTGGTGCGCGCCGGAAGCGATGAGCGGCGTATGGTTGCACACGAAAGAACGCGGGTGCGTTTCGCTCATTTGTCGGATGTTGAGATTGAGTGGTACGTCAAAAGCCATGAGCCGATGGATAAAGCCGGTGCTTACGCCGTGCAGGGACGCGGTGCGCTCTTCATCGAAGAGATCAGAGGCGATTACTGGAATGTTGTCGGCCTGCCCATTCGTCTGGTTTACAGGTTGGCGAGCGAAATCTGAAGGAAAAGCAGGAGTCAGAAGCCAGAATGCTAAGGCCGCAAACCACTTTCACAGATTAACAGCTTCGGTTCTTACGCTCTGCGGTTCTTCTTTTCTTCTTTTCTTCTGGATTCTGACTCCTGAATTCTGCTTTACGGTTTCTTGAGAACGTCATCAAGCGGCTGCGCGAGTTGCTTGACGAGATCGCCTTCCGGGTCGAGGCCGCCGATGGGCGTGCCTGCTGTGTTTCCTTGTTTGTCCAGAATCACAATCGCCGGAAGCTGGTCAATATTAAACTGCCGCGAAATCTTGCCGTCGGGATCGCGCAGCACCGTCACGCTCAAGCCATACTTTTTGGCGAAGGCGCGCAACTGTTCATCCGTCGCATAGTTCTTGGATTTCGGCGACTCGGAATCCGTGCTCACCCAGTAAACCACCACGCCCTGTTCGCTGTACTTGTCCGCGAGCTTGCGTATGCCCTGAAGCTGGTTGCGCGAAAGCGGCAGCCACGACGCACCGAAAGCCAGCACCACGACCTCGCCGTGCAAACTATTAGATGAGACCGTCTGCCCGTCAATTGAGCGCAGGGAAAACTCGACGGCCTTCTGCGCGCTCGCAGCCTTTCGTGACACGAAAGCAGCAGACGAGAGCGGCAGCATCACTGATAACGTCGCAACGGCAATAGCCTTGCGACTCTTCGTAAACATTTCGGTTCTCCTTCTCGCCTCCGCCTCAGCTCCTGCGTCCGCCAGTCAATGTGCTGGTCACCGCGAGCTTGAATCGTTTGGAGAGGCGATTCATACGAGCTTTTAGATGAAGCCCAAGGCTGAACAGTTGGCAGGAAGAGCAAGGAAGAAAGGGAAAAGGTTAAAGGGTGAAATGGGTAAAAGGTTTTGTCTTTCCCTTTTCCCTTTTCCCCATTTCCACCTTTACCCCTTCTTTACTTCCGGCGGCTCAGTTCCAAAGACCTCTCGATACAGCGCGCGGTAATCATCCCACGTATCCAGGTCGCGCACAACGTAAGACGAAGCAACGGGAACGCGCAAGACTTCCGTCTGATGCGACTCGAAAAGCCCGCGCAAGCCTCGTTGCGAGTCGAGATTCAATAGCTCTTCACGAAAGCCGAAATCAATCAACACCGGATGCCCGCCGCGTCCTTCATACTCCGGCACGACGAGCCGCGCGTCCGTGCGTTTTCGTTCCGCGATTAAAAGGCGTATCACTCCAGGCGGGACAGCAGGTTGATCCACGAGCGCGATGAAAACAGCCTCCGCGCTCGACCGCACCTGTTCGACGCCCCGCGCGATGGAAACGCTCATCTCGCTTTCCTCTTCCGCATTAACCGCGAAACGAACACGAGCGTGCGCCAGCCGCTCACGTGTCTTATCTGCGCGATGACCGACGACGACAACGATCTCCTCAATTCCACCCGCTTGAAGATTCTTAATACACGCTTCAACGACAGAGCATTCGCCGAAGGGAAGTAGAGGCTTGAATGCCCCCATGCGACGTGAGTGCCCGGCGGCTAACAGAATGGCAGAAAATAAGGGATGAGGGATGAGGGATGAGGGATAAAAATTTTGGGATGCTTGTTCATCCCTCATCCCTCATCCCTCATCCCTGCTTTTAGTTCTTCGAGCGCGCGCAAGACGTAAGGCCGGGCCATCTGCTTGCGCCAGTTCATGACGAAATCCGTGTTATCGAGCGGGCGCGCTTTCTGATAACACGCTTCGGCTGCCGCCTGCATTCTCTCTTCATCAAGCGGCGCACCAATCAACGCCGCCTCAGCCTCTTTCACTTCGATGGGCGCGGGCGCGATGCCGCCTAAGATTAGCTTCGCATCTTTGACCGTTCCATCTTTCGCTATGTCGAGCCGCGCGGCCACGCCGAGCGCCGGAAAATCGAACGCACCGCGCCGACGCAGTTTCTTGTAGGTCGCGCGCCAGCCGTTCAATGGCGGCAGGTGAATCTCCGTCAACAATTCATCGGGGCGTTTACGCAGGTAATCAATCCCGTCGTTGTTGTAAAGTCCTGCGGCATCAACCATCCGCTCGCCGAGCGTCGAGACGAGTTTGACTTTCGCTCCAATCGCTACCATCAAAGGCACGAGGTCTGACGACTGCACTGCCCAGCACTTCTTGCTTCCCGGCGCGACCCAGCAAATATCGCCGTCCTTCTTCAGACAAAAATTGATGCCCTTGCGCCACTCGTAATTCTGATCGTAGTAATTACAGCGCGTGTCGAGCAGAAGGTTGCCGCCAATCGTCCCCATGTTGCGCAGGATGGGCGTTGAGATAGTCCGTGCCGCGCTTGCGACAAAAGGATAATCATGATTGATACCTGCATGTTCGCAGATGTCCGTCAACGAAACTGATGCGCCGATTCTTAAACCGCTTCGGCCATCGCCCGTAATCTGATTCAACTCTTTGAGGCGCGTGACGGAGATGACAGTCTTCGGCGTCTGCTGCCGCCGCTTCATATTCGGATAGAGGTCTGTGCCTCCGGCGACAAACTGCGCTGACGCGCCAGCAGCGCCCATTATCTTCACCGCGTCCGCGATTTCTCGCGGAACGTGGTAAGTGAATTTAGGGAGTCTCATCATAGGCTTTTGATCCCAAACTTTTCATAAAACTTCAAGCAGCTAATTGATAATGGCGCTCCGTTGTTGGAATTGGTATGTAATCAGTTTTTATCTCTTCAGTGACTAATGTCTCTGAAGATTGACTCTTACGAACCTTGTCGAGATTCTCTTTAAGAATTTGATTGTCTGGACCTAACTCAAGTGCTCTCTCAAACGTATAAGCGGCTTCATCCAAATGTCCTTCAAAGATGAGTGTTATTGCATAATCATTCAACAATTCTGGGAGTATCAATCCCATTTCTTCAGCCGCCTCAAAAACTGCCATTGCTTCTTTGTACTTACACTCTTTCATGTAGAAGCGAGCTAGATGCCCATGAGCCAGCCTAAGATTATGTCTTGTGGTTTCGCTAGGATATGTTGCGCAAGCTGTTCTCATTAAACCTACGCATTCTTCATATCGTCCACTCATATGAGCTTGCAATCCTAAAACAGTTAAAACACCAGCAAGATTCTCCTGAATTTTAGCTACTGTTTCAGCGGATGCATCTATGCCAACAGCGTAAAGCAAATGCATTTGCGCGCTTGCAAGGTCACCAGTCTTCGCTTCCTCTACAGCGTAATTCAGATAAGCAATAGCGAGGTTGTTTTTTGCCAAATCATAATCAGGGAACATGCGACACAAGAGCCTCAAAAAATGAATGTTGGCTCCCTGAGTTGTTATATTCCCAAAGTTTTTTAGAATTGAATTTAATATAACGCCTTTGACTCTTGGAGTCAGTTCGACAGCTAGCTTAAGTTTCTTTTCCGCATCTGAGAAGCCTCCCTTGAATAAAAGAGTTAATCCTTCCTCAAGGAATTTCTCTGTAAGATTAGTAAATTGAGTTGGCTTCACCGAGTAAGCAAAGCCAAGGAAGTCTCCATCTAGTCCCTCCATTTCTAAATCATAAGCCTCTTCTAATCCCTCAAATCCTGAGATAACAATTCCGCGCTGCCCACGATAGAAACCATACTTAGGGAGGTCTTCCGTCAACTCAACAACATCACCCTCATCAGCTTTTCTCGTGCTGAGTTTCGTTAGCATATCTGATCTCTTCCTTTCCACATCATAAGCAGAGCGTTGTGGTTAGACTTGGATAATCATCATTAGGCCGAACTATCCAAGCAGTCAACACATTTACAGTATTGCCGTTAGGGCCTGTTATAGGCAAAGTGACATTATATCTTTTCCCATGTTGATCTTCTTCTCCTACATTGGCTTCGTGATAAGGCAATTCTTCCAAAATCTTTTGCTTTAATAGTTCCCAATTTGATTGATCGAATCCTAGCGCACTTTTGAATACCCGCGCTTTATCTTTTCCGCTACTTTTGCCATATGCGCGCGACACATGAGTGGGGTTGAGCGCATACCTCTCCAACTTATCACGTGGGATAACCGCCTTGTCATAATTAGGCAAAGCATTCGGGTGAGGGCTTCCACTTTGCTCAATCATGATTCCCTTATCCCTTCGGCACAATCATTGTTGTATCTTTTGCATTCAATTAGATTTCTAATCACGAATGCACAACCACGCGCGGCATCTCTTTGCCGTCGCTGCCTTCTGCAATTACTTCTACCTTAAGCAGTCTTTTTATCTTTGATCTTCAATTCGGGGTGACGCGCAAGGAAGCCGCCACGCTTGAGCTTATAACGTCCCGGCTTGAGCATGTCATCGTCGGTCCAGCCACGCTTTAAGCCGTCCTCATAGTCCTCCTGCGTGACTACCAGCTCGATCTCTTCGGGCTGAGACTCTGATTTCTCATCTTGCTTGTTCTTCATATAGCTTCCTTTCCGTCGGCGTCGGCGGGCGCGCAGAGATGATCCGAATTAGGTCGCCGCGCCGCTCGACGAAGACGACATACAGGATACGGTTGATTGAATATCCGATGATGAAAAAACGCGCCTCGTCAAATGAGTGCTCGGCATCCTCACCCTCCAGCGCATTCGGATCGTAGAAGACCTCGGTGGCCTCGCCGAAACTAACGCCATGTTTCTCTATATTGGCGACTGCCTTTTCATCATCCCACTCGAATCTCACTGTTGGGCCTTCTTTATCTCAAAGCAATCATTTCACGAATGAACAGCCACGCGCGGTATCTCTTTACCATCTCCGCCTTCGGCTGGCGTCAAGACCTTCAACGGCTGAGGCCATTCCACATTCGGCACACGCTTCGGGCCGAAGCGAGCTTCTCTGCCTTTGGCCTTGTCGCGCAGCGCTGTCAAAACTTTTTCGGGCGTGATCGGAACTTCGTCTATGCGGACGCCGACGGCATCATAGACGGCGTTGGCGACTGCGGGCATGACGGGCAGGAGCGGCCCCTGTCCGACCTCTTTCGCGCCGAACGGGCCGTTCGGGTCTGCGTCTTCGATTAAGTAAGTTATACAATCGCACATCTCAAGCGTCGTCGGACTCTTGTATTCGAGCAAGCTGGGAAACTTATGCACGACGTTGCGGTTCGCGCGATAGGTCATCTCTTCCATCAGGGCTTCGCCGAGTCCCATGTAAACGGAGCCTTCGACCTGTCCCATGACGAGCGCGGGATTGATTGACTTTCCGATGTCGTGGCCGATGTAGATGCGCTCGACGCGGACGATGCCCGTCTCTGCGTCAACGTCAACTTCCGCGATGGCGGCGGAGTAGCTGTATGCTGGCGATGGCCCAACGCCCGCGCCTTTGAACTTGCCGGGTGAGCGCGGCGGCGTGTAAGAGCCGACCGTGCCGATAGTGCCGAACTTTGTTTCGGCGAGCACGACGGCTTCACTGAACGGCACGCCCGTCTCTGGATTCTCGACATCGAAGACGCGCCGCTCCGCGAACGAAAGATTCTCAATCGGCACGTTCAACTTTTCGGCGACAGCCATCGTCAAAAGCTCGCGTGCGCGCTCCGCAGCCTGAATCGCGGCGTTGCCCGTCATCAACGTGACGCGGCTCGAATAGCTGCCGAGATCAACAGGCGTCAAATCCGTGTCGGCTGTGATGACGCGAATATCGAATGGGTCAATGCCGAGAATTTCAGCGACGATGTAGGCGAGGATGGAATCAGAGCCTTGACCGATGTCTATCGAGCCGCACTGCACGCAGACGCCGCCCTGACGGTCAAGGCGCAGTTGCACGCCTGAGTGCGGCATGTTGTTCCAGTAGATCGGCAGCCCTGCGCCGCAGATGTACGAGCTGCACGCGATACCGATGCCTTTGCCTTCGGGAAGTTTTCTACTCTGTCTGTCCCAGTTGGAAAATTTATTTTTCCAGTCAGAGCCTTCGACGATTTTTTCAATGCACTTGCCTAAACCCATACTGCCGATGCGTAGATAGTTCGCCGTGACAGAGAAAGGCTCAACCAGATGCTTCAAGCGCATCAACGCCGGATCGAGCTTCAAATCTTCGGCGATCTTGTCTAACTGAACTTCGAGTGCGAAGCGCGGTTGCGGCGTTCCGTGTCCACGCTTCGGGCCACATGGCGGCTTATTTGTGAAAGCGCGCAGGCCGCGAAACTTGTAGCGCGGGACATTATAGGTGACGGTTTGCAGAGCGCCCGTGTAGAAGGTTGAGGCCACGCCGTAAGAGCCATAAGCGCCGCCGTCGAGAAATGACTGAAAGTCCATTGCGGTGATCGCGCCGTCTTTTTTGACGCCGGTCTTGATCTTCATCAAAACGGGATGGCGTCCGCGATGACAGTAAAAAACTTCCTCGCGTGTGAGCGTAACTTTGACCGGGCGACCCGTCAGCATCGAGAGCTTGCAGACGACGATCTCGTGATTGAAAGGATCGCTTTTGCCGCCGAAGCCGCCGCCGTTCGGCGTGGCGATGACGCGAATGTGACTCGCCGGGAGTTCTAAAGTTTTGGCGAGAGCGCGATGAACGTAGTGCGGCGTCTGCGTCGAACTCCAGAGCGTGAGCTTGTTGTCCGCATCGAAGTGTGCGACGGCAGCGTGTTGCTCCATCGGCAGATGCGTGTTGCCTTCGTAGAAGAGAATGTCTTCGCGGATTAAATCTGCTTCAGCGAAGCCTTCATCCACATCGCCGAATTCGAGGGAGACTTTTTTGTGGACATTGCCCGCATCGCCGTACTCGTGTATGCGCGGCTCCTCAATCATGATCGCTTCTTCGATGCTCGTGATGGTTTGCAGTTTCTCATACTCGACTTCAATCAGATTCATCGCGTCGAACGCCGTGTCTTCATCAACGGCGGCGACGGCTGCGACGGGATCGCCGATGAAGCGAACCTTATCTATCGAGAGCGCGAGCTCGTCCTGCCTGACGGGAAGGATGCCGTAAGGAATCGGTAAATCACGTCCGGTGATGACGGCCACGACGCCGGGAAGTTGTAGAGCTTTGGAAGCGTCAACGCTTTTAATAATCGCGTGCGGTTCGTGCGAGCGCAGGATTTTGCAGAAGAGCATCCGCGGCAGCACGATGTCGTCGGCAAACTTGGTTTGTCCGGTGCATTTGGCGCGTGCGTCAACTTTGCGGAACGGCTTGCCGATAACTTTCAGGGGCTTGCCGTTTCTTCCATTCTTTCCGTTCTTATTCGTAGCCATAAATTGTTTCTTTCACCGGCTCCGCCTCTTCGCCACGCATTCGCGCCGCCGCGAGTTCGACCG